>CAVSSS010000007.1:0-69855 GCA_963730555.1 uncultured Alphaproteobacteria bacterium | reverse complement strand
CAATTGGCGCGAGCGATCGAAGAGAAAGCCAAAGTCCATCGCCATCGCCATCGCGCGGAAGGCGTCCTCCAGGACGAGCAGCCGCGCCTCGCGGGAAGCGGCCGTCCCGGCCGAATTCTTATGATCCTCGCGATGCGCCTCGATAGCGGCCAGGGTCGCGCGCGCCCAGTACAAGAGATCCGATCCGCTCCCATCGCTCCGCTCGAGGGCGATTGCGCTCGCGATGTCGATCATGGCCGCCGCCTTGACGGCGAGCTCCGATAACTCGGTCGTGAGCATGTCTTCGGACAGCGAGGCGCTCGCAAGCGTGCGGGCCATGGCGGCCAGTGAGTCATCGAGCTGGCGCGGCGTCACCGTCTAAGTCCGGCGGCCAAGACGCAAGTCGACGGCGTGTTCGGCGGTCAGAGCGAGGACGTCGGCGATTCCGGCCCGACGCGACGCCGCGGCCATCGGCGATAGCCGCCACTCTTTGCAGGCATTGGCGACCGCGATGAGATGTCCGGCCAGATTACCGCTGTCGACGGAGGAGATATACTTCGGCTCGAGCTCCCTGAGATCGCGAGTGTCGTACCAATTGTAGAAATGGCCGCGAAAGCGCGACATGCGAGCCATCGTCGCAAGGGTCGCTTCCATCCGATCGATGGTCTGGGCCGTGCCAATCCAACCGAAGTCGCGCGCACAGACGACGGAAAGCAAATACAATCCGATGTTGGTCGGTGAGGTTCTATGGGCGATCTGGGATGTGGGGTCTTCCTGAAAGTTGTCCGGAGGGAGCATATTGTCGTCCGCCGTCACGAACATTTCGAAGAATCGCCAGGTCCGGCGCGCGGTTTGACGGAGGGACAGCGTTTGGGCTTCCGAAAGCTTCGCGGCCGCATCGGCGAGCGGAGGGAGGCTGACGTAACGCGCTACAGCGGGCGAAATCAGCCACAGCGCCATGAACGGTGCGGCAATCGGCCAACCTCCTTGCCCGAAAAGGAGCGTCAGAAGGAGCGCCGTCGCCACGAGGACAAACGCTCCCGACATTCGGACGGCGAACCCCTGGAGATCGAGACGCTTTGCTGCCGCGACCTGCGCCGCGGGAGTCCACTCGAGCAGATGTCGGCGGCTGACGAAAAGCCGCCAGAGCGTCCGCACGATGGCGTCACCCATTGACCAGGCCTGATCCGCCAAAAACGTAATATTCAACGCTGACAATGTCACAGCGAGGCGGAGATCTTTCCCAAGCGCTCGCAAATGCCCAGACAGCGGCACACCTGGACGGCGGCCCGGAATCGCCGAGATCACAGGTATGAGACTTGGCAGAATAATGGTCGCGAGCGCGAACGTCGTCCAGACGAGCGCGGGTTCAAGCGGAAGCATCCAGCCCGCCGCCAACGCCAGAAGGCACGCGGGCGCGCTGAGCGTCCGGCGCAGGTTGTCGATCATCTTCCAGCGACCGATCCGCGGAAGCTCGTCCTTGACCGACGCGCAGCCGCCATTGCCGGCGAAACCGATAATCCAGGGCAGGAGTTGCCAGTCTCCGCGCGCCCAGCGGTGGTGACGCCTGGCGCTGAGATCGTATCGCGAAGGAAAATCGTCGACGACCTCGACATCCGAGGCGAAGCCCGCGCGCGCGAAAGTTCCCTCGAACAGGTCATGGCTCAGTAATGTCGAGTCCCGAGTTCGGCC
Source organism: uncultured Alphaproteobacteria bacterium (assembly GCA_963730555.1). GTDB lineage: Bacteria > Pseudomonadota > Alphaproteobacteria > Rhizobiales > Beijerinckiaceae > Roseiarcus. Next base: position 68,184 of record CAVSSS010000007.1, on the reverse strand, counting down.
CGAGAGCGCGCTCTCGAACGCGTCAACATCGTAGATACCTTTTCCTGCGTATGAGCCCTCGCAGAACATGTCCTGGTAGACGTCAGAAACGGCCGCCGCATAAGGATCGATGCCGCTGGAACTCGAAAAGACACGTTGGAAAAGTGAACCTTCGCCGCCGTGGGGGAGCGAGGGTGTCACCCGCGGCTGAAGGACCCCATAGCCTTCCACGATCGCGTTGCGCTCCGGGTCAAGACGTGGGCGGTTGAGCGGATGCGCCATCTTGCCAATGAGCCGTCGAACTGCGTCGCGCGGCAGCCTCGTGTCCGAGTCCAGGGTGACGACATATCGGACGTTTCGCGGAAGCGAGGGCGCTACGCGATCCATGTCGATGAAGGTGGTGTCCGTGGCCCCGCGGAGAAGTCGGTTCAATTCATGAAGTTTGCCCCGCTTCCGCTCCCAGCCAATCCAGCGCCTTTCACTTTCGTTCCAGACCCGCCGACGGTGCAGAAGGAGAAAGCGCGGGCCCGCTGGCGCGGGGCCATAACGTCGATTGAGGCGCTCAATGCCATCGCGTGCGATAGCGACCAGTTCCGCATCGCCCTCCGTTCGGTCGCCTTCTGCGTCCATCCAATCGGATAACAGAGCAAAGTGCAAATCGCCTTCGGGACTGGCCAGATAATGGATTTCGAGCCGCTCTACCTGCTCCGCGATGTCTTCAGGCGTGGTCAAGAGCGTCGGCACCGCAACCAGCGTACGCAACAATTCGGGAACGCCGTCGCGAAGGTGGAGGCCCGGCAACGGGACAGGGCCAACGAAAAGTGTGACCCCCCGATTGACGAGCGCTACACCCGCGTCGGTCGCGGAGATGGCGCCGAGAACCGCGAGTATTGCGAACTGAACTGAGCCGAGGCCCAAGCTGGCCAGGGCGATCAGCGGCGCCGCCAGAACGATCGCCGACGCCGCGACAATTGCCGTCGCGTAAGCGTCGAACTTAAGTCTTGCATTGACGCGCGCGGGCCAGCCTCGAAAGCCGCGAGAGCCAACCGAACCCTCGAAGTCGCGCCGTCCCCCGGCGAGCAAATAGTAGCCGGGGTCGCTGCGCCGCAATTGCTCCCGAGGTTCGCAAGACGCATGGGGCGCGTGCGCCGCCGCGACGGCGAGGCGCGCGATCTCGAGTTCGTCGTGGTCTGATCGCCGCGCCAGGCCTTCGACCGCGCTTCTGTACAGGTTGCGGGTCGCAAAATCCATGTCGTGAAATGCGCACCCTGAGGCCAGGACGTCGTCGACAAGGCAATAGCGTTCGAACAGGACCTGCCAATCAACCTCGGCGATCACCCTCAGGCTCGTCACGATGTTACGGACGGTCACGTTCGCGGCGCCCTGGCTGCGATGCACCCCCCGCACGGCCGAATCCGCGGTCAGACCCTGTTTCGCGAGCCGTTCGTCGAGCCAGGCCAGCGCCGGCGTGAGCTTCGGATCTTGATCGCGTAGGCGATGTACCAGTTCGACCGCGAAGGCCTCGGAAAGGGGTTGCGCGCCACGCCCGGCGAAAACGGCAGACGCCGGTTCCGGGGCGCGCCCGCTCACGCCAAGCAGGCGATCCGCAAGGCGATCCGCCTCATGGCGAGCGTCGCGACTAGATGTAATTTGATGCGCAAGCCGCCTCAGATTTTCGATCAAGACGATCTGCAGCGTTATCGATACGGCCCAAAGTTCCCCGATGGTGAGGGGTTGAACCTGCTGATACGCCTTGACGTAGGAAACCAGGATTTTGGAGTCAAAGCTGCTGTCGGTGTGCGCGACAAACGCCCACGCCATGCCGAAAACGCGGGGATAACCCGCGAACGGACCGATGATGAGTTTCGGAAGCTGGCGGTAGTAGCCCGGCGGCAAATCAGTGCTGATCTGACGGATCTGCGTTTCCACCAAATGAAAATTGTCGATCAGCCACTCTCCCGCCGGCGTGATCTGGCGCCCGTCGTCAATCGCCCTCACGATCGATCCATAGGCCGACAGGAGGACCGTGGAATTGTCGGCAAGTCGGGCAGCCAAAGGCAGGCCGCGGGTCGGACGGGAAGCGACCGACTGCGCGACTGCAAGACTCTTCGCATGCGCCTCGAGGCGCTCAACGCTGAACAATTCCTCGCGGATCGGCTGCTCGCTATCCCATGGCGACGCCTTCCGGGAGAATCCAAGCAGGCGGCGCGTTGCGATCGTGGGCTCGGCCGTCAAGCCTAGATTTGACAATGTCCGCCTCCGAGGGATGGGCTGAGCCGGGAACGATTGGGACTTTTCAACGGTCGTCGAACGCGCCCTGGCCGACACAATCGACGTTTAGGGAGACGACAACCCTGCGCGGCCTTTTTTCCCACCGGCCAAGATTGGGAAAGCGCTTTCGGCTGCCCTCGGACGAAAAGATCATACTCGTCTGTTGACCGCGAATGGCGCCCTCGGAAACTACCTACGCTCGAGAGCCGTTATCGGGGCACAGCAGCGCGGGCGTCTCGAGAAATCAGACCCGCGCGTACTTGTTGATGGCGTCGACTTGGACCTGGGAACCGGCGGCGCCGCTCGCTCAAGCGAGGCAAAGGCTGCGAAACAAGGGACTTTCACAACGTCCGTAAGAAAAGCAAAAACGACCGCACCCACCGAGTACGCTCGCGACCGCCGGCAAGGGCAGAGGCGTCATCGCCAGCCCAGCCACGGCAAGGGTGCAAGCGACCGGCGTATCGGCAACGGAGGAGGCAATAAGCCACTGACTCGGGCGAGGAGACCAAACGCGGCGCCTTTCGCGGTTATTGTAAGTCGTTGCTTGATCTGCGCAAACGATGGTCCCAAACGCGCACGGCAATAGACAAGGGGTGGCTGGTTGAGCCTGTTTGGGTGTCACATCAGCCGTGCGGCGCTCCACGATTCCCTTCAGGCTTAAGCCGCCAGCAATCTCGATCTCCGTTCGGACGTCCCGCGCAAGACGGTCTTCTTTACGGCGATTCGGTTGTTAAGATAGGAGGTTGCCCAATTTGGCTCCCGGGGGAGTCAAAGCCCGCGATATCTCGAGCCACGCCTCCGAGACCCGGCTTTTGATCACGGCAATCCGGCATCCGCATACCTCGGCCGCCTGCTGGTATGACAGGCCGCTCGCGATCGTCAGGATCAACGCTTCCCGCCGCTCGTCGCAGAGGCGGCCGAAAATGTGGAGGAGTTCGTCTGACTCGAGACCATCCTTATTGCTCGACGGTGATTTGCGCGGTTGCGCCGACCCCTCGGTCGACGAGCGCAGCGCACTGTAGTGGAGTCCATGCAGGGCGGCGAACATTTGAACCTTGAGGTCAACCCCGGTAGGAAGCAGGTTCACTGCGGTAAAGGTTTGCGCGATCGTGTCGCACACAAGATCGTCGGCGCGGTGATGATCGCCAACGAGCATGATGGCAAAGGCGCGCAAACGGGCAATGTACGCGACGACGTCCGATCGCATTGGGGCGCCGGACCCACAAACTGCCGTGCTCGTCATCGCCTTCTCCGTCCCATACCTCCACGACCGCGTGCGGCCACTCACGTAGAGCACGAAGGTTGAACGACACAGTGTTTATCAGGCGATGAGGACAGCAAAAGAATCGGAATCTACGCATTCGATTATGTGCCGGTTCTGGTGCGCAAGCACGCGTTCTGTTCAACCGCCCGCTGTTCAAAGGATTAAGTGTTGCGGCGGCGGCGCTCGATCGCGTGGCGCAAACTCGCCGGATCCAACGATGGCGACCGGCAGATGGTAAATCCTCGCCGCCGCGCCGCCCGATCGCAAGCCGCCTCCACCGCGGACAAGGCATCGGTGAGGCCTCAGGCGTGTTCATGCGGCTTAGGCAAAGACAAAGTCGTCTTTTTTAGGTACGGTTGCGCCCTGACGACCGCAAGCATACTGCACAGTCTCGGGGCGCGATCACGCCGATCTCGGGCCATATGCCCGCGCAACGCGCTCGCGCCGAAGTGGGCTGACCGGCGGGCAGCTCCCGCCCCCGATGGCGCATCAGTTCGGCCTGGTTCTCGATCGAGCGCATGGGTTCGAACCGCTGGCCCGGCCGACCCCGCCGCCTCACAGATCGCCGCCGAGGCGGCTGCGTCATCCTTGTTGCGCCGAACGTACGGCCTTACATGCGCCGGCGGGGTCAGCCTCACTTCGAAGCCGAGCGCCATCAGTTGCCGCGCCCAGCGAGCGCCGACGGACAGTCCTCAATCGGTTCAGAGATAGAGTTGGCCCCGGACGGCTTCTCTTCAGATGGGAAAAATGTGACAACGACCATCTTTGGACCCTGATGAGGCTGACCCCATCATCGATATTACGATTCCTGCGAACGCCGACGAAGACGCTCGCCGTCGTACGCGGGAACACGCAGCATTCGTCCAGGTGCGGCTCGTCGCGATTTGTGCGCGTCCAACATGTCTACTGAGGCGCGCCGTTTACATCCGCCTTCCGACGTCCGCCTGGGGCCTCGGCGCCCCGCGCGCCGCCAAGTCGCCGGCTGCCGTAGGCGGGCCTTTGAGGATCCATTCGAAGCACACTGCGATTATGGCGCCCAGCACGGGACCTGCAACATAGATCCAGACCGTGCTCAAATCGCCTCGGATCAGGTCAGGCGCGAACGAACGCACAGGGCTCATTGAGGCGCCACTGATTGGAGCGGCCCAAAGCCCCGCCAATGCGATGTAGCCGCCGACGGCAAGAGCTCCGTTTGAACCGACATTGCGGGCGCCGGAGGCGGTCCCAAGAATCGTGCTCACCAAGCCGGTCGTCAATAGAACCTCCATGACGAATGCCTTGAAATTACTAATGTGCGCGCCTGGTGTAGTCGCACCCAATAATCCTTCAATGCCGAACATTGATCGGAGGAACCAGGCGGCGACGATTCCACCGCTGAGCTGCGCCACGATATACCCTGGCGTGCGGAGCCATGGAAAATTACGCCGCGCCGCGAACGCCAGAGTGACGGCTGGATTGAGATGGGCGCCGCTGACCGTTCCCATAAAATAGATAATCGCCATGACCATGACGCCGGGCGCCACTACCTTCATGCTCAGTGTGATCGCGCCATTGCTCCGGGCGCCAACGACTCCGGCGCCGGCGGCAACCACGACGAGCAAGAACGTTCCCCAAGCTTCCGCAAACAGGCGCCGCCATTCGTGGGCAGACTCCAGGAAATCGGGCGGCGCCGAGGCGTGCAGCATGCGGTGCTGAGGCGTCAATTCATTCCCGGTTGGGTCAACGCCTGCCATGATTTGTTCCGTCAAACCGAATCGGTCGAAACAATCCTGCAAAAACTCATTGCGACTTCACCGAACGTGGAGACGACGCGGCAATGTCACTCCCGCCACCGATAGCCAATAATGTGTTGAATTTGCCCACTTCGATGGCCATACACGATTGCTCCATGCAGTCTTTGAGTGCGCACCGGGTTGGCAGCTAAGTCCCCGAACAATTCATAATGACAGACGCCCAGTGGGGGAAAATGGAGCAGCTTGCTTGGGAAAGCCCTGCCCGAACCTGAACGAGCTCGCGCTGGGCAGGTTACCCGATGGCGGCCAATCAGAATTGGCCCTTAGTACTCATTCTCAACTTTCGCGACAACGCGGACCCCGACGATTGACGCGATCGACCGACCACAGTGTCGAGACAGCCAAGCCTATTCCGCGGGCGTCGCCAACGGCATCGGTACCGTCGTGACGGCAAGTGTGACGGGATTCTCGAGGCGCACGAAGCGTCGAAAGACCATCCGGATCTCACGCATAAGTCGGCCCCATGCGTTTGGTTTGCTGAAGTGCGCGGCGAACTCCCGGTTCGTCTCGAGAGGTATCCAGTAGTCGTCGGCGCCAAGTCTTGAACATTCCGACCAGTTCGTCGGTCTGCTCGGGCCGAATCGTCATCGTCGCGCATCCACAAGCCGCGTCGATCGCCACCCGTCCAAACCGGTCGAACTGGAAACGATGGCGGCTGGGGACGTGATGCAGCGAGCCATGAGTATATTCGAAGTCGCCCGGGTGAAGACGCAGCGCCGAAATCATCACCGAGACGTCCAAATGTGGTACTGTTTGACCGGGCGCGTATTGGAATTCGGCATTGGCCATGACGATCATCCTCCGCTTGAACTCCCAGCCCCCCAATCACCGTAGGTCCTCGCCAGCGAGCCACTTTTTGAGACGTAGCGGATTCGCTATCCGAAGCCTAGACAGTCCCGCATACGGGCAGTGGCGCTCTGCGGCAACCCTCGGAAACTACTCACGCGATGCCTGCGGCTGAGGACCGCCTCGCGCTCGAACTGGCGGCGCCATGATCGCGGACGCGAGCGCCGAAGCGTCGGCTTGCGCCAATCGGCGAGCGTCCTCGCGACGTCGGAGCCGATGCAGCATTTGCCCCGTCCCCTGGACGCGCCGGACGTCGCAGTAGCCCATAGAGCGTTGACCCAGACAAAGCCCCGAGGAAGAGGCATGATCGGTGACAAAACCGATCGGCGGGATCAAGGTGGTCGCCAAAAATGGTTGGTTTGCCGCGCGGCCAATCGGGAACGGAAGATGTCTACACGATTTACGCTCAGAGCTTCCAGAGCGAGGACGATCTGAAAAAAGTTCCAGGTGATGCGCAGACCCTCGTCGGTCGCCTTTTCAAGAAGACATGAAATCCTGTTTGGCCGATGCTCGGCTGCCATGGAGCGCGAACAAGCGCGTTTCATTCAAAGCGTACTCATCCGGACCTGCCGCTCCCTTAAATCGCGCAACTGGGTGATCGTTCACATTTGTGGTCCGAAACTGAAATCGTCACAGTGGACGGATTGAACGTGCGCGTCGAACATGTTTGTCCACCTCGATCGCTTCATCTGCTGGCCGCGTCGTAGGTAGATTCCGAGTCTGACGCGGCGAGCGACCAGGCGATAAGTCAAGTGCGAGCCAACTGCCGCGCGCCCATTGCCCCTTTCCTTGCGATCGGCGCGGGTAAGACAACTTAGTGATCGGCATGAAAAATTCTGCGACGGTTTTGTCTGCGAAGTCGGAGTTTGATGCCTTTCTCTTTGCGCATATCGGAGAGGAAAAAAATGGAATGCTGCTCAGCGTCCTGTCTGCGCTGGCGCGGCTCGACCTCGACCCTTGGCGGGAGGCAGCCGAGCTGGCCCGGATGCCGCAGCAAACCGCCAGGGAGAGATTGACGTCCTTGATCGAAGCGCTCCCGAATCAGCCGCCGACGCGGCCGGAACCTGAGACGGTTTCGAACTCGTCTCATCGCGCTGCTACCGCCTGCGGCCAGTCCCTCGGTTGCGTCGAGCAATAAGCTCCCCGGCGGCGTCTCCACGCTGCATTCCCGCGCCGTAATTTACGTCATCCTGGTCAATCTGCTCATTATGACCTGCATGTTTGGCGCGCAATGGGCCGCGTCGACCGCTCACCCATCGGTAAAAGTCGATAGCGCCCAAGCATCGAGCGCCAGCGCAGTCCACCCGTTGAAGTCTCCGCAGCAACCAAGCCCATGATCATCAACCAGGTTGTGGAAGAAGGAAAGACCGATGGCTGACCAACAAACGCCTCCAAATACGGATCACTCGCCCGAGCAGACGAAGCCCGATCAGGTTACTCAGCGCCAGCAGGAACAGCAGCCTCAAAGCGTCTTGGTCGCTCAACAGGATCGCCGGCCCGTCCCTGGGCGCAGGCCGCTCTTTCGAAGCAACTGACCATCGCGCCACCGGGGAGCGGCCCCACCGACCTAAATTCGAGCGTCGAACGGGTCGACGAAGATTGGGCTATCGCAGCGGTCGGGGAAAGGTTGGCCCCGTCCAGGTTGTGGTGAGCGTTCGGCTCTTCGGCGCGGTCGGTGTGTTCAACCTCTTCAGGAACTGCCAATTCAAGGGGGCAGACGTTCAAGTTGAGCGGATCGGCGACCTCGTCGAACTCGATCGCCCCGCATTCGCGCCGAACGGATCGAAAGGAGCCCAGCCATGAAAGCGACACAGAAGCTGCACGACTCTGGTCAGAGCCTTTGGCTCGACAACATCACGCGCGAACTCCTAAACTCGGGGACGCTGAAGCGCTACATCGACACTTTGTCGGTCACGGGGCTGACGTCCAACCCGACGATCTTCGATCACGCCATTTCGAAGAGCGCGGCTTACGATCAAGACATCCGGGCACTGACCAAGAGCGGCCTGCCACGCGAAGACCTGTTCTTCAAACTGGCGATCTCCGATCTGCAGCGCGCGGCCGACCTGTTCAGGCCGATCCATGAACGCACCGCCGGCGTCGATGGCTGGGTCTCGCTCGAAGTGTCGCCCCTGTTGGCCTACGACATCGAGCGCACGGTCGCGGCGGCAAAGTCGCTTCACGCGGAAGCGGCACGGCCAAACCTCTTCATCAAGATACCCGGCACGAAGGAAGGTCTATCGGCGATCGACGAGACGATTTTCAGCGGCGTGAGCGTTAACGTCACGCTGCTCTTCTCGCGCGAGCAGTATCTCGCCTCGGTTGACGCTTACATGCGCGGGCTGGAGCGGCGGATCGCGGCCGGGCTCAGCCCAGATGTGCGCTCTGTCGCGTCGCTGTTCGTGAGCCGGTGGGACAAGGCGACCATGGACAAGCTGCCCGCCGAGTTTCGCGATCGTCTCGGAATCGCGGTCGCGAAATCGACCTACGCCGCCTATCGCGACCTCCTCGATTCCGATCGCTGGCAGCGTCTCGAAAACGCCGGCGCGCGCGCGCAGCGATTACTGTTCGCGAGCACGGGCACAAAGGATCCCGCCGCGCCCGACACCCTCTACATTAGCGCGTTGGCAGCCCCCAACACGGTCAACACTATGCCCGAGGAGACGCTGTTGGCCTTCGCCGATCATGGCGAACTCGAAGGCGTGCTGCCCCAAGACGGAGGCGACGCCGCCGACACGCTCGCCGCAATCAGCAAGGCAGGCGTCGACCTCGCGGAACTGGGGGCGGACCTGCAGGCGGCGGGAGCGAAGTCGTTCGTCGAGTCATGGAACGATCTCTTGAAAGCGATCGACACGAAATCTCGCGCGCTGGTCGCATGAAACTGGAGACTCGCCATGAGCGGCGCCGCGACCCTGACGGCTCCCGGAATGAAGGCGCTTGAGGCGCAATACGAGACGGTGAAGGCCCTGACGCTGCGCGCTCTGTTCACCGACAATCTGGGCGCCGCGAACGCCGCTCCCGGAATGGAGGGCTGTACGGGGCGGTGAGGCCGACGCTGCGTGATATTGTTCACTGGCAATCTGGGACGCCGCCAGGAGCTTTGCATTTGGATGGAGTCGGTTGGCTTCCTTCTCGGCAGCGGGACGCGATGTTGGTCCGGTCGATCCGTGGCTTTTCTTGGAGCCTGGCTGTTTGGCTAAGAATCCCCGGGAAACGACTGTTGAAGTTCCTTGGATTCTCTCGTCGGAATCTAGACTTATCAACGGGTTACACGGGATTTTCGTTAGAAAATTTTTCCTCGCGGTTTCTCCCCGGATTTCGCAGCGCGGAGGCGCGAACCACCGATCCTGGAAGGCAAGGCGCAGGACTGTTCATCGGGCAAGCTTAGCTCAATTTCCGATTTTCCGCAAGATAGCGTCGTCAGAAGTTTTCCTCCGATCCACGCGGTCGGAAGCCGCCTTAATGCCGGTGCATCCTGAGGAGCTTGTCGCCTCCGCGCCGCCCGTGGCGAGAAGCGCCAACCGGGCCAGCGCCGGGAGCGATTTCGACCCGGTTCTCTTCATGATGCCGGCGCGGTGGTTCTCCACGGTGCGCTGGCTGATGCCGAGATCGGCCGCAATGTTCTTGCTGGGCTGGCCGGCGAGCACCCTTTCCATCACGTCGCGCTGTCGCGCCGTCAGACCCGCGAGGTGACCCGCTGCTGTCGCTCGCCATTCCAACAACTTTTCGGAGTCATGCGACAGTTCGAGAGCGCGCTCGATACTTGCGAGGAGTTCCTCACGGCCGATCGGCTTTTCGATGAAATCCAGTGCGCCGGCTTTCATCGCTTTAATCGCCATGGGCACGTCGGCGTTGCCGGTGATCATGATTGCGGGCAAGCTGTGACCGTCACTATGAAGCTTCTCGAGCAGTTCGAGCCCGCTCATTGCCGGCAGATAGGCGTCGATCAGCAGGCACGCGGGCCTATCGGAATGAAAGCCCTCGAGAAACGCCTCGCAGCTTGGATAGGTTTCGACGACGCGGCCATCGTCTTCGAGCACTGCGCGTATCGCCTCACGAACCAGGTCGTCATCGTCGACGACGACGATTCTGGCTCCGCCCGAAACGCTCAGCGCGGCAGGAGCTTGGCGAGGAGGTGCGACGTGCGGGTCGGGCGGTCGGGTCAGGAGTTTCTCGATCGCGCGCGTCAACTCGCCGAGCTTGACGGGCTTGTTGAGATGAACGCAATCGTGAAGGGCGATATCGCGCAGGGTCTCCGTCGAAATATCGCCGGTGAGAATGATGAACGGCGTTTGTCTCTCGAGCTCCTGCCTCAGCCTCTGCGACACTTGAACGCCGTTCATACCATTGGGCAGGTTGTAATCGGCAAGGACAAGATCTGGTCGCGTCAATCCGCGCGCCACCGCCTCCAAAGCAGCGGGACCGTCGACGGCCGTTGAAATGGCATAGCCCTCTTCGTTCAAGAACAGCTTCAGATGCTCTCGAACTTCGGGATCGTCTTCAATGACCAGGATCGCTCCAGCGTGCCGCGCCGTTTGCGCGGGCGCCTCGTCCGTCGGGCGCGAACGATGGCCTGGCGCGGTGGGAACGCCACTTGCAGTCAACGGGACCTCGATCGAGAACACCGAGCCTTTTCCGTGCAACGAGCGCACGCTGATTGGATGGCCAAGCAGTTCGCCCAAACTCTTAACGATAGACAGCCCCAGGCCGAGGCCACGACTTCGCTGGCGGGCGGCGTTGTCCACTTGGTGGTATTCTTCGAAGATCGCTTTCAACTCCGACTCGGGGATGCCGATCCCGGTGTCCCAGATCTCGATGCGCAAATTGCCCTGTCGACAACGACATCCGACGAGCACCTTGCCGCTATGGGTATATTTCAGCGCGTTCGAAATCAGGTTGCGGATCATTTGCTCGAGAAGACGAAGATCGCTTCGAATGGACAATGCGCAGGGAACTACGCGCAACGCGAGGCCGGCCGCCTGCGCGTGGTACGTCAACTCGTCCCGCAGGCGGTCAAACAGGTCGTTCACAGGGAAGTCGGCCTTTTCAGGCTTTACGGATCCCGCTTCAATCTGGTTGATGTCGAGGAGCGTATTCAGCATTCCCGTCATGGCGCTCAAAGCTTCGTCGATTCCCCCGACCAGCTTCTGGGCCTTCTCCCCGACCACCTTCTTGGCTAGCAAGCCTTGAAGCAGGGCGAGCGTTTGCAATGGCTGTCGCAGATCATGGCTGGCCGCCGCGAGAAAGCGCGATTTGGCGACGCTCGCCAGTTCAGCCTGCCGCTTGGCGGCGCTGAGCGCTTCTGCCGTGCTCCGCCGTTCGGTTACGTCTTCATAGGTGATGACGACGCCTTCCGCCTTCTCGTCGCTGGCGCGGTAGGGCATGATCCGGCGAACGAACCAGGCGCCGCTCTGGCCCCGGATTTCCCGCTCGACCGGCGTCTGATTCCTGAGAACTGTTTTGGCGTCCTTCAGGAGAGCGTCGTCGGCTGCGAGGGAATGCAGGTCCGCGAGCGGGCGCCCGACGTCACTCGGAATCACATTAAAGAGCGCTCTCGTCGCCGGCGTAAAGAACCGGATTCTGAAGCGCGTATCGAGAAAAATCGTGGCGACTTTGGTGCTGTAAAGCACGTTCTGCAGATCGTCCGCGGTCGTACGTTGGCGCTCGAGCGTTTCCTGTAATTGGCTGTTGAGGGCGTTCAGTTCCTCGTTGAACGATTGAAGCTCCTCTTTGGAGGCGAGCAACTCCTCATTCGTTGATTGATATTCCTCGTTGACCGACAGCGCCTCCTCGTTGATCGCCATCTGTTCTTCGCTCGAGATCTCGAGGTTGCGGAAGGCGCTCTGCAATTCGGTCTTTGTCGCCTCAAGTTCCCGTTCGAGCTCGACGACTCTGGAAACGTCGGCGGCCGCCGTGCTGCCGTTTCGGCCGACTTGTGGCTCCGGCTCCTCAACGAAGCAGACCAGCAACAGGTCTTCGCGGTCGCGCGGCGCCGGAATGACGACGATGCTGAATGACGAGGGACCTACCCCACCCTTCGTCCGGCAGTCGGGCATGACGACTCGCGCATTCTCGTGCAACGCGCGCTGTACGGCCGATCTCAGCTTCGTACGCACTCCCTCCCGCGCCATTGCGATCACGTCATTGACGGGACGGCCTGATACGACCTTGAGATAGCGGTCTATCGGTCCATGGGAGTAGAGACATTCGAGTTTGCGGTTGATCAGAACCGCAGCCGGACCATAGGCCTCCAGCACCATCCGTCGACAAAGCTCGGCAAGCTCGATCTGGCGAGAAGGCGCGGCCGGGCCCGGACGGGCGCGCAAGCGGAAGCCGTCGCCTGAGCTCGAGGATCGACCGAAATCGCCCGGTCGGGTGGCCCCAACGCGGCGGTAAATGCGCTCCGGCTTCGAAATGACGGCGAACCTGCCGTCGGCCACCCCGACCGTCTCGGCCTCACCGACCAGCAGAAGGCCGCCTTCGCGCAACGCGAAGTGGATGATGGAGAGGACCTTGGCCTGCGCCTCCGGGAGAAGGTAGATCAGAAGGTTCCGGCACGAAACGAAATCGAGACGCGCGAAGGGCGGGTCGGCGAGCACGTCATGCACCGAGAACACGACGCTCGAGCGCAGGTCGGCCGAGACCCGGTAGAAGCGATCCTCCTTGGCGAAAAATTTAGCCAATCGCTTTGTCGACACATCGGCCTCGATCGAGGCGGGATAGAGGCCTTCGCGAGCGCTCGCCACCGCGTCCGGGTCGACGTCGCTAGCAAAGATTTGCAGTTTGACGTTGCGCTTCGAGGAGTCGATCTGCTCGCGAAACAGCATGGCGAGCGAATAGGTCTCCTCGCCGGAACTGCACCCGGCGACCCAAATTCTGAGCGGCCGATCCAGCGGGTGGTCGCGCACAAGGTCGGGAATGACGCTCTTCGCCAGAAAATCGAAAACGGCGGCATCCCGAAAGAAGCCCGTGACATTGATCAGCAAGTCCCTTGAGAGCTGATCGCGTTCGTCGGCGTCGCGAAGCAACAGGTCGAGATACTTGCCAGCGGTTTTGACCCCGGCAAGTGCCATCCGCCGCTCGACGCGCCGCTCGAGCGTGCCATGCTTGTAGAGAGCAAAATCGTGAACCGTCTTCGCGCGCAGGAGAGCGATTATGTCCGGCAGCAAATCCTCGATCGACCTTTGCGCGGACGATTTCTTCCGTTCGGGCACAAACACCTTGCCTTGTTCGCGCGCGACCAGCGCCTCGGCGATCTTTGCGGTACGGAGCACCATATCCACCGCGCCCGTCGCGATGGCGCTTCGTGGCATCCCATCATAATCGGCTTCGGCGATATCCTGCGCGATGACGAGACCACCGCTTTCCTTGACCGCTTTCAGGCCAAGACTGCCGTCGGCGCCGGTTCCGGAAAGGACCACGCAGACGGCGCGAGCTCCATATTCGCGAGCCAGGGAATTCAACAGAAAGTCGAAAGGAAGCCGTGCGCCGTGCCGCGCTTGCGGCTCTGAAAGCCGCAACCCCCCTTTTCCATCGACCGAGAGATAGACGCCAGGAGGAATCACATAGACGCGCTCGCGTTCGATTTTCATGCCGTCGGTCGCCAGCAGGACTGGCATTGACGTATGGCCCGCCAGCAAATCCACCATCATGCTGTCGTGGGTCGGGTCGAGGTGCTGCACAATGATGAAGGCCATACCGTTGACCGCCGGAAGCGCGTCCAGGAGTTTCCTGCACGCGTCGAGGCCGCCGGCCGAGGCGCCGATCGCGACGATCGGAAAATCGCCACGGCTGCTCGCGGAGAGCGGACTCTGAAGCCAACGTGGTCGATCCGCCTTGTTATGATGCGGATGACTTCCAGGCATTCTGCAACTTTTCTCGAAGAGCGCCCCTCCATGGAGCGGGCCAAAAGTAATAGCAAACTTTATGGGCGATTACGATCGAATTCGACGCGACATTTTCACGCACCAGCAAAGACGCGCGAGCCAGTGGCACGCGCCGCTTCCGTATTTTTCCATGCCTAAGAGGCTTCTAGTGTCGTCACGCTCCTATCGCGTAGCCAGGGGCTTTTCGGCGTCAAGAGAGGCGCCGCCATGAGCGCAATGAGGAACCTCGGCCCGGCGAAGCACGATGTTGCGAGCCCGACTGAGCGCAGGAAGGGTTGGAGCGACGAGCGCGGTCCAAACCGTCGCCGGCGACTTGCGCGGCGCCTCTGGGACCGGTCTCGCGCTGGTCGCCGCTCTCCTCCGATGCTGGGTGCGGACAATAGGCCCGAGCCAGAAGCGGAGGGGCATGAGTAGTTTCCGAGTCTGCCCCTATCGCCCGATGCTTCCTATCATCGCTTCCGACAAGTCCATTCTGCGCTGCGCTCGCTCGGACGGGTGCCGCGGGTGGGGATCTGCCGCGTGACAATCTCAAGGTTCAATCATGCATAGGACTTCACAACACATTGTACGAAAATGTCCTCACTCAGCCCGCCCAGATTTTGAACAGGCGTCCGTCGCCGGCGATGGATCTGCATGGTCAGTTGACAGGCGCACTGGAATGTACGGGGACCCTCCTTCGGCGCCGCGCACGAACTGTTCAACAAAGTCGCCGTAGAAGCGGAGAACCACTCCGACCTGATCGCCGAACGGGCCGCGGGTCTCGGCGCGGTTGCCGAAGGCACGGTCTAGGGTGCGACCGAGCGATCCTTTCTCGTCCCTTATCCGCTGCGCATCGCGACGAAAAGGAACACATGTTCGCGGTTGCGGCGACGCTTGCCGCCTTCAGGCAATCGGCGCGCGATGCGATCGGTCAGACCACTGCGATCGGCGATGCCGATACGGCCGATCTCTTCACCGAAATCTCGCGAGGCGTCGACCATCAGCTCTCGCTCGTCGTGTCCCATGCCGCGCCGAGATGAGCGAAGCAGCGGACATCGCAAAGGCTCGGCGGGACGGATCCCTACGGCGCCCGATAATTTCGCCGCCGATAGCGCTGCTCCCGGTTCGGAAGTTGCCGCCATCGGATCGGGCACGGTCGCTAAGCAGCGCCGGAGTCCATGGGAATGAGGGCCGCGCGCGGGGAGGGCATTCGATGAAGGCGATTTGCACTCTGGTCGTCGACGATGACGTGATGATCGGCGAGTTGCTCGCCGAGACGCTCGAGGGTCTCGGGCATACAGTCTGCGCAGTCGAGAACAATGTCGCCGATGCCGTTGCCGCCGCCTCCCGGCATCGTCCGGACCTGATGATTGTCGACGTCGGACTCGGCGAAGCAAGCGGCGTCGCGGCGGTCAAGGAGATCCTGCGAAGCCATTACGCCGCGCATGTTTTTGTAACCGGCGACGCCTCGAGGAGTTTGTCGCTCGGGCCGAACTCCGTGCTCATCCGGAAGCCGTTTCGCGCGTCGGATCTGGATCAGGCGATTTAAGAGGCTCTCGCGGCGGCGCCGGCTTCCGACTTTGTCGCCAAGCCGGAGAAGCGTCCGGATTGACATGACTTATGCCGCGCTCTCGCCGCTCATTGGGCCGGAATTCGACGACTTCCTATTCGCGTCGATCGGCGAGGATCGCAATGGGACAGAGCTCAGCGTCCTTTCCAGCGCTCGCGCGGCTTGACGTCGATCCCTGGCAGGAGGCCACGAGCCTTGCGGAGATGCCGAGGGTGGCGGCTGAAGCACGATTGAGCGCGCTGATTGACGCGCTGCGACGCGAGCCGGCGAGCGCCATTCCGTCAACAGCAAGCGCCGCTCTCGTGGCGCTGTTGCCGAAGCGCAAGGCGCCCAATGTCCGTGCGTCCGATAGCATCGTTGCAGCGACCGGCTCACCGCAGACGCAGATCCCGCTGGCGTTCGGGGCCTTCGCCATCCTGATGCTGATCGCTGTGGCGGTCTCGGCCCTCTTTTCGCCTGGGCCCGAAATGGGCGCCAGCTCGCCGGCGCCTCGCGCCGCCGCGACAGCGGCGTCACACAAGCTTGGCCCTTAAGGCGTGCTTCGGGTTTCCGCCTAGAGGGGCGTCATCACCGCCACGCCCTAGTCGCCGTTGCGCCGATTGTTTGTCCGCGCGGAGTTTCTGCGGGCCCTCCTGGACGCGACTCTTAAGATTATAGGGCGAAGGCCCGAAATCGCCCCGTTTGACCGGAAGGCGAGATATCCCTCGAAGCTTCGGCGCGATTGCTTCGGGACCAGACTGATTGCAACCGAAATCCCTCAAAGCGCGGCCGAATTTCATTCGGCCGCGCGTTCGCAGGTGGGCCTCAGTACCAGCGACCGCGACCATAGAAGCCGCCGCCACCGAGCAAGAGAATAACAACGACAATAATGAGAATGGTGGTCATATCCATGATATCTCCTTCGCTCTCAACTTTGATCAGCACTACATCCTCAACGGCGCGCGAAATTTATTGCCATGCGGCGGCGAGGCGCAAATTGCGTGTCGTTAGCGCGGCCTCGACACCGCCGACAGCGCTCTGAGCTTTTCCAGCCAGCGGGTTTTTCGTTCCGCCCCTCGGCCTCCAGCCCGGCATTGCCACCCGCCTTGCCCGCAGCTTCCCTCACTGCGCCTTTACCCTGTTCGATCGCGATCTTTATCCATGTGCCTGTCCTCGCTTATCGCGGCTCTCACGGGCCGCCCATTGTCGGGCCGACCCTTAAAGCCTGAACTGAAGGTTAGACCCGCGTCGAATGGCCGGATAGGATCGGAATTTACTCAGCCGCGTTTGCGCTCGGAAGCTCGTCTGGCGTAAGCGACAACGGCTTCGCTAACCCTGTGGATCGAACGGCGCCGGCACAATCCACGGGACTAGATAGTTTCCAATCCTGACGCCAGGCGCCGCAAGTCGCTACGGTTTGCCCTGATGCCGGTTTTGTGGACACCGAGAAAAGTGTTTGACGGTGCTACCGCACCGGGCTCCTACCTTGGATGATTGACGAGAAACCGTTGTTCCGGCCACGGACGCTGGATGCGCGGATACGGCAGGTAGCATCGGCTCGCATGGCCGCGAATGAAGGTAATCGCCAATCGCTTCTGTCCCCGCCGCCTGATGGCGTGGAGCCAACGATCGACCAGATGGTGCCGGAACGCGGTGGTCACCGGCGCGCTCATCGGCACGGCGTAGTAAGGCTGATCGTGTCGAACGAAAACACCACAGACTACCCATTCCCAAGACCTTCCGACTTCGGTCGTCATCATCCGCAGGCGGCATCCCTTTGAAGGATGCCGCCTTGCCGTCATCAGCGGCCTGAACCGGCGTGGCGTGCCGTTGTTGCTGGCGGTGCTATCCGATGCCAGTCGATCTCTCATTCGAGCGGCCTGGACGGACTGGTTGGGAAGTTGGGGACCGAAGCGCGGGAGGAGACCCAAGACGGCGGTGATGGTCTTTGCACGATCAGTGATTTGCTCAAGGCGCGCGCCATCGCGGACGCTCTGCTGAGCCGGCTCACCGAGTTAGGATTGCGTTTACCGGGCAACAGCAAGTGCTCGCGTCAAATCTCCGAGCTCCCGGGTAGGCAAATTGCGCCTGATCAGCCGCGCGGCGCGATCTCACAGCGCCGATCCCGACGCTTCTGACCCTATGCGGCGGTGATCCTGAGCCGTGAGCGCCCTCAGGTCGACTGTGCCAGGTTCGTCCTGACACGACCGAGGCCTTCCTGACCTTTCGTCAGCGGCGTCCGAGAAACTTGAGCCGGAAATCTGGAACGGAGAATTGACTCGGACCGTAACCATGTCCGTTGCGCACCCGAGCCGTAGGGCCTCAATTTCTTCAAGGAGCCGACAAGCAGCGGATCGATCTGCGTCTTCGTTCGTTCAAGAAAGGATGAACGGGTTAGAAGGATCTATGGCATGAACGTCAGCGAGTACGTGTGGCAGCGCCTCGTCGATTGGGGGTTGACGCGGGTCTACGGATATCCGGGCGACGGCGTCGGAGGGCTGGACGTCGCGCTGGAGAAAGCCAAAGACAAGATGCAATACATTCAGGTGCGCCATGAGGAGATGGCGGCCTTCATGGCCTCCGCCCATGCCAAGTTCACGGGCAAAGTTGGACTTTGCTATGCGACTTCGGGTCCCGGCGCGATCCATCTTCTGACAGGACTGTATGACGCCAAAGCCGACCATGTACCGGTCGTGGCCGTCGTCGGCCAGCAGGCCCGTTCCGCCCTCGGAGCTGACTACCAGCAGGAGGTCGACCTCCAGAACCTATTCAAGGACGTGGCGGGAGACTACGTCCACATGGCCAGCGTGCCCGGACAGGTCCGCCAACTTATTGATCGTGCTGTTCGCATCGCCTCCACAAAGCGCGTCGTCACTTGCGTGATTCTGCCGAACGACCTGCAGCTGCTGGACTATAAGGACCCGCCGCTGATTCACGGCACGACCCATACTGGCATCGGCTATGCGAGCCCGGCAAAGCTGCCGGACAACGCTGTGCTGCAACAGGCGGCCGCGGTGCTGAACGCGGGTGACAAGGTTGCTATCCTGGTCGGCGCGGGGGCCCTGGGAGCCACGGACGAGGTCATCGCCGTCTCCAATCGGTTACAGGCCGGCTGCGCCAAGGCCCTGTTGGGCAAGACGGTGCTGCCGGACGACCTGCCCTGGGTCACAGGTTCGCTCGGGCTTCTTGGGACCAAGCCAAGTTGGGATCTGATGAAGCAATGCGACACGTTCTTTATGATCGGCTCGGCTTTCCCTTACAGCGAATTCCTTCCCGAGCCCGGCAGCGCCCGTGGCGTCCAGATCGACATCGACGGTGGGCGGCTCAGCCTCCGTTATCCAATGGAAGTGAACATGGTCGGCGACAGCGCCGCCACACTTAGCGCGTTGCTGCCGATGCTGAAGCAAAAGCCGGCTAGCGCTTGGCGCAAGGGCATCGAGGAAGGTGTCGCGAGTTGGTGGACTTTGCTCGAGCAACGCGCCATGCAGGCCGCCGATCCTATCAATCCGCAGCGAATTTTTTGGGAGCTGTCCAAGCGGCTGCCCGACAATGTCATCATGACGGGCGACAGCGGATCAGTCGCCAATTGGTACGCCCGCGACATCAAAATCCGGCGCGGCATGATGGGCTCGCTCTCTGGCGGCCTGGCGTCCCTCGGCGCCGCCACCCCCTACGCCGTGGCGGCCAAGATGGCTTATCCAGATCGACCGATCATCGGCTTCATCGGCGATGGAGCCATGCAAATGAATGGCCTCAACGTGATGATCACCGTTTCGAAATACTGGAAGGAGTGGTCAGACCCGCGCTTCATCATCATGGTCTTGAATAATCGCGACCTGAACCAGGTGACCTGGGAGGAGCGGATCCAACTTGGCGACGGGAAGACGGAATCGACTCAGAGCATTCCGGATTTCCCCTACCACAAATATGCAGAGCTAATCGGTCTGAAGGGCATTTTCGTCAACGACCCGGAGAAGCTGGGGGCGGCTTGGGAGGAAGCGTTGACCGCCGACCGGCCGGTGATCCTCGAGGTCTATGCCGACCCGAACGTGCCGCCGCTACCGCCGCACATCACGCTGAAGGACGCGACGCACTTCATAACCATGACGAGCGACGAGCCCGAACTTGGCAGTGTCTTGAAGAACAGCGCCAAACAGATCCTGGCTGGCATTCTGCCCGGCAAGGATTGATTGGCTTTGGCAGAGTTCGCAAGCGGCCTGGATGCTGACCAGC
This sequence comes from uncultured Alphaproteobacteria bacterium, assembly GCA_963730555.1. Classification (GTDB taxonomy): domain Bacteria; phylum Pseudomonadota; class Alphaproteobacteria; order Rhizobiales; family Beijerinckiaceae; genus Roseiarcus. The sequence goes on along the minus strand of CAVSSS010000007.1, from coordinate 48,384 downwards.
CGTGGGGAAAGCCGAGGAGAGCGACAGAGGGACATCAAAGGGACGCGCCATGGGACGCCGTGTGAATCAAACCGACCTCACGCCCGCATTGCGGACGCTCATTGATATTTCCGAACGAGCCAGCGCCTTGGCGCCCAGATCCGAGTCGGATCGGCCGCGTCGTACAATGCAACCGCCGCGCTCTCACGATCGCCCCGCGCGGCAGCTTCATGGCGCGGCGGCGATCCTCGGCGCATCGGTTCTGATGGACAGCGCGGTCGAACACTACCGCGGGTCGTTCAAAAACTCGGCGATGATCCTGCCGCTCATCTCCTCGGCCTTGAACATCGCATCCGGCATCCATGGCATGAGCGCCTCGGAGACCGACAGCCACAAGGGCCGGACGCTCGCCTATGTCGCCGCGATCGGTGTCGGAACCATCGGGACCGGCTTTCATATCTATAACGTGAGAAAGCGCGTAGGAGGTTTCCGCTGGGAGAACTTCTTCTATGGCGCGCCTCTCGGGGCTCCCGCCGCGCTAGCCTTGTCCGGCATGGCGGGGCTCGCGGCTGATCGATTAGCGGGTAACGCCAAGCGGCACGGTGAAGCCACGCTGCTCGGCCTGCCGGCTGGACGCGTGCTTGCGGCGTTCACCAGCCTCGGCCTGCTCGGCACTGTCGGCGAGGCCGGGCTGCTCCACTTCCGCGGCAATTTCCAGAATCCCGCCATGTATCTGCCCGTGACCCTGCCGCCGATCGCGGCAGCCATGATGGCGGAGGCTGCGCTGATCCCTTCGCGTCGCAAGCGGTGGGCGGCCCGCGTCTGGCTCGGCGTCACGTCGTTTCTCGGCTTCGCCGGCGTCGGGTTTCATTGCTACGGCGTTTCGCGATCGATGGGTGGCTGGAAGAACTGGCGCCAGAACGTCGTGGCCGGGCCGCCAATTCCCGCTCCCCCGAGTTTCGCTGGGCTCGCTCTTGGCGGCATTGCCGCGCTGACGCTGATCGAAAAGGCCGAGCGATGACGAACCGCTTTCCGGGCTACGATGTGCTCAAGAAACGCAACACGCTGTCCTGGAACGAGCCGACGCGAAGAGCCGTCGACAAACGCGTCGCTGTGCATCCCGGCCCCCGCTTCTTCAGCGCGCCGGAATGGGCGATCCTCAGCGCGGTCTGCGCCCGGATCGTGCCACAACCGAAAGATCGTCCGCCCGTGCCGCTGCCGGCCTACGTCGACGAGAAGATGTTCGAGAACACCATCGACGGCTATCGCTTCGCTAAGCTGCTGCCGCAGGGGGAGGCCTGGAAGGCGGCGCTCGACGCACTCGATGCCGAAGCGCTGGATAAGCACCGCGCCGCTTATCATGCGCTACCCGCGCCAGAGCAGGATGCCCTTCTCACCCGGATGCAAAAGGGCGACCTCGACGGGCCGCTCTGGCGGGGCATGCCCTCGGATTTGTTCTTCAGCAAGCGCGTGCTGCACGACATCGTCAGCGCCTATTATGCCCACCCCGCCGCCTGGAGTGAGATTGGCTGGGCGGGACCGGCGAGCCCGCGCGGTTTTGTACGCCTCGACAAGAACATGCGCGATCCCTGGGAGGCCGCCGAGGCCTATTCCGGCGGCGAAGCCAAGGCGCGCCGGGAGAATAATCGTGTCGTCTAATCTTTTAGTGGAGGATCCTTTTGACCGCCCGCGCGCCGCCAAGAGGCGCGCGCCCGACGTGTTCGAGCCGGGTGGTTGGGTGCCCATGCGAGAATATCGCGATGACGAGGCGGTCGATTTCGCCATCGTTGGCGCCGGCGCTGGGGGCGGCACGTTGGCCGCCAGGCTCGCGGAGAAGGGTTTTTCGGTTGTCGCGTTCGACGCCGGACCGTTCTTTCGCCCCCTCGACGACTTCGCTTCCGACGAGACCGAGCAGAACAAACTCTACTGGACCGACAACCGGATCGTCGAAGGCAACGACTGGATGATCATGGGGGGCAAGAACAGCGGCAAGGCTGTGGGCGGCTCGACAGTGCACTTCGCCATGGTGTCGCTGCGGTTTCGGCCGGAATGGTTCAAGGCTCGCACGATGCTTGGCTACGGGGCCGACTGGCCCCTCGATTGGCGCGAGATGTGGGGTTACTATCGGCAGGCCGAACAGGCCTTGTCGATCTCCGGACCTGTCACCTATCCATGGGGCCCCGAACGTCCGCGCTATCCCTACCGCGCGCATCCGGTGAACGCGGCCGGAATGATTCTGGCCAAAGGCTGCGAGGCGATGGGCATGGCCTGGACACCGACTCCTCTCGCTACGGTCTCCGCCCCCCGCGGCAAGTCGCCGCCTTGCGTCTATCGCGGCTTCTGCCGCTTCGGTTGCTCAACCAACGCCAAGCAGAGCGCGCTGGTGGTATGGATTCCGCGCGCCATCGCGGCAGGGGCTGAGATTCGGGATCTGGCCATGGTCGGGCGCGTCGAGACAAATCCGGAGGGCCTGACGACAGGCGTGCACTACACCCGCGAGGGAAGCTGGCGTTTTCAGAAGGCGAAGAACGTTGTGGTCTCGGGCTATGCCGTCGAGACGCCGCGCCTCCTGCTGATGTCTTCCAGCGACAAGTTTCGCGACGGGTTGTCCAACTCGTCGGGCTTGGTTGGCAAGAATCTGATGACCCAACCCAATCAGGCGGTGTTCGGCGACGTGGAGGAGGAAATTCGCTGGAGCAAGGCGCCCCCCTCGACAACCATCACGGAGCATTGGAACTACGACGATCGCAAGGATTTTCACGGCGGCTATTGCTGGATGGGACAGGGCCCCCTGCCGATCGAATGGGCGTCCGTTCAGGCCGGCTCTCGTGGCCTGTGGGGTCAGCCCCTTGTAAGCGAAATGAAGAACTACAATCACGCGGTCGGCGTGAAGATGGTCGGGGAAGCGATGGCCGATGAGAATAACCGCGTGACGCTCGCCGACGAGACCGATCAATACGGCCTGCCGATCACCCGTATCCATTACGCGTGGACTGACAACGACGAGGCGCTGATCGCTCACGGCCTCGACCAGATGGAGCAGAGCATGCGCGCGGCCGGTGTCCGCAACACGTTCCGGCAGACGCAGGACGCCAATCACCTCGGCGGCACGGCCCGCATGGGTGACGATGCGCGCACAAGCGTGGTCGATGCCGACTGCCGAGCCTGGGACGTCCGGAACCTGTGGGTGTGCGACGGCTCAGTGTTTCCCACGGTTGGCGGCGTGAACCCGTCGTTGACGATCCAGGCGGTGGCGCTCCGCACCGCCGATCGCATCGAGGCGTTGGCGCGCCGCGGGGAGTTGTGAAGGCGTCGCAGGCACCGCCGGGCCGCCAGCATCTTGTCGCCATTCTGGGTTTCCATGTCGTGACTCTGGACCTACCTCGACTAGCGGCCTTCTACCGCGACGTTCTCGGCTTTGGGATTGTGGGCGACATCAAGCCCATCGGAAGGGAGGAAATGCGTTCGCTCGGCCCGCAAGGCCGCGGCCGGCGGCTGGTTCTGAGCATTGGAAGCCAAAAGGTCGCGATCGACCAGTTCGAGATGGCAGGCCGCTCTTATCCTGCTGGCAGTGACGCCGCCTCACTCTGGTTCCAACATTTGGCGTTGGTCGTCGTCGATATCGCGGCGGCCCATGCGCGTTTGCGAGATATCGCTCCCATCTCGATAGACGGGCCGCAACGGTTGCCCGCTTCATCGGGGGCGTTCTGGCCTTCAAATTTCGTGATCCAGATGGGCATCCGTTCGAATTGGTCCAGTTCTCGCGAGCCAATATGCCCGCGACATGGAAGGATAAAACTGCCTTGCCCGGCGAGATCGCGCTGGGCATCGATCATTCCGCGATCAGCGTCCACGACGCGGATACGAGCGTCGCCTTCTATGCGGACCTCGGATTGAAGCAAGGCAAGCGCACCTTTAATGCCGGGCCGGCGCAGCAACGCCTGGACGATCTGAAGAATGTCGAGGTTTCGGTCGTGCCCATGATCCCAGAGACATCGGCGCCGCATCTCGAACTCCTCGCCTATCAGGCGCCTCAGGGGGACAGAATTCCACGGTGGCGGGCGAACGACGTGGCGGCCACCCGCATCCTCTGGCGTGGGGACAAAGCGGACCTACTGAGTGATCCGAACGGCCACCTCCAACAAATCGAACCGTGAGCTCTGTTGATGTCGATTGAGCCGCCGCCGAACAAGTGGGGTGACGGTCCGCCGCCATCTGGAAACGGGCCTTGCGTCACGAATAGATCACGCTATTTGAAACGGCCGGGTTGACCCACCGTTGGCGTGACCTCTAGGGCGGTTACGATCATCGAGCAGGGCTGATCCCCGATGGTTCCGGACCGGTGGCCTTTGCTCCCCTTCGTGCCCTGATCTTCGCCCATCATGAGTTCGCCCGGCCCCATCTCGACGCGCTCGCCATCCATCGTCTCGACGAACCACCGGCCGGTGAGGATCGCGATCCACTGCGGTTTGGGATTTTCGTGCCACTCGCCCACCCATCCCACGGGCAGAACCGTGAAGGTCACACCCGCCCTCGACGGATCCATCTTGTCGCTCCATTGCGGCTCGACCTTCGGATTGATCCCTTTGAGTTTGAACGCGGTCAGCTCGAATCGCTTCTGACGGCTGACGCCGTCCTCATCCACGTAGACGTGCCAGTAAGGCATCATCGGCTGGACTTGCCCGCATTTGTGGAGCTTTTCATTTACGTGCCGCCCTTCAACTGAAGCGCTGATGAATCAGCGCCATGCGCGACGATTGTAGAAGCCTCGATGTAACGCCGATTGCGATCGCAGCTTCGATCCGGCTCTGGAAGATGGTGCGCCAGACAGTTCGGCCTTGAGGGTCTTGAAGAACGTCTCGACCATGGCGTTGTCGAAGCAGTTTCCCTTGCCAACATCGAGATCGAGATGCCGTTCTTTCTCAGCTCAGCCTGGTACTCGACGGAGCGTATTGGCTGCCACGGTCCGCGTGGTGAATGAGCCCGACGGATGGACACCGCACCGCGACGGCCCTGCGTAGGGCCAACAACGCCAGTTCCTTATGAGCCGTCGCCGGCGGCCCAGCCGACGACGCGCCGAGCAAAGAGGTCAATGACGACGCAAGGTAGAGCCAGCCCTCGCGTGTCCAGACATAGGAGATGTCGGCACCCCTTTCTGGTTCGGCCCCGCTGCGTTGAAGTCTTGATTTAGAGGTTTGGCGCGACCGGAAAGGCGTGCAGGCTGTCGGTCGTTCGTTTGAAGCGCCGCCTCTGCCGCGCCTTCAGCATTCTCTCGCATCAGCCGGCACCCGATACGACCATGTGATCCCGTCATCGCGAAGCTCGCGCGTCATGCGCGCTGCCGTAGGTTGCGTTCGACAGTGCAAAGGCCAGCAATATGCCAGCAGCACCATGTCCTCATCTGTCGACGCAGCCGGTCGATCCTTCCTGCAAAATAGCCGCTCTGACTGACGCCAAGAACCTCGCAGAGACGCTGACGAATTCCTTCTTCGCCGCATCGATGAGACGAACCTCATCGACTTCCCTCCTTGCGAAAAAAGTCGCGGCCCTCTTCACATCTCGCGTTCCTGTCGCAAGATCTCATTCTCGCGCCGCAACCGCTTCAGCTCAGCCGCCAGGTCCTCCTGCCGTTCCCCGCCTCGATCTCGTGCTCGCCGCTTGTCGAGCCAGCGTCGCAGCGTCAAACCACCCATCCATGCGATCTCCCTTCCGTCCACCACTCACCTCACCAACCGAACGCTTCCTTCAAATTCCTTCCCAACCGTCCTCCTTCCCATAATCTCCTCTTTCCTTCAGAGAGCTCTCCACTTTCCCAAGCAAGTCCCTTCGCTTGATGATCCGTCATGTCGTCTCGCTTTCGTGGGTTGTCACGCCATCGCAGAAACCGCTCAGCGCAGATCGACGGCCAGCAACATGGTCTTGGCGGCGATGAACAGCCGTCGCCCGTCGGGGCCGCCGAAATCGCAATTGGCGCAGACGTTAGGCGTCGGGATCAGGCCAAGCTTCGCGCCATCGGCGGCGAAGATCTGCATACCCGACTTTGATGTCGTCCACACCCACCCCCGCTCGTCCACGACGAAGCCGTCGGGAATGCCCGGCTCGATGGACTGGAACAGCCGGCGGCCCGAGAGTGAGCCATTGGCCGCGACATCAAAGGCGATGATCTCATGGGTGTCGCCGTCGAGCGCGCGGGCGGTGTCGGATACATACAAGATCCGGCCGTCCGCCGTGAACGCCAGGCCATTGGGCTGGTCGAAATCAGCCATCCGCCGGATTTTGCCGGTGTCGGGATCGTGGCGATAGACGCTGCGATGGTCGAGCTCCGGTTCGCGCAGCGAACCCTGATTGGGCATTTTGAGGCCGAACGTCGGGTCAGAGAACCATAGGGTTCCGTCCGGCGCGAGCGTGATGTCATTGGGCGAGTTGAAGCACTTGCCCTCAAAATGCGTGAGGAAGGGCGTGGCTTCGCCGGGTTGGTCGGAGCGGCTGATGCAGCGCCGCCCGTGCTCGCAATGGACGAGACGCCCATCCCGATCGACGGCGTTGCCGTTGATGAAATCCGTGGCGTCGATCACCGCCTCGACGTGTCCGTCCGGATACCATCCGAGCACCCGGCGGCCGTCGACATCGGACCAGACTAGCCTCTGGCGGGGCGCATCCCAGACGACGCCTTCGCTGAAGGTGGCGTGCTCGTAAAGGCAAAGCAACGGCGTATCCGGGTCCAGAACGTCAAGCAGGCGCGGATCGTCAATGACGCCCTTGTTCGCGTCGCTCAGCACCTTCGGCGGACCGGGACGCCGCAGAAGGGTTCCCGTCACGCTGGTGTCCCTCATTGCAGCGGCTCCGCGCTCTCTTTTCGCGGCGCGCCGAAGGTCTTGTCGTCGAGCGCCACATACATCAGCCCCCCGATCAGACCTAAATTCTTGAGGAACTCCCAAAGTTCCTCGCGCCCTTTGCTCTTCCCCTTCGCGAACAGATCGTCGTGCGTCCAGAACGGGTGGTAGAGCAGCGCGGTCGCGGCGCAGAACCCCGCCAGAACGGTGGCGGCCTGCCGGTCCCCTCGGCCCGTCACGATGCAAAGGGGCGCGATCGCCTCGACGGCGACGCCCGCCATCAGGAGTTCCCGGGAGGCCCCTGCAAACGGCGGGGGACCAGACTCCGCCTGCTTCATGGCCTGATCCCAATGCAAGATCTTGTCGGCTGCGCTGAAAGGAAACAGCACCACCAGGCTCGCCCTCGTCAATGTGCGAAGAAAGGAATTGCGGATCATGAGACGCCTCTCGGACGGGGGGATGAATTGCTAGCGATCACGCGCCAAGCCTCGCCTTGATGCGATCGGAGACCCTGAGCGCGTTGGCGATGATGGTGAGAGTAGGATTGACTGCGCCGATCGAGGGGAAAAAGCTGGCGTCGGTCACGTAAAGATTATCGACTTCGTGGGCCTTGCAGTCGAGATCGAGCACCGATGTCTGGGGGTTCGTCCCGAAGCGGCAGGTCCCGGCCTGATGCGCGGTTCCGTTAATCGGGATGTTCTTGCCGAGATAGAGGCTGCGTTCCAGCAGGACGGGGTGTGCGCCGATCACGCCGAGCAGGCTTTCGAGCTTATGCTTCAGCCCTCTGGCGGCAACCTGGTTGCCCTCCGTGATCGCCAGAACGACCTTCTCTCCGTCATAGGAAATACGGTTCTCCGGGCGCGGCAGATCCTCGCTCTGCAGCCAGAAGTTCATCGAGTATTCGGACAGCTTGTCGAAGGGCAAATCCGGCAACCATTGCAGATAGGACGGAACCGCCTCTCCCCTGATCTGCTCGCCATGCGAGGCCGCGCACAGCTGGATCAGCCCGAGCGGATAATCGAAGTCATCGGATCCGAAGTAGAAGTCGCTGACCGCGAGGGTTTTCTGGAACACGGTGTTGTTCCGATCCTTCAACAGCGCCATCAGGATGCTCATATTGTGACGCATGTAGTTGCGCCCGACCTGATCCGAGCCGTTCGCGAGACCCGTCGGGTGCTTATCGTTGGCCGAGCGCAGCAGCAGCAGCGCCGAACTCAGCGCGCCGCAGGCCACCACCACGATATCAGCGGAATAGGCTTCTTGCGCGCCGTTGCGCGTGACAAGAACCTTGGCGATGGCGCCGCCGCTTGCATCGGTCTCGAGCCGCGACACGTAAGCGCCGGTCAGCAGCGTGAAATTATCGTGCCACTTCAGCGTAGGGTCGATGCAGATCACCTGGGCGTCCGCTTTGGCGCTGATGGCGCAGGGGAACCCATCGAAGGCGTCGCAGCGAATGCATGGAGAGGTGGGCATAACCTTCCCATCCTTCTCGTCCATCAGGATGCCGAGCGGCAGATGGAACGGGCGCAGGCCGTCCTTTTCCAGGCTGTCATTGAGCGCCTGGATGCGCGGCTCGTGGCTGACCGGCTCGTAGGCGAAGGGTGCGCTGGACCACGGTTCGGTCGGGTCTTCGCCGCGCTTGCCGTGGACATGGAAAAGCGCCTCGGCCTGACCGTAATAAGGCTCGAACACGTCGTAACCCAGCGGCCATGCCGGCGACATCCCGTCGGTATGCTGCACCATTCCGAAATCGCGCTCCCGGAGGCGGAACAGAGCCGAGCCGTAGACCTTCGAATTGCCGCCTACCCAGTAATGCAGGCCAGGCCGGAAGGACTCGCCGTCCTTGCCGTACCAAGTGTCAGTGGCCTGATAGGCGCCGTCGACGAACACGGTCTTGGCGTCCCAGTTTGCCCGCGAACGCGGCAAGTATGTCCCGCGCTCCAGCATGAGAATGCGCTTGCCGGTCGGGGCAAGCCGGTGCGCGACGGCCCCCCCGCCCGGACCGCTGCCAATGACGATGACGTCGTAATGATCGTTGGCCATGCACTCTCGTGAGGTTTGGGAAAGGGCGCGATTTCTTGATCAGGCGCCCGCGCGGTTGAGGATCGGTCCGGACAGGCCGAGCGCCGTATTGATCAAAGCGAGATGGGTGAGCGCCTGCGGAAAATTGCCGGCAAGGTGCTTGCCCGGCACATTGTACTCCTCTGACAGCAGTCCGACGTCGTTCGCAAGCGCGGTTACCCGTTCAAACTGGGCGGCCGCCTCGTCATGGCGGCCCTGGAGTGCGAGACAATCCGCCATCCAGAACGAGCAAGCCAGGAACGCCCCCTCGTTCGGGCCCTCGACCTTGGCCTTCGTGCGCCGGATCAATCCACCCTCGGACAGTTCGCTCGCAATCCTGCCGATCGTCGCCGCAATGCGCGGATCGATAGCCGGAAGAAAGCCGACGAGCGGCAGAAGCAGGAGGCTTGCGTCGAGTCCTTGGTTGCCGTAGCTCTGCGTGAATGTGCCGATCCCAGGGTTCCAGCCTTCTCGGCAAACATCGTCGTGGATCGTCTGGCGGAGCGTTTCAAGTTCGGCCCGCCGCGCGGCCGACAGCATCCGCGGCGAGCCCGTCGCGGAGCACGCGATCAACACCAACCCATGCCATGACCTTGGAATAAGTATACTGCCTGGGCTCCGAACGGGATTCCCACACTCCGGACCCGGGCGTGCGCCATACTTTTGCGAGATGGTCCACGAGCCGCGCCTCGAACTCGGCCTGCTGGGGCGTCACCTTTAGACCTGCCCGTCGGGCGAAGCTTAGACAGTCGAGCACTTCGCCGAACACGTCGATTTGGTGCTGGGTGGATGCGGCGTTGCCGATACGAACCGGCAGAGCACCGTGGTACCCCGGCAGGCTGTCGACTGTCCATTCATTGAGGTGGCGCGAGCCGTCGACCCGATACATGATGCGCATCTTTTCGGGCACCCCTCCGATCGCTCGCAGAAGCCAGTCCCGCCACGCCTCGGCCTCGTGCTTGAAGCCAGCATTCGCCAGTGCGCCAAGCGTGAACGTCGAGTCGCGCAACCAGCAGTACCGGTAATCCCAGTTCAGGGATCCTCCCGACATTTCCGGAAGACTGGTTGTCGGGGCCGCCACCAATCCGCCGGTCTGGACATGGGCCATGGCGCGCAACGTGATCAGCGACCGCTTGACGATCCCTGGCCACTTCGTTCGGCTGGCGTCGAACCCGGCGATCCAGGACCGCCAATGAGTGCGCGTTTTGGCGAGGGCGCGCTCGGGGTCGAGGCTGACAGTGGCAGCCCCGATGCGGGGCGCGTAGCTAAGCACGAAAGTTTGGCGCTGACCTTCGGTCACGACAAAATCTGCGATGACGGTGTTATCCGTCACGGCGAACTCCACCGGCGAGGTGAACCTCACCCGGTCCGAGCCAATTGTCGCCGTCAGCCCTACACTATTTTTCTCGCACCATGGTGGAACTGCGCCATAATCGAAACGCAGCCGTAGCTCGGTGCGCATCGCGACTGATCCTGACAAGCCGACAACGATCCGCACCACAGCCGACAGGTCGCCCTCACGCATCGGCATGAAGTCGATCACACGAACTGCGCCGGTGTCTGTCGTCGTTTCTGTCGCGAGGACGAGGGTGTCGTCCTCATAGCGGCGCTGGACGGCCCGCCCGCTTGCTTGCGCGGCAATCTGCCAGCGTCCGTTCTCAGGGGCGCCGAGCAAGGCGCAGAAGCATGCATCGCTGTCGAACCGCGGCCAGCACAGCCAGTCGATCGAGCCATCGCGGTTCACGAGGGCCGCCGTCTGCCCGTCACCGATCAGGGCATAGTCTTCGATAGGGGAACTCATGACGGAGGCGGCGGCTTTGCCAAGCGGTCACACCCTCTCCTTCTTGGCCAGGAGGTGCAGCGCAACCAGCCCTGCAAGTCCTGCGGCGCCCGCCCAGAAGGCCGTGCGATGGCGATCGGTGAACATTTCCCAACTGGCGCTCTTGGCGCTGCTGTCGAAGCGGCCGTGGGCGCCGTAGTCGCCGCGCACGGGGTCGAAGAGGTTGGACGGCGCGTCGGTAGGCAGGCGCTCGTCCGACAACTGACCGGAATAGCCGGCCTTGGCGAGATACGTGTCGATAAGACCGGGCGCGATGCGGTTGGCGAGGATCGCCTTGATGGTGGGAAAACCAAGCCAGATGTCCCGGCGGTGATTTGTGGCCGCGAACATGATAGCGCGGGCCGGCACCTCGGGCTGGTAGATCGGCGCAACCGGCTTGGCCTTCCGCCCCATCTTGTTCAGCGCCCAGTCGAACTGGGGCGTGTTGATCGCCGGCAGGTCGACCATCGTGATATGGATGTTGAGCCCGTCGTGGATGATCTCGGAGCGCAGGGCGTCGGTGAAGCCGCGGATCGCAAATTTTGCTCCACAATAGATCGACTGTAAGGGAACCGACCGGTAGGCCAGCGCCGAGCCGACGTTGATGATCGTGCCGCGGTCGCGGGTCCGCATGCGCTTGAGCGCTGCCATCATTCCGTAGACTTGGCCAAGGTAGGTAACTTGGGTGCCCCGCTCGACCTCTTTTGCGGTCAGTTTATGGACGGGGGCGAAGACGGTCGCCATCGCGACGTTGACCCACACGTCGATTGGCCCGAGCTCGTTCTCGACCCGTTCGGCCGCCGCTTCGACCGCATCGGCGTCAGCAACGTCGGTGGGAATCGCCAATGCCCGACCACCGTAGGCCCTGAGGGCGTCTGCTGCTTTGGCGAGCCGATCTGGATCACGCGACAAGAGGGCGACGTCGTAGCCGTGCTTGGCGAACTCCTCGACGGTCGCGCGCCCGACACCGGCGCCGGCTCCGGTAACTACGACGATCTTGGCCATATTCATCTCCGAAGAAATTAGGAAACTAATGGAAGCTCTACGTCGCTGGCGCCTGCCCCGAGAGCTGCACGGCTTGCGCTGAATGTAAGGCGGCGGCCAGGGCCACTGGCACGCGATCGATGCCGGGCCTGATGGCGGCTGCAGGCCGGACGACGTAAAGTCCGCCGCCGTCGATCACCTCGACATCCGTGTGGCCGGTCGAGTCGCGTCGAAGCCGCAGCGAAGCGCGCGCCGCGCCTACCTGGATATTCCGGACCGTGATCTCGGGGAGCCAGTCCGGAAGGGCGGGGTCGACGACAAGCGTGCCGCGCGGGGCCAATGGGGTCAGTCCAATCATTGTCATCACAAGAAAGATCACCGCACCTGCCGACCAGGCCTGGGGCGAACATGCGCCCGGATAGAGGCCAGGATGGGGATGGCGCGCATCGCGCGTGTGACCGCCGAACACCTCCGGCAGGCGGTCGGGATCGAACACCTGGGTGGTGGCAAACAGACCCGCAGCGACCGTATGCATATGGTCAACGAAGCCGTACCGCATCAACCCGAAGGACGCGATTGAGTTCGGCGAGGGCCATACCGAACCGAGATGATAGGCGAAGGGGTTGTATGCGGGATGGTGGCTCGAGAGCGTTCGAATCCCCCAGCCTGAGAACATATCGTCCGCCAAAAGCCGGTTGGCGACGGCATCCGCCTTCTCGTCATCCACGATCCCGTAAGCCAGGCAGGAACCCGGATCAGATGCCACCGATCTGACTTGCTTGCCATCGGGATCGAGGGCGATCGCGAAGTAATTCTCCTCCGGCATCCAGAAGCGTGCATTGAACCGCTTTTTTAGGGCCGCGGCCTCGGACAGCAGCCTCGCAGAACGGTCGTGATCGCCCTCGGCCGCAAAGGCGAGCGCGACCGCCTGCTTGCCGGCGTAGACCAGTCCCTGGATGTCCGACATGGCGATCGGGTCCTTGACCATGCGCCCGTCGTGGTAGAGCACGGCGTCGCCCGAATCCTTCCAGCTCTGGTTTTTGAGGCCCTGTTTCGATCGCGTCTGGTAGGGATAGAAGCCATCCTCATTGGCGTTGACATCCATCCAGGCCAACGTGCCCAGCAGCTTGTCCTTCAACGCCCGGAAGGCATCGAGGTTCCCGGTATGCGCGAGGTCGGCTGCGGCCGATATCAGGAACAAGCCGGGCGTCGAGTGGTCGCCGTAATAGTGCAGGTACGGTGTCAGGCCGAGCTGGGCGAGCGGCCCCCGCTGACGCTGGTGAAGGACCTTGCCGGGCTCGGCATCGAGATGGTCGTCGGTCGTCGTCGCGTTCCAGCGGCTCACGGCTTGGAGTGACCCGCGAAGCGTTGCCGGCGTGAGGCCGGCGGTCTGGAGGGACGTCACGTAGGCATCTCGCCCGAAGAGCCCCGTATAGTTCGGCACCCCGGCGATGATCATATAGGGCTCATCGTCGGGACCATCGAGCAACTGCAGCGAGGCGAGATCGGACACAGCCTGATCCCACGCGGCCTGCACGACCGGCGCTGCCGGTGGTCAAAACCGCGCAGCCCTCAAGCCAGCGCCGTCTGGCCTTGGTGGCGCGAGCCTCCTCGTCGAACGTTCCGTCCCGTCCGAAGAAGGGCTCGATAGGCTTGCCTTCGAACACCGGGATGAGATCGACCGTGATGACGCGGGGTTCGTGTGGCCGCAGCGACAACGTGCACGCTAGAGCCCCGCCGGTATCCGTCAACGCATCGCCACCGGCGATCCGGACTCGGGTTCCAATTTGCAGGTCGGGGTGCGCGTATCGAAAGGCCAGCTCGCCTCGGGCGTCCTCGTCTCCGTCGGAGGCGGTGGCGCGCCAGGCCCGTTCGACGAGCCCGTTCTGCTGGCGCTTGCCGGCCTGGGCCTCGTTGAGGTCCGCGAAGTCCGCCATGACGTCGAGCGATACCGAAACGGTGGTCGGCGCAAGAGAATGGTTGGTCACGATGATGTCGAAGTGCAGCCCATCCCCGACAAAGGCATTGATATGAAGTTCAATACCTTTCTGGACAACCTCCCCCCCGGTGCTGCTGTCGTCCTCGGGCGCCGGACCCGCGGCGCGCCCCGCCGGCGGCGGCGCAAAGTGATAGGCCGTCAGAAAATGATGGTCGACCGTATTGGCGGAGATGAATTTCGGGTCGGCGCCGTCGACCTTCATCGAGAAATGCGATAGGTAGCGTGTCTGGTGAAGGAAGAAGCCTTCCTTCTCGCCGCCGATCCATCCTCGAGTGTCGGTGACCAGCACGGCATAACCGCGGTGGGTGATCAAGTCGGTGGGACGCACCGAGCAGCGATTGACGTCCCGCAGCGCCAAGGCGGCAACTTCGCGTTTTTGTGAACTCCGCGTGTTTGCGGGATCGGTGTGGCTGACGCCGGCAGTTGTCCGGGTGACGATGGGCTCATCAGGCTCACTCCCTCGCTGCCGTGCGATCTCGGGCTGCGGCGTGCTGTTGGACACCACCCATCTGGCGGGAGCAAGATACGGAGAGGAGGGCTCTTCGAGAAGTCGGGGGTTACGGCAATCGGCGTCAGGAAAGTCTGACATGCAATGCGCCACGAATTCAATACGGTTGATCGCACCTGCCCGGTTGTCGCCGTTTTCCGCAGTCGATGGGCGTGGACCTGGTCGAGGTTGCGCGGACGGCGCCTGGAGCGGCGAAACTTGGCAGCTTCGATTGTGCCCTCGGCGGCGAAGCGCATGAAACCGCTGCGCGTGTTTGCCGCAGTGACTGCGTTACCAGCGGCCGGCTGCAGTCCCTTCCATCACTGCTTTCTTGCCGCCGCAGGTCCCGTTGCGGACCATGAGCGGCATCTCTTCGTGATCGTCTGCGTCATTATGCTGTTCGTGATCGGGCCGGTCCTTCTGCTCACCCCGGTGTTTGCCTGGCATTACCGGCTGGCGAACACGAAAAGCGCCTACCGTCCTCAATGGTCCTTCAACTGGTCGCTCGAGGGATTGATCTGGATTCCACCCACCATCATCGTCATCGGGCTGGCCGTCTTCCTGTGGCGGGATACGCATGAACTCGATCCCTACAGGCCGCTACAGTCCGCTCTACCACCGACTGAAGTGCAAGCGGTCGCGCTCGATTGGAAGTGGTTGTTTATCTACCCCGATCAGAAGATCGGCACGATCAACTAGTTGGTGTTCCCGGCTGATCGGCCAGTTCACCTGAAACTGACCAGCGGAACCGTTATGCAATCGCTGCTATTCCCCCGGTTGGCGGGCCAGATCTATGCGATGGCCGGCATGACCACCCAGCTCAACATCGGGGCCGAGCCGGGCGACTATCAAGGCGAAAACACGCAGTTCAACGGCGACGGCTTTCAACGCCAGCACTTTCAGGTTCTTGCGATCTCTCCGACCGATTACGATCGTTGGCTCGCGGGCGCTAGGGCCCAATCGACGACGCTTGATTTGGAGGCTTATGCCAGCTGGCTGGTCGCTTCACCGTGACTTACCCGGAAGTCTTCGGCTCGGTCGAGCCGGGGCTCTTTCAAGCCGTGATCGACAAGTTCAAACCGGACGCACATCCGGCTCGGATGAAGGACGATCAATGACGGCCGGCGTCCTTTGGTATACCCTTTTCGGCCGGCTGGATGCCCACGCGCTTCCCTTCGTGCGGGCCTGGGACAACCCAACGATCAGCGAGATTATCGGCGCAATCGCGGGCTCGATCGTCATTATCGGCGCCGTCGCACTCGTCTCCCTCCTTACTTGGAAACGGTGGTGGAAGCCGCTGTGGTTCGACTGGCTGACAAGCCTCGATCACAAGAAGATCGGCATAATGTATATCGTCTTGGCCTTCGTCATGCTCACCCGCGCGCTGATCGAAGCTGTGCTCATGCGCACCCAGCAGTCGATCGCGATCGATTCGCCTGGCCTGCTCGCCCCGAATCATTTCGCCCAGCTATTCAGCACCCACGGCAGCATCATGATCTTCTTCATGGCCATGCCGTTCCTAACCGGTCTCATCAACTATGTCATGCCGCTTCAGATCGGGGCGCGTGACGTCGCGTTCCCGCTGCTGAATTCGATCAGTCTCATGCTGACCGCAGGGGGCCCGGGCTCGTCATGGTGTCGCTAGTGCTTGGCGCTTTCTCGACAGGCGGCTGGACCGGATATCCGCCCTATACCGAGATGTCATACTATTGGATCTGGGCGATCACATTGTCGTCGATCGGAACGACGCTAACCGGCCTCAACTTCGCGGCGACGATTTACAAGAAACGCTGCCCCGGCATGACGCTCATGAAGATGCCGCTCTTCTGCTGGACCGCACTATGCACATCGGTCCTGATGATCTTCGCCATGCCGCCTTTGACGCTCGTCACGGCTCTCCTCGCGCTCGACCGCTATTTGGGCTTCCATTTCTTCACCAATGATCTCGGCGGGAATATGATGATCTATGCCAACCTCTTTTGGCTGTTCGGCCATCCAGAGGTCTACATCCTCATTCTGCCCGCCTTCGGCGTTTATTCGGAGGTGATTTCGGCCTTCTCATCGAAGGAGCTCTACGGCTACGTCTCGCTCGTCCTGGCCACCCCGGCGATCGGGGTTCTTTCCTTAACCGTCTGGGTGCATCACTTCTTCACCATGGGTCAAAGCGCCAACCTGAATGCGGTCTTTGGGATCGCAACGATGACGATCGGTATCCCGACCGGCGTGAAGGTCTACGATTGGATCTGGACCATGTTTCGGGGCGAAGTGCGCTTCACCCCACCGATGCTGTTCTCCATCGGTTTCATCATCACCTTCGTGCTCGGCGGTTTCACTGGAATTATCCTGGCGATGCCTCCGCTCGATTACGTCGTGCACAACACCGTTTTCCTGGTGGCGCATTTTCACAACATGCTCATCCCGGGGGTGCTCTACGGCATGATCGTAGGGTATCAATACTGGTTTCCGAAGGCCTTCGGCTTCCGGCTGTCCGAGTGGTGGGGACGCGTCTCGTTCGTCTGCTGGCTGGGTGGCTTCTACCTCGCATTCATGCCCCTCTACGTGCTCGGCCTCGAGGGTATGGCGCGGCGCACCCAGGAAGTGTTCGAACCCGATTTCCGGCCTTGGCTCGATGTCGCGCTTTTTGGCGCATTCCTCCTATTCGCCGGGCTCGCGACGCTGTTCGTCCAGCTCTGGGTCAGCATGCGCGACCGCGCGGCGAACCGTGTCTTCGTAGGGGTTCCGTGGGCTGCCAGGAGCCTCGAATGGTCGACCTCGGCGCCCCCTCCCGAGTACAATTTCGCGACCATTCCCCACGTCAGCCTTCGGGACGCCTTCTATTGGCGAAAAGTGAACCAGGGCGCCTACAAGCCGGCAGACCATTATCGCGATATCGAGACGCCGAGGAACAGCATGGTGGGGCCGGTGATCGGATTTGCCGGCGCGATCTGCGCCTTCGGGCTGGTCTGGCACATCTGGTGGATGGCAATCCTCGGTCTGGTGGCCATCTGGGCGGCGGTGATCGGACGCAGCTTCGTGCGCGACACGCGCCGCACCATTCCGGCTGCAGAGGTCAAGGCGACGGACCGCCTCTGGCTCACGGCCGCGGCGGCGACCTCGGCCGTCCCCCGTCAACTCGAGGAGACGACGGCTAATCGCGGCCTCGCGGAACTGACCGCGTGACCGGACCGCAGCTCCGCCATGTCGGGCTCAGGCTCGATCGCTTCGAGACGCTCGAGCCCGGCGAGGCCGAGACCCAGATGTTCGGGTTCTGGATCTTTCTCATGAGCGACGCCGTGCTGTTCGCGCTCTACGGCGCGCAGCTCGCCGCCACTGCGGGCGCCCCGGGGCCGGCCGCCGAGTTCAAGCTGGGCAGCGCCTTCGGGGAGACGGTGGTGCTCCTCACCAGTAGCTTCACCTTCGGCATGGCGTCCCTGGCGATGAAGTACGGGCGATCCCCCGGCTTGCTGGTCGCAACGCTGTTGGCGACGCTGAGTCTGGGGGTGCTGTTCGTCGGCCTGGAACTCCACGATTTTTCGACGATGTTCGCCGATCACGCCCTGCCGGACCGCAGCGGCTTCCTTTCCGCCTTCTTCGCTTTAGTGCCGACGCACGGCCTCCACGTCACCGCCGGCTGCATCTGGCTCGTGATTATGCTGATTCAGATCACCGTCTTCGGGCTGGACGATCGCGTCAAGGTCAATCTGCTGAGGCTCGGCCTGTTCTGGCACTTCCTCGACATCATCTGGGTCGCGATTTTTTCGGTCGTCTACCTCCAAGGGGTGCTGCGGTGAGCGGGCGCAAGCCCTCCTTGGCCGGCAAACTTATAAAGCTCGCCGGCTCGGCGGTGCTGTTCGCGGCGGTGTTTACCCTTGTGCGCAGCGGTTCCTTCGAGACCTCGGAACAAGCGCAGTCGTCGACCCAGGCGCCGACGTCTGCGTGGCCGGAATTGGTCACCTACACACTTGGTTACGGCATCGCCATGATGCTGACGATCGCAGCGTTCGCGCTTGTTCATTGGCGTTTGGCGCCGCCTTCGACAGCCCTCGGCATCGTCTTCGGACTTGCGCTCGTGCAGATCATCGTCCATTTCCGCTGTTTCTTGCGTATCACGCTGCAGGGGCCCGCGCGCGAAGATCTGCAGCTTATCCTGTTCTCGACGTTGATCGTGCTCCTGATGGTTGGTGGAACCCTCGTTGTCCTGTTCAATCTGCGACCGCGGATGATGTAACGGCCGATATACTGGGCCGCCGGAATCTTCAGGCTATGCCCAAAAAGTGCGCAGTGATCTCGTCGCCACGTCCAAGGAGTCAACATCAACCACTCGTCTGGATCTTCAGCGATGACAATACATCATGAGTGATTTCAGCTTCGCCGTCCTTCCGGCAGCCTGCGCAAGTCACACCGCCGGAGATGCCGGGCCTGAACAGCCTTTTGACGCTCGTGACGGGTGTAGTCATCGTCTCGGCTCTTTATCTGGCTCGCGAAGTCCTCATCCCCTTCACGTTGGCGATCCTGCTCTCCTTCGTCCTCGCTCCGTTGGTCGAAGCGCTGCGGCGCATACACGTCCCGCATGTCCTTTCGGTGCTCGTTGCAGCCCTGATCGGCTTGGGCGCGATCGGCGCTATCGGCGGTATCATCGGAATGCAGGTCGCCGGGCTCGCGGCCGACGTGCCGCAGTATGCGAGCACGATCGAGGCCAAGGTCGCCTCCGTGCGAGGCTTTACCCTCGGACGGATCAGTAAACTCACCAACCGATTCGACCGCCAGATGACGGCCCCGGTGGCCTCACCCCTCCCGAGTTCCTGGGGCATCGACGCAGGCCCCCGATCAGAAACCGATTCCCGTCGAAGTCGAACAGCCGGCATCAGATCCGCTTTCGCTTGCTCGGCGCGTGTTGGAGCCTATCCTTGCCCCCTTTGAAAGCGCGTTGATCATCTTCGTCGTGGCGGTCTTCATCCTTTTGCAGAAAGAGGACCTCCGCGACCGACTTATCCGCCTGTTCGGCTCGGGCGATTTGCACCGCACCACAGTGGCGATGGACGACGCAGCCCATCGTCTTAGCAAATACTTCCTCGCGCAACTCGGCATTAATACGGTTTTTGGGGTCACGGTGGGCGTGGGCCTCGCACTGATCGGGCTGCCTTCACCCCTGTTGTGGGGTGTGTTGGCAGCGATCCTGCGCTTCGTCCCCTACATCGGCCCAGTGATCGCCGCAGTCCTGCCGGCGACGCTTGCGGCCGCCGTAAGCCCGCACTGGTCGATGGTGGTTTGGACGCTCGGCCTCTTCGCCGTCACCGAATTGATCACTGGGCAGGTCATCGAGCCTATGGTTTATGGGCATTCGACGGGGCTCTCGCCAGTGGCCGTCGTCATCGCGGCGATCTTTTGGTCCTGGTTGTGGGGGCCGATCGGCCTGATCATATCGACGCCGCTGACGTTGTGCCTAGTCGTACTCGGACGCCATGTCGACCGCCTGGAGTTCCTAGAAGTCTTGCTCGGGGATCGACCGGCGCTCACGCCGATCGAAAACTTTTACCAACGCTTGCTCGCCGACGATCCGGATGAGGCTCTCCAGCAGGCCGAGCTGCTGCTCAAGGAGCGGTCTCTTTCGGGATACTATGATGAGGTGGCGCTCAAGGGCTTGCAACTCGCTGCCAACGATGCGGAACGCGGCGTTCTGGGCGCCGAGAAATTGGAGCGCATCAAGCATAGTGTCCGGTCGCTGGTAAATGATCTCGGCGCCCACGACGATAGAGACCCTCACCCCGGGGAGAAAGAAGAAGCCCTGGGAGTTGCCTCGAAGGCCGAGAGGGACATTCCGGCTCCTGCTGCGTCGAGCGCCGCCGCACCTGACGCTGACAACGTGGCCCCTGTTTGGCGGACGGCTTCGCCCGTCCTCTGTCTTGCCGGACGCGGGCCCCTCGACGAGGCCGCTTCCTCGATCCTGGCGCAACTTCTGGGCAAGCACGGCTTGGGCGCGCGTGTTGCGGCCTACGAGGAGGCTTCCCGCGATGGCATTGCGAGGTTGGACGTGGATAGCGTCGCCATGGTGTGCATCAGCTATCTGGAGATTAGCGGCAGTCCAGCGGCCTTGCACTATCTCGTTCGTCGTCTCCGTCAACGCTTCCCAGGCATACCGATCTTGGTCGGCCTATGGCCGTCCGAGGATGCTGTGCTCAAAGATGATCGGATTCGGGCAGTCATTGGCGCCGATTACTTCACGACTTCTCTGAGGGAAGCCCTCGAGACTTGCGTCAAAGTCGCCCACCAGAAAGCCGACGCTGCTGTCGCCTGAGGGGTTACGGACTCGGTCGTCTTGCGATGCGCGGATTCCTCCAGACGCGGTTGGCCCACCGCCTCGTATGAGACATCCAGGCCGCGCTCCGCGAGCAGATCTTGGACGTCGCGATAGCTGAGCGTGAAACGCACGGAGAGCCGGACGGCGTGCCGGATGACTGCAGGCGGAAAATGGTGGTGGGAAAACGAGGCCGTCATGCGCCATCTTATACAAGACTCGTTGATCAGGACCCATGGGCCCAATTGCGAAGGCCGATGGACATGATCCGCCAGGGTTGATCGACGAGCTTGTTCCAAGCCTCGCAGCAATGGTCGACGACGTCGTCGAAGGATTTGAAGATTTGGTTTGAGAGCCAGTTGTCGCGCAGGAACTGCCAGACGTTTTCCTGCGGATTGAGCTCCGGACATTTCGCCGGCAACGGGATCAAGGTGATGTTGGCCGGCATGACGAGCCGGCCCGACAGATGCCAGCCGGCCTGATCGACTTGAAGCGCCGCGTGTGCGCCCGGCGCGATCTGAGTGGCGATTTCGGCCAGGTGCAGGTTCATGGCCTCCGTGTTGCATCTGGGCATGATGAGGGCTGCACCCTTTCCGTGCTTGGGGCAGATCGCGCCGAAGATATAAGCCGAGGCGGTTCGTTGGTCCGTCGGCGCGCTCGGACGCGTGCCGCGCTTGGCCCAACGGCGGGTGATCTTGTTCTTCTGGCCGATGCGGGCTTCGTCGGCGAACCAGACCTCTATGGCGGCGGGCTCGACGCCCTTCTCACGCCCGATCTCGTCCAGGCGCGCGGGAAAGCTTTTTTAAAATCCTCTATCGCGCCCTCAGCCTGCTCGTGATGACGGGGACGAGCCGAGAGCTTACGATATCCCATGGCGCGCAATTCCCGGCTCCTTCCAGAGGAGCTTGCCTGTGTTCAAGCCATTCGGCGAGGTGCAGCAATGGGGTTTCTACATGCCGTTGTCGTGGCGATCAGTGAGGATCGGCAGCCCGGTGATCACCAAGTCGGGGCTGATCTTCATCGGCGCTTCGATGGATTCGCGGGTTCGGGCGCTGGATCTCAAGACCGGCAAGCTGTTGTGGCAGGCGCAGGTCGACGCGCCGGCGGTCGCGATGCCGGCCATCTATACCTACGAGGGCAAGGAATACGTGCTGTTCGTCGCCGGCGGCAATTCCATCCTCGAGCCCAAGGTCAGCGACCAACTCATCGCCTATGGGCTGCCGGATTAGGCGCTTGACCTCACGTGGGTCCCGAGCAAACCGGCCACCTTCTGACTGTACGGGTCGTCAGCATTGGAGCTTGGCTCGTTGCGTTTTTCCTTGTGCCGAAAACCAAGGGAAAGAGTTTGAAGGAGATCGAAGCGCAGTGGCGGCCCGCGAAGCATCCACCGGCGTCGTGAGGCAGGGGTTGCGGATGACAACAATGTCACGATTGCGTCGTTTGCCTCCCGTGATTGCCATGGCTTTGCTTGTGCTGGAGCTTGACCACTGCAGCAGCGGCGTGCTCGACACACTCGGAGGTCCTCTCGGGCTGTAAGGAGCGGCTCCGATGACATCGACGATCCAAGACTAGCCGTGGCTCGCCATCACCGCTTCTCTTAGCGCAGCGACGAAGCGCCGCTCGGTTGCGCAAACTACAGCGAACTCGACTGATGCCGCTGGTGACGCGGCGCACCGCGCCCGCTCCATGCTCGTCCACAAGCTTATCGAAGGTCGGCTACGGAAGAAGGTTTTAGTACATCGCCTATTTCTAGGTCGCACGGCCGCACGGCGTTGACTACCTTTCGTGTGCAGTCACCACCCGTGAACCGAATAGAATTGGCACCCCTGCGCTCGCGCGAGCGCAAATCGACCGGACAAGCAAAGATCCAGCCAAGAGTTTCCGCCGGCTCGCGAATCTGGGCCCGACGCTCTGGGCAATAAGCACCCTGCGGAACTTACTTATATTCCGGAAAAGTCTTATTGCATGCCGCCAATTCCGCTCTCCGGGGTTCGGCTTCCAAGTTTTTGGCATTCACCAGATGGCGGCAATATTTTGCGGTTAGGGCGACATCTTTCCGCGTGGTATCCGCCTGCGAGACCGACGATCCCACAACGGAAGCCAAGAGGGAGAATGCTATGATTTGGGGCATCTTCATCACGATAAGTCTCCTTGAAAAAGGGTTCAGAGTGAGCACCCGCCAAAGTGCGGTTTCGACCAGCTGTGGCCTAGAATTGGAATTTACTATGACGTGCCCTTGAACCTTTATTCAGCGCTATGTCAGATCATGCGCGGCGCCAGATGCTTCGGCTCGAATGTAGCCACAACTGCGACGGGATGCTGGCCGATCGAGAGTTGCTGCGACTTCCGTAGTTTCCTTCGCCTTGGATCAGGCGGATCGATGCTTGAAGCGCGGCGCCGAACGCTACGCATAAGTTCCGCAGCCTTCATGCGGGTCGCCAGGATCGGCGGCGTGCTCAAACGCTCCTCGCGCCCCTCACATCATCCGGAGGATTCCCGTATTTGCTATCGCGAGGCGATGTGACCTCGCTTTCATGGGCCTCGAACATATGACATGCGGGGTCGAATCCGGTCAGCAGCCGATATGCGGTGAAAACTCACTGCGCATTCCCCGCTCGTCGGGTGAAAGGCCGCCGGCTGCAACTCATCGCTTTGGCCGACCCTCGATCTTTCAGCTCCGATCGGATCAAGACTCTCGCCCCCATCAGCGGACAACCGGCATGAAGACGAATTTGTCTTTGAGCTGCGTCCAACCCGCTTCGATTTGAGCCCACATCATGAACGCCTCCTGCGCCAGTGCAGGCCCGATTGAGCCGTGTTGGCCTGCGCAGGCAAGATTTGGAATGTACTCAATCGCGGGCGAGAGGCAGAACCGCAGCACCCACAGCGGGAAGTTATTTAGAAACCCGTGCCCCGCAGCCAGGAGCCGCATTCCAAAGGGCCATGACGGGAACTTCGGGATGGTCGGCATCGTAGCTCAACAGGCCCAACGACGCCGGCCCGATCGAAAAATGTCGACCCTCAACCACTTTGAGACCGATCCACCGCGCGGCGAGAACCGTGCCGAACTGGCCGTGCGAAAACAGCGCGACCTCGCCCGCCATGGTCCGGATATGAGCAATCAACCGGTCCGCTCGCTCGCAAACCTGCGCGGGTGATTCTCCGTTCGGACATCCGTCGCGATAGAGGTTCCAGCCAGGGCGACCGCTGCAAATGTCGGCCGAGCGGAGCCCCTCATAGTCGCCATAGTCCCATTCCGCGAGATCCGGTTCGACGTCCGATACGCTGCTCGCGCCCGAGAGTTCGCAGGTTTGCCGGGCTCGCCGCCTCGGGCTCGTCAGAACCCGTGAAAACGATCCGCCTGCGACCCAGCGACGGAGCGCACGCGCCTGCTCCTCGCCATGAACGGTGAGCGCGATGTCAGTTGTGCCAGTGTGCCGGCCTGAGAGCGACCAGTCCGTTTCGCCATGTCGAATAAAAAAGACTCTCAATGGCCGAGCCTCGCGTTCCGTCATGCCGCTTCGGATTCCGTAGGAGGCGTGGCCTCCATCAAGCGCGTATAGAGGCCCTGCCGTGCGGCGCGGTTGCATCGGGCGCGATGAAGCAGCGCGCGTTGCGCCGCCTCCCGGTTAGTGTCCTTGCCCGCCCATATCTCGAGGGCCGGCTCTGAATCGCGCGCGCGAACGAAAACGTCAAAGCCCACGGCGCAGCGGCGCTCGGCGCCTTGAACCTCGAATTCATCGCGTTCAGACGTTCGGAAGCGAGCACACCGCTCTGTCCGCCGGACAGAAACGCAATTCCCGGGAGCGCCACGGGAACGACCCGCCGCAAGACGCCGACCGTTGCGTCTGCGACTTCGTCCGCGGTCGGCTGTTTGGGATAGGTCAACCCCGGCAGCACCATATTTGGCTTAAGAATCATTCCTTCAAGCGCGACGCCTTGAATCGCGAGCTGGTCAAAAACGGCTCTCAAGACCTGTTCGGTCGCCTCGCTACAGCGCGCCAGAGTGTGATCGCCCTCCATCAGCACCTCAGGCTCGACTATCGGAACGAGACCGGCCTCCTGACAAAGGGCGGCGTAGCGGGCAAGCGCGTGCGCATTGGCGTCGAGGCAAGCGCGGCTTGGGAGGCCGGCGCCCAGGCCGATCACGGCCCGCCACTTGGCGAACCGCGCGCCCATTTCGAAATAGTCCCGGAGGCGCTCCCGCAGTCCGTCGAGTCCCTCGGTGATCTTTTCGCCAGCGTGTCCGGCAAGATCCTTGGCGCCCGTATCGACCTTGATGCCGGGGATGACGCCTGAGTTGGCAATGACCTTGACGAAGGGGGTCCCGTCCGCCCGCGCCTGTCGGATCGTCTCGTCGTAGAGAATGACGCCGCTGACGCATTTGCCCAGGCCCGGTGTCGTGATGATCAATTCTCGACAGCGGCGTCGCGCTTCCTCGGTCTGTGCGATCCCTGCCTTGGCGAACCGCTTGTCGCAAGTGCCGTTGCTCTCGTCCATCGCCAGCAGGCCCTTGTGGTCGGCGAGCATTCGCCGGGCAGTCTCCACCAAATGTTTCATGTTCATCTATCCTCGTGGCAGCCAGCCTCGAACTCTTCGCTCAACCATTCGCGCACGGCGGCATATTGCGTGGCGTCAAAGTACCGGGTCTTCGCCTTGGTGAACGGTTTGATCAAGATTCCCATGACACGCTCCCAAACGTTGTCTCGGACTGTCGCGACGCGCTCGAAGTCGTTGGCGTGCCTGAGGTCGAATTTGATCTCGTCCCACAGCGCGCTCGGGTCCTAACCCTGGAAACCGATCATTTCGAACAATAGGCGCAGTTTTCCTGGGCGTTGGGAGAGTTCTGCGAATTGGGACAGAAAACGCTCGTAGTCCGCCTTTACGAGCTTTCCGCAGACGTGAACGACGAGGAATTGCTCGCCGCTCACTTCGTTGATCTTGATGGGCATTTCCGCCGGTCTTTATTTGACGTGCGGCTTTGCGTTCGCGCCCCATTTCCAGTTGCGGATCTCCGGCAAATCCTCACCGTGCTCGTCGATGTAATGCTTATGCTCGATGAGCTTGTCGCGCATCGCCTGTTTCAAATAGGCGCCCTTGCTGCCAAGATGCGATATTTTGTCCACGACATCTTGCACCAGATGAAAGCGATCGATGTCGTTTTGAACGCGCATGTCAAATGCCGTGGTGATCGTACCCTCCTCTTTGTAGCCTCGGACATGAAGGTTCCGGTTGGTTCGGCGATAGGTCAGCCCATGGACGAGCGACGGATAGCCGTGGAAACCGAATATGATCGGCCGATCCCTGGTGAAGAGCGAGTCGTAGTCGGTTTCGCTCAGTCCATGGGGATGCTCTGCGCAGGGCTGGAGTCGCATGAGATCGACGACATTGATTACCCGAATTTTCAAATCGGGCAGGTGTTCGCGAAGGATCGATACAGCGGCCAGAACCTCGAGCGTCGGCGTGTCGCCACAGCAAGCCATCACGACATCCGGTTCCGCATCCTGGTCGTTGCTCGCCCATTGCCAGATGCCGATGCCCTCGGTGCAATGGACGACGGCTTGCTCCATCGTCAGCCATTGCGGCAGCGCATGCTTGCCAGCAACGACAACGTTCACGTAGTGCCGACTGCGCAGGCAATGATCGAACACCGACAAGAGGCAATTCGCGTCCGGTGGCAGATAGACCCGAACGATGTCCGCCTTCTTGTTGATGACGTGATCGAGGAAGCCGGGGTCCTGATGCGTGAAGCCATTGTGGTCCTGCTGCCAGACGTGCGAGGCGAGGAGGTAGTTCAGCGACGAGATCTTGCGCCGCCACGGCAGTTGGAGCGTGACCTTCAACCATTTCGCATGCTGGCTGAACATGGAATCAACGATACGAATAAAGGCCTCATAACTATTGAATAGGCCGTGTCGCCCCGTCAGAAGATAACCCTCGAGCCACCCTTCGCATTGATGTTCGCTGAGCATGGAGTCCAGGACGCGGCCCTGAGGCGCGAGAAATTCATCGTCGTCAACTTCGCGGGCGTCCCATTGACGATTGGTGACTTCGAAGACATCGCCAAGGAGGTTGGAAAGCGTCTCGTCGGGGCCGAAGATGCGAAAGTTGCGTTTCTCCTCGTTGAGGCGCGTCACATCGCGCAGGAATTTGCCGAGCACCAGGGTGTCTTGCGCACTCACGGCGCCTGGCGCAGGGACGGAGACCGCATGGTCACGAAAGTCCGGCATTTGCAAATCGCGCAGAAGAATCCCGCCGTTGGCATTTGGGTTCGCGCCCATGCGACGCGCGCCTTTAGGCGCGAGTTCGGCCAGTTCGACTGTCAGCGTTCCGTTCGCATCGAAGAGTTCTTCCGCCCTGTAGCTCTTCATCCAGCTTTCTAAGAGCTTGACATGGTCGGGATGCGCGGCGTCGACGAGCAGGGGAACCTGATGCGCCCGAAACGTGCCTTCGATCTTCAAGCCGTCGACCATCTTCGGGCCCGTCCAACCCTTGGGCGATCTGAGGACGATCATGGGCCAGCGGGGTCGGGTGGGGCCTTTGTTTTCTCGCGCGCTCTTTTGAATCGAATGGATCTTTTCGATGGCTGCTTCGACGGTCTCCGCCATCAGACGATGCATCACTTCCGGCTCGTCGCCCTCCACGAACAGCGGATCCCAGCCGCAACCGCGAAAGAACTGCTCCAGTTCCTCGTGCTCGACGCGGGCGAGGACTGTCGGGTTGCTTATCTTGAAGCCGTTCAGGTGCAAGATCGGCAGAACCGCTCCGTCCGTGATCGGGTCGAGGAATTTGTTGGATTGCCAGGCGGTCGCCAAAGGGCCGGTTTCGGCTTCGCCATCGCCGATGATGCAGGCGACAATGAACCCCGGGTTGTCGAACGCGGCGCCGAAGGCGTGGCTCAGCGAATATCCAAGTTCGCCGCCCTCATGAATAGAGCCGGGCGTCGTCGGGGCGACGTGGCTCGAAATGCCGCCGGGGAACGAAAACTGTTTGAACAGCCGTTGCATCCCGGCTTCGTCTTGGCTGATGTCGGGATAGATTTCGCTGTAACTGCCCTCGAGATAGGTGTTGGCGACCAGCGCCGGTCCTCCGTGACCGGGACCGGCGATGTAGATCATGTCGAGGTCGTGCAGCCTGATCGCCCGGTTCAGATGGACGTAGATGAAATTCTGACCAGGCGTCGTTCCCCAATGCCCAACTACGAGCGGTTTGACATGCGCCAGCGTGAGCGGGTCGCGCAGCATTGGGTTCGCGTAGAGATAGATCTGACCAACCGAGAGGTAGTTGGCAGCGCGCCAGTAGGCGTCCATCAGGCCCAATTCTCTTAAATCCAGGACCCCCTTTCCCTCTTCGGAGGAGACGTCGGGGATGGTCATGTCTCGTGGGGAAACGGGAACGTTCATTGTCGTCATGCCTTCGCTGTGTCGCAGTACGATCCGCCGGCGAATTTCTTCAAGAACGGCTTTGGAAGAGTGCGATGACGAAGGCGCCAGCTCCCTGGGGTCCAAGCCGATCTCTCCGCAATCCGTCCGGACAAGCCTCTAAGCGCTCGCACCTAGAGATTCAGTCTCGTCACCTTGAGTGTTTTACCGCAGCTCTGCTCGACCGAAACAGCCTCGGAAACTACTTAGGGCCCGCGCGGAGCTTGCAGCTGAGTAGTTTCCGAGGGTCGCCGCGACGACCCCTGAACGTCTAATTTTCCGCCCTGTCTCCGCGGCACGAACTGAAGAGGGAATTCTCGGCGATCAGAGCGGCGATCCTGAGATGCGCCGCCGCTATTTGCCCGGGACGATCGTCATGAGAGCTTCGCCGAAATTCGATCCGAACCTCTCGGACCTGCGACGCCTTTGCCCCGCTGTCGGACCGTTCGGTGCTGTTCCGCGATGTGGCTAATGAACGCCCCGGCAGTGATCCGTGGCGGGTTCGTCTCGCCGTCCGAGATAGACTTAGCATCTGAAGGCGAGTGTGCGGTCGTTGCGGTCGTCCAGCCTTCTCAGGCGTTTCGTCGCCTTCGACTATGCGATCCCGCCGCGCCGAAGCAGATGGGTAGATTCCGATCCTATCGCCAGTAACCTATCGCTGCCATCGTTTTCGAGGGTCGATCTGACTCTGGGAGTTCACCAAATTACAAAGACCAGGAATGCCTTTCTCGTGGCGATTGGCGCGACGACCATCCTGACGGCCGGCGCAGTTTGGGCAGCGGACACCGCCCCCTGAAAGAGGCGAACGCGACGCCTCAACAGGTGGCGGCGGACAAGGATCTCGCGAGATTCTCCGCGGACGGCGCGGCCGCCTTCGAGAATATCGTGCTCACGCGGCGCGCCCTTTACGAGGGTCGCACCGACGATGCGA
Organism: uncultured Alphaproteobacteria bacterium; assembly: GCA_963730555.1. Lineage (GTDB taxonomy): Bacteria > Pseudomonadota > Alphaproteobacteria > Rhizobiales > Beijerinckiaceae > Roseiarcus. The sequence goes on along the minus strand of CAVSSS010000007.1, from coordinate 19,575 downwards.
AAAAGTTCGTCGCCCTCGCCGACGCTGGATTCAACAAGGCGAAGGCCGACGACACTGTTTACACCAAGGCGGAAGCTGACCTAAAGGCGCCCGCGGCGAAGGTCAGCGGCGCGAAAACAAGCCCTTCCGCCGATGCGGAGCCGGACGCGGCCACTGCGACGGCGACGGAGAAGAAGCCTATCGCATGGGTGCCGATTGACGGGTCCATTACCATCGCGGAAGACATCACCGGCGACGCGGCCAAGACGGCGGCCGTGGCCGACGCGAACACCAGCCTCAAGAAGGGCGACCGCGAAGGGGCGGTGCAAAAACTGAAAGTCGCCGGCATCGAGGTCGCCATCGTTCTGGCCGTGATGGCCATCGATATGACGATCGACACAGTGCACAAGGCCGCTCAACTGATCGACGCCGGCAAGTACTATGAGGGCGGTCAGGAACTGCGAATGGCGCAGGCCGACGAGCGTTTCGACATGGTTGGCAACATGGGTACGCCCAAAGAGTAGGCCGGTGCCCGGTCCTGATCGCGACAATCGCGATCGGGAATGCGAGTATTTCTGCAAGGCGAGCTGGCGCCCATGGCGCCGGCTCGCCTCTCGAGTGGAGCTATTGGCGGGCCGAAGCGAGGCGATAGGCTGCGATGCAAATCTTTTCGCCCTCGGGGAAATCGAATGAACCCCGTATCGTTAGGCGCGCCAACACCGGTGGCTTGGTTGATCGTCAGCCTGACCGCCGCAAGCTTCTGTTGGCGGGGCTGATTGGCATGGCGGTTAGCCTTGTGGTTGTGGGCGGCGCCTTCCAATTCATCGCCGCGCCGCATTCGGCCGGCCCGAGCACGGCCGGGCTCATCACGCTGATCGGACTTGTCGAGTTCATCATGTCTTTCGCCTTTTCGCTCGGTCCGGTGGTGTGGACCGTGATCAACGAGATGTCCCCTGGGCGCATTCGCGGCCGCGCCGTTGTGGTCTGCACGGCCGTCAACTGGGGCTCGGCCTTCCTGGTCAGTCAGTTCTTCCTGACTTTGGTCGGCGGGTCGGCAGTTCGTTGACATTCTGGCTGTTCGCGGCGTTCAGCGTCACCGGCTGGGTTTGGGTTTACATCTACGTGCCGGAGACGAAGGGCCGGTCGCTCGAGCAAATCCAGGATATTTGGAAAGGATTGCGCAAATGATGGGGATCGCCGAAGGCATTGGCGTCGTGACGACGCGGCTGGGTTCCGAATTGCTCCCCCGTCTTCCTCTCGCGCGGCGCGCCCGGTCACGTGGTGCTTCGCCGTCGCGCTGCCGTAAATTGGGACGCCGGCGAAGGCGATCGATCTTGCCAACGCGATTACCAAAATCGGGATCGTCGTCCGCCCGATCCAGAGAACGGGCGCGGGGTCGATGACCTGACACCTCGCCGCTCAGCGCGGTCTCGCTTTTCAGCTCGACCGCCGTGATCGGACGCAATTCTACAGCGGATCGTCATTTCCTCCAGTGTCGAGACGTCTTGAGGTCGCAGGAGACAAACGCCAACCCTGCGTTTATTCAGCCGCTATGGTCCCGCTTTGCGCCGGAGCGCTCGCGAAGATTGCTGCGAACTCCTCACTCTTCAGGCTCGCGCCTCCCACCAGCGCGCCGCCTACCTCGGGCAGCGCCAGGATCGCGCGCGCATTCAAGGGCTTGACGGAACCGCCATAGAGGATGCGCACAGACCTACCCTCGGCGCCCAGATGTTCGACAAGGCAGCGGCGGATATGCGCGTGCATCTGAATGATTTCTTGTGACGTCGGCATTTTCCCGGAGCCGATCGCCCAAAGCGGCTCGTAGCCGATCGCGAGCGCCGACGCGGCCATGCCAATGGGAACGCTTGCGACGATCTGCTCTGCGCAAATCGACAGCGCCGCGCCGCTCATGCGTTGCTGTTGCGTTTCGCCGACGCAGACGATCGCGAGCAATCCCGCCCGCCTTGCGGCCAGAGCCTTGCTGGCGACGATTGCGTCAGTCTCGCCGTGGTGCTGGCGCCGCTCCGAATGTCCGACGATGACGGCGATCGCTCCGGCGTCTTTGAGCATCTCGGCGCTGATGTCGCCGGTGTGGGTTCCGGACACTTGGGGGTGGCAGTCCTGGCCACCGACGGCAATTCGGCCGCGCGCTGTCCGCGCCGCGGCGGCAAGCAAGGTTGCCGGCGGACAAATCAGAATGTCGCCATGCGGCTAAGTCCTCGCCGCCAAAGCGGCGATCGCCTCGATCTCGTGCAAGTCAGCGTTCAGGCCGTGCATCTTCCAATTTCCGGCAATCAATGCCCGCATGTCGATCTCCTTCGGAGAATTTTGTGAGGGGCGCCGCCCGGCGCGCCATTCAATGTTCCAGCGGGCTTTCAAATACGGGCGTTGCTTTGTCCGATCCGTTGGGGCGCGGCATTGACCGATCCGCCTTCTCGATGATCTCAAGGAAAGGTTTCATGATGTCGATCGGCATAGGGAAGACGACCGTCGAATTCTGCTCGGCGCCAATTTCAGTCAATGTCTGGAGGTAACGTAGCTGCATGGCCGCGGGAATGCTGCCGAGTATCTTGGCGGCGTTGACGAGCGTCTGGGACGCCTGGAATTCCGCTTCGGCGTGGATCACCTTGGCGCGCCGATCTCGCTCTGCCTCGGCCTGCTTCGCGATCGCCCGCACCATGTTTTCGGTGAGTTCGACGGTCCTGATTTCGACGTTGCTGACCTTGATGCCCCAGGTCTCCGTTTGCGCGTCCAGAATGCTCTGCACGTCGGCGCTGAGCTTCTTGCGTTCAGAGAGCATTTCGTCGAGTTCGTGCTGGCCGAGCACGGCGCGCAACGTCGTCTGAGCCAGCATGTTCGTGGCTGGCAAATAGTGCTGGACCTTGATTATCGCGCGTTCGGGATTGACGACGTTGAAATAGAGCACCGCGTCGACTTTCATCGAAACATTGTCGTGAGAGATGACGTCCTGGCTTGGAATTTCAATGACCTGAATGCGCAAATCCACCCGCACCATCTCCTGGACGAAGGGCATCATCAGTACGAGCCCCGGGCCCTTGACCCGCTGGAAACGGCCCAAGGTGAAGACGACGGCCCGCTCGTATTCGCGCAGGATACGCACTGAAGCGAACAAGCAGACTACGACGCCAAAAATAACGAACAAAAGAAGATAGGCTTCAAGTGAGAACATAACCGGAGGTCCTTCATCTGATTGATGCGCACGGGGTAGCGAACCGAGCAACTCAGTCAGCGCTTGGTGCCGCATGATCGAAGCCGACGCTGCGTTTCTGTACGGAAGTCCATGCTAGCCACATCGTTTGGTAGAGAGATAGCCTCGGATTCTACTCACGAGATGATCGCGCTTTGGCGAGGAATGGCGTACGCCGCGTGCTGAAGTTCCGGCGCCGAGTTACAACCTGTCCAGGGTCGGCTTTGCGCGTGACAGCGACCGACAGTGGTCCAATCGGCGTTTCAACGAGGCCCTACGATAAATGTCGTGTTAATTCGCCGGCCAGGTGAACGCGGGCCAGAGCCTGGCCAATGCTGGAGGTGAGGGATGATGGCGAGCCGCTAGTCCACGCGGCCAAATGGTGGCGACAGCGCGACCCCGATTCAGACAAGATAGACTATCGCAGTCAAAGCAATCCGCGCGCATTGATGGTCGATCCCGGTTTCCGCTTGGGACCGACAGCACGCTAATGCCACCTCGCTTTACCCGCGTTTTCGCGTTCCGTGTTTGCTGCATGACGGCCAACCCGGTGCAGATGAGCTTTCTACGGGCGTACGAGCGCCAGCGTGTGCTGCGCGATCATCAGTTCTTCGTTGGTGGGGAGTACCCAGACCGATACGCGGCTATCCGGGGCGGAAATGCGCGGGCCGCCGGCCACGTTCGCCGGCTGGTCCAGCTTCACGCCGAGCCATGCCATCTTGTTGCATAGCGCCGCGCGCACGGGGACTGAGTGCTCGCCGATGCCGGCGGTGAAGACAAAGGCGTCTATCCCGCCGAGCACAGCCGCGTAGGCGCCGACATACTTCGTCATTGCGTATACGAAATACTCCACCGCGACGATTGCTCGCGGATCCGTGCTCCCTTGAAGCTGCCGCATGTCGCCGCTGACGCCGGAAAGGCCGAGCAGGCCCGCTTGCTCATACAGCATCTTCTCAAGCGACGCGTCGTCGAACAACTTGCGGCGCAGCAGATAGAAGAGGAGGTCCTGCGGGACGTCGCCCGATCGCGTCGCCATCGACAGTCCGCTCAGCGCCCCGAAGCCCATCGTCGTTTCGAGGCTCTTTCCGTCCAACATGGCGCACATGCTCGCGCCGCCCCCAAGATGCGCGGCGATCACTCGACGCGCCGCGGGCGCGAATTTCGTCACCTGCCGGCTGATATAGTCGTAGGAGATGCCGTGGTAGCCCCAGTGCCGTGCGCCGGCGTCCAGCACGTCCTTCGGGAGGGCATAAATCTGCGCGACCTCGGGCATGGTCCGGTGGAACGAGGAATCGAAACAAGCCACCTGCGGCAGGTTGGGGAACGGTACCGTCAGGTTAACGAATTTGGAGTGGACGACTGGGTAAGCGCGGGGCATGTCGACAGCCCGTGACCGCCTTTATCGCCGCCATCGCTTTCCGCCGGAGATCATAAGCTATGCGGTTTGGCTCTATTTCCGGTTTCCTCTGAGTCTTCGCATGGTCGAGGAGATGCTTGCGGCGCGCGGCATTTGCGTGAGCTACGAGACCGTGCGCCAATGGGCGATCAAATTCGGGGGGACGTTCTCCGGCCAGATCCGTCAGCGGGCTCCATCGCGCGGCGACAAATGGCATCTGGATGAGGTCGCCATCTCGATCGCGGGCCAGCCCCACTGGCTTTGGCGCGCGGTCGATCAGAATGGCTTCGTTCTTGATGTCCTCGTCCAGCGTCGAAGAGACAGCCACGCTGCGCGCCGGCTCATGACGAAACTCCTGAAAGCCGCCGTTACGCCGCCCCGCGTCATGATCACAGACAAGCTCAGATCCTATGCTTCGGCGCGAAGGAAGATGGGCCTTCGCGTCGATCATCGTCAGCATAAGGGATTGAACAACCGGGCGGAGAATTCTCACCAGCCGACGCGGCGACGTGAGCGGATCATGAAGCGCTTCAAGTCAGCCCGGCAGGCGCAATGGTTCCTGTCGGTTCACGATCAAGTCGCGAACCTCTTTCACGTCCCTTATCCAGAATTTGCAACGGCTGCAGCCCGCCGCGCTTCGCGTGACCGCGGCTTTGCTGTCTGGCGCCAGATCTCCAACACAAGCGCCGTCGCCTGACGCCCATCCAGATCAAAACTCGTCGCCGCTCGCCCGAGGTTCCGTTAACTTGACGGTGCCGTCGCGCTTCATCAACGAGCGGGCGCACGCCAACATCCAGAAGGACGGCACCTATTCGGTCGTTCCGCGCATGTGGGGCGGCGTCACGAGCGCGAGCGAATTGCGCGCGATCGCGGACGTGGTCGACAAGTTCGCAATTCCCACCGTCAAGGTGACGGGCGGCCAGCGCATCGACCTGCTCGGCGTCGCCAAGGAAGACCTACCCAGCGTGTGGGCGGAGCTCGGCAAGGCCGGCTTCGTTTCCGGCCACGCCTACGCCAAGGGAATCCGCACCGTGAAAACCTGCGTCGGCTCCGATTGGTGTCGCTTCGGCACGCAGGATTCGACGGGCCTCGGGATTCGTATCGAGAAATTCATGTGGGGCTCGTGGACGCCGGCCAAAGTGAAGATGGGCGTCTCGGGCTGCCCGCGCAATTGCGCCGAGGCGACCTGCAAGGACGTCGGGATCATCTGCGTCGATTCCGGCTACGAGATCCACTTCGCTGGCGCGGCGGGGCTCGACATCAAGGGAACGGAAGTGCTCGGTTCCGTTAAGTCGGAGGACGAGGCGCTCGAACATGTCGTCGCGCTTGTGCAGATGTATCGCGAGCAGGGCCACTATCTGGAACGCATCTACAAATGGGCCAAGCGCATCGGGATCGAAGAAATCCGCCGGCAGATCATGACCGATACAGAGAAGCGCAAGGGGTATTTCGACCGCTTTGTCCACAGCCAGAAGTTCGCACAGGTCGACCCGTGGTCGGAGCGCGTCTCCGGCAAGGACAAACACGAGTTCAAGCCAATGGCGACCATCGGCTTGGCGCAGGCCGCGGAGTAGGATCCATGACCTTTGTCGTCATCGGAAAAGTCTCCGACATTCCGCGGCAGGGCGCGCGATGCGTCGTCACGCCGTGTGGCAGGATTGCCATCTTCCGCACCGACGAGGATCGCGTCTTCGCGCTCGAGGACCGCTGCCCGCATAAAGGGGGTCCATTGAGTCAGGGCATCGTGCATGGCGGAGCCGTGACCTGCCCGCTTCACAACGTGGTGATCTCGCTCGAGACCGGCCACGCGATGGGCGCCGACGAAGGCCAGGTCCGCACCTTCAGGCTGGAGATCGACGGGGAGACGATCCTTATCGACACTGCGTCCCTTGAGGCGCTCGCCGCCTGATGGTCAATGGGAATCCAAGTTTCCTTATCCCGAGGGGTCACGCGGAGCTCGGCGTCCCGAAGGATATCCCGCGCAGCGCCTGTGGCGCGTCCTGGAGCCTGCTTGGAGACACCAGGAACGAGGCGCGATGAACCTTGAGCCAGACAGCGGGCCCGTCCGCACGACGTGCCCCTATTGCGGGGTAGGTTGCGGCGTGCTCGCCGAAGTCCAGCCCGATGGCTCGGTCGCCGTGCGCGGCGATCCGGAGCATCCAGCCAATTTCGGCCGACTCTGCTCCAAGGGATCCGCGCTCGGCGAGACAGTCGGCCTCGACGGCCGGCTGCTTGCGCCGACTATTCACGGCAGGCTCGCGGGCTGGGATGAGGCGCTCGATCTTGTCGCGACGACTTTCTCGCGGACGGTCGCCGAGCACGGGCCCGACTCTGTCGCCTTCTACGTCTCCGGCCAGTTGCTGACCGAGGACTACTACGTTGCCAACAAGCTGATGAAAGGCTTTATCGGCTCGGCGAATATCGACACGAACTCGCGCCTCTGCATGTCCTCTTCCGTTGCGGGCCACAAGCGCGCCTTCGGCTCGGACACGGTGCCTGGGACTTATGAGGATCTGGAACTGGCGGATCTCGTCGTGCTGGCCGGCTCCAACATTGCCTGGTGCCATCCGGTCCTCTACCAGCGGCTTGCGGCGGCGAAGCAGGCTCGGCCAAACATGCGCGTCGTCGTGATCGACCCACGCCGGACGATGACCGCCGACATCGCTGACCTTCACCTCGCGGTCCGCGCCGACGGCGACTGCGCCCTGTTCAACGGCCTATTCGCGCATATGGCCGCCTATGGCACACTCAATCGCGCCTATATCGAAAGGCACACGATAGGCTTCGTCGAGGCGCTCGCCGCAGCGGGAGCCAGCGACCTTGCCGCAACGGCGGCTCTGACTGGGCTCTCTCCCGGCGACCTTCGCGCCTTCTACGATATATTCGCCGCGACGGAGAAGACCGTCACCGTCTACAGCCAGGGCGTCAACCAGTCCTCATCCGGCGCCGACAAGGTCAACGCCATCATCAACTGCCATCTGGCGACGGGCCGCATCGGCAGGCCGGGCATGGGGCCATTCTCGATCACCGGCCAGCCGAACGCTATGGGTGGCCGCGAGGTCGGCGGCCTCGCCAACATGCTGGCCGCGCATATGGACATCGAGAACCCCACGCACCGCGCGCGGGTGCAGGACTTTTGGCGCTCGCCGCGCATAGCGAAAGAGCCCGGTCTCAAAGCCGTCGATATGTTCCGCGCTGTGGCGGACGGCCGGATCAGGGCGATCTGGATCGTCGCCACCAATCCGGTCGATTCCATGCCAGACGCGGACAGCGTGGCGGGCGCCCTGAAGGCCTGCCCGTTCGTTGTCGTCTCGGAGGTTATCGCGAGCACCGATACGATGCGCTTCGCACATGTCACGCTGCCCGCAACGGCCTGGGGCGAGAAGGACGGGACGGTCACCAACTCCGAGCGGCGCATCTCGCGCCAGCGGCCTTTCCTCGGAAGCCCCGGAGAAGCGCGCCACGACTGGGCGATCATCGCCGACCTCGCCCGCCGCATGGGCTTCGGCGACGCCTTCGCTTATGAGACGCCAGCGCAGATTTTCGCCGAACATGCAGCGCTGTCGACCCTGGAGAACGACGGCGCGCGCGCCTTCGACATTGGCGCCTTCGCCAAGATCGGCGAAACCGATTACGATGCGTTGAGCCCCTTTCAGTGGCCGCGCGTGAGCGCCGACGCGCCCGCCGAGACGCGCTTCTTCGCGCAAGGGGGCTTCTTCACCCCGGACCGCAAGGGCCGGTTCGTGCCTGTCTCGGCGAAGCCCGAGACACGTGTCACGGAAAACTTCCCGCTCATCCTCAATACAGGCCGGGTCCGCGACCACTGGCACACGATGACCCGCACGGGTAAAAGCCCGCGTCTCTCGCAGCACCTCGCCGAGCCGTTCTGCGAGATTCATCCTGCGGACGCCGAGGAGCTGGGTGTAAAGGCCGCCGATCTCGTGTCTATTGCGACGCCGCACGGCGAGGTCATCCTGCGTGCGCTCGTTTCGCCGCGTCAGACGAAAGGGTCCGTCTTCGCGCCCATGCACTGGAACGACCAGTTCGCGGCGAAGGCGCGGGTCGATGCCCTGGTTCCGGCGATCACCGATCCGGTTTCGGGGCAACCCGCATCAAAACATGTCGCGGCGCGCGTAACGCGGTTCGAAGTCGCGCGCTACGGTTTCGCGGTCCTCCGCGACAGACCGGAAAGGCTCGACGCGGACTACTGGGCCATAGCCCCCGCGAACGCCGGCTGGCGGTCGAATTGGCTTTCACTGATGGCGAGCGGGACTGGGCCGCCCTTGCGGCGCGCCTGTTCGGCGGGGCTGCGGAAACGGGCGCACTCTCCTATATCGACGCCGAAGCGGGGCAGCTTCGCTTCGCCACTTTCGATGGCGACAGGCTCATTGGCGCCCTGTTCCTCGCGGTGGACCCGGTGGCGGTTTCCCGCAACTGGGCCGTCGATCAGCTTTCCGCCGATTTCGCCGAACGCCGCGCACGCATGGTCGTCATCGCCGGGCGACCCGGCAGGGGCCGGGTGGACAAAGGGGCCACCGTCTGCTCCTGCTTCAGCGTCGGCGTCAATCAAATCGCGGCCGCCGTCGCGGACGGCTGCATCACTGTCGACGCGATAGGCCGGGCTCTGCAAGCCGGCACGAATTGTGGATCATGCCGCTCCGAGATCCAAGAGATCATTGATGCGCATCGTCTCCAAGCGGCCGAGTAACCGCGCTTGGCGCCTGCAGGCGCTTTTCCTCCTGCCGGTGTTCTTTTCGTTGGAAGGCAAGGCGCCGCTCGCTTGGGTCAGAGCTGGCTCGGCGTTCCGGCGCGTGCGGCGCCAACCGGCATCGCGGCGCTGGCGAATCGCGCCGGCTTGATCGAGGGCAGCCGAGGACCCGTCGGCCTTGGGCTCGCGGTCGGCTTCGGAACCTTCCAGCTTTCCGCCAGTGTTCTGCCCGCTCCTCGCATGCCTGCTGCAACGGAGTTCGGCGATCCAATCCGCTGGTGGCTATTTGCGCGAGCTGACACGAAGGGCGAGGGCAGGGGAGTTTTCGCTCGGTCCGGTTCTCATGGCTCAGATTAATGCGCGAACGCGCGAGCGAAGAACGGCCTGAGCAGGTCTTCGGCAGTTCGCAGCGGACCGCAGGCTTTCGGCATCGCTCATTTTTCATCTCGCGGGACTGAGCATACCTCCTGACCCTGTCGCCTTGCGGGTCCAGTTTCTTGTTCGCGCCGATGCCGGACAGCCTTCGCTTGAGATGCGAAGAAGTTGGGATGGCTACCGCTAACGTCGGCCGCGCGGACAAGGGTGTGTCGCAGGCTCCCGCGCGTACGCGCGCCCTTGCAGCGCGACCGCCTCGCGGTTGGCGGGAAGGGCAGGGGCCAGAAAAGCCAAAGGTATGCCAGCCCAGCTCCTGCGCTCGAATGCGAGGAGCGGACATGACCGAACACGATCGCGAAATCAACGATCTGCGCGACAAAGTGCATTGCGGCGTCGTGCTGGAGCGAACGCCGTCACCCTGGAAACTGGATCGGAAGGAGAGCACGAAGCTCAGCCTGAAGTACCGACGAGGCAAAGGCGAGATCTTGATCGTTAGCCACGCTGGACGCGGCTGGTGGGATCCAACCAGCGATGCCAGGGGCGACGTATTCGGACTGGTGCAAAGGCTCGAGCCCGGTTTGACCTTCGGCCATGCCCGTAAGCGCCTGCGGGAATTCGCCGGACTGTCGCCAAGTTTTCCGCCAGCGGATAGGGCAGGGCGCCGTAGGGGCCTCAACAGGCCTGTCGCGGACCGTTGGGCCGAGCGAAAGGCGGTATGGTCGAATTCGCCAACCTGGCGCTATCTCGCCAGCGAGCGATGGCTTCCCGCGAACATCATCGAAGCTGCCTCGATGGCTGGCGTCCTCCGTGAGGGGCCGGTTGGCAGCGCCTGGTTCGCGCATTTCGATGACATGGGCGCGGTGTCCCATGTCGACGTGCGCGGGCCGACTTACAAGGGATCGCTGACGGGCGGCGCCAAGGCGCTGTTCTGCTTGCATGCTTATGGCTCGCCACGTCCAAGGCTCGTCCTTGCCGAAGCGGCCATTGACGCGCTGAGCATCGCCGCCATCGAAAACTTACGCGAAGACACGCTCTATAGTGCGACGGGTGGCGGCATGGGCCCAGGCACTATCGCAGCGCTCGAGGCGCTGCTCGGACGCATCGCAATGCTCCCCGGCGCTCTTTTCTGCAGCGCCACGGACGCGAATGGGGCGGGGGACCGCTTTGCAGAGCGTCACCGATCGCTTGCGGAAACGTTCAGCATACCGTTCGCGCGGCTTAGGCCTCCACTCGAAGGCGGCGATTTGAACGACGTGCTCCGTGCGCGCTGACGCGAGGGGGTCGGCGCATTGAGACGCGCTCACTCTCGCCGCCGCGAACACCATCCTGTTCCAGCAGAACCTCGGGCGTTCGTGCTCCTCGCCTCCAGGCGCCGCTTCGACCTTTGCGACCCCGATCCGGCACGCCTGGATAGGCGACGATCCACTCCGCGGCTTCCACGCAGACCGTGCGACAGGACTGCGCCTCCTGATGGAAGCATCAGCTTTCGGTCGCCCAGCACCGCTTGGCTGCGCTGACAATGCGCGAAGGTTGCTCCAGCAGGGCGGGCTTCGCGCACTCTCGCCCGATCAGAATGGCGCAGAGCGATGTTCAACGCGATGATCTCTCCCATGCCGAAACGCTGGGATCACTTCCCGACGCAAAGCGATCGTCGCGTTCGCGCAGCAATTCGTTGCGAATCAGGGTGTCATCGCCTAATGGAGCAACAATTCTTTGATGAGATGATCTGCTGGCCTGTTCCGACCGAGGAGACCTTTGAATGGCGAAAACTGCCCGAAAAGGCGCGGCTAAGAAACCGTCGGTGCCTCCGACGATCAAGCCTGTCAAACAAACTCTGACCAAGTCGGCCCTGATCAATCTTCTCGCTGAGGAGAATGAAATTCCCCGGAAGACCGCGGTGGGAGTCTACACAACCCTTGAAAATCTGTTCCTTGGTTCGGTGCATCCGCGCGGCATCGGCGAGTTCGTGTTGCCAGGGCTGCTGAAGGTCAACCTGCGCAAGGTTCCTGCTCGTAGAGCTGGCACGCTCGTCCGCAATCCCTCAACGGGGGAGATGGTGAAAGCGGCAGCAAAGCCGGCCAGCGTGCGAGTGAAGATCCGAGCGTTGTCGAAGCTGAAGACCGCGGCGAGCCCATAGCCGCAAAAACACCACACGATCTAAATCCCAAGCCTGCGGACGACCGCGGAATACGGGTCAGTCGGCCTCCACTATCTGAGCGCGTATCCCCGCTTACGCTTTCTCGCCAGCCACGTCTCTAGCGCCAACCCCGCCGAGGTCCTGCTGTCGAAGAACTCGAGACGCTGCCGTCCGGCTGAGCCGATCCGTCCCCAACGTCGCACGAGCGTATCCCGCGCGAGGAGGGTCGCCTCGATGGACAGAACATAGTAGCGCGCGACGTTGTTCGCCGGATCGATGCGCTCAAGAATGACCTGCAGTTGCGCAGAGTCAGAGTTTCCATGGCCGGCCATGTCCGAATCCTTCGGCCGGGTTTTGGAAAGTGTCCAACGCAAAATCGGAATCAGACAGCCAGCTTCAATTCGAAAAATTGATGAGTGTGACCGTGTAGGGGACGGCACCGACCGGATAGCGTAGGAATGTAGCTGGGCGGGGTTTCCCCTGGCGTATAGCCGTTCGACAAACTGATGCATGGTTTGGAGGAATCGTGCGCCCTGGTTACCGCTTACGGCCTCTAGCGCAATGCAGGGCTGCTGTTCAATTCGATTCGGATTAACGGCTACTTTGTAGGCCGCACTGAGCGTCTCTGACACGGTCGACTAAGTCCGTCACGAATGTTCTGACACCGAACGTAACGACTCGCGCCGTCAACGGTCTCTAAGCCGGCGGCGCATTTGATCGAAATAGACCGCGCCGATCAGAACGGCGCCCACTGTGACCTGCTGCCAGAAAGGCGGAAGGCCGAGCACGACAAAGCCGTTAAGCAGGACGACGGGGATGATGATGCCGATCAACGAGCCCATGAGCCCCCCAGAGCCGCCAAAGAGACTCGCGCCGCCGATGACGACGCCTGCGATCACCTGCAAATTGTCGGTCGTGTGGCCGCCGAGAGTCGTCGTCGCGAACCGGGCCAGCGAAAGATAGCCGGCGAGGCCGGAGAGTGCGCCCGCGAGCAGGTAGACTTTGATGAGATGAGCGGTCACGTCGATGCTGGATCGCCGGCACGCCTCGAGGCTCGATCCGACGGCGTAGGTGTACCGGCCGAAGCGGGTGAGCGCGAGCAACAGGCATCCGAGGACGAAGATTACGGCGGCGATCATGGCCAGGATCGGGACGCCTCCGATGCGGCCGGAGCCGACGGTCGTCACGAGTTTGTCGGGAACATCGGAAATATCGACGCCGCCCGTCAGCAGCAGCGAAAGGCCGAGCGACATCCCCATTGTCCCGAGCGTGACGATGAGCGCGGGGATCTTCGCCCTCGCAATGAGAAAGCCGTTCAGTGCGCCCCATGCGGCCCCAGCGACGATGGCGGCAATGAGGCCGACAAGCAGGACGGCGAGATTGTCTCCGCCCACGGCCACCATCGCCATCGCGGCGGCGACGCCCGAGAAGACCAGCACGCCATTGATCGACAAATCGATGCCGCCGGTCAGAATGACGAAAGTGCTGCCGACGGCGAGCACGAGCAGGATCGACGCGTCGGTGGCCATGTTGAGGATGTTGGCGATCCGCGGGAACGCATGGGGGCGTAGCGCCGAAAAGAAGGCGGCCAGCAAGACGAGGATGACGAAGAGCGCCGTCGACTGACTCGTGAGGATGGATCGAAATCCACGATTGGCCTGGACGGCCGGGCGCCGCCTGACCTGACGCGGTTGCGAGGCGCGACGAGGCGACGCTCTCGGATTCTGTCGATCCGCTCATGCCGCGCGGCTCTGCAACACGCCGGTGGTCATCGCCCGCACAAGCTCGTCGACATTCGTCGCGGCGGCCAAGACGTGCCCCACGGTCCGGCCGAGCCGCAGGATCACGATCCGGTCCGCAATCTCCAGAACCTGCGGCATGTTATGGCTGATCAGCACGACGGCGGTTCCCGCGTCGCGCACCCGTCGAATAAGATCGAGGACGCCTTGGGTCTGCGCGACGCCAAGCGCCGCGGTCGGCTCATCCATGAAGATCACGCGCGTCGCCCACATCGCGGCGCGCGCCACCGCGACACTCTGCCGCTGGCCGCCTGAGAGAGAGAACACGGCGGAGGAGGCGCCGAGAGACTCACGCCGAGACGCGCCATCGCCTCGCCAGCCTGACGCGCCATCCGCGGCTTGTCGAGAACGCCGAGGCGCCCGAGCAGGCCGGGCTTCAGGATCTCCCGGCCGAGGAACATATTCGCGGCGGTGTCGAGATCGGGGGCAAGAGCGAGATCCTGATACACCGTCTCGACGCCGGCCGCGCGGGCGTCCGGCGGTCCGCTAAAATGCGCCGGCGCGCCATTGACGAAGATCGACCCTTCATTCGGCCGATCGCTGCCGGATAGGATTCGGATAAGCGTGCTCTTTCCAGCTCCGTTGTCGCCGATCAGAGCGACAATCTCGCCGCGGTTGACGCTGAAGTCGGTGCCCTGCAGCGCGTGAACATGGCCAAAGTGTCGAACAATGCCCCGAGCCTCGATCAGCGGGGGTTCAGACACGGTTCACCTCGCGAGCAATACGTAGAACGGGGCTACGCCTATTGATCGTGTTGCGTTCAATCGGCCGCCCGGCGATCGCGGGTGGCCGTCCTTCGGGCCGGCGTTCGCGCTGGGTCAGCACTTGTCGAGATAGAGGCCCTTCTTCGTCTCGGGAGCGTGCAGGTTCTCCTTGGTGACCGTCACGGTCCCGGTCGTCACCTTGTGCTCGACGCTTTGTCCCTGCAACGACTTGGCGATCGCGTCAACGCCTTCGACCCCGATCTGGTAGGGGCTTTGGGCGATTAGCGCCTGAACGAGGCCGTCTTCGAGTTGCTTTATCTGGGAGGGGCCAGCGTCGAAGCCCACCACCTTGACGACGCCGACCTTGTTCGCGTTGCGAAGCCCTGTCGCGGCGCCCTCGGCCGAGCGGTCGTTGGTGGCGAAAATCCCGGCAAGGTCAGGATGCGCCGCGAGGGTCGACGTCACTTCGGCGGCCGCTTTCGCGGGATCGTTGTTGGAGATCTGGAACCCGAGATATTTTATGTTCGGATATTTCTTGATCTCTTCCTCAAAGCCTTTCTGGCGCTGATCGGACGTGCTGGCGCCCGCCTGGAACGCGATGACCATCACCTCGCCCTTCTCGCCGATGAGCTTGGCGAGCGCATCGGCCGCCGCCGATCCGCCAGCCGCGTTGTCCGTGGCGATGGACGTCACCACCTTGCTCGTATCGTCCAGCGCCGTATCGACCAGCGCGACCTTTATGCCGGCGTCGGCGGCGGCGGCGATGGGTCCGAACAGCGCCTTGGAGTTCGTCGGCGCGATCAACAATCCTGCGGGATTGCCGGCCACCACGCCATTGACGATCGGGGTTTGCAGAGCGGGATCGAATTGCTGCGCTCCCTGCATCTTGATGGTGAAGCCATATTTATCGGCTTCGGCGCGAATGCCGCATTCCATGCTGATGTAGAAGGCGTTGCCGACGACGCCCGGCACGAAGGCGATCTCCTTGCCTTGTGTGGCCGCGTCCGCGGCCAATGCGCCGGCGCTCGGCGTCAGCATTGCGGCGACGATAGGTCCGGCCGCGCAGGCAGCCATCCAGAAGCGAAAGCGTTTCACATCCATGGTTTTCCTCCCTTGTGTTAAGTTTTGCTGGGGCCTCAAACCTTCTCCACAGAGCGGGTTATCCGGCCTTTACTCCGAAGGCTTATCTTTCTTGCGCAGGGGGCGGTCGACTTGCGCACGACGAGCGTTGGCTCGAAGACGATCTGATGCGAAGGGCCGTGCTCTTGCCCTTCTATCCGTTTGACGAGGAGATCGACCGCCGCCTCGCTCAACGCCTTGATCGGATGGCGCACGGTGGTCAGCGGTGGGTAGAGCAGGGCGGCGAGATTGATGTCGTCGATCCCGACCACCGAAACGTGATCCGGCACCGTGCGTCCGATATCGCGAACTGCAGCGCAAGCGCCAACAGCGTGCATGTCGTTAAGCGCAACGAGAGCGGATGGCGGGTCAGGCGCCGCAAGCAGAGATAAGGTGGCCGAACGCCCATGCTCGGCGGCGTGGATGTCGTCATAGCCCGAAGCGCTTTCTCCCGCGGCGATCAACCCTGGGTCGATCTTGATCTTCGCCGCGAGAAGCGCCGCCTTGTAGCCGTTCAACCGGTCGCGGCGCGACATCGTTGGCGTGGCGCCGGAAACATAGCCGATGCGACTGTGGCCGAGGTCGATGAGGTGCTGCGTCGCCAGATATCCCGCGCGATAGTTGTCCATTGACACGCTATCCATCGCGAGCCTCGCGTCCGCGTTGCTGTTGACCATGTCGAGCGCGACCACCGACAACCCTCGTCCTATGAGGTCGTTGAAATGCTCGAGATCGAAGGGCGACGACGTGGCTATCACGCCGCGGATGCCGAAAGCGAAAAAGTCGCCTGCGCATTGTCGTTCACGCGCCGCGTCGCGAAGCGTGTTGCCAAGCACAACCTGGAAGCCGCGAGCTTGCGCCACGATCTCCACGGCGTGCGCCATCGCGCCGTGAAAAGGATTGGCCACGGACGGAACAAGCAGCCCGATCGCTGCCGTGAAGCCGGTCTTCAGCGAGCGCGCCGAACGGTTCGGTTTGTAGCCAAGACGCTCGATAGCCTCCTCGATGCGTTGGACCGTGTCCGACCGCATGCGGTTTGGTCGCCCGTTGAGCAGGTTCGAAACCGTGCTGACCGAGGTGCCCGCCATGGCGGCGACGTCGCGAATGCTAACTCGAGCGAACATTTAAGCCCGAATGTCGATTGATCGTCGATCAGTGGAACGATTTAGTAAACCGTTCTATCTGATGCGCTTGGAAACCGCAACCGCCCCGTTCCGGCGATGTCTTTCCGAGCGCAGGGCGCCAGACAGCCAACTAGTGGCTCGGGCATAGCTGCGGCTTCTGCGTGAACTGGCAGAGCAGGTGCGATGAAGCATAAGTCGCCGCGGCGCGCCTTTTTCGGGTTGATTTTGGTTCCCAGACTGGCTGGGGTATCCCTCGGGGACGAGCTTGGCTTCCGGGGCTCGGTGATCGCGGCGGTGGACGGCGGTCCGTTCTGGCCGACCACCCGATCATCGAGCCGCAGGCGAAACAGGCTTCGCGAGTCGCCGGAGCTTCAGGCTCGATGACGATCCTATCGACTGCGGGGTGAACATTGGCTGTCACGCTTTGCACCTTGCGCCGAACGGTTAGGAATTGACCGCCCGTAGTCAGCAGTAAGCGGCGCTTACGTCCCACGGCTTTGGTGAGTTGACGCTGCGGGTCAGGCGGCGAGGCGATGGGGTGCGGACGCCTTCGCCCATGCCCACGGCATGAGCTCGTCGATGCGCGAGGCAGGCCAGAGATTGACGAGCCTGTCGAGAACGCCTGAGATGTAGGCCTGCGGCTCGACGTCGTTGAGCTTGCACGTTTCGATGAGCGAGGCGACGCAGGCCCAGTTTTCCGCTCCCTCGTCATGGCCGGCGAAGAGCGCGTTCTTACGATTGAGGACGATCGGGCGGATGCCGCGCTCGACGATGTTCGTGTCGAGCTCGATGCGGCCGTCGTCGAGGAAGCGGACGAGCCCTTCCCAGTGGTTCAGACCATAGCGGAGCTCCTCGGCGATTCCCGACTTGCCCGAAACGCGCGCCAGCTGATGCTCGAGCCAGGGCCTGAACGCCATGACAAGCGGTTTGCTCTTCTCCTGGCGCACGCGGCGACGCTCGTCGGCGCTTGCGCCCTTGATCGTCTTCTCGATCGCGTAGAGCGCGGCGATTCTCTCGAGCGCCTCACGGGCGATCGGCGCTTCGCCCTTGGCGTGGTCGAAGAACCGGCGTCTCAGGTGCGACCAGCAGAAGGCGAGCGTGATCCGGCCGTCGGGCGCCTTGGCGGCGATCGTCTTGTAGGCGGCGTAGCCGTCGCACTGGACGACGCCCCGATAGTCGTCGAGCAGCTTCAGGCCATGGATCGCCCCGCGGCCGGGCGCATAGGCGAAAGCGACGGCCGGAGGGTCTTTGCCGCCCCATGACCGATCATCGCGGGCGACCGCCCAGAAATAGCCCTCCTTGACCCGGCCTCGGCCCGGATCGAGCACCGGGGCCTTCGTCTCGTCGACCGCGACCTTGCCCGACGTCAGAATGAGTTCCCGAAGGCGGTCATAGACCGGCCTGAGTTCCGCAGCCGCGTAGCCGACCCAGAACGCCAGCACCGAGCGCTTGATGTCGAGGCCCTGGGCGGCCAGCATCTGAGCCTGACGATAGAGCGGCAGATGCCACGCGTATTTGGAGACCAGCACGGAGGCGACCATCGCCTCGGTGGGCAGGCCGCCCTTGATCAGCCGCTCGGGCGCCGGCGCCTGAACCACCGTCTCCTCGCAGGCGCGGCACGCATATTGGGTCGGTGCGTCACCAGCACCCGGAACTGCGCCGGGACCACCTCCAGCCGCTCCGAGACATCGGCGCCGATCGCATGCATCGGCGATCGGCAGCACGGACAGTTCCTGTCCTCGGGCTCGATCGTGACGTGAACGCGCGGGAGGTGGATTGGCAGCGCGCCGCGGTTCGCCCGGCGCTTCTCGGCCTGCGCCGCTGCGGCTGCCTTGTTCCGCTTGTCGTCCGCCGCTTCGTTGGCCGCTTCCGCCTGCTCGATATCCTCCAGCGCCAAAGCGAACTGGTCTGGATCGAGCTTCTCGGATTTGCGGCCGAACTGCATCCGCTGAAGCTGGCGCAACAGATGCATGAGGCGGTTGTTCTGGGTGAGAACCGCATCCCGCTCCGCAATCGCGGCGTCCCGCTCGGCCAGCGCCGCAGCCAGGCGCGCTTCAAGCGCATAGAGGTCGGGCGGGGGCTGATTCGCGTTGGGGCTCACGCGCGAAAGAAAATCAGATTTGCTCGCGGTTGGGGAGAAAAATCAGGCCGCAGGGCACAATCTTTATGACGCCGCCGCTGGAGCCGGCGTGTCCCGCACATGCAGGCGCGACCAGTCGAGGCCGTCGACGAGCGCGGCGAGTTGCGAGGCCGACAGCCGCATGACGCCGTCGCTGATCGGCGGCCAGCGAAACGCCCCTTCCTCAAGGCGCTTCCAATACAAAATCAGGCCAGACCCGTCCCAGGCCAAGATCTTCAACCGGTCCGCCCGTTTCGAGCGGAAGACGAAGATCGTCCCGGAGAACGGATCGCGTTGAAGCTCTTCTTTCGCCAGCCCCGCGAGGCTGTCGGCGCCGCGTCGGAAGTCGACAGGCTTCGTCGCAACCAGAATCCGAACGCCCGCCGGAACCGAAATCATGTTGCGGCCTTCACCGCCCGCAGCACCTTCGTCAGCGTCGCAACATCAATTCCGGGACTGACGCGCACCACCGCCGCCCCGAGCGCGATCTCGATCGTCCCACATGGAATTATGCAGGAGGCCGCCGCAGACGGCGCTGGAGCCTCAACCATCACTTGCGCGAAAGTCACGCTGCCCGCGGCGGGAGAAGCGCCTCGGCGGCGGACACTTCGTCGTTGCGCATTGCGCCGCCAGCCGAACAGTTGCTGCGGCGTCAGTCCATGTCGCCGAGCGACTGCCGAGACTTTGTCCCCGCTCTCATAGCTCTCTGCAAGAATCTCCGCCTTCTGCTCCGACGTCCAAACGCGCCTCCGTCCCGACCCGGTGAAAATCTCAAGCCGACGAACCGGCTCCCCCTTAGACTTGTGCAAAAGCTCAGTATCCGACACGTGCCTAACTCGCTCTCAACTCAGCGACGTCAGACTATCGAGCGCACGCCAACCTGCGGTAGGTGCGATCGAACCACCGC
>CAVSSS010000006.1:0-260720 GCA_963730555.1 uncultured Alphaproteobacteria bacterium | reverse complement strand
ACGAAGCAGGCTGGCCGCCATCGATTCCGGAGCGGACCAGCTTAAGCCCCGGATCAGGACCGCCGGCGTCGCCTCGTCCGCCTGGCCCATCAGAAGCGAGGCGGCGGCGGCGATCTCATCCGCGAAACCGACGACGCTCACCTCCAGCGTTCGGCCGAACAAGTCAGGCCGGCCGCGCAGGTCGATCAAGGCGGGCAGACCGGCGACGCCGATCGCGACGCCAGTGGTTCCCTGACGCCACGGACGTCCGAAGCTGTCGTTTATCACGACCGCGAGATCACTCCCGGTCGACTTCGCCAAACCGCGTCGCAGCGCCTCCGCACTGCGGTCCGGGTCCTTCGGCAACAGGAGCGCGCGAGGCGAGCCGTCAGCTGGGCCCACGTTGGACTGGTCCACCCCGGCGTTCGCCATGATGAAGCCAAGCCTATGTTCGACGATCAGCACGCCGCGGCGCGCCCGCACGACGCGAACCGATTCCGATAAGATCACCTCCACAAGCCGCGGGTCCTTGTCGACCTTCGCCGCGAGCGCGAGGGCCTTGGGGGACGGTGCGACGGTTGCGAGGTCGACGACGCGACCCTCAGCTTTCGAGACGATCTTCTGCGCGACGACAAGCACGTCGCCAGGGCGTGGCGCAACGCCGTCCCGCTTGAAGGCTGACGCAATGAGTTCGACCAGGTCATCACCGGGCCCGATCAACGGCAGGCCCGGCAGAGCAATGACCTCCAGAGAGGTCATGCGCTCTTGCGCGCTTCGTCCGGCCTGCCGAAGCGACGACGGAGGCGAGGCAGAACATGCTCCGCGTACAGCCGAATGAACCGCTCCTGATCTGGACCCGGCGCATGAAAGACCAGATGGTCGAAGCCGAGATCGACGTAATAGCCTATGCGTTCGACATGCTCGTCCGGATCGGTTGAGACGATCCAGCGGCTGGCGGCGCGCTCGGCGGTAAGCCCGTCGGCAAGGCGCTCCATCTCTTCTGGGCTGTGCACGGAGGTCTTCTCTTCCGGCGTCAAGGCGAGCACCGCCCAGTGTCGCGTGTCCTCCATCGCGCGTTTCAGATCCGTGTCGAACGAGACCTTGACCTCGATCATCCGAGCATAGTCGGGCGATCTGGAGCCTGCCTCGGCCCGTCCCTCCAACACCTTCGGCAAGATCGTTTCGGTATAGAGCTCGCGCGCCTTGCCGCTCGTGCAGATCAAGCCGTCACCCACCCGACCGGCATATTTCGCGATCAATGCGCCTGCCGCGGCGACGTAGATCGGAACCGGCGTCGCGGGCCGATCATAGATTGTCGCGTCCTTGGTGCGATAATATTGTCCCTCGAAGGTCACGCGCTCCTCGGTCCAGAGCTGACGCATCAGAGCGATGGCCTCCCGCAAACGCGCGAACCGTTCCTTGAACTCGGGCCAGTCCATGCCGGTCGACGGAACCTCGTTCAGCGACTCCCCAGTGCCCACGCCAAGCACGATCCGGTTGGGAAACATGACGCCGAGCGTGGCGAAGGCTTGCGCGATGACGGCGGGATGATAGCGAAACGTGGGCGTCATCACGCTCGTGCCCATGGTGATGCGCGACGTCACCGCTCCAAGGGCGCCAAGCCAGGCAAGCGAGAAGGGAGCGTGGCCGCCGTGATGCTTCCATGGCTGAAAATGATCGCTGATGAAGACCGAGTCGAAACCCGCCTGTTCCGCGAGGCGAGAAAACTGGAGCAATTCCGTCGGTCCGAATTGCTCCGCCGACGCCTTGTATCCTAGCTTGAGCACGGGTCCTTCTCCGGGTCACCAGGCCTTACAGCCCGAGCGGGATATAATACCGCAGACAGACACGTTCGGCGACGGTTCGCTCTCGCATGGGACCGCGACGAACGATCATGGGACCCATGTGTTGGGAGCATGGAATGAAACTTGGCGTTACGTTGCCTTTGTCCGACATCGGCGGCCATGCCGCGACGGTTCGGTTGTTTGCGCAGGCGGCTGAGGCGGCGGGCTACGATTATCTCGCCGCCCCCGATCACGTTCTCGGGGTCAATGTCGCGAGCCGGCCTCATTGGGGCTCGCGGAGCACCTCGGCCGATCTCTTCCATGATCCTTTCGTCTTGTTCGGGTTTCTCAGCGCTTGCACGGCGAGAATTGGCTTCTCGACACAAGTGCTCATCCTACCGCAGCGGCAAACCGTGCTGGTCGCCAAGCGGGCCGCCTGCCTTGATGTCCTGAGCGGGGGCCGGTTTCGGCTGGGGATCGGGATCGGCTGGAACGAGGTGGAGTTCGTTGGCCTCAACGAGGAGTTTCACAATCGGGGCCGGCGGTCGGAGGAACAGGTCCATGTGATGCAAGCTTTGTGGGCCGAACGCCATGTGAAATTCGACGGCAAGTGGCATCACATCGATGACGCGGGCATAAACCCGCTGCCGAAAGAGCGCCGCATCCCGATCTGGTTCGGAGGGCATCATGATCTGACGCTTAAGCGCATTGCCAAATGGGGCGACGGATGGATCATGAACGCCCACCCCGCGGGGCCTGGGGCGCAAGCCGACTTCGCCAAGCTGCGCGCCTATGCTGATGAGGCGGGTCGCGATCCTGCCAGCATTGGCCTTGACGTCTGGGTCTCCATGGGCGCCGGGAACGAGGCGACCTGGCGCGATGAACTCGGGTTCTGGAAGAGCGGGGGCGTCACTCACGTCACGCTCAACACCACCTTTGAGCGGAACCATCACCGGCGCATCGCCTCTCGCTCATTGCAGGCCCATCTGACCGCGCTTGAGCGATACCGTGACGCGGTCGCCGACCTCTTATGAGAGAGAGGTCAGCCTTGGACCTGCACCGCAGCGGGCTCAATCTCAAAAGTGACTCTTATTTGGCCAGGTTGGGCCCAGGGATACTTGTCCTGACCGAGATATTTCTTGGCAAGGGAATCGATATGCGCCGATGCGCCCTCTTCGGTCACATGCTCGACCCGACCGCGGATCTGGATGTAGCGATAAGGATTGTCAGGATCGAGGATCGAAAGCGCCACAGGCGCGCCTTCCTGCATGTTGCGTGTCTTTACGCGACCTTTCGCTGAATTGATCCGGATCTTTCCGTCCGTGTAGTCGAACCAGACGGGTGTCACTTGCGGCGTTCCATCCGGCATTATGGTCGCCAGGCTCGCAAACGCTTTTTTCTGCTGCAGCAAATCCAGATATTCCGCGGGTATCGCCGCCATGACTGACTCCTCGTTGTCCGGGTTTCTCGCGTTCCGCCGGAACGCGATTGCGCTGGTCGGCATCAACCTAAACGTGGCGGCCTGACATGACAACGAGACGAACGGAGGTCTTTTGAAGATAAAGTCTCGACGAGGGCTTGGACTTTTCGCCGGCGCCCTGACCCGCATTGGCCGACCCGGCATCCGGCGCTATAGTTCCTCCAGCATTGAAGGAGAGCATGATGACTGACGCGAAACTCGCTCCGAACCTGCCGGACTGGCAGGTGCAGCACGCCAACCGCTATATCGCCAGCGGCGGAACCGAGGGGCAGATGTACAAGATCGATGTGCCGGGGCGCGGCGAGATCACGGCGCCGGCCCTGCTCTTGACCACCACTGGCCGCAAGTCCGGCGAGAAGTTCATATTCCCGCTCTTTTACGGAACGGACGGCGCCAGTTACATTGTCGTCGCCTCCAAAGGGGGCGCACCCGAACACCCCGGGTGGTATCGCAATCTCCTCGCCAACCCGGATGTGGAGGTGCAAGTCGGGACCAAGAAGCTGAAGGCGCGGGCCAGGACAGCGACGGGCGAGGAACGGGCGCGCCTTTGGAAGAAGGCGCTCGAATTCTGGCCGCCCTATGCCGACTATGCGCTCAAGACCGAACGCGAAATTCCCGTAGTTGTGTTGGACCCGATTCATTAACCTGCGAAGGACTCGGCGATAAAGCGTTTGGATCCCCGCCGCACGCGGCCGCGCCGCCAGGGGTTACCGCGGTCGGACCATCTCCGACCGAGGAATATCACCGACCGGACGAACGGAAGCCCCACTCCATCAACTCGCGCCCGTCGCTTGCCCTGTCGGCGTCCGTTCGCGCCCCATAGAGCACCAGAATCAACCTGCGCCCGCCCTAAACCGCTGACCCGACCAGGCCAAACCTGCTCGCCGCAAGGTGACCGGTTTTCAAGCCGTCCGCCCCAATATTCACGGCCAAAAGCGGGCATCGGCTTCAATGATCCGGCTGCGAGTTTGCCGGCCTCTCCGATTGGACCGGCGGCAAGACGACGATCGAACTTTGCTTAAAGTTCGCTCGCTGAACAGCTAGTGCGCGCCGGCAAGGCCGCAGCGCATCCGAGGGGCGAGGGGCGCCCCGACCCCGCGGCCGCCATTGATTTTCCGAAGTGGGCGAGGCAAACACGGCGCCGATCGATAAGGGCGACATCGAACCCGTGGGCGAGACCTCGCTCTTTTGCTTTCATCGCGCCGCCTTATATCCAGCCGACTGGGTCGAGCGAAGGGAAGTGATATGGATCGGTTCGTTCGGCTCTTTGCCGCCGCTGCGCTCGCGGCTGGCGTCGCAGTGGCGACTCCGGCTGCGAACGCTCAGACGGGGCCGCTGGAGGAGGGCGCTGTGCAAACGACAGGGCCTCTTGGGGCGCAGCCGGAGAAGGCGAAGCCCCGTCAGACGGCGCTCAAGAAGCGTGCGAAGCGCCCCGCTCCGGAGGGCAGGCAGATCACGGTGCATGCCCGGCCATCTTGGCTGACTGCTGGCACGCAAGTGCCCGTGGGCTCGGTCGGCAACGGCTATGTCTATGGCACGTTCAACCAGCCAGACCCCGTTCAGGGCACTTTCATGGGGATGCGGGGCCGAGAGCGAATCACCGATCAGTTCGGCAATGCCGGGCCCGGCTTAACCCTTTTCAGGTTCTGACGTCGGCGAGAATCCCTCAGGCCAGCGGCGGGAACAGCGCCTCGACCGCGAACCCCGGCGGATCGAGTCGCGCGGCGCCGTCGGTCAGCACACTGGTCTCGATCGCGTCGCCGACGCTCCGCTTGTGGTGAATGACGACGCGCCGCTCGGGATCGAGAATCAGGTAGTGCTGCACGCTTGGGAGCGAGAAATAGTCGCTCAGCTTGCGCCCGTGGTCGATCGCGGCGGTGCTCGGGGACAGGACCTCGATCACGATGATTAAATTGACAAAAAGAATTGCATTAGCGGGTAGCTTAGGTCCACAAGCGCCCGCGCCGTCCGGCGCGTAGACCGTTCGTTGGTCGATCTGGGCCCCGGGCCCGCTGCCAAAGACTTCACAATCGCAGCCCGCGCGGCGTGAAGCAAACCTTAGCGCGACAAAGGTCCCGCCTTTCGTCCTTCCGTGGTCGGCGCGCTCTGGCGCGATTCGCTTGGCCAAGCCTTCATGCAGCTCCGATCGGCCTTCCTGACCTTCCGCCCAGCGCAGGAACTCGTCGACGGTCTTTTCTGTCGGCGCGGCAGTCATAGCGAACGATCTGAGCCTGAAGCTAGGACGCGAGAGGCGAATAGTCGCCCCTCCTCGTCCAAGCCCTTCAGTTCATGGTCGGGATCGAGAACTGCGCTCCGTCCTTGATGCCGGACGGCCAGCGGGCGGTCACCGTCTTGGTGCGGGTGTAGAAGCGAATCGAATCCGGCCCGTGCTGGTTGAGATCGCCGAAGCCAGAGCGCTTCCAGCCGCCGAACGTATAGTAGGCCACGGGCACCGGGATTGGCACGTTGACGCCGACCATACCGACCTTGACCTTGCTTGCGAAGTCGCGCGCGGCGTCGCCGTCGCGGGTGAAGATGGCGACGCCATTGCCGTATTCATGGTCGTTGCACAATCCCAGCGCCTCGCCGTAGTCATGCGCGCGGACGACCGACAGGACGGGACCGAAGATCTCCTCCTTGTAGATGCGCATGTCCTTGGTCACGTTATCGAACAGGCATCCGCCGAGGTAGAATCCGTTCTCATAGCCCTGCATCCTGAAGTCGCGGCCGTCGACGACGAGTTTCGCCCCTTCTTTCACGCCGAGATCGACATAGCCGCGCACCTTCTCGAGCGCAGCCTTGGTCACCAGCGGCCCGTAATCGGCACCGGAGTCGGTCGATGGCCCGATCTTGAGTGATTCCACGCGGGGAATTAGCCGGTTTAGGAGCTCGTCCGCTGTCCCCTTGCCGACTGGAACCGCGACCGAGACCGCCATGCAGCGCTCGCCCGCCGAGCCGTAGCCGGCACCGATCAGCGCGTCGACCGTCTGGTCCATGTCCGCGTCGGGCATCACCACCATGTGGTTCTTGGCGCCGCCGAAGCACTGCACGCGCTTTCCTGTCGCGGTGCCGCGCGAATAGATGTACTCGGCGATCGGAGTCGAGCCGACGAAGCCGATCGCCTGAATGTCGGGATCATCGAGGATGGCGTCGACCGCCTCCTTGTCGCCGTTGACCACGTTGAGGATGCCCGGAGGCCCGCCCGCCTCGACGAAAAGTTCGCCCAGCCGCATCGGCACGCCGGGGTCGCGCTCCGAGGGCTTCAGGATGAAAGCGTTGCCGCAGGCGATCGCCGGCGCGAGCTTCCACAAGGGGATCATCGCCGGAAAGTTGAATGGCGTAATGCCGGCGACGACGCCGAGCGGCTGGCGCATCGAATAGAGATCGATGCCGGGGCCGGCGCCGTCGGTGTATTCACCCTTCATCAGATGCGGGACACCGAGCGCGAATTCGACCACTTCGACGCCGCGCTGGATGTCGCCCTTGGCGTCGGCGACCGTCTTGCCATGCTCGCGCGCCAACGTGTCGGCGAGCTCGTCATTGTTCTTGGCGATGAGATCGAGAAACTTCATGAGCACGCGGGCGCGGCGCTGCGGATTGACCGCGGCCCAAGCCGGCTGCGCGGCTTTGGCGTTCTCGACCGCCGCGCGAACGTCAGCCTTGGACGCGAGCGCGACATGCGCGCGCACCGTGCCGTCCATCGGCTGGAAGACGTCCGCCGTTCGGCCCGATTTCCCGGCGACCTGCTTGCCGCCGACGAAATGCCCATATTCGATCATCGCTCCACTCCCTGATGCCTCTGCCCTCACAACGTTATGCGCCACGATTTTGCGCACAGCAATTTGAGAGATCGCGCATCGGCTGTGCGAAAATGTGCTAAGTGGCGTCATGTTCGCCAGGCCTTCAGAACTATGCGGGGCCAACCTCCATGCCGCCGAGGGGATGATTCATGCCGTCAACGTTCAACGTTCAAAGCGCCAACGCCTACGAGCAGCTGATGGGTCGCTGGAGCAAAAAACTGGTGGTCCCATTCCTTGAATTTGCGGGGCTGAAAGAGGGGGAAAGCATTCTCGACGTCGGCTGCGGCAACGGCAGCCTCACCTTTGCGCTCGCCGAGACGGCCGGCCTCCGCGAAATTGCCGCAATCGACTATTCGGCCCTGTTCGTGGAGGAGGCGGCCCGGCTCAACACCGACCCGCGGATTAAGATTCGTCAGGCGGACGCTTGCCACCTGCCGTTCGCGGACGGCTCGTTCGACCGTGCGCTGTCGCTGCTGGTGCTGCATTTCGTGCCCGAAGCCAGCAAGGCGATCAGCGAGATGCGCCGTGTCGTGCGGGCGGGCGGAACAGTCGCGGCGGCGGTATGGGACCATCTCGGGGGCATGCCTGCCATGCGGATGATGGTCGACACTGCGGCGGCGCTCGGCGAAAGCGGCCGTCATCTCCGCGAGCGCTACTGCTTCCAGCCAATGATGCAGCCGGGCGAGATGAAACAGACTTTCGCCGACCAAGGTCTCTCGGACGTGACGGAAGCTCAGTTGATGATCCGCATGACATACCGGGATTTCGAAGACTACTGGGCGCCCATCGCGGCAGGCGAAGGTCCGCTCGGCAAATATGTCGTCGCCCTCGGCGTAGAGGAGCAGGCGCGTGCCGAAACCGCCGTGCGCAGCGCCTACGAGGCGGGCCGGCCCGACGGCGCGCGGTCCTTCGCGAGTGTTGCGTGGGCCTGCCGCGGCGTCGCCCCCTGAGGCGGCTCACGCCCCGCAATCCGCGACCCTTGCAAACAAGGTTGAGCCATCGGTATGGATTGGGATAACGTCCGGGTTTTCCTCGCGGTCGCGCGCGGCGGGCAATTCGTCGCCGCCGCCAAACGGCTCAAGCTCGACCATGCGACGGTCAGCCGTCGCATCGCGGCGCTTGAGGCGACGGTCGGCGCCAAACTGTTCGACCGGCGCACTACAGGCGCCAAGCTCACCAGCGCGGGCGAGCGCTTCATCGGCGCGGCCGAGCAAATGGAGAGCGCGTTCCTGCACGCGCAGGGCGAAATCTCCGGCGTCGATCTCGAACTCACGGGCGACGCGCGCATTGGCGCGCCGGACGGCTTTTCGACCTATTACCTCGTCGGCGCGCTGCGCGACTTCGCCGAGCGCCATCCGGGCGTGCGCTTGCAACTGATGCCGCTGCCGCAACTGACTCCGCTCGCGCGCCGGGAGGTCGACGTGGTGATTGGCCTCGACAAGCCGGAGGCGGGACGTTTCGTCGCCCGCAGGCTCACCGATTATTCGCTCGGGATCTACGCGAGCGCGTCTTATCTCAAGCGCAACGGCGCGCCGGCTGACATCGAGGCGCTGAAGCGCCATCGGCTCATCGGCTATGTCGAGGAGCATGCGTTCTCCTCCGCGCTCGACTATGTGCGCGAGCTCTACGGCGGCGCGCCGACCGGCTTCGAAAGCGCAAACGCGGTCACTCAGCTCGAAGCGGTGCGGGCGGGCGTGGGGCTAGGGGTGGTGCACGACTTCATCGCGCGCCGGTTCAAGGACCTGAAACGCGTCCTGCCGGAGCGCCGCGCCACACGCGCCTATTGGCTGGTCACGCACGAGGACACGCGAGGTTTGGGCCGCATCCGCGCGGTCGCAGAGCATCTCGCGGAGGCGGTCACGCGGGACAGGTCCATCTTCCTCTAGCGAGCAACACCGTTCCCGACACTCGTCCTGAGACGCCTGCCAAGCAGGCGCCTCGAAGGACGATCGCGGCGTCAGACGCGACTGGCCGCTTTGACTTCGAGTTCGTCGTAGCCCCTGACCTTGTAGACGATGACAGAGCCAATCCAGGCCACCAGGAAGATGCCGATGATGATGTAGCCGAGGATACTGAAATTGTCGTTGATCGCGCCGATCGCGCCCCAGAAGCCACCCCCGTCGGTCAGCCCCAGTTGGTCGCCGATGAGGTTGAGCGTCTCGAGGCCGCCGACCACGAGGGCCACGACAATCGACACCGCCGTGATCGTCATGTTGTAGTAGAGCTTGCGGACTGGCTTCATGAAGGCCCAGCCGTAGGCGCCGAGCATCAGGATGCCATCGGTCGTATCGATCAAGGTCATGCCGGCCGCGAACAGCGCCGGAAACACCATGATCGTCGCCAGCGAGGCGCCGTTCGAGGCCTGCACAGCTGAGATGCCGAACAAGGCGACTTCGGTCGCTGTGTCGAAGCCCAAACCGAACAGGAACCCGATCGGAAACATGTGCCAGCTTTGGGTGACGAGGCGGAATAGCGGACGGAACAGGCGCGCTAGGAATCCGCGGTTGTTGAGCAGGACGTCGAAATCATCCTCGACGAACGGCTTGCCGGCCTTCACCGCCTGAAAGATGCGGTAGATCGACCTCAGGACGATGATGTTGAAGATCGCGATGGCGAACAGGAACAGCGCCGAGACGCTGGTGCTGATGATCCCTCCGACCTCCTTGAATGAATCGAAGCGCGAGGTGAGCGCGGCCGCGGCGAACGCGACGCCGATCGACATGAGCACCACGACGGCCGAATGGCCGAGTGAAAAAAAGAAGCCAGCACCGACGGGACGCTGGCCTTGCTGCATGAGTTTGCGCGTGATGTTGTCAATCGCCGCGATATGATCGGCGTCGACCGCGTGGCGCAGGCCGAACGTGTAAGCCAGCAAAGCCGTGCCAAGCAGAACTGGCCGCCCGCCCAAGACCGCGAGCGCCCAGAGCCAGATGAGAACGTTGCCGGCGATCAGGGCGCCGTAGACGGCCAACAAACGGCGGCGCAGGTCGGGGCCGCTTTCAGTCAGGACTTTTGAGATGTTCGTAGGCATGACACCCTCGCATGCTGTTTGGGGAACAGCACGATCGCGGGTGACGCCGCAAAAGAAACAAACCATCGGTCACCACGCCCGAGATCGGCTGCACGAAAGCGATGGCAGGTCTCCTGGCTCGCGGGTCAACGACGGACGCCGATCTTCCCAGTTGCCCAGTGATCATAGGTGGCGTCGTCTTACCGCTTACAGTTGCGGGGGCAGCCACGGCTTCGGCATTTTAGCCTGCACCGTGTTCCCATTTGATCCCCGAAGGGAACCATCGTCGACGACGATATGGGATCCAGGCGCCGGGTGCAAGCAGGGTATTAGGTAGAATTACCGATTGGCGGCCGCTTCCGCTGACGCTCCAGCAAGGCGAGAAGATCATGATAGGTTCACACAATCCCATCGTAGATGAAGGCAGTCCCGTTGGGACGCGTCGTCGCCCTGTGGGACAGGGCATTCATGGGAGTCATTGCATTTCTTTGCCGATTGAACGGTCGCTGTCGCCAGGTCGAGCATTGAAGCAATGAGGAGTTGCAGGCCGGCTTCGGCGCCGAAGACCCGGGTTACAGACGCAACTGCCCGTGTCCACGCCGTCGGTGGGCGTATTTGCCTGCTACAGGAAGGAACAAGCGCGGAGGCCCGCTGCGCCGAGAAGGCGCGTTCCGGCTTGTTGCAAAGAAAAACGCCCCGCTTTCCGCGAGGCGTTCCTGATAGCGAAGCGAAGGCCGCCGATCGTTTATGGCGCCTTTTGTGGCTCTCCGTTCTGTCGCGGAAGCTGATTTGTGTTCCCCATCTGGTTCGTTCCGGTCGCATCCGAATTGCCCACCGTCCCTGAGTTGGCGCTAGTCCCATTCGCGTTGTTGGCGCCGCCATTGGCGCCATTCGCAGCGTTCGAGCTGGCCGTGCCGCTCGCCCCATTGCCGTTGCCGGCCCCGCCGCCGGCGCCGTTGCCCGCGCTGGCTGCGCCGTTGGCCTCGCCAGAGCCGCTCGCGCCTGCTGCGCCACCGGCCGCTCCACCGGCTCCCCCGCCAGCGCCACCAGCGCCGGCGGCGAACGCTAAGCTTGGAAGCAAGACAATTGCGACGGCCGCGAAAGATTTGGGTTTCATCGCGTTTCTCCGAGTTCAGCCCGTTGCGTGCGTGCCACGCATCGAGGGATGCGCGAGCAACGTGCGGCCGGATGGCTTGTTCCTCTATTCACGAGGAGGGCGAGGCGAAGGAGAAAGTCTACAGTGTTCGAGAGCGGCACCGCCTGGCTCCCGCCGCCCCCTCACTGCGCCGTCAGTCCCCCGTCGATCATGAATTCCGCGCCGGTGGTGAACGAGGACTCGTCGCTCGCAAGGAAGAGGATCGTGTTGGCGACCTCCTCCGCCTTGCCCATGCGGCCCATCGGCGCGGCGCGGGAAAGGCCCGCGCGCACCCGCTCGGGATCCTTCGCCCGCGCGATGCCTTCGAGCACCATCGGCGTCTCGGCGAACGAGGGATGCACCGAGTTCACCCGAATGTTGTACCCGGCGCGGGCGCAATGAAGCGCGGCGGATTTGGTGAGGAGCCTCACCGCCCCTTTGCTGGCGCAATAGGCCGCTGACGAGGCGTCGCCGATGATCCCAGCGACCGACGAGAGATTGACGATCGACCCGCCGCCGCTTTGCTTCATCGCCCGCACCGCCTCGCGGCAGCCGAGAAACGTGCCATCAACATTGATCGCATTGACCCTGCGCCAGTCCTCGAGCGTCGTCGTCTCGATATTGCCGAGGACCGCCACGCCAGCACTGTTGACGAGAATGTCGAGGCGGCCGAATGCCGCCAGGACTTCGTCGACTACGGCGCGCCAGCGCGCTTCGTCAGTGACATCCTGCATAAGCGTGAGATCGGCGTCCGCGCCGAGCGTCTTCAGGCCCGCTTCGTTGCGGTCGGTCGCGGCGACCTTGGCGCCCTCCGCATGGAACAGAGCCGCGGCGGCCCGGCCGATGCCCGAGGCCGCGCCGGTGATGAGTGCGACCTTGCCCGCGAGGCGCCCAGCTTGTCCGTCCATCGTTCCCTCCTTCATTAAAATTCGAGCGCGTATCACGGCGGCAACTGCCTTTTTCGGGCGAAGAACCGTCATTTCCTTGGCGGAAGCAAAAGCTAGGCGCCAGACCGTAGTTCGGAACTTACCTTTGTATTTGTCCGACCAATCCTCGGAACATGATGGGGCCGATGGGTCGCGCCTGGCGCGAAACACACCATGAACGGCTTGTCCGGCATAAGCACCTTCTGCTGCCGGACCCAGGTGATGGCGCGATTGTCTAGTATTGGTTCGCCTCGCCGCCAACGAAGTGCGCGCTTCGCGGTCGAGCCGGCCGACGAAGGCTCGGCCTTCACGCAACCCTGTGGACGGCATGGACAAGCCTCCGGCTTCCCCAGCCCGCCCACAGGAGAACAAAACCAGAAGAAGCGGACAAATGACGTGCTACCAAAACCGGACAACTTCATTCGCTGTCGACCGAGGTTGTCGTCGGAGCAGCCTGAATCCGAACGCATCATGTCTAGCCGCTCCCCGACCGTCTGATCCACTCCTCCTCGTCGATCGTCTCGACGCCCAGTTCCTGCGCCTTGGCGAGTTTCGAGCCGGCGCCGGGTCCAGCGACGACAATGTTGGTCTTGGCCGAGATCGAGCCCGAGACCTTCGCCCCCAGCCGTTCGGCGATCGCCTTGGCCTCGTCGCGGCTCATCCGTTCGAGCGAGCCGGTGAACACGATCGTCTGGCCGGCGAGCGGGTGGCCGGCGGCGACCGCCTCCATGGGCTCAATCGTGACTTCCTCGAGGAGCGCGTCGAGCGCCGCCTCGTTGCGCGGCTCGGCGAAGAAATCCGCGATGGCCTCGGCGACGACTGGCCCGACGCCCCCAACCCCAGACAGTTCCTCGGCGGCGTTTTCGGCCCGCGCCGCCGCGCGCAACGCGTTCCAGTCGCCGAAATGCCGCGCCAGGCGCCGCGCGTTGGTCTCGCCGACATGGCGGATGCCGAGCGCAAAGAGGAAGCGGTTGAGCGGAATCGTCCGGCGTGTGTCGATGGCGTTGAACAGGTTGCGCGCCGAAGTCTCGCCGAAGCCTTCCCATTCGCGCAAAGGCGGGCGGCCTTGTCCGTCGCGCGCCTTCAGCGTGAAAATGTCAACCGGCGTGCGGATCAAACCTTCGGTGAAAAAGAGCTCGATCAGCCTTTCGCCCAGTCCCTCGATGTCGAACGCGTTGCGCGAGACGAAATGCTTCAAGCCCTCGACCGCCTGCGCCGGGCAGACCAGCGTGCCAGTGCAGCGGCGCACGACGTCCTTTTCGCCTGTCTTCTCGTCGATCTCGCGCAAAGCCGCCGATCCGCAGATCGGACAGGTTTCGGGGAAGACATAAGGGGTTGAATCTTGCGGCCTTTTGTCGAGCACGACCGCGAGGACCTGCGGGATGACGTCGCCGGCGCGCTGCACGAGCACCGTGTCGCCGACGCGGACGTCCTTGCGCTCAATCTCGTCCTCGTTGTGCAGGGTGGCGTTCGAGACGACGACGCCGCCCACGGTCACGGGCTTGAGCTTGGCGATGGGAGTAACGCGCCCGTGCGTCCGACGTTGACGTCGATCGCCTCGACGATCGTCGTCGCCTGCTCGGCGGGGAACTTGTGCGCGACCGCCCAGCGCGGCGAGCGGGAGACAAAGCCGAGCCGTTGCTGCAGCGCGAGATCGTTGACCTTATAGACGACGCCGTCGATGTCGTAGCCGAGCGTCGCCCGCTTTTCTTCGATCGAGCGGTACTGCGCGAGCATCTCTGCGGCCGAATGGCAGAGCTTGGTCAAAGGATTGGTCGGCAGGCCGAAGCGGCCCATGGCCTCGAT
Organism: uncultured Alphaproteobacteria bacterium; assembly: GCA_963730555.1. Classification (GTDB taxonomy): domain Bacteria; phylum Pseudomonadota; class Alphaproteobacteria; order Rhizobiales; family Beijerinckiaceae; genus Roseiarcus. The sequence continues at coordinate 246,800 of CAVSSS010000006.1, read as the reverse complement.
CGCGCCGAACTGGGTCGACGCGAACGGCTCGCTGACTTCGCCCCAGGCGTAAGCGAAGAACTGCAGCGGCCGCTCGGCCGTCATGCGCGGATCGAGCTGACGCAGCGAGCCGGCGGCGAAATTGCGCGGGTTGGCGTAAATAGGCTTGCCGGCGGCCGCCTGGCGGGCGTTGAGGGCCGCGAAATCGGCATGGCGCATATAGACTTCACCACGCGCCTCGAAAACCTTCAGGCGCGCCCTTCAGCCGCTTCGGGATCGCTTCGACCACGCGCACGTTCGCGGTCACGTCCTCGCCTTCGTAGCCGTCGCCGCGCGTCGCCGCCTGGACGAGTTCGCCATTCTCGTAGCGCAGGCTGCAGGAGAGCCCGTCGATCTTGGCTTCCGCAACGACATCGAGCGGCGCGCTCTCGCCCAAGCCCAGAAAACGGCGCACGCGCGCGCAGAACTCCTCGACCTCCTGGTCGGCGAAGATGTTGCCGAGCGACAGCATCGGCACGCGATGGCGGACCTTGGCGAATTTCTCCGATGGAAGCCGCGCCGACCTTGCGATTGGCGGAATCCGCGCCCGCGAGCTCGGGAAACGCCTCCTCGAGCGCGGTGTAGCGCCGGCGCAGCTCGTCATATTCCGCGTCGGAAATGATCGGCGCATCCAGTCCCCGTGATAGCGCCGATCATGCTTGGCGATCTCGGCCTCTAGCCGCGCGTGTTCTTCCCGCGCCTTCGCAAGGGTCAGCTTGGGTGCTTTCGGCTTCGTTGTCATGGGGCCCAAACTAGCGCAGGGCGGAGGGCGGTGGAAAGGCGACGGCCTTAACCGACGGCTAACCCGTTTGCGCGATGAGTTCATATCGGCGAGACGGCGGTCCGGGGCGACCGTGCGTCATGAGATCTCGATCCGCCTGCCCATAGAGCCGAGATCGCCGATGCGCGCCCTGATCAGTCTGTTCCTTGCCGCCCTTCAGCTCGCCGGATGCTGCGTCGGCGGCAATCCCCCGTCATGGAACGGAGGCCCGCCGCCGTTCAACGCCTTCCAGGCCGCCATGAAGCTCGCGGTCGGCATGCCGACCGACGTCGCAATCCTCCTTACCGGCACGAGGCCGATCTCCGCCGAGGCGAAGAGCTGCGGCGTCGCCGGCGGATACGAATGGCCATGCCAGGTCCTGACATTCGGCTGCTGCGAGGGCAATCAACTCATCGTCTATATCGCCCCGACCCCCGACGGCCGCGGCGCGGTGAACAGCTGGTCGATTAACAAGAGCGGAGCCACGTGGGGTTGAGCCGTCGCCTCACTCGCCGCGAAAGCGCCACGCACTTGACCGCCCCACTCGCGCGCGCCGATCTGCTCCCGCTTCCAATTGTCGCCACTGCTCCTCGATGCCATCGGCTTTCGCGCCGCCCAAATCCAAACAGCTTCAACCCTCCAGGAGCAGCCATGACCGGCGCAAGCGAAACAGTGCGTTACCCCCAGGACGAACCGTTGCGCCAAGCCTCATGGGCCAACAGCAGCGTGCCCCGATTCAGCAAGGTTCCCGAGGTCACACTCGGATTCTGGATCATCAAGATCCTCGCAACGACGCTCGGCGAGACCGGCGGCGACGCCGTCACGATGTCCATGAATCTCGGCTACGCGATCGGGACGCTGATCTTTCTCGCGATCTTTCTCGCAGCAGTTGCTGTCCAGATCCGCCGCGAAGACTTTCAACGCCTATGTTTATTGGCTGACCATCGTCGCAACGACGACCGTCGGGACGACGATCGCCGACTTTGTCGACCGTTCGCTGGGGATCGGATATTTCGGTGGCTCGACTCTGCTCCTCGCCTGCGTGATGACTTCGCTTGCGGTCTGGCGATGGTCGGAAGGCACGATCTCGGTCAACACGATCGTCACGCCAAAGACGGAAATGTTCTACTGGGCGACGATCCTGTTTTCGCAGACGCTTGGCACAGCGCTGGGCGATTGGGTCGCCGACACGAACGACCTCGGTTATGGCGGCGGCGCTATCCTGTTCGCTGGGGCGCTGGTTGGCGTTCTGGCGCTTTACGCCTTCACGAAGGCATCGCGGGTCACGCTGTTCTGGGCCGCCTTCATTCTCACCCGGCCGCTCGGAGCGACGCTCGGCGATCTGCTCGACAAGCCCATAAGCCATGGCGGCTTTGCAATTAGCCGCTATCTCGCTTCAGCGATCCTCGCTGGGCTTATCGTCGCACTGATTGCGGTGTTGCCGAAACGCGCCGGCGCCCATCCGGGCGCCCGACGGAGACGCATAGTTGATCGCAGCGATCGCCAGCGAGGGGAAGAAACGAGAGGCGCGGAAGCTAGACCGAGCGCGCCTCCACCTTCGCGACAAAATCTCCGATGTGCTCGAGGTAGACCGGAACGAGCGCCGGGGCGAAATCGTGGCCCATGCCCGGAACGACGACCAATTCGGCGCCGGGGATGCTCTCCGCCGTGTCCTTGGCGGCGGCGGCGGGTATGACCGGATCGTCGGCGCCGTGCAAGACGAGCGTCGGGCATCGCACCTGTTCCGCAAGAGCGCGTTGCGAGGCTGAGCGACGATCAAAGCGGCTGACTGGCGAGCGAGGCCGGCCAGGTCGAAAGGCGCGCGATCGGTGCGGAGCTCGGCCCTTGAACGCATCTCCGCTTCGCTTATTGGAAGCCGGGCCCGGCCAGCGCTTTTTGAACGAGCATGCTCGCTTCGATAAGATCATCGCGGCTTTCGCTGTTCGGTGGGCGAAACAGCACCGACAGTGTTTCGGGCTTCCCGGACGGCAAGTCCCGCCGTCCAGTGGTGGACATGATCGAGATGAGGCTCTTGGCTCGGTCCGGGTGATTGATCGCGACCAGTTGAGCGATCATGCCGCCCATCGAGGCGCCGACGACATGCGCATGGCTCAACCCCGAGCGCGTCCATGAGTCCGACGGCGTCGTCGGCCATATCGTCCAGAGTGTAGGGGACATTCGGCCGTCTCCCGACCATCACTTCCGCGAACAGCGCGCGAGGGTCCGGGGCCGTTTGGCCGGTTAAGTGAGTTGACTTACCGATGTCGCGATTGTCGAACCTGACGACCCGAAATCCCTTCGCCGCCAGTCCTTGGCAGAGCGCCTTCGGCCAGAAGATAAGCTGGGCGGCGAAGCCCATGATGAGCAGGATAAGCGGATCGCTGTCGCGCCCGAAGCTTTCGTATTCGATGTCGATTCCGTTGGCTCGGACTTGCGGCATGGGCCCTCCAGCGACTTTCCATCCTGTCATGCCCGCGAACGTGGGCTTCGAGCAAGTCTTGCCGAAATTCTAGATTCCCGCTTGCGCGGGGATGACAAGAGGCCCGACGCTCATTCGAACGCCTTCGCGCCCTCATCACCGCTTCCTCCGGCGCGACCCATCGGAAGCCCGAGAGCTGGTGGCGCGCCCAGGTGAACTGCCGCTTCGCGTAATGGCGGGTGTCGAGCTTCGAGCGTGACGCGGCCTCGTCGAGCGTGAGCCGGCCTTTGAGATGGGCGATGAGATGCGGAACGCCGTGCGCGCGCATGACCGGCAGCGCCGGATCGAGCCGCCGCTGCGTGAGCGCGGCGACCTCTTCGAGCGCGCCCTGCGCGAGCATGGCGTCGAACCGCGCGTCGATGCGCCGGCCGAGTTCCGTCCGCTCCGGCGCAAGATAGAGACCCGCCCATTCGCCTTGCTTGAGCGCCGGCGCCGCGCGCGCGCCGAGGAACGAGACAAGCGGACGTCCGGTCGCCGCCACAACCTCGAGCGCGCGCAAGATGCGCTGCCGGTCGCTCGGCTTAAGGCGCGCGGCCGTCTCCGGGTCGCGCGCCGCGAGCTCATCGTGAAGCTCGGGCGTGGCGCGACCTTCCGCACCTGCTTCGGACCTCGGCCCGCACCGACTCGGGCACGGGCGGGATGTCCGACAGGCCCTCGGTCAGCGCGCGGAAATAAAGCCCCGTGCCGCCGACGAAAATAACCCGCCCTTCGCCGACGCCGGCGAGCAATTCGCCCGCCGCCCGCGCCCATCGTCCGGCGGAAAAATTGACCGCGCCGTCGATGGAGCCGAACAGGCGATGCGGCGCAATCCGCTCCTCCTCCGGCGTCGGCCGCGCGGTCAGGATCCTGAGGTCCCGGTAGACTTGCATCGAATCGGCGTTGACGATCGTCGCGCCGAACCACCTCGCGAGCGCAAGCGCCGCCGCCGACTTGCCGCTCGCCGTCGGGCCTGCGATGAGAAGCGCGCCGCCTCACCTATTGCCTCCCTGTCTGGAAGCATCATGTCCGTCCTCGTCGCCACGCTCATCGCCGATCCATCGAAAGCGCCGCTCAGCGAAGCAACAGTCGACCGGGCCGCGCAAGCCCTCCGCGGCGTCGAGCGCCGGCGCTGGCTCGACGAAGGCGTCGCGGCCGATCTTGTTTTCACCGGCGACCTTAAGGCCAAGCGCGCCGCGCTCGAGAGCGCGATCGCGGACGAAGAGGTCGACGTCATCGTCCAGCCGCTCGCCGGCCGCCAGAAGCGCCTTCTGGTGGCGGACATGGATTCGACCCTGATCGGCCAGGAATGCGTCGACGAACTGGCGGATTTCGCTGGGGTCGGCGACCGCGTCGCCGCCATCACCGAGCGGGCGATGCGGGGCGAGGTTGCGTTCGCGCCGGCGTTGCGCGAGCGCGTGGCGCTGCTTCAAGGCCTGCCCGAGACCGCGATCGGCGATGTGCTGAAAGACCGCATCACGCTGAGCCGCGGCGCGCGCACGCTCGTTCAGACGATGCGCGCCAACGGCGCCTATGTCGCCATCGTCTCCGGCGGCTTTCGCCAGTTCACCGGCGCGATTCGGGAGTGGCTCGGCGCCGACGAGGACCGCGCGAATACGCTCATGATCGAAGGCGGCAAGCTCATCGGCAAAGTCGTCGAGCCGATCCTCGGCGAGGACGCCAAGCTCGACGCGCTCAAGGCGATCGCTGCCGCGATGGGCGCGGCGCTTGATGACTCGCTCGCCATTGGCGATGGCGCCAATGATCTTCCGATGCTGCAAGCCGCCGGCCTCGGCGTCGCCTATCGCGCCAAGCCGAAGGTCGCGGCGAGAGCGCACGCGCGCGTCGAACACGCCGACCTTCCGCGCTGCTTTATGCGCAGGGTTTCTCGCGCAAGGATTTCGTCGAGGGATGAAGCCACCGTCGTTGCGAGGAGTCCCGAGGCGTCGAAGATCCTGTCATGAAGCCTTGATCCGCTGCTCGCTAGAGAGTGTATTTAGCCGAGCGGAAGACCATCCCGATGTCCCACAATCATAGCGGCCACTCGCATGACCATGACGATCATGGCCACGCGCACGCCCATGCGCCTGCGAGCTTCGGCAAAGTCTTCGCGATCGGGATAGCGCTCAATCTCGGCTTCGTCCTCGTCGAAGCGCTCTACGGCTTGATCAGCAACTCCGTGTCCTTGCTCGCCGACGCGGGACACAATCTTAGCGATGTCCTTGGACTTGGCGTAGCTTGGTTAGGCAGCGCGCTCGCCCAGCGCGCGCCGACCGCGCGCTTCACTTACGGTCTGCGCGGCTCGTCGATCCTGGCCGCTCTGTTCAATGCGGTCTTCCTGCTGGTGACGGTTGGGGGCCTTTCCTGGGAGGCCATCCGGCGCGTCGGATCGGCCGAACCCGTGGCGGGCAAAACGATGATGGCGGTCGCGGCGATCGGCATCCTCGTCAACGCGGCGACAGCTTGGCTCTTCGCTTCCGGCCGCAAGGACGACATCAACCTCAAGGGCGCGTTCCTGCATATGGCGTCCGACGCGCTGGTGTCTGTCGGCGTCGTCGCGGCTGGACTTGTGATCGTGCTGACCAACTGGCTGTGGGTCGATCCGATCGTCAGTCTCGTCATCAACGCGGTCATCGTATGGAGCACGTGGGGTCTCTTGCGAGATTCCGTCGGCATGTCGATGGCGGCGGTCCCGCCGCAAATCGATCCCGCTGCGGTGCGGGATCTCCTATCGGCGCGGCCCGGCGTCGTTGGCGTGCATGATTTGCACATCTGGCCGATGAGCACGACGGAGAATGCGCTGACATGCCATCTGGTCATGCCGGAGGGACATCCGGGCGACGCCTTTCTTAACGAACTGTGCGGCGATCTCGCCAAGCGCTTCAAGATCAACCATACGACCGTGCAAATCGAGGTCGACCCGCACATCGCCTGCGCTTTGGCGCCGGACGAGGTGGTTTAGGCGCCCTTCTCCGAGAGCGGCGGCTGCTCGGAGCGAGCTTCCTCGCGATGCTTGTCGTCCGTGTAGAGCGTGAGAATGCGCGCCAGCACCACGGCCGGAAATAGCTGTCCGAGCAGCGCCTCGAACACGGTCAGGCTTCGCGCGAATGCGTTGACCGGCGTGATGTCGCCGAGCCCAAGCGTCGTCAGCGATGTTAGGCTGTAATAAAGATAAGGGCTCAGAGCGCCATGCTGGCCCGCGGTGAATTTGAGCCCAGAAAAACCAGCAGGAGCCGCTTCGGCGATCAACCTGTAGAGCCAAGCGAAAACAACGGCGATGGAAAGATAGAGCAGGATCGCGCCCCGCACCCGGTGCGCGGTGACGCGGCCGGGGCCGAACACGATTCCGACGACCACCCACATCACCGCGAGCAAGCCAAGGATGGCGATGATCCCCTCTTCCGCCTCGATCACAGGAGCGCGCCAGACAAGGTCGCCGACCAGGGTCATTCCCCGGATGGCGCCAGCGACTCCAACGACGACGAGCGCGCCGCGGTGAGGCGATCCGAGGACCAGCAGGAGAACCAGACAGACGACGACAATCCCGATCGCGATGAGCGGAAGCTCGAAGCCCTCGAAAGCGAGCGGCTCCGCTATGAAGATCAGGACAACCTGCGCCACCAGCAGAGCGGAGAGGCAAGGATCCTGGTAGCGCCCTGCGACAGCGCGCGCATTGTCCAGCCAGTTCACGACGGCGCCTCTTACTCCGCCCAGCCCCTAAGCTCGCGGCGCGCGACGGCTTCGATCACGGCCATGCCATCGGCGCTGTCGTTGAGGCACGGAATCGCGGCATAGCGCTCGCCCCCGGCCTCGCGGAAATAGCCGGCGTTCTCGACGCCGATCTCCTCCAGCGTCTCGAGGCAATCGGCGGCGAAACCCGGCGTCAAGACCGCGACGTGCTTGACGCCGTGGGACGCGAGTTCGCGCAGCGTCTGAGACGTATAGGGCTTCAGCCACTCGCCGCGGCCGAACCGCGACTGGAAGGTCATCCGCAAACGCTCGTCGCTCATGCCGAGCGCTTCGCGCAAGAGACGCGTCGTCTTCGCGCAATGGCAGAAGTAGGGATCGCCTTTGTCGAAATAAGCCTGCGGAATGCCATGATACGAAGCGAGCAGGATCTCGGGCTCGAAATCGAGCCCAGCCAGGCCGGCGTGGACGGAGCGAGCCAGCGCGTCGATATACAGAGGGTCGTCATAATAGGGCGCCGCAACACGGACAGCCGGCTGCCACCGCATGGACTGCAAAGCTTCGAACGCCTTGTCGCCGACGGTCGCAGACGAGGCGGCGCAATATTGCGGATAGAGGGGGATGACGAGAATGCGGTCGCAGCCTGCCGCCTGGAGCGCCCTGATGCGCTCGCCAATCGGCGGCGCGCCGTAACGCATAGCCCAGTCGACGACCACGTCGCGGTCCAGATCGCGGAGCTTAAGCCCGAGTTTTTCGCTCTGCGACCGCGTGATCGTTTTCAGCGGCCCTTCGTTGAGCTCTTTGTTCCAGATCGCGTCGTAGTCGCGTCCTTTGGCGTGCGGCCGTCTCAAGAGAATGGCTTGCAGGATGGGCGCCCATAGCACGCGCGGCGTCTCGATCACGCGGCGGTCGGAGAGGAACTCCCGCAAATAGCGCCGGATCGACCAATAGTCGGTTCCCTCGGGGGTGCCGAGGTTGACGATCAGCACCCCGACCCTGCCGCTCGGCGCCGGCGGATGGGCCGCCGGGCGAGCGCTTCGGGCTTCCTTCGGCAGTTTCGAGATGTTCATGGTGCCCGCGGCCTGGTTCAAGCGTGCGCCGCGTCCGGCCGCTGGCCCAGCTTGTCAGTGCGCATCGGCGGGCGTGAAGGTTGTCGCGACTCCGTTGATGCAATAGCGCAAGCCCGTCGGCGGCGGCCCGTCCGGAAAGACATGGCCCAGATGCGAACCGCAGCGCGAGCAGTGCACCTCGGTGCGCGTCATTCCGTAGCTGTTGTCGACGCTCGTTTCGACGGCGCCCTCGACCGGAACATTGAAGCTCGGCCAGCCGGTGCCGCTCTCGAATTTTGTCGCGCTCTCAAACAGATGCTGCCCGCAGCCTGCGCAGACGAAGGTCCCGGGACGTTTCTCGTACAAAAGCGCGCAGCTGCCCGCACGCTCGGTGCCATGCCCGCGCATGACCTCATATTGCTCGGGGGTGAGAATCTTGCGCCATTCGGCGTCGGTATGGGTGACGGGAAAGCGGTCCTGTTTCATGAAATCCTCCTTGCCGAACCCTAATATAGGCGTCTTCGGCGTCGGCGGCACGCCATATACGTTTGCGCGAGGCCTTAAGTTACCTACCCCTCGAACACCACGGTCTTGCCGTGGTTCAACAAAACCCGGTCCTCAAGGACGTTGGCGATGGCGCGGGCGAGCACGCGGCGCTCGATGTCGCGCCCCTTGCGCACGAGGTCCTCGGGCGTGTCGCGGTGGCTGATGCGCTCGACGTCCTGTTCGATGATCGGGCCCTCATCGAGATTGGAGGTGATGAAATGCGCCGTCGCGCCGATCAGCTTCACGCCGCGCACATGCGCCTGGTGATAGGGCTTCGCTCCTTTAAATCCAGGCAGGAACGAATGATGAATGTTGACGCATCGCCCCTGGAGCTTGGCGGCGAAGCCGTCCGACAAGATCTGCATGTAGCGCGCGAGAACGACGAGATCAGCTTTCGCGGACTTGATGATCTCCCAGGCCTGAGATTCCTGCTCCATCTTGGTCTCTCTGGTGATTGGCAGGTAGTGAAAGGGAATGTCGCCGAAGTCGATGTGGGCGTAAGTCTCGCGCGGATAGTTGGCCACGATCGCAACCGGATCCATCCGGAGTTCACCGCTGCGCCAGCGATAAAGGAGATCGACCAGGCAATGATCGAAGCGCGAGACCATGAGCGCGACGCGCTTCAGCTGATCGACAGGCCGCATGGACCACGTCATTGCAAAGGCCATCGCGATCGCCTTGAAGGTCTCGCGCAGCTCATCGACATTCGACTCCCGCGCGGCAGGGTTGAACACGACCCGCATGAAAAAGTCGCCGGTCTTGATATCGTCGAACTGCTGAGCGTCGAGAATGTTGAAGCCCCCGTCGAACAGCGCGGCCGAGACTTTCGCGACGATCCCTGGCCGGTTGACGCACGACAAGGTGAGAATGTGGCGGCCGCTCGACAATGACTCCTCCTCAGCGTCACCGGCAGCGACAGTGCGCTGGTTACCGGTTCGCATGGCTTCAAGAGCGCCTCGACCGAGGGCAGGATTTTCTGAACGATGACTTCGACCCCTTGGGCGTTCGGGTGCAGACCGTCCGGCTGGTCGAGCTTCGGATCGCCCGCTACGCCATCAAGGAAGAACGGATAGAGCAAGACATCGTAACTTTTCGCCAAGGCCGGATAGATGGGGGAGAACTCGGCCGCGTATTCACCGCCGAGGTTGGGGGCAGCCCGCATGCCGGCGAGGAGCACAGGCAAATGGGCGGCTCGGGCCTTGTCCAGAATCGCTGCCAGCGTCTTCTTCGTCGCCTCGGGCTTCATGCCCCGCAGCATGTCGTTGCCCCCGAACTCGACGATCAGCGCGTCGGCGTCTTTCGGCACCGCCCAATCGTAGCGGGCGAGGCCGTTCGCAGCCGTGTCCCCGGAAACGCCGGCGTTGATGACCTTGACATCCCAGCCTTTGGCGCGGAGCGCCGCTTCAAGCCGGTCGGGAAAAGCCTTGCCCGGCGGCAAGCCATATCCAGCAGTCAGGCTGTCGCCTAAGGCGACGAGGCGAAGCGTGCGCGCCGCGGCGGCGTGCGGAATCCACGCCAGGGCCGCTGCGAAGGCCAGCGCCTGGACGAAGAGCCGCAAATGCCCATATGAGGGCGACCCGGTTTTAAGGTGCTCAAGCAATGGTCTTTCCTGCGGTCGCGATGCGCGGCGTCGACCTCAGTCTCGGCCGTGGGGCGGCTCGCGTGCATATCTTGCGCGATGTCGATCTGGCAATCGGCAAAGGCGAGGCGGTCGGCATCGTCGGGGCCTCCGGCTCTGGCAAATCCACGTTGCTCATGATCATGGCCGGCCTCGAGCGGCCGAATAAAGGCGAAGTCGAGATCGACGGCGTCAAGCTCGGCGGCCTGAACGAAGACACCTTGGCGCGGTTCCGCGGGCAGCGCATCGGCATCGTGTTCCAGTCTTTCCACCTGATCCCGACCATGACCGCGCTCGAAAACGTCGCGGCGCCGCTCGAGCTTGCCGGCGCAAGCGACGCAAGCGAGCGTGCGCGGGCCGAACTCGAGCAGGTGGGTCTCGGCGACCGCCTCGCTCACTATCCGGCGCAGCTGTCCGGAGGCGAGCAGCAGCGAGTGGCGCTGGCCCGCGCGCTTGTGCCCCGCCCCTCGTTGCTGATCGCTGACGAGCCGACCGGCAATCTGGACGAGACGACTGGGCGCGCCATCATCGATATGACGCTCGATCTGCCCGCGCGGCGCGGAGCGACGCTGGCGCTCGTCACGCATGACGCGGTTCTCGCCGCGCGTTGCGACCGGGTGATCCGGATGCGCTCGGGCAGGATCGAGGACGAGCCCGTTCGCGCGGCGACGCTTCCGGCATGAGCGGCTGCGCAGCTGCCCTCTCCTCTGGGGAGTGGGGTAGGGGTGAGGGGCTGCGCGCGAGGCATGCCGGCGCCTCTGCTGCGGCGCCCTCCTCCTGCCGACTGCGCGCGCCGCCGCGAGGGAGAAGGGAATCGTGAACGCGCCTGCCGTGATGACACAGGCTCGTGGCCGCGCGCCGACGTTGCGCTTCGCCCTGCGCGATTTGCGCGGCGGACTGGCGGGTCTATGGATCTTTCTTCTCTGCATTGCGCTTGGCGTCGCGGCGATCGTCGGCGTGGAAAGCCTGGCGCGCGCGCTCAACGACGGCATGGGACGTGAAGGGCGCGTGATCCTCGGCGGCGACGCGTCATTCTCGCTCATACATCGCCGCCTTTCCGCTGATGAGCAGCACTTCCTCGAAGCGCATGGCTCGCTGTCCACAATTGCGACCGTGCGCGGCATGGCGAGACCGGCGAGCGGCGACGCCGCGCTCATCGAAATCAAGGCTGTCGAGCCGTCCTGGCCGGCCCTTGGCGCGGCGGTCTTCGCGCCGCCCATGTCGCTTGAGGATGCGCTCGGCAAACGCGATGGCGCGTTCGGCGCCGCGGTGGAAGAGACGCTGCTCGCTCGTCTCAATCTCAAGCTTGGCGACGTCATTCGAATCGGCGAAGCGAGTTTCGCTATTCGGACCCTCCTCGTCAGCGAACCCGATCGGCTGGCGACCGGCGTTGGCCTCGGGCCGCGCGTGCTCATTTCGCAAGCCGCGCTTGACGCAACGAAACTGGTGCAGCCCGGCTCGCTGGTCAGATGGACGACGCGCGTCGTCATTGGGCGCGTGGGCGGCGCGCCGGACAATGCCGCCGTCCAGGCCTTCATGGACCAGGCGAAGCGGACGTTCCCGCAAGCCGGATGGGACGCTCGCTCCCGTCTCGCCATTTCCCCGGACTTCAGTCGCGATCTCGACCGTTTCGCCGAATTCCTCGCGCTGGCCGGTTTGTTGTCGCTGGTCGTCGGCGGCGTCGGCGTGGCCAACGCCGCGCAGGGTTTCGTCGAGCGCAAGCGCGCGACGCTCGCCATTCTCAAGGCGATCGGGGCGACCGGGTCGGGCGTAGTCGGCCTCGCGCTCATCGAGTTCGCAATCGTCGCGCTGATCGGCGCGCTCGCAGGCGCGGCTCTTGGCTCGGGGATCCCGTTCGCCGTCAATTGGCTGTTCGGATCCTTGCTGCCCATCCCGCTCGCGCCCTCGATTTCACCCAGCGTCATTGGCCTCGGATTGATCTATGGCCTCTTGACCGCGCTCGCCTTCTCGATCGCGCCGCTCGGACGAGCGCACGATCTACCCGTGACGACCCTCATCCGCGACATGATCGAGGAACGGCGAGGCTGGCCGCGCAAGCGCTACCTTGTCGGCGCGGCGCTCGCGGGCGCGGCGCTGGTCGCGCTCGCCGTTCTGACCAGCCCGCAGCGATCGGTCGCTGCTATGGTGGCCGTGGCGACGGTCGCGGCGCTTCTTGCGCTGCGTGTGGTCGCCTTCGCCATTGCGTATCTCGCGCGCCGGGCGCCTTCGTCGCGCTTCGTCGAATGGCGGATGGCGCTTGCCGCGATCCATAGGCCGGGAGCGCTCACGCCGTCGGTCGTGCTGTCGCTTGGCCTCGGTCTCTCGGCCCTCGTCGCGCTGACCCTCATCGACGCCACCATGCGCGCCGAATTGCGCCATTCCGAGCCTGGCGTGACGCCGAGCTTCTTCTTCCTCGATGTGCGGGGCGCAGACGCGGGCGCGTTCGTTGATTTCGTGAAACGCGAGGCGCCGGGCGTCAAGATCAGCGAGACGCCCATGATGCGCGGCCGTTTCGTGCGGCTTGGCGACCGACCCGTGGAACAGGTCAAGCCCAGCGACAAGGTTGCCTGGGCGCTGGAAGGCGACCGCGGGGTCACCTTCGCCGAGAGGCCGCCGGAGGGTTCGGAGGTCGTGGCGGGGACATGGTGGCCCGCCGATTATTCCGGCCCGCCGCTCGTGTCGATGGAGAAGGAGGTGGCGGAGGGCCTCGGTCTCCATCTCGGCGACACGGTCGTGGTCAACGTGCTCGGTCGTGACATCTCGGCGAAACTGGCGAACTTGCGCAAAGTGAATTGGCGTAGCTTCGCCATCAATTTCGTGCTGGTCTATTCGCCCAATGCCCTCAAGGGCGCGCCCTATACCGAACTCGTTTCGGCTTCGCTCCCCTCGGCCGCGCCGGACCCCGAGCTTAGGCTCATGCGCGGCGTGGCGCATGATTTCCCCAACGTCGCGAGCGTTAGGGTGCGGGAGGCCATGGAGAATGTCGAGACGCTCGTCGCCAAGCTTGCGCTCGCCATTCGCGCCGCGACGGGGGTCGCGCTCACCACCTCGGTCCTGGTGCTCGCCGGCGCGCTCGCCGCCAACCGGCGCGCCCGGCTTGCCGACGCCACGATTCTCAAGATCCTCGGCGCGACCCGCGGCCGGCTGACAATGATGTTCCTCATCGAATACGCGCTTCTGGGAGTGGCGACCGCCGCGTTCGGCGTCGCGGCGGGGACGCTCGTCGCCTATTGGGTCGCCGCGCGCATCATGGAGCTCGATTTCGTCTTCGACTGGCCCCCCGCGCTCGCCGCGGCCGCCGGAGGCCTTGCGGTCACCATCGGGCTGGGCATGATCGGGGCATGGCGTATATTGAGCCAAAAGCCGGCGGCCTACCTGCGCGAATTGTGATCTGGATCACAGTCGAAGGCCGGGCGTTAATGCAACGGTCGCAAGACAAAGGCAAAACGCCAAAAAGGGAGAGAAAATGGCGCTGCTTACGCAAGCTTATGTCCACGGCGCCTCGCCGACGCCTCTGATCGGCGAAACGATCGGCCAGAACCTGCGGCGCGTCACGGCCGAGCGGCCTGAGCGGCTGGCGCAAATCACGCGTCATCAGCACGTGCGTTGGACTTATGCCGATCTCCTGCGCCGTACGGAAGACTTGGCTGTTGGCCTGCGGAAGTTGGGGCTCAAAAAGGGCGATCGGGTCGGCATCTGGTCGGCCAATGTCAGCGAATGGGTCCTGGCGCAATTCGGCACCGCGCTCGCCGGGCTCATTCTCGTCAACATCAATCCCGCCTACCGGGCCCATGAATTCGACTACGCGATGAAGAGATCCGGCTGCCGGGCGTTGATCCTGAGCGCCGGCCACAAGAACAACGACTATTTTGCCTCACTCAGGACTTGCGCCCCCGAGATAGACGGCGCTGAGCCCGGCAAGCTCCGCTCCGAGCGCCTGCCGAAGCTCGAGTTCGTCATCCGCCTAGGCGCGGACAAGTCGCCGGGCATGCTCAACTTCGACGAGGTCGTGAAGCCCGCGACGGCGAGCGAGCGCGCCGAGCTTATCGCCTTCGAGGCGTCGCTTCAGTTCGACGACCCGATCAACATCCAGTTCACGTCCGGGACCACCGGCGCGCCCAAGGGGGCGACGCTGACCCATCACAATATTCTGAACAACGGCTATTTCATCGGCGAGGCCATGCGCCTCACCCCTGACGACCGCCTGTGCATTCCGGTGCCCTACTATCATTGCTTCGGCATGGTGCTCGGCAATCTCGCTTGCGTCACCCACGGCGCCTGCATGGTCAGCCCGGCGGAGGGATTCGATCCCGTGGCGACACTGGAGGCCGTGCAAGCAGAGCGATGCACCGGCCTGCACGGAGTGCCCACTATGTTCATCGCCATGCTCGAACATCCCGAATTCGCGCGCTTCGACCTCAAGAGCTTGCGCACCGGGATCATGGCCGGCTCGCCCTGTCCGGTCGAAGTCATGCGAAAAGTGGTCAGCGCGATGCACATGAGCGAAGTGACCATTGCCTATGGCATGACGGAAACGAGCCCGGTCAGCTTCCAGAGCGCCTATAATGACCCGCTCGAGCGGCGCGTCTCGACGGTCGGGCGCATCCAGCCGCATCTCGAAGTCAAGATTGTCGATGGCGAGGGCCGAATCGTTCCGCCTGGGGTTCCGGGCGAGTTGCTCACCCGCGGCTATAGCGTCATGCGCGGTTATTGGGATGATCCCGCGGCGACATCAGCTTCGATCGACGAGGCCCGTTTCATGCATACCGGGGATCTCGCGACCATCGATGAGGAAGGTTACTGCAATATTGTTGGCCGGCTGAAAGACATGGTCATTCGCGGCGGCGAGAACATCTACCCGCGCGAAGTCGAGGAATTCCTGTTCACCCATCCGGCAATCGCCGAGGTCCAGGCCTTCGGCGTTCCCGATCCCCGCTATGGCGAGGAGCTTTGCGCGTGGATTCGCCGCCGCGAGGGTGTGAGCCTGAACGAGGCCGAGGTCATCGCCTTTTGCCGGGCTTCGATCGCCCATTACAAGGTTCCGCGCTACGTGCGCTTTGTCGATTCGTTCCCGATGACCGTCACCGGAAAGGCGCAAAAATATTTGATGCGCAACGCCATGATGGAGGAATTGGCCGTGGCCGAAGAACGGACGGCCTGAGACTTGGGCGCTCCAACATCCGAGCGATTTCAATAGAATTTTAACCTTTGCCAAGCCGTCCGGATGGCTGGGGGCGCAGGCGGACACGTCCGCACGCCGCCAAAAAGCAACAATTTCGGCCTTGACTGGATTTTGAGACAATATGAGTTCACTTGGCAATTCGGTCGGGCGCGCTTAAATGGCAGGAGTGAGGTCGGGAGGGTCCGAGATATCTCAGGCGGCCACTCCGTGACGGGAAGATGATGAACGCAAACTACCGGAATTTCGCCCTCTGGGTGATCATTTTCTTGCTCGTTCTGGCGCTGGTGACCCTGTTCCAGAGTCCGGGCCAGAAGGCGCCGTCGAGCGAAATCACCTTCAGCCAGCTTTTGTCCGACGCCGACGCCGGCAACGTTCGCGACGTCACGATCGCGGGCCCGGAGATTTCCGGCCACATGAAGGACGGGCGAACGTTCCAGACCTATTCGCCGAACGACCCCGGCCTCGTCCAGACGCTTTACAAGAAGGACGTGACGATCACCGCCAAGCCGCCGTCCGACGGCAACAACTGGCTGCTGACGATAGTCTCGAGCGTCCTGCCCGTCCTGCTGTTCTTAGGGCTCTGGATCTACATGACCCGGCAGATGCAGGGCGGCGCCGGCAAGGCGATGGGATTTGGTAAGTCTAAGGCCAAGCTGCTCACGGAAGCGCAGGGGCGAGTGACGTTCGAGGACGTCGCGGGCGTCGACGAAGCCAAGGAGGATCTGCAGGAGATTGTTGAATTCCTGCGCGACCCGCAGAAATTCCAGAAGCTGGGCGGGCGCATCCCGCGTGGCGTGCTGCTCGTTGGGCCTCCGGGCACCGGCAAGACTTTGACCGCCCGGGCGGTCGCGGGCGAAGCCAACGTGCCCTTCTTCACGATCTCGGGCTCCGACTTCGTCGAAATGTTCGTCGGCGTCGGCGCAAGCCGCGTGCGCGACATGTTCGAGCAGGCGAAGAAGAACGCGCCCTGCATCATCTTCATCGACGAAATCGACGCGGTTGGGCGCCATCGCGGCGCGGGCCTCGGCGGCGGCAATGACGAGCGTGAGCAGACGCTCAACCAGTTGCTCGTCGAGATGGACGGCTTCGAGCAGAACGAAGGCATCATCATTATCGCCGCGACCAACCGGCCCGACGTGCTTGATCCTGCGCTGCTCCGGCCCGGCCGCTTCGACCGGCAGATCGTGATCTCGAATCCCGACTTCATCGGCCGCGAGAAGATCCTGCGGGTTCACGTGCGCAAAGTGCCGCTCGGGCCGGACGTCGACCTTAAAGTCGTCGCGCGCGGAACGCCGGGCTTCTCTGGCGCGGATCTGATGAATCTGGTCAACGAGGCGGCGCTGCTCGCCGCGCGACGCGGAAAGCGCGTCGTCACGCGTCAGGAATTCGAGGATTCGCGCGACAAGATCATGATGGGCGCCGAGCGGCGCACCCTCATCATGACCGAAGAGGAAAAGCGGCTCACCGCCTTTCACGAAGCTGGCCACGCTCTCGTCTCCGTGTCAATGCCGGCCTCGACGCCGATCCACAAGGCGACGATCATTCCGCGCGGCCGCGCGCTCGGCATGGTGCAGTCGCTGCCCGAGCGCGATCAAATCTCGCAGAGTTTCGAGGAGCTCATCGCGATGCTCGCCATGTCGATGGGCGGCCGCGTCGCCGAGGAACTGGTGTTCGGCAAGGACAAGGTGACGTCCGGCGCCGCTGGAGACATTCAGCAGGTGACCAAGATCGCCCGCGCTATGGTCACCCGGCTTGGCTTCTCCCCCAAGCTTGGCACGGTCATGTATGGCGAGAACCAGGACGAGGTGTTCCTCGGCTATTCGCTCGGCCGGCAGCAGAACATCTCGGAAGCAACCGCCGAGACGATCGACCAGGAAGTGCGCCGGCTGGTGCAGGAAGCCCATGATACGGCGACCCGCGTGCTCACCGAGCGGCGCGCCGACCTCGAGACGCTTGCCAACGGCCTGATGGAGTTCGAGACGCTGACCGGCGACGAGATCGTTGGCCTCCTGCAAGGGGTGCGGCCGGTGCGCGAATCGGCGGCCGACCGGGAGCCCCCCGCGTCCCCGCGCGCCGCTGTGCCTTCGTCCGGCAAGCCCCGGCCGATCGGTCCGGAGGCCGGCGGGCTCGAGCCGCAACCGCAGACCTGACGACGTCTATTGCCGTAGCAAGAAGATTGAGGCCGCGCCGTCAGCGCGGCCTGGTCTTATTTCCGAAGGACGCGGCGTGCGCGGCGCGCCGATGATCGACGGCAACACCAAGCTCATTGCGCATATCGGCTATCCGACCGCGACGTTTAGAGCGCCCTCAATCTACAATCCCTGGTTCAGACGGCGCGGGATCAACGCGGCGGTCGTGCCGCTCGGCGTGACAAGTGAGAACTTCCGCGAAGCTTTCGCGCAGATCTGCCGCTTCACCAATTTTCACGGCGCTCTCATCACCATGCCGCACAAGGTCGCGGTTGTTGATTGGCTCGACGAAGCGTCAGCAGCGGTCCGCGTCGCTCACGCCTGCAACGCAGTGCGCCGAAGCGCGGGTGGGAAGCTTGTTGGGGACATGTTTGACGGCGAAGGCTTCGTACGCGCCACAGCCGGAGCTGGCCGCATTGTCGCGGGCCAACGCGTTCTGATCGTCGGCGCAGGCGGCGTCGGGTCGGCGATCGCGGCTTCTTGCGCCAAAGCCGGGGCAAGGGAGATCGCGCTCACCGACACGCGCGCGGAGGCCGCGGAGCAGCTCGCCGAGCGGCTGCGCCTGAATTACCCTGATCTCAAGCTCTCGCACGGTTCGAACGATCCGGCGGGTTTCGACATCGCGGTCAACGCCACGCCGCTCGGGACCGGTCCCAACGATCCGTTGCCCATGGACCCCTCGCGCCTGTCGCCCTCGGCTCTGGTCGGCGAGGTCGTGCTCAAGCCCGCGACGGCATTTCTCGCCGCCGCCAAGTCGCAGGGGCTAGCATGCGTGACCGGCCTTGATATGCTGTTCGAGCAGATTCCCGGCTATCTGGAATTCTTCGGCTTTCCGTCCGCGACCGCCGCCGAGCTCCGGGAGACGGCCGAAATCAAAAGCTAACGCGCGAAAGGCTCGCGCGAATGGGAGGAGATGATGTCATCAGCCATGACGCACGAGCCTGGAGGCCAGCGTCAGACAAAAATGGCCGCGGCGAGCGGATGGATCGGCTCCGCGCTCGAATATTATGATTTCTTCATCTATGCGACGGCCGCCTCGCTCGTCTTCCCACAAACCTTCTTTCCGTCGAACAATCCAACCGTCGGAATTGTCGCTTCGCTCGCGACCTATGGCGTCGGCTATGTGGCGCGTCCTGTGGGCGCGTTCGTCCTTGGTCACTACGGCGACGTATATGGCCGCAGAAACGTGCTGCTCGTCTGTCTCTTCCTCATGGGCCTCTCCACGATGGCGGTCGGGGTCGTGCCGACGTATGCGCAAGCCGGCGTTTGGGCGCCGGTTCTGCTTGTGGCGTTGCGCCTCATCCAGGGATTTGCGGTCGCGGGCGAAATCTCCGGTGCGAGCTCCATGATTCTCGAGCATGCGCCGTTCGGTCGGCGCGGCTATTTCGCGAGCTTCACTCTGCAAGGCGTGCAAGCCGGCCAAATTCTCGCAGCCGCTGTCTTTCTGCCACTGAGCTATGCGCTTTCAAAAGAAGCATTCCTGTCGTGGGGCTGGCGCGTGCCGTTCCTGCTCAGCGTGCTCGTTCTCATTGTCGGCGTCATCATTCGCCGCGAGGTCGAGGAGACGCCGGCCTTCCGTGAGGAACAGGCGAAGCACACCACGCCAACGGCGCCGGTCAGAGAGGTGCTGACGCATCATTGGCCCGATCTCATCCGCGTCATGTGCATGGCGCTCATGAACGTGATCCCGGTCGTTGCGACCATCTTCGGCGCCGCTTACGCGGTGCAGCCGGGATATGGCGTTCAAATGGACAAGAGCGTCTATTTATGGATCCCGGTCATCGGCAACATTGTCGCGGTGATCGTGATCCCGTTTGTCGGCGCGCTGTCGGACCGGATCGGCCGCCGGCCGCCGATCATTGTCGGCGCGTTGGCGGCTGGGCTGCTGGCCTTCGCCTATCTCCATGCGATCAGCATCAGAAATGTCCCACTCGCCTTCGTCCTCTCGGTCGTGATGTGGGGCGTCGTCTACCAGGGCTATAACGCGGTCTTTCCGAGTTTCTACCCGGAATTGTTCCCGACACGCGCCCGCGTCTCCGGCATGGCCATCGCCCAGAACATCGGCACCATGCTGACCGCGTTTTTGCCAGCCTTGTTCGCCGCGGTCGCGCCGCCGGGTTCGATCAACGTGCCCCTGACCGTCGGCGCGCTCGCCTTTGGCGTCACCACCATCTCAGCTTTGGCGGCGTGGAGCGCGCGCGAGACTTACCGCGTCCATCTCAACGACCTCGGCGATCCAGCCGCGCCGGCGGTCGACAAGGCCGAATACGACCGGTTGCGGCAGCAAAGCATGGCGGCCGCGATGTGATAGGCCAAGGAGGGGACGCGCGCTAAGCCGCCGTCGCCATCCGGACCACGTGGCCTCCTGGCCCGGGCCGGGGCGCGACCGACACGTCGGGCAAATAGCGGGCGACGAGCGCCGCTCGGTCGAGATCCTCAATTTCGGAGAACCCGAGCTCGCGGGCGCGAGCGTGCAGTTCGCCTGAGTCGAAATAGCACCGGAACGGTTCGCCGCTCGCCGCGACCCTCTCCGCCATCTCGCGGTGGAAGTTGCGCGCGTTCCCCTCGGCAATCGCATCCGGCGGGTTGGCGTAGTCGAACACGACCTCCGTCCCGCCCGGCAGGTGGGCGAGCTCACTGAGCGTCGCGAACACCGCCCCCTCGGTCAGATAGGGCGTGACGCCGAGCCACAAGACGAAAGTGCGCTTGGCCACGTCGAACCCAGCGGCCTTCAGCGCGCCGGCCACACTCCCCTGTTCGAAATTGTGAGCGACATAGGGGACGTGCTGCGGTTCGGTGATCCCAGCATCGTTGAGCCGGCGTCGCTTCTCGGCTTGCGTCGCGGGATGATCGAGCTCGAAGACGCGCATGTCCTGGGCGGGCTCGAGCCGATAGGCGAAAGTGTCGAGACCGGCGCCCAAGACCAGGATTTGCCGGACGCCCTTTTCAATGGCGCGCCGCGCCGAGTCCTCGGCGAACCGGCTGCGCATCGCGATGAACAGGCGCAAGGACCGCCGCTCCGGGCGCTCCTTGGCGAGCGCTATGGCGTTGTCGGCGTCTTGCCCGAGGATTAAGAGCGCGAGCGGGTCGGCGAACACTAAGCCGCGCTCGAGCACCTGGTGCGCCGCACGGTGTCCCGCCGCGCCAAGCGCGGTCACGCTCGCCTGTCCCTGTTGCATAGACGGAAAGGTAGAGGCTGCGGGACCGGCTGTCGAGCGTCATCGGAGGCGGAACTCCGCCCTCGTCAGCAGGGAGCTTGGTTCAGTTGCTTCATGACGTATGAAACGCCCTCATCCACTGAGAGCAAGGACGTATTTATGATCTCGCAACCGCGCTCCTTAGCCTCGCGCCGCAAATACCGCGCCCAATTCATCATATTTTCATCCGCGAGTTCCGGCTGCTTTCGTTCGATCGTGAGACGCTTCGATCTCGTCTTGTCATCGCAATCCACAAGGATTGGGAAATAGGCGAGACCGCCGGCGGCCGAGGCTCCCTCTTCAAGGAAAGGAAATCGGGTCTGACCTTCAAATAGGAGTTCTGCGCCCAGACCTGGCGAATTGCGCCAGCTTCGCCATCCATTCGAGGGTCTTGGCGCGCTGCCACCCCTCGCCTGATCCATATTGGGCGATCATTTCTTCGACAGACGGCACGCCGACTTGATCGAAATAAAACACTTCGACTTGCTCGGCATAGCGATGCTCGATCGCGCGAGCGATCGTCGTCTTTCCGGACCCTGAAGCGCCAATCAGAATGACCAAAAACATGGCCTCCCCTCCGCCATACAAGTTAGGCGGCCGACTCCTGGAACCGGCCTCCGGTGTTGAAGCGTAATCGAAGCTGATCCGCGCCCCGCGGTTTGCCTTGACGCCGAAAACCTGTTCCCCTATAGAGCCGCCATCCCATGAGCCAGGCCATGCGGCGGCGGGACGCTTTTTTATTGGGAGCGGCCCTCTTTCCTATTTGCCGGTAGGGCTCGAGCTTTTTCGTCTGAAGGACATTCGATGTCACGCCGCTGCGAGCTGACGGGCAAAGCCGTTCAATCC
Source organism: uncultured Alphaproteobacteria bacterium (assembly GCA_963730555.1). Classification (GTDB taxonomy): domain Bacteria; phylum Pseudomonadota; class Alphaproteobacteria; order Rhizobiales; family Beijerinckiaceae; genus Roseiarcus. Next base: position 225,253 of record CAVSSS010000006.1, on the reverse strand, counting down.
GGCAACAAGGTCAGCCACTCCAACCGCAAGACGCGGACGCGCTTTTTGCCCAATCTCGTCCAGGTCACCCTCGTTTCGGACATGCTGGAGCGCCGGGTCAAGCTCCGCGTCAGCGCGGCGGCCCTGCGCTCGGTCGAGCATCGCGGCGGCCTCGACGATTTCCTCACCAAGGCCCACGAGTTTAAGCTTTCCCAGGACGCGGTCAAGCTCAAGCGCGAAATCGCCAAGAAGCGCGCCGAGACGAAGGCGGAAGCCGCTTAAGCGGCATACGCGCCGTCCACTACGCGGCTTTGCGCTTAAGCTCCGCCGCGTCGCGCGCCAGCGCTTCGACCGCGAGATAGTCGCCCGCCGCAAGCGCCGCCTTCTGCAGCATCCACGAGCCGCCGACGCAGAGCACATTCGGCAGCTTGAGGTATTCGGGCGCTTTCTGAAGATCGACGCCGCCGGTCGGGCAGAAGCGCAAGTCCGGCAACGGCGCGGCGAGCGAGGCGATCAGCCGCGCGCCTCCGACCGCTTCGGCGGGAAAGAGCTTCAGCGCCCGGAAGCCAAGCTCGCGCAGGGCCATGGCTTCCGTGACCGTCGCACAGCCCGGCAGGAACGGAACCGGCGATTGAGCGGCGGCCTTGGCGAGCGCCGCGGGCGCGCCGGGGCTGACCAGGAACCGCGCCCCGGCCTTAACCGCCTGATCAATCTGCTCGACCGAGACGATGGTGCCCGCGCCGACGATCGCCTTGGGCACTTGTTTGGCGATCGCCTCGATCGCCGTGAGCGCCGGGGCGGTGCGCAGCGTCACTTCGATCGCATAGAGGCCGCCAGCCACGAGCGCCTTGGCTTGGGCGAGCCCATCCTCGACGCTCCCGACCGTAAGCACCGGGATCACCGGCGCGAGCGCCATGATCGTGGCCGTTTCGGCGTCGTGACGATAAAGCGGCATGGCCCTCTCCAGGAGATTGTGCCTCCGCCCTTAGCATGCGCGGCCTCTGCGCGGCGAGGCTCGCGATCATGCGCGAATCGACTAGGGTCGTCCCACAAGCGCGTCCACCGTGACGGAGCCCGAGGTGAACGAGCCGATCGACCTATCAGTCTACAAGGAGACGCTGCTGTTCCTGGTGACGGCGGGCGTGATCGCGCCGCTGTTCTTCCGGCTGCGCGTGAGCCCCGTCCTCGGTTATCTGCTCGCGGGCGTTGCGCTTGGACCTTACGGCCTGGGCTCGATCGACCTCAAAGCGCCGTGGCTCAACGCGCTTGCGATCAATGTCGACGCGATCGACCGGATCGCCGCTTTTGGCGTCGTCGCGCTCATGTTCACCATGGGGCTCGAGCTCTCGTTCGAGCGGCTCAAGCGCATGCGTGCTCTGGTGTTCGGGCTCGGGCTCGCGCAGGTGGTCGTAACGACCCTCCTGCTCGCGGCCGCCGCCTGGCGTCTCGGACTGAGCCCTCCCGCGGCGCTCGCCATTGGCGCGGCTCTGTCGATGTCATCGACCGCGATCGTCATTCCGATGCTGGTCGAGAGCAAACGTCTCCATTCCGGCGCCGGCCGCGCGAGCTTGGCGGTGCTGCTCTTTCAAGATCTCGCAGTCGCGCCTCTTTTGGTGATGATCGGCGCGTTCACCGCGAGAGGCCAAAGCGGACTGGCGTGGGAGCTCCTCACCACGCTCGCGCCGGCCGCGATCGGGCTGACCGCCCTCGTCGTCTTCGGACGCCTCGCCTTGCGGCCCTTCTTCCATTTTGTCGCCGAAACCAAGAGCCGCGAGTTCTTCATGGCGGCGTGCTTGCTGGTGGTGCTGGGCGACGGACTCGCCGCCGCCGCGAGCCATCTGTCGATGGCGCTCGGCGCCTTTGTCGCCGGGCTGCTGCTTGCTGAGACTGAATATCGCCGCGAGATCGAGCTCACCATCGAGCCGTTCCGGGGCCTGTTGCTCGGGCTTTATTTCGTGTCGATCGGCGCCGGCATCAACCCAGCCTTCATTGTCGCGCGGCCGGGGCTCATCGTCGGGCTCGTCGCGGCGCTCGTGGCGGCGAAGTGTCTGACGCTCTTCGCGCTCGGACGCGGATTCCGCCTGCCGTCCCCCATCGGTGCTGAAACGGCGCTCTTGCTCGGGCCGGGCGGCGAGTTTGGTTTTGTGATGATCGGCGTCGCGCTGGCGGGCGGCCTCATGGATCGCTCCCTTGCGACGACGCTGATCAGCGCGGTGGCGATATCAATGCTTGCGATTCCCGCGCTCGCCAAGCTCGGAGCCCGCATCGGCTCAACCCCGAAAGGGGAGGAAAAGGCGCCGGAGGTCCCGCCTGACAGCGAGCAGTCCCGCGTCATCATCGTTGGCTACGGCCGCGTCGGCGCGTTGATCGGCGACATGCTTGATCGGCACGCGATTCCGTTCATCGCCCTGGATGCAAACGCCGGGGTGACCGCGCGGGCGCGGGCCGACGGCAAGCCGGTCTATTACGGCGACGCCGCGCGTCCCGAATACCTTCGGCTTTGCGGGCTCGAGACGGCGCGTGCGGTCGTCGTCACCATGGATGCGCCCAAGGCCAACGAAGCGGTGGTCGAGACGACGCGCAGCCTGCGTCCGAACGTGACGCTGGTCGCCCGCGCCCGCGACGCCGATCACGCCCGCGCGCTCTATGGGCTCGGCGTGACCGACGCGGTGCCCGAGACCATCGAGGCTAGCCTGCAGCTCTCGGAGGCGGTGCTGGTCGATCTCGGCGTGCCGATGGGTCTGGTCATCGCCTCGATCCACGAGAAGCGGGACGAATATCGCAAGATCCTCGCCGTCGCCGGCGCGCCAGAGCGGCCGCGCTCGACACGCGGCCCGCGACGGGGGTGACGCGACCGGACGTCAGACGCCGTCAGCTTCGATCGAGGGATGCGGCCTCAAGTAGAGGATCAAGCAGATGTATGTCGCGTTCACGAAGAAGAAGACTGCGGCATAGAACGCGACAGGTTGAGGCGCGAGCTCGCTAACCGCCATCCACGCGGTCGAGAACGGAAGCAACGACATGAAAAATAAATGCGCGAAATTGAACCACAGCAGCCGCGGCGTCGCCTCGCCTGCATAGCGCATCAGGTAATGATGATTGACCCAGACAATGGCGATGAACAGATAGCTCACCGCGTAGCTCAGCCAGCTCGGCCAAAGCAGGAAGAGCGCGCGAAAGGTGGGGAGTTCGGGCGGGCGAAGCTCTAAGACTAGAACTGTGATAAGGACGGCGAATACGCCGTCGGAAAGCGCGCTCAGCCGCTCTGGGGTTGCCTTACGGAGCACGGGCCGCCTCCCGGAACGCCGCTGAACATCCTTCTGTTGGAAGAAGATCATAGCGATCAAGCGAGGCGCGGCTATCCCTAAACCCGCCTTCATCATGCCTACGTCTGGCCCCTAGCCACCTACGGCGCATTGGACTAGAAAGCCGCCTTCAATCCGAGAAAACCGTCCTTGTCCGCGTTGTTGCGCCTTCTCATGATCACGCTTGCCGCCGGGGTCAGCCTTGCTGGCGCGGCGCAGGCGTCCGATTGCGCCTTCACGCCCGCGCCGGCTACCCGGCTTCAAAGCGTGACTGCGGTCAGCGATTACAAGCCGGTCCTGAAGGCATGCGTTGCTCCTGACGGACGCAAAGCGGTCGCGATCCGCGAGATGACAGTCGAGGGCCAGAAGGTTGACCTCCTCGCCGATCCCGAGGCGCTGACCACCCGGCTCGAGCGCCAGGCTTGCTGGACCTGCCGCGAGGAGAGCGAATCCGAGCTTGGGCTCACCCGCATGGGCCGCGCGATCCGCGAATCCGCTCAAGCCCCGGGCCTCATCCACCGCGGCTTTCTTCAGAATGCTGGGCTCACTCACGGCGGGGGCCAAGGCGATTTCGTCACCGGCGACCTCTGCCCAAGTCAGAAGCCGCTCGATCGCAAGTTTTTCACCCGCCTCGAGTCTGCGGGCTCGCGCATTCCGGTCGCGCTCTCGATTTCAGGCCTCTGGCTGATCCATCATTTCGACGATTTCCGCTGGCTCGTTGATCAGCGCAATTCCGGCGCGCTCGACATCCTCTGGACCAATCACACCTATCACCATCCCTATCATCGCAAGCTGCCGGACGTCGCCAACTTCCTGTTGTCGAAGGGCGTCGATCCCGAGGAGGAAATCCTCGACACGGAGCGGCTTCTCATCGCCAACGGCGAGACCCCGTCGCTGTTCTTTCGCTTCCCCGGTCTCATCTCCAGCGATCCGCTGATGCAGGCGGTCAGCCAGTTCCACCTGGTGACGCTGGGCGCCGACGCGTGGCTCGCGCTGGGCGAGAAGCCCGGGCGCGGCTCCATCGTACTGGTCCACCCGAACGGCAACGAACCCAAGGGGCTGACGCTTTTCTCCGCCGACCTCGCGCGTGGCGCGATCGCCGCGCCGCTCGAGCCGCTGACCGCCGCGCCCGAGTAGTCGCGACCGGGTCGCGAGCGACCTTAGCCCGCGCTGCGCCCTTACGGCTTCCGCGCAGCGAATATTCCGCTTCCCAGGTAGCCGGTTCCGTTCAGGATGAGCGAACCGCCTATTTCGCCATAAGCCGGAGTCGTGTTGGTTGGGCCGCCCTGGAAGAAGGAGCCGGCGATCGTTGCCGTGCGGTTCCCAACATTGCCGGTAAGCGTCCCGCCAAACGTGATTGGCGACCCAGCCTGCATGGCCGTGCCAGTGTAGTTCGTTCCGTCGAGGCCTGTGATATTCACCGTGCCGTTGCGAGTTCCAAAATTGGCCACGGCCTGGAATGCGCCGGCCGCGAGATACGTGAGACCCGAGTTCCCGTTCGCGATATCGGCGATGGCGTGGCCGGTGTAGGTGGCCGTGCCGGTTGTCGGAAGGGACCCAGCCGTCGCCGGAACGCCGCCGACCCAGAGCAGCAGGGCGCCTTGATCCTCGAACGCGAGTTGGTTGCCGTTGTATGCGCCGTTGAAGGCGCTCCAGAAACCCCACTTGGTGGAGTCGCACGCGCAAGGGGTGACGTTGACGGAGGAAATCGAGGTCAGAAATGCGGACGTATTTGCGCCGACGCTGTCGGCGGTAACCATCAGCTGATTGGCGTAGCCTCCGATCGACGCCAGCGACTGGCCGTTGCGCAACGAGACAGGGATATTGGCTCCGTTGTCGAACACCGCCGCGTCCCTTGCCGCGAAATTCGACGGATTGACATACGTGCCGCGCGCTCCATTCAGCCCATTCTGGCCGTTCCCATTCAGGCTTCCGAAGACATAAGTGGAGTTCGCCATGCCGCCGGCCGGCGGGTTGACGCTCCCGACATTGAAGACAGCAAGCATCTCACTTGAACTGCCGGGCAGATAGATGCCGACGTCGCCGGGACTCCCGGTGAGGTTGGTTATGACATAGGGCGTCGTGTAGTGCGTAAACGGCGGCGATGAGCCGCCTGACGCCGTCACCATCACTCCGCCGACATAGCCGTTCAGCGTGAGCGTCGGATGGTTGTTCGCCGAAGTCGTCGCCGTTCCGACCGTTATTGGATTGAACGTGTAGTTCGGGTTAGGGGGTTTGACAAAGTTCGACGACTGACTGTTGGAAACCGTTCCCGTGAGCAAGTTTGTGGTCGCATTGTTGAGAGCGAAGCCTGCAATGGGTACGCCATTCTGGGTCGTCACGGTATTGGGCGCGGAGTTCTGCGTCGCCGACGACACGGCGCCGCCCGCCAGCCCGTACCATCCGGCCTGATTGCGCATCGTCACCCCGGTGAACCCGCCAGCCTGGGTAAAGCCGATGTTGGGCGCATTGCTGATCGCCGACGTCATCACGAATAGCGTCGCATTCTGCGCTGCGCCCTGCCCCGTCACGCTAAGGCCGGCCTGGAACTGTCTTGAGGTCGTATTCGGCGTGCCGTCCGAATTAAGGCCGCCGGCCTGATAGCCAAGGATCGGCGAAACCGTGAAATTGCCGCTCCCGGCGAACGCGCCGGTGAGATAGGGCACAGGGCTCGGGCCAGAGCTGGTGCTATAAGGCCCAGGGGTGACCCATGGCGTAAGTTACGGTGGGCGCCGGTGCAACCGGCGGGATGATCGGCGGGGGGACGACGGGTGGGGGAGTGATCGGCGGCGGAGTGACTTGCGTCAGCACCTGAATCAAGTTCCCAATCGCGACGCGCGTCGCGGTCGCGGTCGCGGCGCTGTTCTGCGCCCCTTGCTGTACAGTCTGTTGAACCGTGCTAGCGATCGTAAGCGCGGCGGCGCGTCCCTGAGAGGCGGTCTGGATAATCTGCGCTCCAGGCGAATTCGGCGTGCCGACGTTATAGCTCCGAGCAAGGCTGTCTGTCGGCTGCTGGCTTCCGCCTCCGCTTTGGCCTTTCTGACTCGTCAATTGAGCATTCGCCCGCGCGATCTCCTGGCTGCTGGCACGTCCAGGGGAAGAGGGAGTCCTGCTGAACCCAGCGACGGTCACGCCGAAGCCAGGACGCGACACCTCAGTCGTGGTCGGCGTGCAGTTTGTCCCAGCGCAGAGCGACGTGACCGACATGTGGCCGAATCCGAGGATCGCTTGCGTGCCTTTGGCGCTACTATGCGAGATGATGGCGATGCCGCCGCGCAAGCCGATCGCCGCAACCGGCGTTCGGATCGTCGCCCCTTCGGAATGCGTCGCGATGCCGCCGACGACGCGCACCACGCCCTTGCCCAACGAAAGGGCGAGTTCACCCTTCGTGGTGGCGGGATTGAAGACGAAACGGTCAATCACTAGCGTCGAGTTGGGGCCGACGTTGAGCGTCGTCTTGTCGATGAACAGCACCTGGACGCTGCCGGTCGCGGTGGTCTGGATCTTCTCGTTCGCGACGACCTGCGTCCCGATCTCGATCACTCGAGTGGGCGCTCCGGCGCCGTGCCCGACGTGGCCGTGTTGACCGCGCCGGCCGTGCCGACCGTATCGGCGCTGGCCCCGGCCGATAGCGCGAAGACCGCGCCGAGCGAGGCGGCGGCGAACAGCAGCGGAAGCGATCGTGGCGAGCGCATTCGAGTTTCCCGGATCAGAAGCGGAAGGTCGGCCCCGCCGCGACGATGAAATCCTGCAGGCTGTAGTTGGAGACGGTCGAGTAGGTTCGGAGATACTGGACTTGCAGCGTGAACCCGAGGTTGTGGTAGAAGGTCGTGTCCAAGGTCCCCGCCACCCGCCATTGTTTGTCCATGCGCGTGATGAAGGGCGAGACGATCGGATCCGGCTCAGCGTAAGGGGTGTAGGAAAAGCCGGCGGAGGGCGTGAGCGTCCAGACTGAAGCCGTGTGCGCGAACGCCGGCGCCGCGAAACTATAGGGCACGCCGACATCGATCGAAAAATCGTGAAAAGCGTACGGCCCATAGGTCGCGTTCGACTCGGTGTAGGAGACGCGGCCTTGCCAACCCAAGCCCATCTGGGCCGAAAGCAGTCCCGAGCCGAAGACGTAGCCGATCCACTGCCCGCCGCTCTGGCCGGCGGCGGTCGGATAATTCGCGGAATTGTAGAAGTAGCGGTTGCGGAACTCGACGCCGGGCGTGATTGTCAGGTTCTCGTTGACAGGCCAGTTCACCGACACGCCGCCGCCAAGCGTGTTGAGATAGTTCACGCCCGCGAGCGTCAGCTCATTCCCGATCGCATAAGGATGGATGGATGGCCCGCCATAATCCCCGATCCCGATCCGCGGCCCGGTTCGCAATTCGGCCAGGCCCAAATCGAGGCGCGTGACCTTGAATTGCTGCGAATAATAGGCGATCAGATCGGTTTCCCATCCGTTGCCGTGCTGGTCCTGGAAATCATAGAAATCATGCACGGTGACCAGTCCGAACGCGTTCCAGTCCGGCGTCTTCTGAAACTGCGGCGAGAGCAGCGCATTCTGGCCGAGCGCAAGAACGTTTGGACTGTTGGGGCCGGCGTTCGCATTGGTCTGATAAGCGAGGCCGAACTGCCCATAAACCGATAATTGGTTGACTGCGACCGCCTTGTCGACCGCGGCGATATAGGTCTGCACTTCGTTGCGAACGTCGTCTGGCGTATCGGGGGCGCTGAGCACCGCGTCGAAATAGTTGCGCGCCATCTCATAGGAACGGAGATGAAAATAGAGCACGCCGAGCTGGAGCTTCACGCGGGGAAGATTCGGATTGTAGTAGAGGATGCGCTCGAGCGCGCCGATCGCCGCCTCGTAATCGCCGAGTTCGGTCTCGAGTTGGGCGTATTTGAATCCGGCGTCGAGATCATCGGGTTTGAGCAAGAGGCGCTTGAACAGAAGGTCGGCGGCGATGCGCTTCTCCGCATCGTTCATGGGCGCAGCCAGCGGCGGGGAAGCGACCGGCGTCGAAGCCGCGGCCGCTTGCCCTGAGGCCAAAGCGCCGACCGCTGGCGCCGGAGCTGGCGACGAAGAGCTGGCGACTTGCGCGAAAGCGGCGGGGGAATGAGCCAAAACGGCGACGCCGATCGCCGCCACAAGCGCGCCCCCAAACCGCTGCGAGCGGCGCGCGGGCTCATGCCCACATTCGCCTGGCGCATATATGCGATTGGATCAACTCACTTCGGAGCCGTTCTGCATCAGGCAGACCCCAGCTTGCAGTTTTTATTCACTAAATCCCATTTTTACCGAATGCAACCGGATTCTCGGTGTTGTCATACCGCCCTTTGGTTTTGCACCAAAGTCGTCCCTCTGAAAAGGGCGCTTGATCGCCGAACGCCGCATGCGTCCGCCGCCAATGTCGGCCGCCGGGACAACGCGTCGATTCGAAGCCCCTGTCGCCTCCGTCGGCGCGTCCTATATTCATTAGCTGGCGCAAGGGAAGATTAAGTCCATGAACGACATCAGCGACGCGCGAACGTTTCCGGTCGGCGACCGGGTTGTGAAGCGCCTCGGCTACGGCGCCATGCAGCTCGCGGGCCCGGGGGTGTTCGGACCGCCCAAGGACCGCGGCGCCGCGATCGCGGTGCTGCGCGAAGCGGTCGCGAGCGGCGTCAATCACATCGACACCAGCGATTACTACGGTCCTCATGTGACCAACCAGCTCATCCGCGAGGCGCTGCACCCCTATCCCGATGACCTCGTGATCGTTACCAAGATCGGCGCCCGGCGTGGGCCAGACGCGTCATGGAACCCGGCCATGAGCCCGGACGACCTCACGCGCGCGGTCCATGACAATCTGCGCAATCTCCGGCTCGACGTGCTGGAGGTGGTCAATCTGCGGATCATGGGCTCTGCCCATGGACCCGCCGAAGGGCCCGTCGAGGCGCCTCTTACGGTCCTCGCCGAGCTTCAGCGTCAGGGTCTCGTGCGCCACATTGGGCTCAGCAACGTCACCTCCAATCAAATCGAGGAGGCGCGCCGGATCTGCGACATCGTCTGCGTCCAGAACCTGTATAATGTCACGCATCGTGACGACGATGCGCTCATCGACGATCTTGCGCGAGGCGGCGTCGCCTATGTGCCGTTCTTTCCGCTCGGTGGTTTCACGCCCCTGCAGTCGTCGGCGCTCAACGGCGCAGCAATGCGGCTCGGCGCGACGCCAATGCAGATTGCGCTGGCCTGGCTCATCCGTCGCGCGCCCAACATCCTGCTTATCCCAGGCACCTCGTCGCTCGAGCATCTGCGCGAGAACCTGGCCGCGGCCAGCCTCGAGGTGCCAGACGACACGGCGGCTGAGCTTGCTGTGCCCCCTGAGATTTCCTCGACGTGAAGCTAGAGTCCGATCCGAAGGAAGGACCGGACGATGAAGCGATCGAGGTTTAGGGAAGAGCAGATCATTGGGGTTTTGCGCGAGCAGGAGGCGGGCATTTCGACCGGCGAGGTCTGCCGCAAGCATGGGATAACAGCGCAACCTTCTGTGGTTGGAAGGGGAAGTTCGGTGGGCTGTAGGTCTCTGACGCCACCGCGCCGTAGGGTCTCGAGCGCCGATCCTAATCGAGGTGCGCCCGAACGCGCGCTGGTCGGCCGCCCACGTTCACGACCAGCTCTCGGACGCTCGAGGCTTCCGGATCCTCAATGTGATCGACGACGTCACCAAGGAATGCCTGGCCGTAATCGCGGACACCTCGATCTCTGGGCGGCGCGTCGCCCGCGAACTCGACGCCGTCGTCGCCAGGCGCGGCAGGCCGGACTTGATCGTCTCCGACCATGGAACCGAGTTCACTTCGAACGCAAGGCTTGCCTGGTCGCAGGAGCGCCGGATCGCCTGGCATTTCATCGCGCCGGGCAAGCCGATGCCGAACGGGATCTGCGAAGCGTTCAATGGCAGAATGGGCGACCAACTGCTCCGGTCTTAGGCAGCAAATGCACCAAGATTCGGATTGCTCCTGGGCGGCTGAAGCCGGATGTTTGAGTCATGACAGAACCGTTGATTAATTCAGTCGCTCAAAGACAAGCGCGGGGAGATCCATGGGCGGATCGCAGCCTATCAGGCGCAGATCGCGCAGGCGAAACATGACCTGGCCCATATCAATGCATCGATCCGGCTGTTTACCGACCCCGAGCATCAACGGGCGCGGTATATGGTCAGCCACGGCTTTTTCAAGAAGGGCGAGATCGCCGATATCTGCCTGCGCCATCTCGAGATCGATGGCGAGATGTCCACACGGGAACTAGCCGAGCGGGTGATGATCGAGCGCAAGCTGGATGCGACGGACACGACGCTCAGAAATTCGGTCGTCTTCAAGGTCGTCCAGTCCCTTCGTCATGCGGCCAGACGCCAGCTGGTTCGCATGGTCGAGAAGCGCAAAGGGATTTGTCACTGGGTGGCCGGCGACGCCGTTACGCTGCGCGTCGTTGCCAATAGCCGGACCACGTCCGGCTGATTGGAGCGGCGAGCGCATCAAGGATCAACCGATCAGCCAGCATGCCGTTGCTCTCCCTGCCGTGGTCCTCGAGCCAAGCGGCATGAGCGGCATAGGCGCTGAGATATTTGCCGCTCACCGCGTGATGCTGGCCGCGGATCATTCGGCGCAGGCGGGAGAAATAGCTTTCGGCGAGATTGGTGTGGACGCCATTCTCGCTATAGGCCTCGGAATGATTGACCCGCTTGAGTTCAAAGCCGCTTGCCAACAAATCCCAATGGGCCACTTCGTCCGCCGACAGGATCGAACCTGGTTCCACCCGCGCATTGGCAAACTCAACGCCCTCAGCCTCGCGCAGAAAGCTCCGCGTCAGGGTGCGGCCGCCGCGCTGACGCAGCACAATCACGACCCTTCGCTTGCTGCTACGGTTCTTTAAAAGCCGGCGATCGATACGATCCTTCGTGGCGTTGGTGGGACGGACATGACCACCAAAATAGGCGCCGTCGATCTCAACCTCGCCAGCAAGCCGTGCCTCGGCGGTTTCATGCGCCATAGCCTCGCGCAGCTTGTGCATCAAGATGAAGGCGGTCTTGTACTGGACATCGAGATCGCGACTGAACTGCACCGCCGACAAGCCCTTCGAGGCGTTTACGAACAGACAGATCGCGCCGAGAAGGTCAACGAAGGAGAGCTTGTGCGAGGCGAAGATTGTGCCGGAGGTGGCGCTGAACTGATGGTGGCACGCCGCGCATTTGAACCGACGGCGCGCCTTCAGATCATAGGCCTCGAGGCAGCCGCATCTTGGGCAGACCGGCGATCCATTCGTCTCAGGCCAGCGCAAGGCGCAAAATCGCCGATAGGCCTTCTGCTCGCCGCCGGCATAAATTGACCTGACCGAAAGCGTACGCGCTGCCGCTGATAGGAGGAAATGCTGCGCCATTTGCTCTTGGCTCGTGAATCAATGTTCACTATATGTTCTCAATGCCAAAAAGGCAATATTGCGCTTCCACATCAGGCTTCCATGAAGCGAATTGGTGCATTTGCTGCCTAAGACCGAACTGCTCAATGAGACGATCTTCTACGATCTCGGCCACGCCCGAGACATCCTGGCGCGTTGGAGCATGGGCTACAACCAAAAGCCCCCGCATTCCGCGCTCGGCTATTTGACCCCCGCCGCCTTCGCTCGAACCTTCACCGCAACGCTCGATAGGCTTCGCAGCTACGCCGATCGCCCGTTGCTCCGCCGGCGCCCATGCGCCAATCTCAGCCCCAGACTCTGGCTCCAAATCAATGAACGTCGGGGGTCACAGCAGATCCGCCTCGGCATTCGTCGGCGCCTAGAGAAGCCTCTGGCTCTGTCTGCGGCGCCGCCAACCGACAGAAATCCTCACATCAATACGAATGTGGCGACGCTGCGCACCAAGTCATGATAGAGATAGTTGCCGCTGACGAGCGTCCACCGGCGCTGCAGGAATCCTTGAGACTGCAATCTCGTAAACCTCCGAATGACTTTCAGTTTGTCGGGCGGCATTCTTCCCGCAAGGGCATCGGCAAGAGCGTTGGCTTGCTCGATCCGCCTTCCAAGACCACGACGTAGGAAGCTGGCGTCCAATCCCAGTTTTAAATATGGAAGAACGCCAACCTGTTTCGGAACGGAGGCGTTTCCGCCGTGGACACGATAGAGTGCAGTCGTTGTCGGATCGCAAATGACCTTGCCCATCGCCGCCGCGATGAGCTGGGCCCACCAATCGTGACTAATGGCCTTCTCTGCAACGGGATTAGACAGATCCAGAAGCGCCCGGTTTATTCCGGAGGCCATGCCTTGAATTGGCACGCATATAAGGCTCTGGCTCAGCTTACCCATCATGCTTGGGTTAAGGCGTTTCCATTTCCAATAACTTGGACTAATCACCTCAAGATCTTTATTGACAACTGCGATATCGGTCGCGAAGTAAATTGGCGTCGACTTGCCATACTTTGCTTCGGCTTCCTTCAAAGATCGCAAGGTGGGTTCGACCTTTTCCGGCTTCCAGACGTCGTCCTGATCCGCGAAGAGGACATAATCGGCTTTAGTCTCTCGCATGAGTACAGCAAAATTGGACGTGGCAGAGCCTGAAGGCTCGCCCGTAATGACGCTAAAGCGACCGCCGAACTTCGGTTTGTACTTCTCAAGAATTTCGAGCGACCCGTCGCGCGAGCCATCGTCGCGCACTAGAACGTTGAAGTCACGAGTGGTCTGGCTCAATAAGTAATCCGAGCATCGCTGGAAGGTAACGCTCGCCGTTCCAAACAGCCAAAATGACATCACAATTCGAATTGCGCATTGCATCAACGCTCCAGGAAAAATCTTATGCACGGACCGTTTTCGAATACATTTAGACCTTACGTTTTTGTCAACTCAATGACTGCGAACGGATCGAGTTGTTGCTCGATCAGCCCGGCAGCCCCATTTTGCTCTGCCCGTGTGGGCTGCGGGAAGCAAGGCGCGTCGCCCGAGGAAGCCGGGACATCCAAGTTCGGCCATGAAGATCGGCCAAGGCCTCTCGCGTTGACGCGACCGCCGCGTTAATGTTTCAGTGCGTTTCGCTTTAGAGGCGAAGATTGAGCTTGAATTATTGGTCATTTTTGGCTCGCCCCAATCCTGCGGCGAAAAATCAGGCACGGGCAGGGGACGCCGAACAAATCGCCGACGAGCTTCAATGCTTTATTGTTAGAAATGATCAATCCTGGAGCCAACAGCGACGCGGCGGGACTCGACCTCGTCGCCGGGCGTGAGAGAGGCGGTTGACGCGGATACGGATATAGACCGTAAATTGGACAATACGAGGCGACGAACGCAGCCTCGGGACTGTTCGGGAGTTCGGCACAGAGATGATAACTCGAATCGGGAATCGTTTCCCGCTATCCCGAGTCGCCTCCACCGCCCTCGGAGAAACGAGACTCGCGGTGCGCGCCGCGGCCCGACCTCATTCGTTACCTTGCGCCAATCGTTGCGTGGGCGGTTGCGTCCATCGCTTTGGGCTTCGTTCTTGGCATATCCGCGGTCGTTCTGCCGCCGATGGGCGCGTTTGCAATCGTCGCGGCCGCCGGACTGGTGCTGCTCTGGGTTATGCCAGATCTGCCCCTGGTGTCGCCGCGACTTATTCGCATGGCGTTCTTCGTCATGCTAGTCACCGATCTTACCGTTCCCTTTTATTACGCAATCCAGTTCTCCGGTCTGCCTTGGATTTCAGCCCGCCGCCTCGCGACATTTTGCCTCATCGTGCCGTTCCTTGTCGCGATTGCAGCGTCGTCTGACGCCCGACGACAAATCGTGGAACGTGTTCGCGCCTCGTTGCTCCTTTTCATATGCGCGGCCGGCTTCCTTGCTACAGCAGCGTTATCAATTTTCACCTCGGTCAGTCCTTCTGAATCATTCTCGGCTCTCGCGGATGCAATCCTATCGTGGTACGTGCCTTTCTTTGCGATGATCTATATTGCTAGAGATAGGAACCAGGTCGTGTTTCTGTTAAAGATCACCTGCTTCTGCGCGATATTCAATACGGCAGCCGGGGTTGCTGAGTTTTTTCTCAAGCATCGGTTCTTCATCGATATCTTTCCAAAAGGTATGTTGGCGACGATGATTGAGAATAACCCGACGCTCGCAAATCTTCTGCCAAACCCTCAAGATTTTAGAAATGGCCTATTTAGAGCGTCGTCGACCTTTGTCACTCCGCTTTCCTTTGGAGAATTTCAAATCATCGTCATCCCGATCGGCCTGTTTTTCTTTTTTCACCGAGAGAAGCTTTTTGAGAGGGTCCTCGGTGGGGTCGTTGCCTTCGGCGGAATTGTTGGAATTTTCTGCTCGGGGTCGCGAGGCGGATTTGTCGGCGTCATCGCGTCTGTCGCCACGTTTGTCGCTTTCTATTCGATCCGCAAAGCGGCGGGCAGTAAGACAAGTCTAGCCCCAGCAATTGCTGCGGTCCTCGGCGTTATCGGCTTCGGCTGTGTCATTGCCGCACTCATGTTCTCCCACCGCGTGCACGACATGGTGCTAGGAGGCGCCGCTCAGGCGGTTAGCACGGATGCGCGATACGAGCAGTGGATGGCCGGAGCGCAGTTTATCAAGTCAAATCCGATTACCGGGCATGGTTTCGGGCTCGGGGGTCTCATCATCGGGATGCCGTCGATCGATAGCTATATGCTATCGCTGATCGTCGAGACTGGGGTGCTAGGACTTGTATTTTTCCTTGGCCTGCTCGCGCTTCCTGTCTGGTATGGCCTACGGAATTATCTCTCTGACATGTCGGAATCTGGCGCGTTGGCAGGCGCATTGGCTTGCAGTTTCATAGGATTTACCATGAACAGACTCGTTCTGTCGCAGAAAGAAAATCATATGATGATCTTTTCGCTGATGGCGCTCGTGATTGCTCTGAATTACGAACGCGCTCGTCAGCGAGCTCCACAGCGACTAGCCGATAAATCACGTCGGAACACATATTACCGCGCACGGAAGATTTCGCAGGAAATCGCGTGATTTGACAGGTTCGAGCGGAGTCCAGGGGCCGCGGCAAGCGCACCTTCACGCAGCGCCGGTAGATCGCGGCAATCAAGCCGCAGGATGCGTTTCGGCCGTTGCGTCTGGAGAAGCGTCCGCCCGTGACGACATGAACACGGTGAGGCGATCGGCGGCGCCTCGCAACACGGCGCGAATGGGCATAGCCTGTTCAGGGCCAGCCTCGAGCGCGGCTGAGAAAGTGGCGAGCTTGCTCGTCCCCTGGATCTCGAGCGCGACTGCCTTGGCGCGCAAGATGACGCGTCCCGTGAGCGTCAGCCGCGGTTCTGGCGCATCCGGCGCAACGATCGGAGCGACGAGTTGCCTAGCCCCGGGGTCCATCGCTGCGGCGAGCCCTTCGGCGCCGGGAAACCAGGAAGCGGTGTGTCCATCATCGCCCATGCCTAAAATCACGACGTCCGCAGGCGTCGGCAAATTGGCGATCCGGGCGCTTGCGGCGACGATCTCCTGGTCCTCGGGCAAACGAACGTCCGCAAGCGGCGTAAAGCTTGCCGCCCGTGCGCGATTCTGCAGCAACCTCTGGCGCACCAGCCGGGCGTTGGAGCGAGGGCTGTCGTCGGCTACCCGTCGCTCGTCGGCGAGCGTGATCGCGACCCGCGACCACTCGAGGTCCAAATTCGAAAGCCGGTCAAAAAAACGAGCGGGTGACTTGCCGCCGGAGACGATGAGCAACGCGACGCCTCGCGCTGCGATAGCTTCGCGTAGACGCTCCGCCGTCCAGTCGGCCAACCCTTGAGCCAACTCTTCGCCATTGGCGAATTCGCGGCGACGAAAACCGGTCTCGATCATTCGTATTCCTCATTCCAGGTTCGCCCGTCGCGCTCGATCAACGCGACCGACGCGTTGGGCCCCCAGGCGCCGGCGGCATAGTGGCGCGGCAGCTCGCCCGATTGCGCCCAGGCGTCGCGAATGGGATCGATGAATTTCCACGCTGCTTCGACTTCGTCGCGTCGCATGAAAAGAGCGGCGTTGCCGCGGAGGGCGTCCATCAGCAGCCGCTCATAGGCGTCTGCAGACGGCATGCCAAACGCCTTGGCGAAGCTCATGTCGAGCGGCACATGCTGCAGCCGCATCTCGCCTGGCCCTGGCTCCTTCACCATCATCCACAGCTTGATCCCTTCGTCCGGCTGGACGCGCATCACGAGGCGATTTGGCAGGTATGCCGTCGGGTTGCATCGCGAATATGACGTGCGGCACGCGCCGGAATCCGACCGCGATTTCCGAAAAGCGTTGGGGAAGCCTCTTGCCTGTGCGAAGATAGAAGGGAACCCCGGCCCACCGCCAATTGGCGATTGCAACTTTGAGAGCAACGAACGTTTCCGTGTCGCTCTCCTCCTTGCCGATGTCCTGCAGGTAACCCGGAACGGGGCCGCCGTCGACAAAGCCGGCGCGATATTGCCCACGCACGGTGAGATTTGAGGTGTTGGTTTCGTCGATCGGTTGCAACGCCTTCAGCACTTTCAGCTTTTCATCCCGCAGGGAATCGGCCTCGAGTGAATTCGGCGGCTCCATCGCAACAAGGCAGAGGAGCTGCATCATATGGTTCTGGACCATGTCACGCATTGCGCCGGCTTCTTCGTAATAGCCGCCTCGTCCCTCGACGCCAAGCGTCTCAGCGACGGTAATCTGCACGTGATCAATGTGCGCGTTGTTCCACAAAGGCTCGAGAAGGATGTTGGCGAAACGCAGCGCCATGAGGTTCTGCACCGATTCCTTGCCAAGATAGTGGTCGATGCGAAAAATGTTTCGTTCAAGAAAGACCGAACCAATCACGTCGTTGATGGCCGCGGCGCTAGCGCCGTCTCTGCCGATCGGTTTCTCGACGATAATTCTTGAGCGGGGGGTTGCCAGGCCCTCGGCGCCGAGGCGCTTCGCCAGCGGACCGAACAGGTCAGGACCGGTCGCGAGATAGTACGCGCGGATGCGGTCATCGGCGCCAAGCAACGCCTTCAGGTCCGTCCATCCGCCATCTTTCATGGCGTCGACAGCAACGTAGTCGAGTTCGAGAGAGAAATCGCTCCGTCACCCGGTCCACACCGCCGCCGATGATGTGAAACTTTGTCAGCGTGTCCCTGACCGAGTTGCGGAACGCGTCGCGGCTGAGCTGACGCCGCGAAGCTCCGATGATTCGAGTTGGCTCGGAGAATTGGTTGCTTCGCTCGCGATGAAACAGCGCCGGGTAGAGCTTGCGATGAGCCAGATCGCCGGTGCCGCCAAAGACAACGAGATCGAATGGTTCAACTTTGACGATGCGTGTGGCCATGAAGACTCTGTTGGGTCGCTTGGGGCGGTTTCGCCAGCCTCCCGCGCTTGCAGATTACCGACCAACGCGCTCTGAGCCAAGCTCGCGATGCGGAGCGCTTTTGTTTCAGCTCGCCTGTCTCATCGCGTCCTTGAACAAAACTTCTCGATCGCGAGCGAATTGCTTGATCAGGGGCAACGCCGCCCCTCCGATCGAGCCCGCATCGGCGCCGATTGAGCCCGGGACAATGTCGACGTCGCTCAAACCGCGCCGGTCGAGACCAGCGAAGATCTGAGCCACACGGGCGGTGAGGCGCTCACGCACCGCTGCTGGCAGCGCGCCGTCGATCACGATCGCCTCAAAGTCGATGACCGAGATCGCCGCGACTGTCGCGTAGGCCAGAGCGGACGCGGCGTCTTCAATCCAGGTATCGAGCTGAGCGCCCAATTCGCCCCACGATTCCGGCGTCGCGTAAATCGACGAAGAGTCGAGGCCAGCTGCTTCGAGCCGCCGCTCCAGCTGATAAATTGACGCGCACGCGATGAGCTGCGGAGCGATGCCGCCGTTAGCCTTCGCCATAATTGGCATTGAACCGAGCGCGGCTGCGTTGCCCGTCCGCCCGGGACGCAGCGCACCATCGAGCACTAACCCCCCGCCGAGAAATTCGCCGACGAAGAAGTAGAGGAAGTCGCGATAGCGCCAGCAGCGGCCGAAGAAAAACTCAGCCGCGCAGGAGGCAGTCGCGTCATTGCAAAGCGTCGTCGGATAGGGGCACACGGCCGCGATTTCGCTTTCCGCGTCGAAGTGCCGCCAGGCATTCATCGCGCCCTCTGGCGCGCCGATTTCGGATTCCCAGTTCCACAATTGGAAGGGGGTTGCGACGCCAACGCCGGCGATCCGCCGTCTCTGCGACGCCGTAAGCGAAGCGGCGAGCAAGGGCAGCGACTCTCGGACGAAGTCAAGGATCATCATCGGCGTGGGAAATGCGTAAGCTCTGCAGGTCCGTTGGCGAATCCCTCCGCCAAAGTCGACCAGCACCAAATCACAACTGCGCCGGCCGATTTTGAGTCCGAACGAAAAGGCGCCTTCGCGATCGATCGACATCGGGATCGTCGGCTGGCCCACTCGGCCACGGAGCGGGGCTTCTCGCTTCAACAGTCCCTCCGCTTGCAATCGATTCATAATTGCGGACGTCGCTTGAACGGACAGTCCAGTCGACCGCGCGACTTCGATCTTGGATAACGGACCAAAACGGCGCACGAGCGAGAGCAACAAACGTTCATTGTAAATGCGCACGCCCGCCTGATTGGCGCCGCCAGCGTTCATAAGGGAGATGACGACAAGCGGCGAGCCTGCCACCGTGTCGCCATCGAGGCCACTCATCGCATACGAGCGGGTCGCCATGCGCCTCCTTCATCCTACGCTTATGCCTAGTCGTAGACGATCTCGACCGCATGATCGTGCCGAACGTGGCGCCTGTCAAGGATAATTCAAGCGGATGTAGTTATCCTTGACTCTTAGCGAAAAGTCTGCCCTAAGAAATGAGCCGGCGGCAAACGGTCACGGGAAGGCAAAGACGTTACGTCCAGCCCGCCTGTGGCTGTGACGATCGATGTCGCCGTATCGACTTATCGGGAGGAAACCAGTGTCCAAGATTTCTGGATTGTTCACGTCGATCGCGACTACGGCCCTGTCTCTCGCCCTCGTGGCGGCGCCAGCTCACGCCGGCGATATTGTCGGGCTCGTCACGAAAACCAACACCAATCCCTTCTTCGTCAAGATGAAGGAAGGGTTCGAGGCGAAGGCCAAGGAGCTTGGCCTGACGCCTCAGGCCTATGCCGGCAAATTCGACGGCGACAACGATGGCGAAGTGAGAGCGATCGAGCAGCTCATCGCCGCTGGCGCCAAGGGCATCCTGCTCGTGCCAAGCGATTCGACGGCGATCGTGCCAACGGTCAAGAAGGCGCGCGACGCCGGCGTCCTCGTCATCACGCTCGACACTCCGCTCGACCCGATCACGGCGGCCGACGCCAATTTCGCGACCGACAATTTCAAGGCCGGTCAGCTGATCGGGGAGTGGGCCAAGGGCACGCTCGGCGATAAGGCCGCTGCCGCCAAGATCGCCACTCTCGACCTCGCCCCCAACGAGCCGACCGTCGACTATCTGCGTCACAATGGGTTCCTCACCGGCTTCGGCATCCCGGTTAAGGATCCGAAGCATTATGCCCAAAGCGATAGCCCGCAGATCGTCGGCTCGGACGTGACCAAGGGCGCGACCGAAGGCGGCCGTCAGGCGATGGAGAACATCCTTCAGAAGGCCGACCACATCGATCTCGTTTACGCGATCAACGAGCCGGCCGCTTATGGCGGCTATGCGGCCCTCAAGGCCGCCGGCAAGGAGAAGGGTCTGACGATCGTGGCGGTCGACGGAGGCTGCCAGGGCGTGAAATGGGTCAAGGAAGG
Organism: uncultured Alphaproteobacteria bacterium; assembly: GCA_963730555.1. Taxonomy (GTDB): domain Bacteria; phylum Pseudomonadota; class Alphaproteobacteria; order Rhizobiales; family Beijerinckiaceae; genus Roseiarcus. The sequence continues at coordinate 205,245 of CAVSSS010000006.1, read as the reverse complement.
CATCATCGGCGCCACCTCTCAGCAATATCCGCTGCTCATGGCCTCTGACGGCGTCGAGGCGATCGCCGAATACATCAAGACCGGCAAGAAACCCGAGAGCAAGGACACCGGTGAGAAGCTTGTCACCGACAAGCCGGTTCCGGGCGTTCCCTCGATCACCTCCGACGAAGCCATGAAGATCTGCTGGGGTTGATTTCCCCCCACGTTCGGAGCTTAATCCGCTGAAATAAAAGGGATCCGCTGCCGTCATACCTGCGGCGGATTCAAAAAAGACGAGGACGACCGGAGACGAACGAGGAAGCGATGAGCGAAGCGACTGGCCGTCCCGCGCCCCAGGAGTTCGAGAGGGTTCTAACCGCCGCGGCGTCGAACGTGGCCTCCTTCGAGGAGGAACGTCTCACCCTCCTCCAGCGGACGCAGCGTTTCCTCCACGCGTATCCGACTGTTGTGCCGTTCGTCGTGCTTCTGCTCGGCGTGCTGTTGGGGATTATCGTCAATCCTTCACGGTTCACCGCCGCCAGCAATCTCTCGACCATACTCACGCAGGTGATGGTCATCGGCATTGTCGGCGTCGGCCAGACGCTCGTGATCCTTACTGCGGGCATCGATCTCTCGATCGGCGTCATTATGGTCATTTCCTCGGTCGTCATGGGGCGTTTGGCGGTCTACGGCGGCGTTCCGACGCTCATCGCCTTTCCTATCGGCATCTTGGTCGGCGCCGCCTTCGGCTATCTGAACGGAACGCTGATAACGCGGCTCAAGATGCCGCCGTTCATCGTCACGCTCGGCACGCTCAGCATCATCGGAGCGCTCAACACCTACTATTCGCAGAGCGAAACCATCGGGATGCAGGATATCCAGGACAAGGCTTGGTTCCTGCAGGTCATGGGCAATCAGATTGCGATTGGTGGCGCCCGGATCATGTGGGGCACGTTCCTCATGCTCGCGGTCGCTGCGGTCGTCTGGTACATCCTCAACCGCACCGCCTTCGGCCGCCATATCCACGCCACGGGCGACGACCCGGAGGCCGCGCGGCTCGCCGGCATCAATACGGATCGCATTCTGCTCAGCGTCTACGTGCTCGCAGGCCTCATCGCCGGGATCGCCGGCTGGGCGCTGATCGGCCGCGTCGGCGCCATCAGCCCAACCGCGGGCGAGAACGCCAATCTCGACAGCATCACCGCGGTGGTGATCGGCGGCACGTCGCTGTTCGGCGGTAGAGGGTCGATCATCGGGACGCTCGTCGGCGCGCTGATCGTCGGCGTCTTCCGCTCCGCGGTTTCCCTCGCTGGACTTGACGTGCTTTGGCAGGAGTTCGCCATCGGCGTCCTGATCATCGTCGCGGTCGCGCTTGACCAGTGGATCCGGAGAGTGTCGAAATGAGCGTCGAACCGGTCCTCCTGGCTCGCTCCCTGGTCAAGCGCTATGGACGGGTCACCGCGCTCGACCACGCCGACTTCGAGCTTTTTCCCGGCGAGATCCTTGCTGTCATTGGGGACAACGGCGCGGGCAAGTCGACCCTGATCAAGGCCCTCTGCGGCGCCGTCATTCCCGACTCGGGCGAGATTCGCCTTGGCGGAGAAGTCGTTCACTTCACCTCGCCGATCGCGGCGCGCGAAGCGGGCATCGAGACCGTGTATCAGACGTTGGCTCTCTCGCCGGCTTTGTCGATCGCCGACAACATGTTCCTCGGCCGAGAGCCTCGGGCGCCAGGCGTCATGGGCCAATGGTTCCGAGCGACCGATCGCGCCCGCATGGCGAAATTCGCGCGGGAGAAGCTCAACGAGCTTGGCCTGATGACGATCCAGAACATCCATCAACCCGTTGAAACCTTGTCTGGCGGCCAGCGCCAGGGCGTGGCGGTGGCGCGCGCCGCGGCTTTCGCCAAGCGCGTCGTGATCATGGACGAGCCGACAGCCGCGCTCGGCGTCAAGGAATCGCGTCGCGTGCTCGAACTCATTCTTGACGTGAAGAAGCGCGGGCTGCCGATCATTCTGATCTCCCACAACATGCCCCACGTGTTCGAAGTCGCCGACCGCATTCACATCCACCGCCTGGGCCGCCGCTTGACCGTCGTGGACCCGAAACAGGTGACGATGTCGGATGCGGTTGCGATGATGACCGGCGCCTTGGCCCCGCCTGTCGAAGCAGAGGCCGCCTGACGCCAGTTTCGTCGCGGAACGGGCGCAGCTCATCTCACGACGCCAGTCACGAAACAGCGATTTGCCTAATCGGGCCGGGCGCGGTTGAATACGGCATTCTTCAGGCCGCGCGACCCGGCGCGGCGCTCCCACATAAGGACAGTCGTTTCATGCGCTATCGACCGCTTGGCCGCACGGGTCAATATGTCTCGGAAATCTGTCTTGGCGCGATGACATTTCACGGCGGCAGCGCCGGCGGAATGTGGCGCAATATTGGGACGCTCGATCAGGCCGCCTCCACCAAGCTCGTCGGCCGCGCGCTCGAAGCCGGGGTCAATTTCATCGACACGGCCAACGTCTATTCCGAAGGCCAGTCCGAAGTTCAGGTCGGCCAGGCTTTGCGCGACCTCGGCGTCAAGCGCGAGGACGTCATCATCGCGACGAAGGTGCGCGGCCGGATGGGGCAGGGTCCGAATTCCGTGGGCCTTTCGCGCGGCCACATCATGGATCAGATCGCGGCCAGCCTGAAACGACTTAGCCTCGATCACATCGATCTCTATCAGGTCCACAGCTTCGACCCCGTCACGCCGCTCGAACAGACGCTGCGGGCGCTGGACGATTGCGTGAGCCGCGGCTTCGTGCGGACGATTGGCTGCTCGAACTATGCTGCCTGGCAGATCATGAAGGCGCTCGGCATTTCGGATAAGCGCGGCTACGCTCGCTTTGAGACCGTTCAGGCCTACTACTCGATCGCGGGGCGCGAACTCGAACGCGAGATCGTGCCGGTGGTCGAGGACCAGGGCCTCGGCGTCATGGTGTGGAGCCCGCTTGCGGGCGGATTCCTTTCTGGCAAATACACGCGCGACAAGCGCGGTGTCAACGATTCGCGCCGCACGGTGTTTGATTTCCCGCCCATCGACAAGGAACGCGCCTACGACATCATCGACGCCATGGAGCCGGTCGCCAAGGCCCACAGCACGAGCGTCGCCCGTGTCGCGCTCGCCTGGCTTTTGCAACGCAAGGGCGTGATGAGCGTGATCATCGGCGCCAAGACCGTCGAGCAGCTGGACGACAATCTCGCTGCAACCGAACTCACGCTCACGCCGGAAGAGATCACGAAGCTCGACGAAGCGAGCACGCTCAAGCCCGAATATCCGGGCTGGATGCTCGCCCGTACGGCCGAAGGGCGCGTGCCGGGACCAAAGAAAGCGTAAGGATTTCCGCCGCTCGCAGCCGGGCGACGATCTCAACAGGAGGGGAAGCGGTTGCGCAAGGTCAGGTGGGGCGTGATTGGCGTCGCCAAGATCGCCGTCGAAAAGGTGATCCCGGCGATGCAGCGGGCCGAGGTCTCGGAAATCACCGCGATCGCCTCGCGCGAGATGGGCAAGGCGCGGGCGGCCGCGGATAAGCTCGGCATCCAGCGCGCCTACGGTTCCTATGAGGACCTGCTGGCCGATTCCGAGATCGAGGCGATCTACAATCCGCTGCCCAACGAGGGGCATGTGCCCTGGACGCTTCGCGCGCTCGCAGCCGGCAAGCACGTTTTGTGCGAAAAGCCGATCGCGCTCAACGCGGAAGAGGCGCGTCCGCTGATCGACGCGCGCAACCGATCCGGCAAACTGGTCGCCGAAGCCTTCATGGTGCGCTTCCACCCCCAGTGGCGCCGCGCGCGCGAGCTTGCGCGTAACGGGTCGATCGGAGAAGCGCAGGCGATCCAAACCTTCTTCTCCTACCGGCTGCATTGATCCAGACAACGTGCGCAATCGCCCGCCGGGCGGCGGCGGGCTTTACGACATCGGCTGCTACGCCATTCTCACCGCGCGCTTCATATTCGGCGCCGAGCCGAGCCGGGTCGTGGCGACGATCGACTGGGACCCTAAGTTCAAGACCGATCGCCTCACGAGCGCGCTCCTCGAGTTCCCCGGCGGACGCCATCTGACCTTCACCGTCGGCACCCAATCGTCGGCGCATCAGCGCGTGACGATCATGGGCGACCAGGGGCGGATCGAGGTCATGATCCCGTTCAACGCCCCGCCCGATCGCCCGACCGAAATCGCCATCGACAGCGGCGCCGATCTCTTCGGCGGCGGGCGGCGGATCGAGGCGTTCCCGGTCTGCGACCAGTACACGCTGCAGGGCGACGCGTTCTCCCGCGCGATCTTGGACGGATCGCCGCTTGAGTTCGGAATCGAGGACGCGATCACCAACATGCGCGTCATCGACGCCCTGTTTCGCTCCGCCAAGAGCGGATCGTGGCAAAAACTGTGAAGCGCGCGGAAGCGCCTGGCGCGAAGCGGCCGGCTCGGGCGCTCGCCGGGATCGACGGGCTCGGAGCACGCCTTTCGGGTCGCTTCGCGTCGCCTTGAGAAAGTCGATCCGAGCGCGGCCGCCGCGCCCTTCACGCCGGGACCTTACGCTTCGCCAGTTCCGCCCGCACCTTGGGCGCGACGACGGTGCCGAGAAGCTCGATCGAGCGCAGGATCGCCGTTTGTGGCTGGGCGCCGACCTTCATCTGCATGAGATAGCGGTCGTGGCGGAAGACCTCGTGCTGGGCGAGGATTTCGGCGACGGCCTCGTCGGGTGTTCCGACGATCAAGTGTCCGCGCGGGCCGCGGTCCTGATCGAATTGCGCGCGCGACAAGGCCGGCCAGCCGCGCTCGCGGCGATGCGGCTCATCACCTCGGCGTAAGGACCGAAGAATGCGTCGACCGCGGCTTTGGTGGTGTCGGCGAGGAAGCCATGGCCATTGATTCCCGACCTTGAGCCTGTCCGGCGCGACGCCCGCGCGACGGCCCGCCTCGCGATAGAGCTCCGCCAGCGGTCCAAACCGGAACGGCGGCCCGCCGATGATCGCAATCGCCAGTGGCAAGCCGAGCGCGCCGGCGCGTGCGACGGATTGCGGCGTGCCGCCGGAGGCGATCCACACCGGCAACGGCTGTTGCAGCGCGCGCGGATAGACGCCCTGACCGTTTATCGGCGCCCGATGCCGGCCTTTCCACGTGACCTCGGGCCCGGCGCGGATTGCAAGCAGGAGATCGAGCTTCTCGGCGAACAGTTCGTCATAGTCGTTGAGGTCGTAGCCGAACAGCGGAAAGGATTCGATGAACGAGCCGCGCCCCGCCATGATCTCGGCGCGTCCGTCCGAGATGAGATCGAGGGTGGCGAATTGCTGATAGACGCGCACCGGGTCGTCCGACGACAGCACCGTGACCGCGCTCGTCAAGCGAATGCGCTTGGTGCGCGCGGCAGCCGCGGCCAAAGCCACCGCCGGCGCCGAGACCGCGTAATCCGGCCGATGATGTTCGCCAAGCCCGAACACATCGAGGCCGACGCGATCGGCGAGTTCGATCTGCTCGATGACGTCAGCGAAGGCCTTGTCGACATCGACCGGCTCACCGGTCAGCGGGTCGCGCCGAGTCTCGACGAATGTATAAGCGCCAAACTGCATGAGGGCCCTCGACTCGCATGCTTCGCAGCACGCGAGTCGTGATGTTAGCATGGGGCGAAAGAGTGAGGCATCTCGTGACCAAGCCGCCGATCAGCCGATTTCCTCCGCCCGAGCTTCGCGATCTTCCCGACGACATTCGCGAGCGGATCGCCGCGGTCATGGAAAAATCGGGCTTCGTTCCTAATGTCTTTCTTGCGCTTGCGCGGAGGCCGGACGAGTTTCGCGCCTTCTTCGCCTATCATGACGCGCTGATGGAAAAGCCGGGCGGCCTGAGCAAGGCCGAGCGCGAAATGATCGTGGTCGCGACCTCGGGCGTTAACAACTGCACTTATTGCGTCGTCGCCCATGGGGCGATCCTGCGCATCCGCGCGAAGAACCCGCTCATCGCCGATCAGGTCGCCGTCAATTATCGCAAGGCCGACCTCGCGCCGAGGGAGAGAGCGATGCTCGACTTCGCCGTCAAAGTCGCGGAACGCTCGCACGCGATTGAGGATAAGGACTACGAGGAGCTGAAGCGCCACGGCTTTTCTGACGATGACGCGTGGGATATTGCGGCCATCGTCGGCTCATGTTCGCGATGTCGAACAGGCTCGCCAACGCGTTCTCGATCAGGCCGAACGATGAATTCTATCTGATGGGGCGGGAGACGCGGCATTGAGCCGCATCCTCCGCGAAGAGGCGGCCGCAAACATGAACTCTATGTGATTGGACGGAAGAGAACGCGCTGAGGCAGGAACGAGAGTGCGCCTGGAGGGTTTATTGTCACCAAGGTGGGATGAATGCGGCTCGGATCTCTCGTTCTCATGTGCCTTCTCACCGCGGCGCCGGCGCTTGCCGACGTGGCGGTCCGCACCGGCCCAGCCGCGTTCGGCGACTGGCGGACGGACGCGCCAGGCGTGCGCCGCCTGATCACGCCGGCCGACCTGCCGGCGCCTTATGCGACGCGCTCGACGGCGAACATGTCAGAGCGCAAAGCGCGGACGGAGGACGACGTTCCCAAGGCGCCGCCGGGCTTCGCGGTCGATCTTTTCGCCAGCGGGCTCAACATGCCGCGCGTCATTCGCATCGCGCCCAATGGCGATATTTTCGTTGCCGAAACCGGCGCCGGGCGGGTGCGCGTCTTTCGCCCAGGCGAGGCCGGCGCTAAGCCCGCGCAAGGCGAGATCTTCGCCGAGGGCTTGCAGCGGCCATACGGCATCGCCTTCTATCCTTCAGGAGCGGATCCGAAGTTTGTCTATGTCGCGACGCCGGACTCCGTCGTCCGCTTTCCCTATCGCAGCGGAGAGATGAAAGCGGGCGGCGCGCCCGAGAAGATCGCGAGCCTGCCAAGCGGCGGCGGGCACTGGACCCGCGACCTCGCCTTCTCGCCCAACGACAAGACATTGTTCGTTTCGGTCGGCTCCGGCAGCAATGTTGACGAGGGCGTGCCGACGCCGGACCAAGCCAGCATCGCGGGAGCGCCAGTCGGCGCCTCCTTCGGCGACGAGAAGGACCGCGCCGACGTGCTCGCCTTCGATCCCGACGGCGGACATGAGCGGGTCTACGCGACCGGCATTCGCAATTGCTCGGGGCTTGCGGTTCAGCCCGGAACCGGCGCGCTCTGGTGCGCCGTCAACGAGCGCGACGGACTTGGCGACGACCTGCCGCCCGACTATGCGACGCATGTCGCGGAGGGCGCGTTCTATGGCTGGCCCTGGTACTATCTCGGCGATCATCAGGACCCTCGCCATAAGGGCGAGCGGCCCGATCTGGCGAAAAGCGTCACTACGCCCGACGTTCTCATTCAGGCGCATTCGGCGCCGCTCGGTCTCGCCTTCTATACGGCGGATCAGTTTCCTTCTGAATACAAGGGCGACGCGTTCGTCACTCTGCACGGATCGTGGAATTGCTCGAAGCGCACGGGCTACAAAGTCGTTCGCCTCGTGATGAAAAAGAGGGCAAGCCGACGGGCGTGTACGAGGATTTTCTTGTCGGCTTCGTCGGCGACGACAAGAGCGTGTGGGGTCGCCCGGTCGGCGTCGCTGTGGCGCATGATGGTTCGCTGCTCGTCAGCGACGACGGCAGCGGCTCGATGTGGCGCCTATCGTACAAGGGCAAGTGACGCTCTCGTCAGCTCGCGAGCGCTTTCTCGATGCTGAGCCCGATCGACAAAAGACGCTCGTCATCGCCGCCCGGCGCAAGGAACTGGACGCCGGTGGGCAGGCCCTTGGCGTCCTCTCCGGAGGGCAGCGCGAGGCCGCACATCCGGAACAGGTTGCCGAGAAACGTATAGTGAATGGCGCGCAGATTGGTGACGCGGAACAATTCGTCGTCGCGCTCGAGGGGATCGATAGCCGGGGCCGTCATCGGCGTCGCGGGCAACACCAGCGCCGCTCCCTTCAGTTCGTCAGTCAACGCTGCGATGAGTGTCTCGCGGCAGCGGCGAAAATTCATTGCGTCCTGCGCGCTGACCCGTCCCCCCCGGGCTCGTTTCACCACGCGTCGATCCATGCGTTGGGCGTCCGGGGAATCAAAGATGGCGTGGTGTTCCGCATAAGCCTCGATGGCGACGAACGAGCCGAATTGCGCGGAGAGCGTACGCATCGCGCCAATCGTGCGGACCGGCCTCGACTTGACTTTGGCGCCCGCGGCCGCAAGCCGCTTCATCGTGGTCTCGAGATTGGCCGCAACCGCGGGCTGCGCGTCATCGATCCCGCTCTTGTCGGGCACGACGAATTCGACGCCGCCAAGATTGATCGGACGTACGGAAGTGCTCGACTGGCCGCGCAACGCCATGTCGATCAGCACGCAATCCTCGACCGTGCGCGCCATCGGGCCGATCGTGTCGAGCGTGCGCGAAAGCGGAAATACGCCGTGCTTATCGATCCGACCTTCGCTGGTCTTAAACCCGACGATGCCGCAGAAGCTGGCCGGCGCGCGGATCGAACCGCCGGTGTCGCTGCCTATCGCGCAAGGCGAAAGGCCGCCAGCGACCGCGACCGCGGCGCCCGACGAGGATCCGCCGGCGACCCGAGGCGTCGCCGGATCGCGAGGATTCCTCGGCGTCCCGAAATGCGGATTGAGCCCGAGCGCCGAGAAGGCGAATTCCGAGAGATTGGTCTTACCCAGGGCCACCATTCCGGCCGCGGCCAGGTTCGCGACGATCGGCGCGTCGTTCTCTTTCGGCGGCGACTCGGCGTAGAGCGCGGATCCTGCGGTGGTGCGCTCGCCCGCCATGTCGACAAGGTCCTTCCAGGCGATGGGAACGCCATCGAGCGGGCCCGCCGCCCGTCCCTCGCGATGACGCATGCGGCTTGCCTGTGCTTCCTTGAGAGCCCGTTCGCGCGTTACGAGAATGAACGACGGATTCTCGCGATCGCGCTCGATGCGACCCAAAAAGAATTCCGCCACCTCGACCGGATCGAGCCTGCCTAACCGGATGAGACGCCCGACTTCCGCGGCGGACCGCTTTTCCAAGTTCTCGATCATGCTGCAAGCGGTCTCCGTCGGCGTCAGCCTATCGCGAGAGTTCGCGTCGGCAAACAGTATGGGGAGCGTCGGCCAGCGGCGACGGCGGCGTTGCTCGAGGCAGGAGAAGCGGAAGGAAGACGAGTGCGAGAGGCTGCCGGCGCTGCCCATGCGCCGGGGCTTCCGAGCCCAAGGCTCACTGGGTTGTCATCGTGTTCAGATCAATCGCGCCGCCCATCGCCTGGTAGCCGGCGGCGTTTGGATGGAGATGATCCCCCTTATCATACTTCGGCAGGGAGTAGCCCGGTTTCTGGGGATCGACGATGATCTTGTCGAAGTCGATAACGCCGTCGAAGGCGCCGCTGCGAATGAAATCATTGAGCGCCACACGGATCTTCTCTTTCTCCGGCGTGTAGTAGCCTTCGAACGGAGTGCCTGCGAACGAATCTCCGAAGGGCGTAAGCGTGGCGCCGATGATCCGCATCCCGTGCGCATGCGCGCGTGCGATCAATTGCTTGTAGCCCTCAATGATCGCTTCCGCAGTGGGTTCGGGATCATGCGCAGCCAAGCCGCTGCCGGGCCACCCAACATCATTGATGCCCATCATCAGAATGACCGTGTCCGCCTTCGGCTGGCTCAACACGTCGGCGTCGAAGCGCGCGAGCGCATTGACGCCCATCCGGTCGGACAAAACTTTGGCGCCCGATATTCCCTCATTGAGGACCGCGACAGGCGGTCCGCCAACCTTCACGAGCCGCTCGGCCAGGCGGTCGGGCCACCGGTCATTGCCGTCAACGGTGGAGCCGTCGCCGTCGGTGATCGAATCGCCGAACGCCACGACGGTGCGCGCGCCAGCCGGCGCGTCAACCAGGATTTCGGTCAGGAACGCGCGTTGGGTCAGTTTCGAATCGGCCTTGAAGTCGACGTCGGCGACCTGATCTCCGGCGCCCACATAGGCGGTCTGATGCCCATCCCAATGGATGGTGGTTAAGGGCGTAACCTCCGGCAGGTAGAGGTTGACCGAGACGAGAGCGAGCGGATCGACACTCATGTCGACAGGGTCGCTGATCGCCGGCGCGCCGGGAGGAATGACGATAGTCGGATTTCCGCCGAAAGTCAGCGCGTGAGCAGACCCCTCCTTGATCTTGCCTCCCTCTCCAGCCAACGCGATATTCGCCGCGCCAATCGTCAGCGGCGCCTTTCCATATTCGTTCGACAGCACGATCCGCACGCGGCTGCCGCCAATGCTGAGACGCGCGGTCTGACGGATGGTCTGCTTCCAAAGATTGGCGGGTATGCCGAGCGGCACAGGAAAGTCCGGGCCCCATGCCGGCTGTGGACTCGACGTCCAGGAGCCGATCCAATTGCCGCTGTCCGCCGCCTGCGAGGCGGGAGAGAATCCCACAACGGCAGTGAGCGCCGACGCAAAACATGTCGTGCGCCAATCGAACTTTGCGATGGCGGACGCACAGCGGAAAACCGGATGGTCCCTCATGTTTTCCTCCCCAATTGTATTTGGACGACTAGCAAAACACGCGTTTGGCGCGTGTCACTGCCACGAAGTGTTGGCGAGGCGGCGATGAGAGTCAACAAGAGCTGATTGGCGAGGGCGTCTTCCTCCTCCACGGCGCGCAGCTCTTGCAAACATGGAGCCGCTCTTGACGATTGCGCCGTGCTATAGCGCGTGTGAAATATCGGCGAGGAGGCGATCTGGCGAACGTTAAGCGCATTGTTGATTTTTGCCGCGGCGACCGCATCGCGAGCGCCGGCGTTCGCCGCCGATCCGTTTCCAGCAAGCGGCGCGGCAAGGCTCGCGGCCTACTCGGTCTGCCGCTCGGCCGTGATGGTCGACATGGGTCCCGTGGGCTCCAACTCCTCCGCGGAATGCACCGGCATCGTGAAGACCCGCGATGGGTCGAAGCTTCTCGACAATCTCGCGATCCGCTGCATGGAGGAATTGAAGGCGCGCCCCGCAGGCTATGCGTTCACCGGCACATGCATTCACACCGACGCCGACGGCGGCAAGATTTTCATGACCTACGAAGGTCCGGAAGGCGGCGACATCGCGCTGTTGGGCGGGACGGGCAAATACCAGGACATCACCGGCAAGGGGACATGGTCGGTCGCCGACGCGCCAGGCAACAATGCGCAGCTTTTCGCATTCACGCTGAGCTATGATGTGACGTGGGAGAAAAAGGGGAAGTGAGGACGCCGCGTCCCTTCTCCCTCGGGGAGAAGGTGGCGCCGGAGGTGACTGATGAGGGGATCGGATAAAGGATGCGCCGCGGCGGCGACGCCCGTAATCATATGAGCCACGGCGGCATGAGAATCCTGTTCGTGCTGGCTGCTCTAATGCCTGGCTCGTTTTCCGTCTCCGCCGGCCAGCCCTCCGCGCTTTGCGCCGCCGCGAAAAAGCCGGTCGAAGCCGAGCCGCCGCTGGCCGCGGCGGTCGCGGCGACGTTCGGCAAAGCAACGTTCAGAGGGACGGCCGATGACTGCGTTTATCCGCTCAAACTTCTGCGTTACGCGACTGCGGACGTGCTCATCGTCCAGGCCGGTGAGCCCGGCGACGCGTGCCATGGCTGCGGACCGCCACTCTCGGCCATTGTGCTCCGGCGGGTCGACGGCGGCCTCAAACCAGTCCGTGCATTTCACAAATTCGCTACGCCCGGAACGTTCGGCGCCGTCGAAGAGATCTCCGCGATCGAGATCGGCGACGACGACGGCATGGCGATCGAGAGCGGCGGGATGTTTCAGGGTTACAGTTCTGCAGGCGTGGACTTCTTCGCGTTCCATGCGGGCCAACTTGTCAGCCTCAACAAGACGTCCATCACGACCGCCGCCGACAATGGGGGCGCGGTCGTCGATCCGAGCAAGACGATCGAGGTGAGTGCAAAGTGGTCCTTCGATCCCACTGACAAAACGGCGCTCGACGTCGACTACGAGATCAAGGCGCACGGGACAACGCGCGTCGAGCGCGTCGTCTGGCGACTGTAGGGAACGTCGCTCGTCCTCTCGCACGGCCACGTTCCGCCGGAAGTTTCCGAAGCCTCCGGCGGGGGATGAAGCTCGGCCCGGCGACGGCGCGGCCACCCTCGCCCCTGACCCCTCTCCCACAAAGGAGAGGGAATTACGCCCTGCCCCACCCTCCTCCGGTCGGCGTCACGATCTCGACCGCCTCGCCCGCCTCCACCTTGGTCTCGGCGCAGCCTGGCAGGATCTCGACGCGGCCATCATTGCGGCGCACCGAGTTGCGGCCAAGTTCACCGGGCTCGCCACCCATCATTCCAGGGTTGGCCGTGCTACGAAAACCGCTGAGGATCGCCGCCTGCATCGGCCTTAAGAAACGCACGCGCCTCAGCGTCCCGTCGCCCGCGCGCCACCGGCCCTTGCCGCCAGAGCCGCGTCGGATGTGGAAATCCTCAAGCACCACCGGAAAGCGGCTCTCCAGCACCTCGGGATCGGTCAGGCGCGAATTGGTCATGTGAACGTGAACCGCACTCGCGCCGTCGAAGCCGGGGCCAGCGGGCGCGCCCGAGCAGATGGTCTCGTAATATTGATAAGTGTCGTCGCCGAAGGTGAAGTTGTTCATCGTGCCCTGCGATGAGCCCAGCGCGCCAAGCGCTGCAAACAATGTGTTCGTCACGATCTGCGACACCTCGACATTGCCCGCGACGACAGCAGCCGGATATTTGGGCGACAGCATCGAGCCCTCCGGCACGATGATGCGGATCGGCCGAAGGCAGCCCGCGTTCATTGGGATGTCGTCGTCGACCATAACCCGAAACACGTAGAGGATCGCAGCGCGCGTCACCGGCTCGGGCGCATTGAAGTTCGACGCCTGCTGCGGCGACGTGCCGGTAAAATCGACCGTCGCTTCGCGCTTCGCCTTGTCGACGCTGATCCTGACCTTGATCACCGCGCCCTGATCGGAGAGGCTCTCCGCCTGGCCATCGGCAAGCTTGTCGAGCACCTGGCGCACGCTCTCGCCGGCGTTGTCCTGCACGTGGCCCATATAGGCCTCGACCACCTCAAGCGAAAACATCTCAACCATGCGCTTGAGTTCCCGCACGCCCTTCTCGCACGCGGCGATCTGCGCCTTGAGGTCGTTCACGTTCTGCAGCGGATTGCGCGCCGGATAGTCTCCGCTCTTCAGAAGCGCGTAGAGTTCACGCTCGCGGAAGCGGCCGCGATCGACCAGCAGAAAATTGTCGATATAGACGCCCTCTTCATGGATCGATGTCGCTAGCGGCGACATCGAACCTGGAGCCGTCCCGCCAATATCGGCGTGATGGCCGCGCGAGGCGACCCAGAACAGGATCGCTTCGCCATGTTCGTCGAACACCGGCGTGCAGACGGTGATGTCGGGCAAGTGCGTGCCGCCATTGTAAGGAGCGTTCAGCGCAAACACATCGCCAGGCCGGATGCGCCTTTTGTTGTCGCGGATGATGGACTCGACCGAGCGATCCATCGAGCCCAGATGCACCGGCATGTGCGGCGCATTGGCGATGAGGCGACCCTCACGGTCAAACACAGCGCAAGAAAAGTCGAGCCGCTCCTTGATGTTGACCGAATAGGCCGTGTTCTGCAGCGTCACCCCCATCTGCTCGGCGATCGACATGAAGAGATGGTTGAAGATCTCGAGCATGACCGGGTCGGCCTTGGCGCCGATCGCCTCGCGTTGGGCCATGGGCTCGACGCGGGTCATCACCACATGGTTTTTCGTCGTGACCTCAGCGCGCCAACCCTGTTCGACGACGATCGTCTGGTGCGGCTCGATGACAAGCGCCGGCCCGTCGACCGACGCGCCCACGGCAAGCGCGTCACGCAGAAAGACATTCGCCTTTCGCCAGCTCCCATGCGAAAAGAACTGCGTCGCACGGGCGGGAACCGGCGTGGCCGATGGCGCAGAGGGATGCGGGTCTTTCGAGGCGGCCTGGCGGGTTCTCTCAGCCAGCCGAGCGGCGCCGCCGACCGCTTCGACGGACACCGCCTCGATGACGATCGCCTTGTCTCGATCGACGAAGCCGAAGCGGCTTTTGTGCGTGCTCTCAAACGCGCGCCGCATCGCCGCCGGCGTCGAGAGCGGAACCTCGATCGTTGTGTCCGACCCCGAATAGCGCAGCTGCGCGCGACGATGAACCTTGATCGCATCAGCGGCGACCCCCTGCCCTTCGATCTCGGCGACCGCGGCGTCTGCGAGCTGGTCCGCGACCGCGTTGACACGAAGAAGCGCGTCGACCCGAAGGGGTTCGTCCACCCCTTGCGCGCGCTGAGCTGCAATGTCGGCGAGCCCCATGCCATAGGCCGACAGCAGGGAGGAGAACGGATGGATGAGGACGGTCGAAATCGCCAGGGCGTCGGCGACGTCGCAGGCGTGCTGGCCGCCCGCGCCGCCGAAGCAATTGAGCGCATAGCGCGTGACGTCGTAGCCTCGCGCAACCGAAATCGTCTTGATCGCCTCAGCCATCTTGGCGACCGCGATGGCGAGAAATCCATCGGCGACCGCCTCCTCACTCCGCCCGTCGCCGATATCGCGCGCGAGCGCTTGAAAGCGCTCTCGCACGATTTTCTCGTCAAGCGGCTCGTCGCTCTGAGGGCCGAATACTTTCGGGAACAGATCGGGGATCAGCTTGCCGGTCATCAGGTTGGCGTCGGTGACCGTGAGCGGACCGCCCCGGCGATAAGCGGCCGGTCCGGGATCGGCGCCGGCTGAAGCGGGGCCGACGCGAAAACGCGCGCCGTCGAACGAGAGGATCGAGCCGCCTCCGGCGGCGACGGTATGGATCTTCATCATCGGCGCGCGCATGCGCACGCCAGCGACTTCAGTCTCGAACGCGCGCTCGAATTGCCCATCGAAATGAGCGACGTCGGTCGAAGTGCCGCCCATGTCGAAGCCGATGATGCGCTCGAACCCCGCGCTGATCCCGGTGCGCGCCATCGCGACCACGCCCCCGGCGGGGCCTGAGAGGATCGCGTCCTTGCCGGCGAACAAACCCGCCGACGTGAGGCCGCCCGACGACATCATGAACATGACGCGCGCGCCGGTGTGCTCGATGTCGAGATCGCGCGACACCTGGCCGACATAGCGCTTAAGGATCGGCGAAAGATAAGCGTCGACCACGGTCGTATCGCCGCGCGAAACGAGCTTGATAAGCGCCGAGGCGACGTGGCTTTCGGAGACTTGAGCAAAGCCGAGCTCGCGGGCTATTGCGCCGACGATGCGCTCGTGCGCCGGATAGCGATAAGCGTGCATGAACACGATCGCGACCGCGTCATAGCCTTGGGCTCGCGCGTCGACGAGCGCGGCGCGGACGCGCTCGGGATCGGGCGCCACTTCCACCGTACCGTCGGCGAGCACCCGCTCGTCGATCTCGACGACGCCTGAATAAAGCTGCTCAGGCTTTATGATGTTGCGGGCAAAGATGCGCGGGCGCGCTTGATAGCCGATCTCGAGCGCGTCGCGAAAGCCACTCGTGGTCACGAGCAGCGTGCGCTCGCCTCGCCGTTCGAGCAACGCATTGGTGGCGACTGTCGTCCCCATCTTGATGGCGCCAATTGCGCCGGCAGCAATTGGCTCGCCCGAAGCAAGGCCCAAGAGCCGACGGATCGCCTCAACCGCGGCGTCCGTGTAAGCCGCGCTCTCGGACAGAAGTTTCATCGGATGGAGCCGCCCGCGCGGATCGCGGCCGATCACATCGGTGAACGTTCCGCCGCGATCGATCCAGAAGTCCCAGACCCCGCCTGGTTTTTCTTTGGAAGGACCCGCGCTTCGACTTCACGTTTGATTGATCTCCTGCTTTGGGCCCGCTCTTTGCCGCGAGCCCGGCAATGGTCCTATCATCGGGGGAAACCAAACGTGAAACCAAAGGACCGGCGACATGGAAACCGTGAAGTTTGGGAAAACGGGCTTGCAGGTGTCGAAGCTTTGCCTCGGCTGCATGACCTACGGCTCATCCAAATGGCGCGAATGGGTCTTGGAGGAAGAGGCGTCGCGTCCGTTCATCCGCGAAGCGCTGGAGAAAGGCATCAATTTCTTCGATACGGCGGACGTCTATTCGCAAGGCGCGAGCGAGGAAATCCTTGGCCGTGCGCTCAAGGAATTCACGAAGCGTCCCGACGTGGTGATCGCGACCAAAGTACACGGCGCGATGGGGCCGAGCGACAACGCCAAGGGATTGTCGCGCAAGCATATCATGGAGGCGATCGACGCTTCGCTGAGGCGCCTCGGCACCGATTACGTCGATCTCTACCAGATCCACCGCTTCGATCCGCTGACCCCGATCGAAGAGACGCTGGAAGCGCTGAACGACGTCGTGCGCGCCGGCAAGGCGCTCTATATTGGCGCCTCGTCAATGTACGCTTGGCAATTCGCGCGCATGCTCGACATCGCGCGCGCCAAGGGACACGCCCAATTCGTATCGATGCAGAACTACTACAACCTCGTCTATCGCGAGGAAGAGCGCGAGATGATGCCGCTATGCGCGAACGACGGCATAGCCGTCATTCCCTGGTCGCCGATGGCGCGCGGTTATCTCGCGGGCTCCGGGGTCGGCGCCAACGCTTCGACCACGCGCGGCCGCACCGATCCGTTCAGCGTGACCTTGGGGCTGGGTTCGCGGCAGGATGAGTCCATCCGCAAGCGCGTGGTCGAGACAGCGGAAAAGCTGAGCACCAAGCCCGCGGTGGTTGCGCTCGCCTGGGTGCTGTCGAAGCCCTTTATCACCTCGCCGATCATCGGCGCCTCGAAGCCTCATCACCTCGCGGACGCCGTCGCTGCGACCGAGCTCAAGCTCGACGCGCGCACCATCGCCAAGCTTGAGCAGCCATATACCAGCAAGGCCGTGGCCGGCCACGCCTAGCGAAGGCCGCATGCTCCTGCTTATGTACGAGGTTGCATGACTTGAAGCCTTCGAGGAGGCCCTGATGACTTAAGCAGGAACCAAGGACCACCCCATCACGATCGAGCCGGTTCATGAGAGGGTGCGGGTGATCTGGCATGGGCGCACGATCGGAGACAGCAAAACGGCGCTGGAGCTGCGCGAGGCGAACTATCCGCCAGTCGTCTATGTGCCGCGCGACGACATGGACATGAGCGCGCTTGAGCGCACCGCCCGCGTCACGACTTGCCCTTACAAAGGCGAGGCGAATTATTACTCGATCACGGACGGCAAGGCTCGTGACGATAACGCCGTCTGGACCTACGAATTGCCCAAAGCGGAGGTCGGCGAGATCGGGTCTCACCTCGCGTTTTATCCCGACAAGGTAGAGATCACGCGCGGCGGATGAGGCCCGTTCCGCACGCCGGTTGAAAACTGCTTTGCTTGGCCCCCTCGGTGCAGTTGCCAACCCACTCCTTGCTGGTCGCTCTGACCGAACCATCGGCTGCTGTGCATTGCCCCCGCATTGATCTACAATGGCGGCTACTCGGTTGGGATGGGACTAACAACAATGCTGTTTGACGGCGGATTTACGTTCGGCAATTTCATTGCCGACGCCTTCACCATATTCATGTTCATATTGTGGTTCTGGCTGCTCATCGTTGTATCGGGCGATCTGTTCCGCCGGCATGACGTGTCGGGTTTAGCCAAGGTGGTCTGTGTCATAGCGTTCGTCCTGTTCTCCTACATCGGCGTATTCGCCTATCTTCTCACGCAAGGTCGGGGCATGGCGGAACGAAATCGGGCGCAAGCCAATGAGGCGCGGGAGGAATTGCGACACATCGTCGGCTTCAGCGCTGCAGATGAGATCGTCAAGCTAGACAGGCTGAAGGCGGCGGGCTCGATTACCGAGCAGGAATAGGGCCGCCTGAGAGCCAAACTGGTCCAATAGCGGCTCCGGCGCGAACGCTTGTTCCGCGCTTAGAGCTCGCAACGTCATTCGAACGAACGACCCGCATATTCAAGACGGCTCGTGAAAGCGCCTGGACGTCAGGGAGGCTCAAGATGTGCATCAATTGCGGAAGCCCGATTGGCCGGCGGGATTTGATGAAGTTTGGCGGAGCCGCGGCTATCGCGCTCGCGGCGGCAAGCGCTTCGCCTGCCGCGCGCGCGGCGGAAGGCGCGCCGACGGCGCTCTCCGCAGACGAATCGCTCGCTGCTCTGAAATCGGGCAATCAGCGCTATGTGAGCAGTCCGGAGCTTTGCACGACCCATCTCGCGGAAAGCCGGACCGCTGTCGCCACGCACCAGGCGCCCTGGGCTACGATCATCGCTTGCGCTGACAGCCGGGTGCCTCCCGAGCTCATTTTTGGCGATCACGGCGTCGGCGAACTGTTCGTCGCTCGCGACGCCGGCAATCTCGTTGACGCGGCGACCCTCGGCACAATCGAATATGGCGCCGCCGTACTCGGCTCTCCGCTCGTAGTCGTCCTCGCTCATACCGCCTGCGGCGCGGTGAAGGCCGCCTGCGACATTGTGACCAAGAACGCGACCTATCCCGGCGTGATCGGCCGGATGATCGAGCCGATCGTGCCGGCGGCGCTCGCGGTGCGAAACGAGTCTCGGCGACTTCGTCGACAACGCCGCGAAGGAGAGCGCGAAGCGGACCGCGGCGAACATCCCGACCGTAAGCAAAATCGTGTCGGATCTGGTCGGCGCGGGAAAGGTGAAGATCGTGGCGGCGATCTACGACCTTGAAACCGGCGTCGTCACTTATCTCGATTAGCGGCGCGGCGCCGCGGCGATCACTCGGGAACGGCAGCGCGACCGAATAAGAACAATCCAGCCGCAGGATAGCGACACACCGCTGTTCGGAGGCGGCTGAGCGCAACTCGACGACGTTCGCTCGGGCGATGGGTCGCTCAGATCCGCCTTCCTAAGCGATAAGAGGGTTGCGGCGCCGCCCTTGCGACCTCGCGCCCGATTGCGGAACAAAGGATCATGACGAAGAAGACCGTTCTCATCACCGGCTCGACCGACGGAGTCGGGCGCTATGTCGCTGAGCGCCTCGCCGCGGCGGGCTGGCGCGTCTTCGTCCACGGCCGCGATCGCGCCCGCGGCGAGGCGGTGGTTGAGCGGATCACGAAGGGAGGGGGCGAGGCGCGATTCCTCGCCGCTGATCTCTCGTCGCTTGCCGAGGTTCGTTTGCTTGCAGACGCGGTGCGGCGCGATGGCGCCGGTCTCGATGCGCTCGTCAACAACGCCGGGATCGGCACGAGCGGGTCAAAACGCGAGCTCAGCGCTGACGGCTTCGAATTGCGCTTTGCGGTCAATTATCTCGCGGGCTTCTTGCTGACGCGTCTGCTATTGCCGATGCTCGAGGAGCGCCAATCAGCGCGCGTCGTCAACGTCTCTTCAGCGGGACAACAGCCAATCGACTTTTCCGACGTGATGCTCGCTCGCGGCTATAGCGGCGTGCGCGCCTATTGCCAGAGCAAGCTTGCGCAGATCATGTTCACCTTCGATCTCGCCAAGGAGCTCGCGGGACACAACATCGCGGTCAATTGCCTGCATCCCGCGACCTACATGGACACGACAATGGTTCGCTTGAGCGGCGTCCAGCCGATCAGCACAGTGGAGCAAGGCGGCGCGGCGATTCTGCAGCTCATCGATGAGCCGGCGCTTGCGCGCAGAAGCGGACTCTATTTCAGCGGCATGCAGGAATCGCGCGCCAACCCGCAGGCCTATGATGAAGGCGCCCGCAAACGCCTGCGCGCGCTGAGCTTCGATCTCGTAGGCCTCACCGATCCGCTGGCGGTTCGTGGCTGATCAGGACAAACCGACCTCCCCTGACCATGTCGCAAAGACGATGGTCGCCAAATTATGACAAGTCGAATGTCGCCAAAGCGGTCGCATTTGCGTTCCGTGATAGTCGGCGAGAGCGGACATGTCTGCAACGAAAGCGCGGCTGGGCCGCCCCAGCGGCATTCATCGAGCGTTAATCACTCCCCATATTTGTTAGCGGGCCAGCATCGTTGGCCACACTAGCGGAGTTGTCGCCCCCGCACTAATCTACCGACTGGCCACGAACGTCAGGACGATACCCATGGCTGGCCGCCTCTTTGGGAGCCAACGAAATGGATATGATTGCGGCGGTGGCCGCGAAGAAGCTTGGCAAATATCTCGCCAAGGACTTCCGCGAACTGTTTGGCTCGAGTCAAAACGACGAAGCCGAGCGCCTGGGCGCGCTGGCCCGGACGACGATTGAATGCATTGCCAGGAGCGACGCGCTCTACCACACGTACGAACACACCATGCTCGTGTCCATGGTTGGCCGCGACATCCTGCGAGGACGCACGCTCGCGCACACGGTCCAGCCAGAGGATTACGTTCACCTCATCGTCGCCTGTCTCTTGCACGACATCGGCTTCGTTCGCGGCATCCTCAGTGGCGACACCAAGAGTGAGTTCGTCATCGACAAGAACGGCCGGACGGTTACGCTGCCGCGCGGCGCCTCCGACGCCTCGCTTGCCGCCTATCACGTTGATCGATCGAAGCTATTCGTTTACGAGCGGCTCGGGAAGTCAACCACGATCGACCCCGCCCGGGTCGCCGCCGCGATCGAACTCACGCGTTTCCCGCCAAGCCCGAGTTTGGAATCGGATCAACCCGGCCTCGAGCCCAGACTGGTTCAAGCCGCCGATCTGATCGGGCAGCTCGGCGATCCTTTATATCCGAGAAAAGCGAATGCGCTTTTCTACGAATTCGAGGAGCTCGGCAGCAACCGGCAGCTTGGCTACGCTTCACCTGCCGATCTCGTCGAGAAGTTTCCTGGATTCTATTGGAACACAGTCTCAGGGCATCTCGAGGAGGGAATGAAGTATCTTAGCCTGACGGCCTCTGGCCGCCAGTGGATCGCCAACCTGCACAATCACATTTTCAACGCCGAACACTTCAATTGGCTAATGGGGCCACAAATCTGAACACGGGCGCGCTGCTCGCCAAGCCTTGGCTATTGCTCCGGTGACGGCCGTCGATCACGTGCGGACTCGAGCGCTGCCGCGAGCGCCCGTCGCAGCGCATGCATCTGATCCAAGAGGTGCAGCACCACCCCGAGCCCCTCGTCGTTTACGCCCATCCTGTCTTTGAGGTCGTGGATCAGGTTGGCGCGCGCCAGATCCATGTCAGTGAAGGCAAGCTCGTCGGCGGCGCGAGCGGGAATCAGCCATTCCTCCTCGATCCAGACCGTGAGCGTCCGCCGGTCGAGCCGGGCGCGCTCCAGGAATTCCCGCTCGGTGATCATTTCACATCTCCTTGCGCGGATCGTAGCCCGCCGACGGCTTCCAATCGGCCAGGAAAGCGTCGAGCTCGGGCTCGGCCTCCGTCGGCATCATCACTTTGAGCTTGACCAGTTCGTCGCCCGCCCGAGAGCGCCTCTTCACTCCCTTGCCCCGTAGGCGCAGCACATCGCCGGTGTTCGATCGCTTCGGGATTTTGAGCATAACACTACCCGTAGTGGTCGGCGTTCTGACTTCCGCCCCCAACGCCGCCTCCTTCACCGTGATCGGCAGATCGAGCAGGATGTCGTCGCCTTCGCGGCTGAAATGGCGGTGCGGCCTGACCACGATCTGCACCAGCGCATCGCCCGGCGGCCCCTCGCCCGGGCTCGGCGCGCCCTTGCCGCGGAGTCGCAAAATCTGCCCGTCTTCGACGCCTGCGGGAATCGCTACGTTCAACGTCCCTCCTTGGGGCAGGGTGATGGTCTTGCTCGCGCCGTTCACCGCATCGAGGAAATCGACGGGGAGCTCGTAATGCAGGTCCGCGCCCGGCCGGCGCCGCGCCTGCTCGGCGCTGCGGCGCAAGAGCTCCGCGAATAGGTCGTCGCCCTGCGCGAAGTCCCCGTAAGCCCCCTGACCCTCGTAAGGATGGCCGCCCTCGGCGGCATAATCGCGATAATAGCGGGCGTTCGGCGGCGCCGTCTCCGCTCCCGATGCGTCGATCTCGCCGGCGTCGAAGCGCCGCCGCTTCTCCGGGTCTGAAAGCAGATCGTTGGCGGCGGCGACCTCCTTGAACCGCTCCTCGGCCTGCTTATCGCCCGGATTGAGATCCGGGTGCAGCTTCTTGGCCAGCTTTCGATACGCGGCGCGGATCTCGTCGGCCGAAGCCGTCTTGGCGACGCCGAGGGTTTCGTAAGGATCTTTCATACACGCATCCGTCGCGGGCGAGGCTCGCCAGCTTTAGCAGAAGCGCCGGCATAATCTCCAGGCGGCCGTGCGGCGCATTCCGACGGCAGGGTGCCTCAAACAGCCAAGACCGGACATTGCGCCTAGTGGACCAAAGGAACGCCAACGCGCTGATTCAACTCAAGGCTTCGGAGGATTGGGCCGCAGACCGGGAAGCCGGTCGTTAAGAGTTGGGGAAAAGCAGGCCCTGCGATGGTCAAGGACTCTTGCGCGTGATTCAACGAGTAGTGTAGTTTTGTCACTTAGGCCCACGAGATGTCGTGGGGCGGGTTTCAGAGCGAGTGCTGATCAGCGTTGCGCTTGGGCGGGTCCGCGCCAGGCGACGGGGTGGGATTCTGAATACGCGGCCGCCTTTGGGCAAGGAATGACGAACGAGGCGACAATGGCTTGGACGGACGAGATAGTCGAGCAGCTCAAGCAGCATTGGATTGACGGCAAAAGCGCGAGCCAGATCGCGGGTTTGCTCGGCAATGGAGTGACCCGCAACGCCGTGATCGGAAAGGTGCATCGGCTTGGGCTGGCGGGACGGGCCAAGGCGCCGAGCGCGACGGTTCCGCGTCCCCGGCGCATGGCGCCTCCGCCAGCGCATCGCGTCGCGGGGCCGCGCCTTGGTTCCTCGGCCCCTCGGATCATGCGCGGCGCGACGGCGCTTGCCTTCGCTCCCCAGGAGCTGACGGAGCTTGAGCGCCAAGAGGAGTTCGAGAGCGTCGTCGTGCCGATGTCGCTCAGGGTGACGATCGTCGAACTCAAGGAATCGATGTGCCGCTGGCCGCTCGGCGACCCGGCGACCGCAGAATTCCGCTATTGCGGTTCGCCCACGGCGTCCGGGCCCTATTGCGCCTACCATGGGGGATTGGCCTACCAGCCGGCCCAGGAACGGCGCCGCGACCGCGACCGGGCTCGCCGGACGCTGCTGCGCTGAGCGGTGGCGCGCGGTTATTTCTCCGGCCGACGGGCCATCAGGCGAGGGCGCGGCATCCCGCAAGACTAGTCTTTCGTAGTGATCTCCGGATTGGCTCGCCCGTCCGATCTGAGCCGTTCAGATCACAAGCAATGGTCCTCATAAGCCCCACTCACACTGGTGAGGATCCCTGTCGCGTCTGCTCGCCACAGCACACGAGCGATCCTGTCGCATATCAAGCCGTTGAAGATGAACATGCCCGCGTTGGTGCCGTCTTGAGGCCAGTCAGGGACAAATTCGCCCTGACGAGGTAGCGGATGAGCTTGTCTTGGCTGGTTCCAACTGGGAAGCGCTCACGAACTCGGGCGTCGAATTCGCGAGAGAATTGGGATTCGTCATTGGGCAGCGTCGCGACGATTTCCGGCACGATCCGAGCGCCCAGCGTCATCCGACCTGCGCCGAAAGATAGCGCCGCAAGAATGAGCGTCGCCGCTGCCCAAGCCATACGGAGCATCCGTTCCCTTCCTGCACCACGAATTTTGGGCGAATGACATGGCAGCCGCCGAGCCGCAAGCACGGCCATGGCCTTTAGTTCAACCGCCACATGGTGCGCCCGGCCCCTGAGAAGATCGCTTAGCGGTGCCTCAAAGCAGCTCACGAACATAGCGAACTGGGACACAAGCACAGGGCAACCGCCCACGAACATTCTCGCAAATAGTGACGACAGGAGGAGGCGAGTATGTCGTCTCCTCCTTTTGCCGGACGGCGGTTTGAAGATCATGGCGAGTGGCGAAAAGGGTACTCCTTCGGCGAGGGCCGCCTAGCGAAAGCGGGGCGAGCGGCGATAGTGCGACGATGTGGACGCGTCGATCGTGTCCACTAATCGATAATGGACACTATCGCAGATGTCTGACACCGGGGTGCAAGGCGCGAATGGCGGCGAGCGCCGGCGACGGACGTGGTCGGCTGATCAGAAGCAACGGATCATCGCGGAGAGCTTTGCGCCCGGCGCATCCGTTGCGGAGGTGGCGCGCGGTTATGGCCTGAACGCCAATATTCTGTTCACCTGGCGACGGCGAGAACGGGCCGTCAATGACGTCGGCAAGACAGTGAACATTGTGCCGGTGAGGGTCGTGGAGGCTACGCCGACTGCGACCGCCACAGCTCCGGCCTCGATAGGTCGGATGGAGATCATGCTTGTCGGGGGCGAGCGGATCCTTGTCGGGGCGGACGTCGACGCGACGGCGCTGGCCCGGATCGTCAAGGCGCTCGGGCGGCGATGATTCCGATCCCGAGTGGGGCGCGCGTGTGGCTAGTGACCGGCCACACCGATATGCGCAAAGGATTCGACGGTCTGGCGCTGATCGTCCAAGAAACATTGAGGCGCGATCCGCATTCCGGCCATCTCTTCGTTTTTCGCGGCCGCCGCGAGTCTCTGATCAAGTGTCTTTGGAGCGACGGCCAGGGCTTATGCCTGTTCTCAAAGCGATTGGAGCGCGGGCGATTCCTATGGCCATCGTTGGCTGACGGAACGGTGACGATCTCGACGGCCCAGCTTTCCTATCTGCTGTCGGGCATCGATTGGCGCATGCCGCAAGAGACATGGCGTCCGACGGCGGTCGGATAGGAGAAAAATCGGCTGAAGAAACGCAAAAAGGGGCGCCTCAAACGGCCGATTTTGTGATTCCATGTGATTCGTGGACGCCGATCTTTCCTCGCTTCCGGACGACATCGACGCGTTAAAAGCGGCGCTGATTGCGGCGCGGACCGAAGCTGCGGTGGAGAAGGCGTGCGCCGTCGCGGCCGTCGCTGAACTGGCGCAGGGTCGCGCGCTGATCGCGCATCTCAATCTTGAGATCGAAAAGCTGCGGCGCACGATTTACGGACCTCGCTCCGAGCGCACGGCGCGGCTACTCGACCAATTGGAGCTTCAGCTCGAGGAGGCAGAGGCCAACGCGGCGGAAGATGAACTCGCCGCCGAACATACGAAGCCCTCCACCACGCTCAGATCCTTCGCGCGCAAGCGGCCGGCGCGAAAACCGTTCCCGGATCATCTGCCGCGTGCGCGCGTGGTGATCCCAGCGCCGCAGAGCTGCCTTGCTGCGGCTCGGCCAAGCTGTCGAAGCTCGGCGAGGACATCACGGAGACGC
Organism: uncultured Alphaproteobacteria bacterium; assembly: GCA_963730555.1. Classification (GTDB taxonomy): domain Bacteria; phylum Pseudomonadota; class Alphaproteobacteria; order Rhizobiales; family Beijerinckiaceae; genus Roseiarcus. The sequence continues at coordinate 180,035 of CAVSSS010000006.1, read as the reverse complement.
TCGAGGTTGTCCCGCGTCAATGGAAGGTGATCCAGACCGTGCGCGAGCGCTTCTCATGCCGCGAATGCGAGACCATCACCCAGCCGCCGGCGCCCTTCCATGTGACGCCGCGAGGGTTCGCTGGCCCCAATCTGCTGGCGATGATCCTGTTCGAGAAGTTTGGTCAACATCAGCCGCTCAATCGCCAGAGCGAGCGCTACGCCCGAGAAGGCGTGGATCTTAGCCTATCGACGCTCGCTGACCAGGTCGGCGCCTGCGCCGCCGCCTTGCGGCCCCTGCACAGGTTGATCGAACGCCACGTTCTGTCGGCTGAGCGCCTACACGGCGATGACACCACCATTCCGATCCTGGCGAAAGGCAAGACCGAAACTGGCCGCGTCTGGACTTACGTCCGCGACGACAGGCCGTTCGGCGGCAAGGACCCGCCGGCGGCGTTGTTCTACGCCTCGCGCGATCGCCGCGGCGAGCATCCTGAGTGTCATCTGACGAACTGGAGCGGCGTCCTCCAGGCCGACGCTTTCAGCGGCTACGCCAGACTTTATCCGCCCGATCGGAAACCGGGCCCGATCGTCGAAGCGCTATGTTGGAGCCACGCCAGACGCAAGTTCTTCGAACTCGCCGACATCGCCGCCAACGCGAGGCGGGGTAAGAACGCCGCGCCGATCTCGCCGATCGCGCTGGAGGCGGTCAAACGCATCGACGCCATCTTCGAGATCGAGCGCGAGATCAACGGCGTCACGGCCGAGGCGCGGCTCGCTGCGCGCCGCTCAAGGAGCGCGGCGCTCGTCGCCGCGCTCGAAGAGTGGACGCGCTCTGAACGCGCCAAGCTCTCCCGGCACAATGCCGTCGCCAAGGCCATCGATTACATGCTCACGCGCTGGCCGCCCTTCGTGCGGTTCCTCGAAGACGGACGCATCTGCTTGACGAACAATGCGGCGGAACGAGCGCTGCGCGGCCTGGCCTTGGGCCGAAAATCATGGCTCTTCGCCGGCTCAGAGCGCGGGGCTGAGCGCGCCGCGATCATGTACACGCTGATTCAGACCGCAAGGCTCAACGACATCGATCCGCAGGCTTGGCTCGCCGACACTCTTTCCAAGATCGCCGACACGCCGCAGACCCGGCTCGGCAAACTCCTACCTTGGAACTGGATGTCCGACCGCCGCTCGCGCGCCGCCGCGTAACCGCGGCCCTCCCCGGAGGGTTACCGAAAAGGCAGACATCTGTTCTTAGATCCGGGACGGGCGGAGTCGGTAAAGTCGAGGTGTGGCGCGGTGACGTTAGAAATCCGGGGAAGGGTTCTGGCTTGCCGAATTACATCGTCTGGATGGGCAGATCGCCCTCAAGCGGCAGGAAACCGGAGCAGGAGCGCGTGGAAGCGTGTTTCCCCAGGCCGTGGAGATAGCCCGAAGCCAAGAGGTTTCTCGCTGACTCTTGCGGAGCCGAGCGCCGGCCATGGGGTTTCCAGTCTGTTCCCCCCGTCTCATTGATTGTCGCCAGTCTATCCCGGAGGCAAAAGGCCGGTGAGCGCGTCGATGAGCTTCTCCTCTTTGAACGGCTTTCTAAGTACGGGTCGGTCTCGATATCCGTACTCGATATCGCGAACGCTATTGCCGGTGACGAAGACGAATGGCACTCCGCGGGCGGCTAGTGCGTCGGCCACGGCATACCCATGTTTGCCCTTTAGTTTGATATCCAACACTGCGGCGTCAAATACCCGCTCATCAATCAGGGCAATGGCTTGGTCGATTGTGGCGGCAGTAGCCACGGACTCGCATCCGGCCTCGGTCAGGATGTCTTCAAGCATCGCAACATTCAACATTTCGTCCTCAACGACGAGAATGCGACGGCCAGAGAGCAATTTATCCATCGATGGCGTTCTGCGGTACCGGAATATTTATCGTGCAGACCACACCGTTCGGCCGGTAGTCGATCTCCACCCTTCCTTCTAGTTCGTGGGCCAAACCTCGCTCGATCATGCGGGAACCAAACCCTATGCGCGAAGGTCGCGTGACGGGCGGTCCGTCCCTCTCCCGCCAATTCAGTATTAGTCTACCGCGCTCCGGCGACTGCTCGATCTTCCAATCGACCAGGACGGATCCCGCCTGATTTGAGAGCGCGCCATATTTGACCGCATTGGTCGCAAGTTCGTTGAACCCAATGCCAAGGACCAAAGCCGTTTGCGGCGACAAACGGATATCGTCGCCCACGATCACAATACGGTCCGCCCGACCACCCGCGACGTCAAACGGCTCTAGCGCGTCTTTAATCACGTCCCGCAGCCCCGCACTTTTCCAGTTTTCCCTGGTCAACAGGTCGTGCGACCGCGACAGAGCAAGCAGCCGCGACTCGATTGCGTCCCGGATCTCCCCAGGATCAGTATGAAAACGAAGGGCCTGCCGGACAATCGACTGAACCATCGAAAGAGTATTCTTCACCCGATGATTCAACTCATCGATGAGAATTTTAGCCCGAACCTCCTCCTCCTTATGTTTGGTGAGATCAACTAACGAGGCGAAATACTGAACAACATGACCCCTCTCGTCTCGGACCGGGCTGATGAAAAGTGCGACCCAGAATTCGGTACCATCCTTGCGGCGATAGAGAATCTCCGAAACGATATCCGATGTGCGCTCAAACTCGGCTTTGACATTCGCCAATGTCTCAGCATCGGCCGCATGCGCCAACATGAAATTGAGCTCTTGGCCGAGCACCTCTTCCCGCGCGTACCCTGTAAGGGAGAGAAAGCTGTCATTAGCGAAAATTATCGGGTTACCGCGCTCTGTTGCGTCGGTAAACACCATCGCCATTCGAGTCGTCTCGGTGGCGACGACAAACGGACCAAGGTTTGCTTGAAAGCTCTCGACTTTGGATTCCGCGTCCTTCTGCTGAGCGGACTTGTCTGCTCTTTCCGGCATATCAGCGCTTGCTCCGATTGTCCGGCCCGCCTTGTTGCCAATCCGTTTCCGCAGGAAAAGTAGCTCCCTACCGGTTCCCATGGGCTCAACGCTCAACAAACTCGCTTCCTGAATCATATACACGGGCCCAATACACAGGCCCATGATAAAAGATCTTTTATAGTCGCTCTGTGCATTGGCGACACTTGACGCGTATTGTTCGCGCCAACTCATTTCTCGCCAGCGTTCCCATAACCCAACGAAGGCGAGGGTCTCTGGGCGCGAGCATCAAACACCCTGAGGATTTTGCCGCATACCTGGGTGCCGTAGAACGAGCGGCTCGCAAAGCGAATGGACGGATCGGGCTAAAGCACAGAGATGATGCCTTCGCGTATCGTCTCCACGAGATCCAGTGGTTGACGTCGTGCATGGCAGCGGCTCGCACACACCCTCTGCTGACAGGCCTCATCCTCGACAGCGAGAATGCTATCCAACGAGAGAGCTTGCGTTGGCCTCCCGCCGATCTCGATGCTAGCTCGTACAAGAGGGTTTGTCGGTAATGTACATTACCGAGTCTGCGCGCGAGCCTCGCTTTTCTGCGTGTATGTTTTGGGAAGGTGAAAAGCGAGGCGTGCCCGGACCAACTGATAACATTCACAAGATGCCGCCATGAGGCCCTTCCGATCAAGGATCGTGACTTGCCTTCGGCCGCGCGCAATCAAACCGGCGCGTTCCAACTCACGGAAAGCATTCGTGATGGTTGGCCTCTGGACCCCGAGCATTTCAGCGAGCAGGTTCTGAGTAATCTCCAGAGTGTCATCGTCACCGCGGTCACGCATCATGAGCAGCCAACGTGCCAGCCGCTCCTTGAGGCTGTGCGCACCGTTGCACGCCACTGACACAAGGACCTGTTCGAGAAAGGCTTGGACGTACGCGTACATGAGAGTTCGGAATGATGGCATCGACCCCATCGCCCGGGTGAACGCCGCACGCGACATCTTTGCTGCGCTCCCCGGAATCTGGACGAGAAGCCGGACCGAGGAACGCTTGGCGCCGAAGACGGCTTGCACATCCGTGCAACCCTCCCTACCGATCGTCGCCATCTCAATGACGCTGCCGTCCGAGTAAACCGCCACAACCGACACAACACCGCTGTCGGGGAAGAATACATGGTCGAGTGAACTATCAGCGTCCATTAGGACTTCCCCGCGTTGGCAGTCGATGCATTCAAGCTCTGGCATAAGCTGCTTGAGATTGGAGGAAGGCAAAGCGAGCAAAAGCCGATTGCGGGGCGAATTTGGTAGAGCGCTCATACTCGCTAAATGGCGCCAGGTTCGCCCCGGTTGCAAGGGCGGCGCCCGTCGCTTGATGTGCGCGGGAGTTTTCGCACTGTCTGCTTGATTTCTGCACCATGCCGGTCGCCGCTTCGGGTCGATTTGACCCGTTCCCCGCTAGCCGGCGAACGACCGCTATTTGTGCGCGCAAAGCGGCCATTCCACCGGATGCGGGAAATGTCCGACACCCGCTCAAAATTTTTACGCATTTGTTTACAGAAAAACAGAATCTGTAGTATGTATCTTTCTGTGGGGAGATAGAGGAACCTCGCTCGCGCGGTCCGGCGGCTGGCACGCAGGCAGAGAGAGCAATGCCATTTGTAATATTCGAGCCACAGGGCGACAGGGGAAAAGATTTTCTTATTTGGATTCGTTGTAACCCTTTGAAAAGTCCCAATTCGGCCAAATGAATCCAAGGAAATCCAAGCAATTTTTCTTGGATTTCCTTGGATTTATTTGGATTTGCTTGCGTTTATTTGGCTTAAAGCCAAACCCCTGACCGCCCTCAGAGCTTCGCTGTCGGATGCAAGGGCACGGTGGCGACGAACGAGGACCCCTGGTTGACCCGGCTGGTGATGGTCAGCCTGCCCCGGTGGCGCGTGAGGATGTGCTTGACGATGGCGAGGCCGAGCCCGGTGCCGTTCTTGGCCCGGCTCTGGGTCGGATCGACGCGGTAGAACCGCTCGGTCAGCCGCGGCAAGTGCTCGGGCGCGATGCCATGCCCGTAGTCGCGCACGGTCAAGGCGCCCTCCTTCTCCGTCGTCGAGACCGCGACGTCCACTAGGCCGGGGGCCTCCGTATCCATTCGGACGCCATATTTGATCGCATTCTCGATCAGGTTCTCGGCCACGCGCAAGAGTTCGTCGCGGTCGCCGGCGACCAGCACCGGCTGCTCGGCGGTGAGATGGATCTCGAGGCCGAGATCCCTGGCCATCGGCGTCAACGCATCGACGACGCTCCGGGTCGTCGATGCGAGGTCCACGACGTTCTCGGGCCGCAGGTGCTGCTTCTGCTCGATGCGCGAGAGCGACAGCAGGTCTTCGATCAGGCGGGCCATGCGCCTGCCCTGTTCGCGCATGATGGCCAGGAACCGGTCGCGCGCCTTGGGATCATCGTGCGCCGATCCCTGCAAGGTCTCGATGAAGCCGACAAGCGAAGCGAGCGGCGTGCGCAGCTCATGGCTGGCGTTGGCGATGAAATCGACGCGCAGCCGCTCGACCCGCCGCGCTTCGGTCTGATCGCGCAGGGTGAGGAGCGTCGCCACGACTGTCCCCTCGGCCGTCGCGAGCGGGGCGACAGTGACGTCGAACAGCCGTTCGACCGGCACGCGCTCGCTCCACTGCACCGTCTCCGCTTCGCCGCTCGCCATCACCCGGCGGCGCGCGTCGATGACGTCCGGGGCGCGCAGGCCGAGCACGAAGGGATCGCCGATTCGAAGCCCAGGCAAGAGATTGAGCGCCGGCTGGTTGGCCGCCGCGGCGCGCTCGTCCGAACTCACGATCACCGCAGGCTCCGGCATGGCGCCGATGAGCTGCGCCGCGAATGGCGAACCCACGAGGTCGGCGAGTTTTTGCGCGTCGTGCAGGCTCATCCGCTTAAGCCGCTAATCGTCCGACCGGGCCGCCATCGCTTCGCGCAGCGAACGCCAGCGGCGCACCGCCTCGACCCCGCCCAGCATCGCCATCGCGGCGATGAAAGGGACGAGGTAGTAGACGCCACGGAAGATGAGGAGCGAGGCCAGCACGGCGTCCTGGGAACCGCCGACGCCCTGGAGGATCGTCGCCTCGAACACCCCGAGGCCGCCGGGCGCGTGACTGGCGATGCCGAACATGGAGGCGAACGAGTAAAGCGTCGCGAAAGCGGGGAAGCCGAGGCTTTTATCACGGGGCAGAAGGACATAAAGGGCCGCCGCCGCCGAGCAGATGTCGATCACGCCGAGCGCCATTTGCCCGAGCGTCAGCCCAGGGCCCGGGAGCCTCACGCCGAGAACCGTCGCGTCCCGCCAGCGCATGCGGCTGATCCATGCGAGATAGGCGATCACCGCGCCGATCACAGCCAAGCCGATCAGACGATTGGCCAGCGGGTGGAAATGATCGATGTCAGCGATCGGATCGGAGGCCGACAGGAACCCGGCGCCGACCACGAGCCCCATGCCGAGCCAGAATGTGATCCCGGCCACGGCCGTGAGGCCAGCGATCTTTCCGGCGGAAAGGCCTGCCGGCCCATAAACCCAATACCGTACCGCGGCCCCGGTCACCAAGGGAAACCCGAGCGTGAACGAAAACGCGTAGCTCGTGAAAGACGCCACCGCCGTCAGCCGGTAGGGAGCCTTGATGCCGAGGTGCCGAAGCGCCAGGCCGTCGTAGCCGGTGAGTGCGAGGTAGCTCAGCGCGGTGAAGGCGAAAGAGAGCATGAACTGATCGCCGCCCGTCCCGGCGATCGCCGCCTTGAACTTGCCTGGATCAATGTGGGCGAGCGTGCGCACAAAAATCGCGAGCGCGCCGGCAACGATGAGCACGCTAGCCGCAAGGCCCAGCCGTCGAAGCGCGGAGCGGTGACGCGCAATGGCGTCGATCAGGCGATCGACGAATGTCGGCTGCTTGGAGACCGGCGCTTCGATCGGCGCCCAGTGTTCAGCCGGACGTCGTCGTTTCTGGGGCTGCGCCATACCGTCTTCCCACTAACGCCGCCGCCTATAGGGCCATGCCGCTCGAGGCGCAAGCGGGCGCAGCCGCGCACACCGTCAACCGACCACGACGCGTTGCTTGGTTTTCCAGGACCGATAGGCAGCGTCGGCGAGCAAGAGCGCCTTGAGGCCGTCTTCGCCGTCGGGATGAGGCTTGTTTCCAGATTTCACAGCATTGATGAACGCATCGAGCTCGTTGCGATAGGCCGCCTCATAGCGCTCGAGGAAGAAGTTGAGCGCCTTGTCGCTGGTGAAGCCGTGCGCGCCGGCGAACTCGATCGTCGTCTCGCGCACATTCGCGGCATGGACCATGCCTTTCACCCCATGCGCCTCGACCCGCTGATCATAGCCGTAAGCGGCACGCCGCGAATTCGAGATCTGCGCCACTTTGCCGGACGCGGTCTCCGTGATGACAACCGCAGTGTCGATATCGCCGGCGTCGCCAATCGCCTTGTCGACCAGCGCCGACCCCATCGCGCTCACCGCCACCGGCTCCTCGCCGAGAATGAACCGCGCCAAGTCGAAGTCGTGGATCATCATGTCGCGGAACAGGCCGCCGGACCGGATGATATAGGAGATCGGGGGCGGGCCGGGGTCGCGCGAGGTAACCGAGACAATTTCGAGCGCGCCGATCGCGCCCTCGGCGACGCGCTTGCGCAACGCGGAGAAATTGGGATCGAAGCGGCGATTGAAGCCAACCATGAGGGTCGCGCCCGTTTGCTTGACGACTTCAAGACAGGCGCGAACACGGTCGACATCTAGGTCGATCGGCTTCTCGCAAAAAATCGCCTTCTTGGCGCGCGCAGCGCGCTCGATGAGATCGGCATGGGTGTCGGTGGGGGAGCAGATGGCGACCGCGTCGACGTCTTTCGACGCGAGGATCGCGTCGACTTCGGCGACTTTGCCGCCCGTCGCCTTCGCCAGCGCGGCGCCCGTGGCCGGGTCCGCGTCGGCGATGAAGGCCACCTCGCTGTCGGGGCGGGCCGCGACATTGCCGCCGTGGATTTTGCCGATCCGACCTGCGCCGATAATCCCGAATCGCATGCGTCCCTCCTCTGCCGGCGCTGATCCGTCCCTGCGCGCGCCCAGTCAAAAAAGGAATATACATTCCATATTGACTTGGGAATAGAATTTTTGTTTCATTTGTCCGCCCGCGAAACGGCGCGCTCGCCTTCGCTGCCGAAGGCCCATCTCAGGGAGAAAACGCCCATGGCCAACACCTCCACGACTGAGGCCGGCGTGTCCCAGCGCTCATCCTATCGAGGGCCCGCGAATCTCAACGGCAAGATCGCCATCGTCACGGGCGGCACGCAAGGTCTGGGCGAGGCCATCGCGCGCTTGTTTGCCGACCGGGGCGCGGCGGGCCTCGTCATCTGCGGCCGCAACGACAAGAAAGGCCAGCGGGCCGCGAGCGACATCTCGTCCGCCGGATGCCCGACCGTGTTCGTCCAAGCGGACCTGGCGAAGGTCGCCGACTGCCGCAAGGTGGTCGCGAAGGCGGACGAACGCTTCAGCCGCGTCGATGCGCTGGTCAACGCGGCTGCATTGACCGATCGCGGCAATATTTTCGACACCACCGAGGAGCGCTACAACGAGATCTTCGATGTCAACGTGCGCGCGCCGTTCTTCCTCATCCAGGAGACGGTGCGCATCATGCGCCGGGAGAAGATCGCAGGCTCGATCGTCAACATCCAGTCGATGTCGGCTCACGGCGGCCAGCCGTTCATCACCGCCTATTGCGCCTCTAAAGGCGCGCTCGCCACGCTCACCCGCAACGTCGCCCATTCGCTGCTCAAATTCCGCATCCGCGTCAACGGGCTCAACATTGGCTGGATGTCGACTCCGGGCGAGGACACCATCCAGAAGAAATATCACGGCGCGGAAGACGGCTGGCTCGAGGAGGCCGTCAAGAGCAGGCCATTTGGCCGTCTCCTTGACCCCAAGGAAGTGGCGCGCGCCTGCGCCTATCTCTGCTCGGACGAGTCGGGGCTCATGACCGGCTCGAACATCGATTTCGACCAGATGGTCGTTGGAACTGGCGACCCGCCGCTCGAACCTTGAGAGCGAACCGTGGCGCTTGATCCCCGCCTGGACGTCATCACCATCGGCCGCTCGTCGGTCGACCTCTATGGCGCGCAGGTGGGCGGCCGTCTGGAGGACATGGCGAGCTTCTCCAAGGCCGTCGGCGGCTGCCCGACCAATATCGCCATCGGCACGGCGCGGCTCGGTCTGAAGAGCGGCCTGATCACCCGCGTCGGCGACGAGCACATGGGCCGGTTCATCCGCGAGCAATGCGCGCGCGAGGGCGTCGATGTCACGGGCGTCCGGACGGACCCCGTCCGCCTCACGGCGCTCGTGCTGCTCGGCATCCGCGACGAAAAATCCTTCCCGCTCCTTTTCTATCGCGAGAATTGCGCCGACGGCGCGCTCGACGAGAGCGACATCGATCCTTCCTATATCGAAAGCGCAAAAGCAGTGCTGGTCAGCGGCACTCATTTTGCGCGCGCGAACACCGCCGCCGCGCAGCGGAAGGCGATGGGAATCGCGCGCGCCGCCGGGCGCAAAGTCGTGTTCGACATCGATTACCGCCCGAATCTCTGGGGCCTCGCCGGCCATGGGGCGGGCGAAGAGCGCTACATCAAGTCGGGCGAGGTCACGAACAGCCTGAGCGACCTCCTGCCGCAATGCGATCTCATCGTCGGAACCGAAGAGGAGATGATGATCGCGGGCGGAGCCGACGACCCGCTCGCCGCGTTGAAAGCGGTGCGCGCGGGAAGCCAGGCGACGCTGGTGCTCAAGCGCGGCCCGATGGGCTGCGTCGTCTTCCCCGACGCCATTCCCGATTCGCTTGAGGACGGCGTCAAGGGGCCGGGCTTTCCGGTCGAGGTCTATAATGTGCTCGGCGCCGGCGACGCCTTCATGTCCGGCTTTCTGCGCGGCTGGCTGCGCGACGAGCCGCTCGAGACCTGCTGCGCCTACGCCAACGCCAACGGCGCTTTCGCCGTCTCGCGGCTCTTGTGCTCTGCCGAATATCCGACCTGGGCAGAACTCAGCCGGTTCCTCAAGCACGGCTCGCCACACCGGGCGCTGCGGCGCGATGAGGCGCTCAATCACATCCACTGGGCGACGACGCGCCGAAGCGAGCCGCGCACGATCATGGCGCTCGCAATCGACCATCGCGCGCAGTTTGAGAAGATCGCCGATAACGCTGGCGCGCCTCGCGAGCGCATCAGCGACTTCAAACTGCTCGCAGTCGAGGCCGCCGCCAAGGTCGCGGCGGGCCGCCCGGGTTACGGCATGCTGCTCGACGGCAAATATGGACGCGAGGCTCTGTTTCGCGCGGTCGATCACGGCTTCTGGATCGGCCGGCCGGTCGAGGAGCCTGGCTCGCGTCCGCTCGAGTTCGAGTCCGGCGGCTCGCTCGGCGCGAAACTTGTGGAGTGGCCGGTCGCGCATACGATCAAGTGCCTGTGCTTCTATCACCCAGACGACCCGCCCGAAATGACAGTGCGGCAGGAGCGCGAGCTCCTGCGCTTGCACGACGCCGCGCGCAGGCTCGAGCGCGAATTGCTGATTGAGATCATTGCAAGCAAGCACGGGCCCGTCGACGACCGAACGGTCGCGCAGGTGATCGAACGGCTTTATGAGATTGGCGTTCAGCCCGATTGGTGGAAGCTCGAAGGTCAGGCGACCAAAACGGCGTGGGACGACATCGCCCGAGCGATTGAGATCAGCGATCCTTTGTGCCGCGGCGTGTTGCTGCTCGGCCTCGAGGCGCCGGAAACGGATCTGGCTCAGGCTTTCGCGCTGGCGCACGATTGTGGCGTGGTCAAAGGCTTCGCGATCGGGCGCACCATCTTCGCCGAGCCTGCGGTCGAATGGTTCGCGGGCCGCATCGACGATCGTCAGGCAACGGAGCGCATGGCCGCCGCGTTTGCGCGATTGGGCGATCTCTGGCAAGCCGGCGGCCAGATGACGCGCGAGGCGGCGATTGCAGCGCCGCCCAGTAAGAAACATTGAAGCGAGGGAGCGCCATGGCAACGATCCGACTGACCGCCGCGCAGGCGATGGTTCGCTTCCTGAGCGCGCAGCGCGTCGAAGTTGACGGCCGCAAGCAGCGCCTGTTCGAGGGCGTGTTCGCGATCTTCGGACATGGCAATGTGGCGGGCATCGGCGAAGCTTTGTTCGCCCTTCGCGACGCGCTGCCGACCTATCGCGCCCACAATGAGCAGGCGATGGCGCATGCCGCGATCGCTTTCGCCAAGGCCTCGCGCCGCAGGCGGATGATGGCCTGCACGAGCTCGATCGGCCCAGGCGCGACCAACATGGTCACCGCCGCCGCGGTCGCGCATGTCAATCGGCTGCCCGTGCTGTTGATCCCGGGCGACGTGTTCGCCAACCGAAGGCCTGATCCGGTGCTGCAACAGGTCGAGGATTTCGGCGACGGAACGGTGAGCGCCAACGACTGCTTCCGTCCGGTGTCGCGTTATTTCGACCGCATCACGCGTCCCGAGCAGATCGTGCCGGCGCTCAATCGGGCAATCTCGGTCCTGACCGATCCGGCCGAATGCGGGCCGGTGACGCTCGCCTTCTGCCAGGACGTGCAGACCGAGGCCTATGATTATCCGGCGAGCTTCTTCGACGAGCGCGTGCATCGCCTGCGCCGCGTCGCGCCCGATTCCGGCGAGATTGAGGAAGCGGCGGCGATCCTGAAGCAGGCAAAGAAGCCGTTCGTGATCTGCGGTGGCGGGGTTCTCTATTCCGACGCCGAGCGCGAGCTCGTCGCCTTCTGCGCGCGGCGCGGCATTCCGGTCGGCGAGACGCAGGCGGGCAAGTCCGCGACTCCGGTCGAACATGCGCTGAGCATGGGCGCGGTCGGCGTCACAGGGACCGGCGCAGCCAACGCGCTTGCCGCGCAAGCGGATGTGGTTCTCGGCGTCGGCACCCGTTTCGCCGACTTCACCACCGGCTCCTGGGCGCTCTTCAAGAACCCTGGCCGGCGATTGATCAGCGTCAACGTCCAGCCTTTCGATGCGGCTAAGCATCATGCGCTGTCTGTCGTCGGCGACGCGCGGACGGCGCTCGCCACGCTCGATTCCAAGCTCGGCGCCTGGAAGGCGCCGCGGGCCTGGAGCGACGAAGCCGCGAAGGCCAAGGCCGAATGGGAGGAGACCGCCGCCCGCTACACCGCGCCGACCAACGCGCCCGCGCCGACCGACGCCGAAGTGCTCGGGGCCCTCATGCGCGCGGGCGAAAAGTCGGACGCCGTGGTTTGCGCGGCCGGCGGCCTGCCCGGCGAATTGCACAAGCTGTGGCGAGCGGGAGCGGCGCTCGGATACCATCTCGAATACGGCTATTCGACGATGGGCTACGAGATCGCCGGCGGGATCGGCGTCAAGATAGCCCTGCCGGACCGCGAAGTTGTGGTCGTCCTGGGCGACGGCTCGTATCTCATGATGAATTCCGAGATCGCCACGTCCGTAATGCTGGGCAAGAAGCTCATCATCGTCGTCAACGACAATCGCGGCTTCGGCTGCATCAATCGGCTGCAGCAAGCGACCGGCGGCGCGCCGTTCAACAATCTGTTGCGCGATGCGCGACATGAGGCGCTGCCGGATGTCGACTTCGTCGCTCACGCGCGGGCTCTCGGGGCAGAAGCCGTGAAGGTGAAGTCGATCGCGGATCTTGAAACGGCGTTCAAGTCACGCGCGCGCGGCGAAATCGACCCAGGTGATCGTCATCGAAACCGATCCCATGGGATCGACGGACGCCGGCGGCTTCTGGTGGGATGTCGCCATGCCAGCCGTCTCCGAGCGGAAGGAGGTCGACGCCGCGCGCCGCGGCTACGAGGAGGCGAAGAAGCTGCAGCGGGTTGGAGATTAGCCCATGAGCATTCGCATCGGCGCCAATCCGATCGGCTGGAGCAACGACGACTTGCAGGACATCGGCGGCGACACGCCGCTTGAGACCTGCCTCGCAGAGGCTAAAGAGGCTGGCGTCGTCGGCATGGAGAAGGGCCACAAGCTGCCGAGCGATGGCGCGGCGCTCAAGGACAAGCTTGCCGAGTTCGGCCTGACCTTTGTCGGCGGCTGGTATTCGGCCGAATTGCTCAAGCGCTCGGCGCGCGAGGAGTTCAAGGCGGCGAAATCCCATATCGCCATGACCAAGGGCGCCGGGACCGACATTGTCATCGTGGCCGAGACGTCGAACGCCATCCATGGCAACCGTTCCAAGCCATTGTCCGAGCGCCCGCGTCTGCACAAAGGCGACTGGGCCGGATATGGCGCGAAATTGACCGAGTTCGCGCAGCGGTTGGCCGACGAAGGGCTCAAGCTCTGCTATCATCATCATATGGGCACGATCGTCCAGTCCGAACGCGACATCGACGCGCTCATGGCCCACACCAAGCTGCCCGTGCATTTGCTGCTCGACACTGGGCACGCGCGCTGGGGCGGCGCCGATCCTGCAGGCCTCGCGCGCGCCTATCGATCGCGCATCGGCCATGTGCACTGCAAGGACGTGCGGGAGGCAAAATGCGTGAATCCAACGCAGGCGATTGGAGCTTCCTCGATTCAATCCTAGGACAAGGCAAGGAGCTCGGCGTCTATACCGTTCCGGGCGACGGCTCGATCGACTATGTCGCGGTGTTCGACGAGCTTAAGGGCTATTCCGGCTGGGTCGTCCTCGAAGCCGAGCAGGACCCGAAGAAAGCCCCCGCCCTGGCTTATGCGAAAAAGGGCGTCGCGCATATCCGCGCCGCGCTGAAGGAAGCGAAGCTGGCGTAAGGACGCGAAGCATCTCTTGGGAGCGTATGCGATGGCGCAATCGAAACTGCTCGTTCATCCGTCGCGGGGCGGCGACGGCGTCGGCCATCGCATCACCCCAGCCAGCGCCGGATGGGGTTATGTGGGCTTCGAAACGCGGACGTTGAAGCAAGGCGCGAAATCCAAGCTCGACACCGGCGGCGAAGAGGTCTGCGTCGTCATCCTCTCAGGGCAAGCGCGCGTCACCGCGAAAGGTTCGATTCCGGAACGATCGGCGAGCGGGCAAGCGTATTCGATGGCCTGCCCTGGTCGGTCTATCTGCCCCCGCATAGCGCGGCGACGATCGAGGCGGCGTTGGATTGCGAGCTGGCCTTTGCTCGGCCCCGGCGAGCGGCAAGTTCAAAGCGCGCGTGATCAAGCCGACCGACGTTGGCACGCTCACCCGCGGAACCGGCTCGAACGCGCGCTTCATTCCGCAACGTTCTGCCCGAAGACGCCGAGGCCGAGAGCGTGCTCGTCGTCGAAGTCATCACGCCTGGCGGCCACTGGTCCAGCTACCCGCCGCACAAGCACGACCGCGACGCCCTGCCGGACGAATCCTATCTCGAGGAAACCTATTATCATCGGCTGAAGCCCGCCCAGGGCTTCGCTCTCCAGCGCATCTACACCGACGACCGTTCGCTCGACGAGACGCTGACCGTCGGCGATGGCGATGTCGTCCTGGTGCCGCGCGGCTATCATCCCGTCGGCGCGCCGCACGGCTATGATCTCTACTATCTCAACGTCATGGCGGGACCGAAGCGCGTCTGGCGCTTTCACAACGATCCGACGCATGAGTGGCTGATGAAGCAGCCGCAGGTGTGATCCAATGACCGAAGCTCACAATCCAAACGCCACAAAACCCCAGCGCGTGCTGGTCGTCGGGCTCGGCACGATGGGCATGAGCCACGCGCGAGCGTATCAGGCGATCGACGGCTTCGAACTCGTGGGCCTCTGCACCCGCAAGCCGTCGTCGCGAGCCGATCTCGACAAGGCGTTCCCCGGAGTGCCGCGCTTTGACGGCTTGACCGAAGCGCTTTCTGCGCTCAAACCCGACGCCGTCTCGATCAACACCTACACCGAACATCATGCGCCGATGGCGCTCGAAGCGCTCGCCGCGGGGGCGCATGTGTTCTGCGAAAAGCCGCTCGCGGAATTGCTCGAGGCGGCGGAAAAGGTGGTCGCCGCGGCGCGCAAGTCGAACAAGACGCTGCTGGTCGGCTACATCCTGCGCGTCCATCCTTCGTGGACGCGCTTCGTCGAGATCGGCCGTACGCTCGGCAAGCCGCTCGTCATGCGGATGAATCTCAATCAGCAATCATCAGGGTCGTTCTGGCAGGTTCACAAGAACCTGATGCGCTCGACATCGCCGATTGTCGACTGCGGCGTGCATTATGTCGATATCATGTGCCAGGTGACGCGGGCGAAGCCGGTCGCTGTGCATGCGGTCGGCGCGCGGCTCACCGACGAGATCGCGCCGACGATGGTCAATTACGGTCATCTCCATCTTTCCTTCGATGACGGCTCGGTGGGCTGGTACGAGTGCGGTTGGGGTCCGATGATCAGCGAGACTGCCTTCTTCGTGAAGGACATGATCGGGCCGAAAGGCTGCGTCTCAATCGTCGCCAAGGAGCAGGCGGACGCTGTTGTCAAATCCTCCGACCATGACAATCACACCCGGACCAATGCGCTGCGCATCCATCATGCCGGCCTCAAGGCCGATGGCTCCTTCGCGCATCCCGATGAGATCGAATCGACAAAGGACGAGCCCGGTCACCAGGAGTTATGTGAGCGCGAGCAGCGCCTGTTCCTCAAGGCGATCCATGGCGAGGTCGACCTCGGGGAGCATCTCGAGGACGCGATCAACTCGCTGCGCATCGTCTTCGCCGCCGACGAGAGCATGCGGACTGGCGAGGTGGTGAGGCTTTAGGGCAAGATCGGCTCCTCGCCCAGTTCATCGGCATCCTTGCGTCGCACTAAGCCGCGCTCTTGGCCCTGCGGCCTTCAATCTCAGCGATGAAGGCGGCGACGGATCGGCCGATGGTTTCGGGATGATCCTCCTGAAGAAAATGAATGCCGTCGCCGAGCTCGAAGAGACGGCAATCCTTGAGGTTGCGAGCAAATTCCTCCGCAAGCGCCGGCGGGACAAGCGCGCCAGGATCGGCAGCGAACAGAAGCTTCGGATAGGTCGAGACTGCTAGCGCCGCATGGGCGCGCTCCATCATCGCGTAGACATCCGGGGGCTCGCCGGCGATCGGTATCTCGTTCGGGAAGCGCCACGTCGGCCGCCGCGACTCGGGCGTCGGGAACGGCGCGCGATAGACAGCCATCTCTTCGTCCGTCAGCTTGCGCCGCATCCCGCCCGGCAACACCCGCTCGACGAAGAAATTGTCTTCCAGAATCAGTTTCTCCCCTTCGCCGGGCGCTCGAAACTTGCGGAAGATCTCTCGTCCTTGCGAGCCCCTTGCAAATGCCTCCCAGGTCGGGAACGGCCTGACGAACTCCATGAACGCTAGGCCGCGCAGGAAATCCGGGCGCCGCTCGGCGAGGTGGAAGGCAAGGCCCGTTCCCCAGTCCTGCGCGACGAGATAGGCCGATTCAATTCCCCGTTTTGCGATGAACGCGTCGAGGTAGCGCACATGATCCTCGAAGCGATAGGCGATGTCCGGCTTGCCCGACTGACCGAACCCGATGAGGTCAGGTGCGATGCAATGCGCGACTGGCGCGACCAGAGGAATAATGTTGCGCCAGATGTAGGATGAAGTGGGATTGCCATGCAGAAAGAGCGCGACCGGCGCGTCGCGCGAGCCTGCTTCTCGGTAGGCCATTTCGGAGTTGAGCACGGAAAGCTTCGGCAGGCTGACGTCATTCATGGGCTGGCTCCTTGAACACAGTTGCGAAAGCGATGCGTTTGAAGCGCTCGAGCGGCTCGGCGTTGCGCTCGACTTTCATGCGCAGGATGGCGCCCTCCCAGGAGGAGAGCAGAAATTCGGCCAGCTCTTCCGGCGCGAAGGTCGCGGCGATCTCGCCGGCCGCCTGCCCTTCCGCGATGCATGCGGCGAACGGGGCGCGCCATTCGGCAAAGATCTCGGCGAGCCGCGTCCGCAACGTCTCGCTTTGCGGCGCGGCCTCGAGACTGAAATCGCCGATGAGACAGCCGCGGCTGAACTCGGCGCCCGCGAGCCGGTTGGTGATGATGTCGAGATAGCGCCTCAGGCGCTGGCGGGGCGAGCGGGTCGCGTCCCCAAGCGTCTCCGCAACGAGGCGCTTCAGCTCCTCGAAATAAAGGTCGAGCACCTCGCGCGCGAATTCCTCCTTCGAGCGGAAGTGGTTGGTGAACGAGCCCTGCGGCGCCGGCGCCTCGGCGACGATGTCGCGCACCGCCGCCCCGACATAACCTTTGCGGAACATGACATTGCGGCCGGCTTCGAGGATGCGCTGACGGTTGGACGGTTTCGGCATGTGCCATCAATACGTACGTACATATTGTCTGTCAAGCCCGCTTGTTGCGACAATTGGCTCTTATGGCAATTCGTTAGCAGGGGTTGGCCCTGGGCCGGCTGACGCCTGCGAGCGCGCTGACCCGGCGCCAAGAGCGCGCCAAATACAGCTGCATTGGCAATTCATTCGAGTGCATTGGCGTCGGAGCCGCTCCTATTACGGCGGAAGAGACGGATTACCGCGACAGTCTACCCGGCCTCCGAGCCCGTTAGGTTTCTAAAGCCGATTGGGTCGAAGGAGCCAACTAAAGCCGCCGGTTGTCGGCAGGCTTGTTGAGAGCGCCTTAGGTGTTAGCTATAGATACGTACGTGCGTATTAGTTTGCACGCAGATTTAGCGACAAATTCTTCCTGATGAACGGAATCCACGGTATAGTGTTCTGCATGACGAAAAAGAGCGGGCCCGTCCGGGCGCGCTGGCAGAGGCACCCGAATGTGAGGAGAGTCGAAATGACTTCCGGTTTGCAGATCCGCCGGGTCTCCGTGGCCGAGAGATGGGCGCGCGACGTCAGAGGCCGCCGTCGGCAGGCGAGCATGCCGGGAAAATCCTATTTCACTCGGCCGTAACTCATTGAAAAGTCCCAATTCGCAAAAATAAACGCTAGTAAACGCTAGCAAATTTACTAGCGCTTACGAGCGTTTACGCCCTATTTACTGACGTTTATTCCCGGTTATTTCCACTCTGGGATGCGCCGGTCGGACGACGAGAGCGGCGTCTGATCGCGCTTGCGGGCGGCGCCGTTTGCGCGTCATATCGCGCGGCCAATTCGAGGGAGGAACTCGTGGATCTCGGCGCCACCGATAAAGTCCGTCCGCTCATCGCCGCCGTCCGGGCGATGGTGCGCGACGAGATCATGCCGCTCGAGGAGGAATACGAGGCGGAGGTCGGCCGCGAGGGCGACCGCTTCAAGCCGACCAAGCGCATGATCGAGATCCGCGAATCTCTCAAGGCCAAGGCGCGGGCCAAGGGCCTGTGGAACTTTTGGCTGACCGGCTCCGACAAAGGCTATGGCCTCACCACGGTCGAATACGCCTATCTCGCCGAGGAGATGGGTTGGTCGCCCCTCGCCTCCGAGGTGTTCAATTGCTCCGCTCCCGACACCGGCAACATGGAAGTGATCGAGCGCTTCGGCTCGCCCGAGCAGAAGGCGCGCTGGCTGCCTGACCTTATCGAGGGGCACGCGCGTTCGGCCTATCTCATGACCGAACCCGGCGTCGCCTCGTCGGATGCAACCAACATCGCCATGGACGCGCGCCTCGAAGGCGACGAATGGGTGCTAAACGGCGAGAAATGGTGGTCGTCGGGGGCCGGTGATCCGCGCTGCTCGCTTTATATCACGATGACGCTGACCGACCCGGACGCGGCCCCGCATTCGCGTCATTCGATGCTGTTTGTGCCAGCCGCGACCAAAGGGATCGAGATCCTGAGAGCGATGAAAGTCTATGGCGATGACGACGCGCCGCACGGGCATATGCACATCCGCTTTCGCGACGTCCGGGTCCCCAAGGACGCCATGATCCTCGGCCGCGGACGCGGCTTCGAAATCGCGCAGGGGCGGCTTGGTCCAGGACGCATCCATCATTGCATGCGCGCGATAGGCCAGGCTGAGCGGGCGCTCGAGGCGATGTGCCGTCGCTCCGCGACGCGCACGGCTTTCGGCCAGAAGCTCTCGCGGCTCGGCGCCAATCCGGACATCATCGCCGAAGCGCGCATGAGCATCGAAATGGCCCGTTTGCTATGCCTGAAAGCCGCCTGGGCGATGGACACGCAAGGGGTGCGCGCCGCAGCGCCGCTGATCTCGCAGATCAAGGTGATCGCGCCGCGGATCGCGCTCGAAGTGATCGATCAGGCGGTGCAAATGCACGGCGGCGCCGGCGTCAGCCAGGATTTCCCGCTCGCCCGCATGTGGACCCATGTGCGCACGTTGCGCCTCGCCGACGGGCCGGACGCTGTGCACCGGAGGGTGATCGCGAAGGCCGAGATGAAGCGATACAGCAACGAGGCGAGCGCGCAGTGAGCGGCGCTTTCCCCGAGGACACGAACGCGCTTGACGCGTGGGCTAGCGCCCATGTGAAGGACTGGCATGGGCCCAGCGCGGCCAAGAAGTTCCCGACCGGGCAGTCGAACCCGACCTATCTGATCGAGGCCGCGAGCGGCCGGTACGTGCTGCGCCGCAAGCCGCCGGGCAAGCTCCTCAAAAGCGCGCATTTGATCGAGCGCGAGTTCCGGGTGCTGAAGGCCCTTGAAGGGGTGGAATATCCCGCGCCGCGCCCGCTTGCGTACTGTGAAGACGAGAGTGTGATCGGCACAGCCTTCTATCTGATGAAGTTCGTCGATGGCCGCGTGCTGTGGAACCCGGCTCTGCCGGAACTCGAGCGCGAGGAGCGGCGGCCGATCTACGACGCCATGAACGAGGGTCTGGCTCGGCTGCACTCGATCGACGTCGCGGCGGCGGGCCTGTCGGATTATGGCAAGCCCGGCAGCTATTTCGCCCGTCAATACCAGCGGTGGACCGACCAGTATCGCGCCAGCGAAACGGCGCGGATCGAGGATATGGAGCGCCTCATCGCCTGGCTCGCCGACAATGCGCCGGCGGATGACGGCCGCGTCGCGCTCGTGCACGGCGACTGGCGCATCGACAACATGATCTTCGATTTAAAGTCGCCGCGCCTGCTCGCGGTGCTCGACTGGGAGCTGTCGACGCTCGGCCACCCGTTCGCTGATCTCGCGTACCAGTGCATGCAATGGCGGCTGCCGGCCGGCAAAAATCGCGGGTTGGGCGGCGTCGACCGCGCCGCGAACGGCATCCCGACCGAAGCCGAATATGTCGCCGCCTATTGCAAGCGAATTGGGCTCGAAACCATTCCAGACTGGACCTTCCTCATCGCCTTCAGCTTCTTCCGCAGCATCGCCATCCACCAGGGCGTGTATAAGCGCGCGCTGGACGGCAACGCCTCGAATCCTGACCTTGCCCGGCAAGTGGGCGAGTTCGTTCCGCTGGTGGCGCATATCGCCTGGGAGGGAGTCGAAGCCGTCGCTTAGTCTCGCTTTCATCCTCGCCGGTTGGGCGCGAGCGCCGCCTTGCCGTCGATGGCCGCTCATGCTAAGCGGCCCGCCGACCTTGCGGCGCGTGGTTTTAAGGCGTCGCCGCCGGCCCGGAGAGGTGGCAGAGTGGTCGATCGCACCGCACTCGAAATGCGGAGTACGCGCAAGTGTACCGGGGGTTCGAATCCCTCCCTCTCCGCCAATCCTATGACTTTATCCAAATGTAAACAATGGCTTAATCAACCGGACTTGAGGTTGCCCCAACATTTGCCCCTACTAGAGAGCCTGTAAGGCGAAGGGCCATTCGAGGTGGGGAGGTGTCGAGGCGTCGTCAGCTCCGCCGATCAACTGCTGTGAATGCGGCGCACACATTCACCCGGCCTCAATAGCGTCGAGGACGGCCTGCTGCCTCGCGCCAAGGGCCTGCCACGTCTCGAACGGCATGCAAACCAGCTTGCGCTCGGCGCCGTTGCGGGCCTTCCCATGCTCGTCGGGGGCGTTATGCCCCAGTCCAGCGCCCTGCGGATTGTCGCTGAAGGCGATCTTGGCCAGCTCTTGGACAACCCGGTCGATGGTGACGCCAGCCTTGGTGGCAGAGGCGCTGACCAGCTCGTCAACTCTACCCGCAACCTTGGGATTTTTTGACAAATGCGAGGCGCTGGCGTCAAACGCCTTATATCCCGCTTGGACCTAAGCGGCTCTGGCGGTCAATCCTTGAGCAAGGCCTTGGGCAAACAACTCATGCTTGGGGTTTGTGAGTACGGGCACCTTGAGCACTTCCGCAGAGGGTCGGCGTAGATCGAAGCCCGATCTCCCGCCGCCGAACCGTCGGCAGCCGACACTGGCTATGAGTGGAGCGAATGCCGCGACCATCCGCGCGGCACTCGGGCATCTCTCACCTGACAGCGCCAGAGCCTACGTCCATCTGACAACAGAACCAGTCCGCGCGGCGATTGAAAAGGCATTGGGGCTGGACAGCGCTTAGACGACGATCACTAACCCCTGCCAGAGGATACGCGCGGCCTGAAACGTTCATAGGCCCTAGGCGGGTTTCGGCCCGGCGTGGCGATATTTACTCATCCTCGTGGGCGCGCCGCATTCGAGCGCGGAGACGCAAGGAGCGCACACAGTTTTTGTAGGCATGAGCCGGACCAGCCGGTCGCAGCGTTGACAGATTGCGCGGACGCTTTGGCTCTTCGACAAGCCCGAGACCAAGGACTTCACGGAGACCGTGCGGCTGTTGGCTGGCCTGTCGAAATTCGTCATCGCCGACATCACCAACCCCAAGTCCGCGCCGCTTGAACTGCAAGCGACAATCCCTGAGATCATGGTCCCGTTCCAGCCTATTATAGAGCAGGGCGACGAACCCTTCTCCATGCTGCAGGATTTGCAGCGGAAACATGACTGGGTCCTCAAGACCCTTCGATATTCGTCACTCGACCGATTGATCGACACGATGGACGACGAAATCATCAAGCCCGCCGAGGCCAAGTTTAAGCAGCTTCTCGCGCGACGGGCCGAGAGGATCGAGGACCGGCTCGTGTGAGCAACCCCGCGACCGAAAACATCCAAATTGGCTGACCCAATGGAGCTGCGCCTGCGTCGCTGCCGCAACGGCCTTTGCGACCGGCCCCTGGCCTTCAGGCCTATCATCCCTCGAATGGCCTCTTGCTGAGCCTCAACTACGCTCCAGACGCGGTTGTCCGTCGCTCCAGGTTTTTGCGTCAGCCCCCAGGATCGGCTATCGCTGCTGACGCGATTAGGGACCCTAGGTGCGTCGGCAAGACTTTGTCTCAAGAATGTCTCCAGTAGGAAGCCACTGTCCGAACGGGATGGAAGACCTTTTCGCCCGACGTGCGCAGCTACTGCATCGACATAGCGAACGGCCAACACGATGTGTCCACAACAGCGGCTTTAACGGAATGCCTCGCTGCAATAATGGATGCACAGTCGAAGTGACAACGCCACACGATCTTTGGCTCACGCCGCACCCTTACTCCGCATGCGCGGGCTCTGTGCGGCTCCAGTCCGGATCGGGAATTTTGACGCCCTCCTGGCAGATCGGCTCCTCGATGTTGACCCCGTAGCGTTTGGACAAGCGTTCCATCTCGTCCTTGGAGCTCATCATTGGCGTATATTTGCAGGCGATCTCAAACAGATCGTCGCCGCGCCATGATACGTCCCAAAGCCTGAGTGTGTTGTCCTGAGACCACGACAGGATGCGCTGCCCGTCTGGCGAAGACAGCGCGCCCTGGAGGGGGCTCTCATGCCGCATTGGCTCGCCAATCTCTGCGCCCGTCACAGCGTCCCACAACCTCAGCGTTTTGTCGTCAGACCACGACAGGACGCGCTTCCCGCCCGGCAAATAAAGCGCGCCCATGACCGATCCATCGTGATGCATAGGCTTGCCGATAGTCACGCCGGTCGCCGCGTCCCACGGCCTCAGCGTCCCGTCCAAAGACCACGACAGGATCCGCTGCCCGTCCGGCGAATAGAGCGCGCCGTAGATCGGTCCATCGTGCCGCATCGGCTCGCCAATCGCCGCGCCCGTCGCCGCGTCCCACATCCGGAGCGTCCCGTCGCCGGACCACGACAGGATGCGCTGCCCGTCCGCCGAATAGCGCAAGCCAACGACCGACCCCTTGTGCCACATGGGCTCGAGCATCGCGGCCCCCGTCGCCGCGTCCCAAAGCCTGATCGATCCATCGAAAGACCACGACAGGATGCGCTGCCCGTCGAGAGAATAAAGCGCACCTAGGATCTGGCCCTGTTGCCGCATCGGCTCGCCGACCGCGACGCCTGTCGCCGTGTCCCACAGCCTGAGTGTCCTATCTCAGACCACGACAGGATGCGCTGCCCGTCCGGCGAATAAAGTGCGCCCCTGACCGCGTCCTCATGCTGCATCGGCTTACCGATTGCAGCGCCGGTCGCCGCGTCCCACAGCGCGAGCGTCCTATCGTCGGACCACGAAAGGATGCGCAGCCCGTCTGGCGAATAGACGGCGTATCCGTCCGGCGAATAAAGGGCGCGCGATACCGCGTTCTCATGGGGCAGCATCAGCTTTTCGACGGCTGCCCCCGTCGCAGCGTCCCAGAGCCTGAGCGTCCGATCTTGGGACCACTACAAGATGCGACGCCGGTCCGGCGAAAAAAGCGCGCCCGTCACCCCGTTCTCATCCCGCATCGGTTCGCCAATCTCTACGCCCGTCGCAGCGTCCCATAGCCTGAGCGTTTTGTCGTCAGACCACGACAGGACGCGCCGCCCATCCGGCGAATAAAGCGCACCGCGGACCGGGCCCCGGTGATGGATCGGCTCGCCCATCACCGCGCCCGTCGCGACATCCCAAATCCTGAGCGTCTTGTCTGAAGACCACGACAGGACGCGCTTCCCGTCCGGCGAGTACAGCGCGCCCTGGACGGGGCCGTCATGCCGCATCGGCTCACCAATTTCTGCGCCCGTCGCGGCGTCCCACAGCCTGAGCGTTTTGTCGTCAGACCACGACAGGACGCGCTTCCCGTCCGGCGAATAAAGCGCGCCCCTGACCGATCCATCGTGACGCATAGGCTTGCCGATAGTCACGCCGGTCGCCGCGTCCCACAGCCTCAGCGTCCCGTCCAAAGACCACGACAGGATGCGCTGCCCGTCCGGCGAGTAGCGTCCGCCCGATACCTGGTCCTCGTGCCGCATCGGCTCTCCGACCGCTGAGCCTGTCGCCGCGTCCCACTGTCTGAGCGTCTTATCTTCAGACCACGATAGGATCTTCCTACCGTCGGGCGAATAGAGCGCCCCGTGGACGGGGCCCTCGTGGTGAAGCGGCTCGCCGATCGCCGTCCCCGTCGCCGCGTCCCACTGCCTGAGCGTCTTGTCGTCAGACCACGACCACGACAAGATGCGGCGCCCATCCTTCGAATAACGCGCGCCCCTTACCAGGGTCTCATGCAGCATCGGCTTGCCAATCGCGGCCCCCGTCGCCGCGTCCCACTGCCTGAGCGTCTTGTCGTCAGACCACGACAGTATGCGCCGCCCATCCGGCGAATAGGTCGCGCCCTGGACCGGACCCTCATGCCGCATTGGCTCGCCGATCGTGGCACCCGTCCTCGCGTCCCACAGCTTGAGCGTCCCGTCTAAGGACCACGAGAGGATGCGCCCCCCATCCGGCGAATAGAGCGCGCCATTAACCAGCATCTCGTGCGGCATTGGCTCGTCGATCGCCGCGCCCGTCGCCGCGTCCCACAGCCTAGGCGTCTTGTCGTCAGACCACGAAAGGATACGCCGACCGTCCGACGAATAGAGCGCCCCGTGGACGGGGCCCTTGTGCCGCATCGGCTCGCCGATCGCCGCCCCCGTCGCCGCATCCCAGAGCCTAAGCGTCTTGTCGTCAGACCACGACAGGATGCGCCTGCCATCCGGCGAATACGTGGCCCCCCAGACAACGCCGCTGTGGTTTAGGACCGCGACCGGAGGATGTTCGGAGAACGAAAACGAAAGATATCGGATCGCATCTCCCAGCATCGGCCTTTTGGCGAAGCCGCCCTCGTGGCGAGGCCAGGCGGCCAACGCGAGTTCGACGCCGTCAAGCGCCCGGTTCTCGCCAACAGCGGCGCGCGATAGTGCGGCGAGCGCATGCGTCTCGTTATTGAGCGCGGCGGTAAATTGTGTGACCGCCATCGCCGACCGATCTAACGCGACGGACTTCTGTTCTTCAGCGTCCCGGGCTTCTCGAAATGCATAGCCCGCCGCGAACAGTACGAGAAGAGAAGCAGCAAGCGCGAACCATAAGCGTTGGCGGGCCGTTTTTGCGCTGCGCTCCGCTTGCTTCCTCAGGCCGCGCTCTTTCTTCTCACTCTTGGCCCGCTCATCGGCCAAGCTACGCGCCGCCTCAAGTTCCTGTCGTCGCCTGGCTTCCTCAGCTTCCTTCCGCCGTCGGTCGTGATCAAGCAACGCTGCGATGTAATCCTCGATATCGTCGATGCGGACATCCCCGGGCTCCTCTGAGAGTTTTTGCACCTCCTTTAGGCGCAGGCTCGGGATGCCGAGCAATTCAGGATCCTTGTTGCGCTTGAGCCATTCTGTCCTGTCTTCTTTGAGACGGGCGCGCGTGCGCAAATTCTCACGGTTCTCGTCGATCCACACGCGCAATTCGCTCCAGTGACGGATAAGCGCCTCGTGGCTGACCTCAACCGAACTGCGTTCGCCGTCCCTGTTGGTGACGATGAGGCGCGCTTCTGTCGCAGCGAAGGCTTGGATGACCCGCTGCATCGCGGCGTCGGCTGGCATGTCGATGCGAGCGCGCGTGTCCTCGCGCCCTTCGCCGGGCGTGACGAGGCTCACGAACAGGCGCTTGGCCGCCGCCTGTTCCTTAGGAGGCAGACGGCGGTAGAGAGTGTTCGCCCGCTCCTCAAGCGCCTGCTCGAGCCCAGCATATTGAGACAGGCCGATTTGAGACCCGGTCCGCTTCCCCCACGCCTGTTCAAGAGCGTACTCCAGGAGCGGCAGCTTACCGATGTCGTATTCGTCGCTCCAACCGGACGTCGGATCGAGGCCGATATCACGGATAAGCCTTTCGGTCAGTCTCTTATCAACGCTCGCACCTAAAACCTTGGGTGGCCCCTCGATGACCGCCTCAAGCTCCTCCTTGTTCATCGTCCCGAGGCTGACTTGACTGTTTTGAACCGCAACGCGCAGGTCGTCGTGGTTCTGGATGTCAGGGTAGAAATCCGAGCGTGCGGTCAAGACCATCGTGCAGTGGGACTTCGCCGCCGCTTCGAGAACGAGATCGATGAACAACCGAACGTCCGCTGCGCGCGCCCGATCTTCCTCATTATTCGGCTCTCGCACCGCTGCTTGGGTATATAGCTCCTCCCATTGATCGACGTAGAGAAGAAGGCGCGTGCTGCCCGGTTCGTCTCGCAACCGGTCGCAGACGAGCTGCGCCAGCGTGAGTTCGTGGTTCCGAAAGCGGCTCGCCAACCTGTTCAGTTCCGCCCTCCGATCCACGGGTCCCAGATCGGCCTTTGGCGGATTGAATGCGACCGCCAGTTCGTTGAGCGGCTCGGCGTGCGGGCGCAGATCGAGGATCTGCCACACCGATTGGCCACCGACGCCGCGCTCGCGCCGCAACGCCGGGAAGAGGCCGGCGTATACGATTGAAGACTTGCCGCTGCCCGAACGGCCGATGACCGCGACCACGTTGCTCTCCGTGCGCTGCCCGACCTTCTGGAGCAGCTCCTCAACAAACCGCTTCCGGCCGAAGAAGAGGCCAGCGTCCTGTTCGCGGAAGGGGAGAAGACCGCGATAGGGCGTTAGACCCGCGAGCAGCTTTTCGGCCGCGGCGACATCGATCGCCTGGCCCTGCGCGCCTTCGATGAGGCGCTGCAGGCTTTCCGGCTCGTCGAGGCCGTTGCGCAGATCAACCCAGGTGTTGAGGTTCAGAAAGCGCCCGACAGGGATGATGTCGTTCGTGACCTTGGGAAGCAGCACCGGAATGACAGGAAAGGCTCGCCCCGCTTTTGCGGTGGTTGCCTGGCGGCTAAGGCCGAGCTGGATCTCGCGGTGCTGCCACTCGCCGATGCCCGAGGGACCGACGAGCACGACCAACGCACCACATGTCCCAAGGTGCTCTTCGAGCCACGGCTGCCAGGGCTGTCCGGCGGGCAGCGCGTCGCGGTCGAGGAATGCGGTGAGGCAGGCTTCGCGGAGCCGCGCCCTCAACGTCCCCGCCGCGGCTGCGTCCGCCCGCGAGTAGCTCAGAAAGACGTCGTAGTTTGAGGCTCCTTGGCGCACGAGGTAACTATACACAACTGGAGTGGGTGGTCGCGCTCTGCGCTTTAAAGGAGGTCAAGCGATCCCCTGCCGCCCCATGGGCGGCTCCGCGGAGAATGTTCCTCACCGTCGTCGCCTCCATCCTCTATCGCCCGCTGGGTCGCGCCGAGTGACTTCCACTCGTCCAGGCTCATGTAGGCGACGCGCACGCCCTCCTTGAGCAGCTCTACCCACCACCCGTGGTCGGGTCCGCCGCGCCAATCCAACCTCGTCGAATAGCCTTCCATATCACCTCCTCTGGTGCCGCCTCGCGCCAGCACCCTTACAGCGGCGCTCGCAATGCATGTGCTTCTCAACCTATGATTGCGAATGTCGACACCATGTCGACGTTGCCCTCCGGGGGCAAGACTTGCCGCCGCTGACGCCTCTCTGGCTGTCGAGCGGGCGACAACCGAGAGGGCAATCGACACGTTTGCGGCTCTGGCGGAGCGGCTCGATACACTGGCGACCGAGCGCGCCGAGCCCTGGTGGCGTCGATTGGCGGCCTATTGGGCGGCGAGCGTTGCCCGGCGATAGCCGACAAAGCCGAGCCCCGCGAAGCCGAGCATCAGCATCGCCCAGGTGGAGAGTTCGGGGACCGCGCCGCCGATGACAAAGGTACCAGACCCTTCGGAGATCGTCAGCTCGATGTTGGGTCCGAAGACACCCAAATTGATGACGGTATCGGTTCCGCTGAAAATTTGTCTGTTTATGTCGGCTCCGCCGTCGATCACGCCGAGGATCAGATCGCCCCGAAAACTGAAATCGAATGTCGAACTTCCGGGAAAGCTCATAATCGACGTCCCGAAAATCTCGTCTCCCGATCCCAGCAACGCCTCGGCGACATTGCTCGCGCCGCCGATCAGCGTCGTAGCGTAAGCCTTGTCGGGAAGGGCGGTCGAGATAACGCCAAACGCCCCCAGGTCCGTGGAACTCTGACCCGACCCACCCTGCGCAATCGCCTCAACCGTCACGGAGTTGGGAAAGATTGTATTCGTAGTGTCCGATTGAACACTTACGCCGCCAAAGCTGGTCGTCGCGGTAGCCTCGCTGGTGCCCGCCGCCTCACCAGTGTAGGGATTGATGGTCGACAGCGCTTTAGCCATCGCGCCGTTTACGGTCTCGGCGAATGACGTTGCATTCCCGGTCGGGAGAGGAAAAAAACCCTCAAAATTGCTTGGAAACCCCGCCTCCGCGACCGCCGTGGCAATGGCCTTCCCGCCGCCTGTCGCCGACGCAGCGGCTGTCGCAGTGGCGTTGCCTGGGGAAGGAAGAAAACCAGAGGGAAACTCACTATATCCGGCCGCACCGCCGGTGGCGTTTGCAGAGGCTGACGCGTCGCCAGAACCCGCAGTTGCAGCGGTGCTGCTGGCGCTGGCGTCGCCGCCCACGGCTCCAACCACGTCCGAACCGCCGCCGGAACCACCATTAGCTATAGCCGAAGCCGTAGCACTTCCCGATCCCGTAGCGGCTGTTGCCGTCGCCGTTGCGAACCCTCCGTCTCCTCCGCCCTGGTCAGGGCCCTCATCAACGCCGCCCCCATAGCCGCCGCCTCCGCCAGTAGAAGTGGCGTTCGCTACTGCTGGTCCTGAGATGATGGTAGTCGTAGCCCCTGCGCTCGCGTCACCACCCCTGCCGCCCTTGGCCCCTGCCGTTTCGCATGGAGGACATTCGAAGAAGTCAGTCCCGCCTCCGCCACCGTTACCGCCGAGCGCCGTGGCATTATTGATCGGATCGGCGCTCCCTGCACTGGCGGTTGCACCTCCTGCGTCGCCGCCCGGCTGGCCCAGATCGCCTGGATTGACGCCATCCTCGCCCTTTGCGCCATTAGCGCCCTGAACGATCACATCCTCCGCATGAGCCCCGGCGGCGCTCGCCGTCATAAGGGCAAAGGAAAGCCCGGCGGTCTGCAGCAGCCGCGCCAAGGACGAACAATCGAGTTCGAACACCCCGCAGAACGACATCAAGCCCCCAAAGCGAGGCCTCCTCTCACGTCGAACGCGGCGGAGCCCCGCATAGCCGAGGCCCGCGAAGCCGTGAACTGCTTGTGAGGCCTTGGCGAAAAAACTAACGCCATTCTCAATCATTCGCCCACACCGATTGCGGGCCTCTTTGCGGAGCTGGCCTGCTTTTCCGGCGCTATCCTGGGCGCTAGGCTAACCCCACAGGGTGCTAGCCAAATTAAATGAAACCACGGGGCGCAACTAGCAACGGCCGAGCGCACATCGTCGGCAGTTCAAATTCGCCGTGATAGGCCGCACGGCCCGCGAGAAGCCGCGCCTTCGTTCACGTCTCATCCGGCCAATTCCCGGCCGCTAAAACGTCTGGGCCGAACATATGCTGCGTTGAAACCTTGTCCCTGATCTCCTTGGGCAGCATTGGCGGCAAGAGGCTACTATCAGGATTGGTATGGTAGATAGTTTCCCAACCGTTCTTCCATTTGTTCTGATCCCAGGTTGCCGAATGAACGCCGTGCTTTCTTGCAATGGCCTGATACTTGGCCCATTCGTAATCGGCTTTGCGCTTGTATTGTTTATCCAGGCCTAGCACAACAACCAGATTAATACGTTTCAGGTCGTCCGGCTGGTTCTCGGCCAGAAAATTGAGGATCCAATAAACATTGTAGGCGCCGCCAGAGAAGCCGTAAAGCGCATGAATGTCTAAATCGGGATTGAGTTCCATGTCATTCTCATATGATTTCCGGCCCAATATGAGCCCGGCAAACAGTTTTAAAAACTCTCGAACTTGCTTACCCTTATATCCGCTCTGCTGACCCTCCAAGCCCAGAGTTTTCGGCTCATAGCCTCTTTTCCTTGCGAAGTCTTCTGCAGCCCGCACGTGCAGCGCTCCGATTGGCCATTTTGCTGGCTTTCCAAACTCGTCCGGTAATTTGTTCTTCCCTTCGGGGTCCGAAGTACCCCGTAAAATCACCATCTTGCCATTCTTGGCCATTGAGGCTCTCTTTCGCGCAAGCCAACTCTACTTGCAATCGGAAGGATTAGACGGTTGGGGGTGGCGCTAATCCTGGAGGCGATCAAAACCGACGTCGCCGCGTCGGCTTGACGGCGGATCGCGCGGCCGCCTTGTATGACGTCGGCGGCTGCCTGATACGTGTCGGACATCGTCATTTCGCATGAAAGTACGACCTCGGCTACTCGGATGGATCGCTGCGGCGCGCTCGGCTTCGGCCTGATGGGCTTCTTCGGCTATCGCAAGACACGGAGCGCTTTGGCGTAAGCAGGCGGGGCGCTCTCACGACGGCAGCATCCGCGAGATCGCGGTCGCGGCATAGCGCTTGCCGCGCTCGTAACTCTTTCGGCCTCCCCGCTTCAGCCGTCGAAGCCGAGCCCTTCTTTCAGCCTTCAAGCGCTGTTTGCGGCGGATGCTTGCGTCCGACTTGGTTCGAGCGCTACCGAACCGTTGTTTGCGTGATATCTTTTTCGTCATCGCCCATCTCCTTGGCGTTACGCCTGTGCTGGCTGCTCGTCGCGGGCCGAACGGCTGTCGCGCTCGTATCGCGCGATGCGAAGCTCACGACGCCCAGCATCGGCGCGACAGACTTGGCCGCGAACGCCTTGCCGCGCCCGGTGAAGATGACCGCGCGTCTCAAGCTCGGCGGCGACGTCCCGCAGCGATGACTACCTGCGCTTGTTGACGGGATAGCGCGACCCCGCACAACGCCCTGCCGCGCTCGTTGAGATGGAACAGCGTAGGGGACATACGCAGCGACGGCGGCAAGCGCTGGCGATATGGGCGACTATGGCGGACGCGTGTCCGCCGGCAGTAATACGTATAATTTCCCATTGCGCATCGCCAGAACGATTGGCCATCTTTCGACTTGGCCCTTCGGTGGGCCCCGGACCGCCGGCAGGACCATTTCAGGACCTCTAAATATTGGCGACGGCCCGGGAGCAATCCCGGGCCTTTTTCATTGAGGGTTTGATCATGAACCTGCGAACCAAACTGGCGATCACCGGACTTGGGGTCGCGGTGCTGATGCTACTGGCGTTCCTGACGCCTGCGGAACCAGCTTTCGTCGAACAGCTACAGCAGATCAGCCCTTCGCAGGGAGGATAGAGCCCTTGCCAGAGGGCAGCACCTTGAAGCAGGGGTTCTGCGCCAGCGCGTCGGGCGAGCTTGGCGCTAGGCGCGCCAGAACGTCCGAGACTGGGCGCCGACCAGCGTCTGCGCGCGGCGTTGCGATCTCGCGCTCGCCCGCATCGAGCCTTCGGGATTTAACTTGCCGTCCAAGCTAGATAAGCGCAGGCTGCAAAGCCACCGGCAAGGCGTGGACACTTTATCCATAACGTCGACGCAAGGGAGGAACGATCCATAACATCGACGCAAGGGAGGAACGCGTGAAGTACATGATTGGATACACCATCCGAAATACTGGGCTGACCTATGATCAGAATTTAACGGGCGCGGAAGCACTCATTACCGCCTTCAGTAAGTGGAAGCCGGAGGAGGGCTTGAGTGTCCAAGCATTTGTGTCGAACGTCTCTGGGACCGGCGGCTACGCGCTGGTCGAGGCCAGCGACCCTAAGGTCGTCACCTCGTTTGTCTCGAAGTTCAACTACTGGAACGATATCGATGTTGTCCCCGTTATCGACGTAGGCGAGGCAGTGCAGATCGCTCAGTCGTCGCTCGCGTGGGCGCGGAGTTCGTCGAAAGGCTGATCGCATTGCAGTGCGGCGAGCGAGTGCGCTCGCCGCTCACGACGCTAGCATCGAGCGCGACAGATTTGGCCGCGAACTCCTTGCCGCGCTCGTTGAGATGGCCCTAAGCCGCCAGCTCGGGCGGAGAACCAAATGAACATCGTCGCCCTGTCCAAAGGTCATTCGAAAGGAGGCTGGCGCTCACCCTTTGGCGCGCTTGTCCCTCGCGTCGACCCGATGCTCTAATTGAGCATGCCGCAGGGCGATTTGCGGGTTGCCGCAAAAAGGGATCGCGGCCGGTGGAAGGAAGAAGCCGAACCCTAGGAAGAGACAGCGTCCCCCGCTGTTCCTTAGGGGCCGAAGCCCTTTCCCCCTCCCCAAGCTGGCGGCTCAGACGCTCCGCACGTCTGGGCGCTGCTTCCAAACGGCCAAGCATCAGCATCGCCCAGGTCGAGCCGACAAGCCCGAGACGAAGGACTTCACCGAGACGGTGCGGCTGCTGGCTGGTCTGTCGAAGTTCGTCATCGCCGACAATACCAATCCCAAGTCCTCGCCACTGGAGCTGCAGGCCACAGTCCCTGAGAGAAGCTCCCCGACAGCGCCAAGCCGATCAGACCATCGAAGCAGTTCAAGCGGCGACGAGACCGGCTCGACGCTCCGCGCGTCAAAGGTCACTTATTCCGGTTCAGGCCCATCTCGAAGCTCTGCAGCTTCTGCTTCCAAACACTCTCCATCTTGAGGACTTCATTAATGGTCGCCAGCGAACCAGCTACTTCCAAGATGGACACGCGATAGTCGCTGGGTTTTCGGCTCTTCAGAGCTACGTTCCCACCGTGGCCATCATGTGCATATGTCAGCCAGCGCCCGAGAAAGCCGTCCTCGCCGTACGCCGAGCCGACATATTGTTCGCGTGTCGTTGGGCAAGTTAAAAGGTAGACACCTTTACTGTTCGACAGCACCGCTTTCCACGCGAGTGGCAGACCTTCGATCCGCGAAAGCTGACCAACGAAGTGAGCCGCTCCGGGGAACGGCGGGTCAGGCGGGTCATCCTTGGTGATCTGCAAAACTATCTTATCCTGCCTATCAGAGCGTTGTATCCACGCTTTCTCCGACGCGCCCCAGTCGATGACCAGTCGTCCAACGAGATCGGCTAGACGTTTATCGGGGATTAACTGATACGTGTCGCGTGTGCCGACCTCGTCTTGCCCCTCCGCATGCGCCCACGGGTGCACTTCCGTGTTCGGGCCCTGATAGACGCAAGAGTAGAAGCCAGCCAGCAGCGTGTCGCCGTCGCGCGACACTACGAACGATGCCCAGTAGGGTGCTTTTAGTCTGGGACCATTGGTTGGGCTCTGAGCCCGCTGATAATGCTCGAACGCTGATCGCTTGTAACGCCAGAGTTCGTAGGGCGTTTTCCCCTTCTCTGATCGCTTGTCCTGATGTCGAAGGAGCCACACATCCTCGGGAGCTATTCCCTCTTGTTTGAGAAGCGTGTTGAACCGAAGTGGCATAGCGCCTCCCGAGGCAAATGCTTTTGATTGTAGCTGATCATCTTCCAATGTGGGAGCTCGTCAGTGCCAACTTGCTCAAGGAAATTCCGCTCTTTCCCGAAGGTCTATCGCTACCGCAATCCGGCCCAACTGCGTGCCGATCTCGACCAGCGGGTGATTGCCCGCCTCGGGCGAAGGCGACAAAACGGCGCAAGCGTAAAAGCAAGGCCACGCCGACATCGACCTCACAGACGACGAGCACGCCGCATTAACCGCCGCCATCCGGCGCGCCGCCGCGCCCGGCGCGTAAGCGCGTCACACGCGCGGCGGCATGTGCGCCTTATCCAAGCGGCGATGAATGACGGACAGCACGGATAGCAGGTCTTCCGCGTCGTCCTTCGCCATGTCCCAATTGATGCGCGCCTCGTGGGCAGTCGTGTTCCGGAACATCCCGAACGTGCCGCGCAAGAGGTTGGCGAAGCCGCTCTGCTCGCTGCGCTCGCTTTTGGTCTTCAACGCGTTGATAGCGAGCATGGGTATATCCCCGCTAAGAGCTCGAGTTACCAGCTCGTCGCCATCATCAGTCAGGCCAGTGCGGCAGCGTATCTTGTCGGCCACGCTTTTGACCGCTTCCATCACGGCATGAAAATAGTTGTCTGCCAGCAATTCGGCTCGACAAAATAGCAGCACGTCCGGATGCACGCCACGCGCGTCCAAGTCGGCCCGCAACTCCTGAGCGCGCCGTTCGGCTTCAGGAAGCGTGCGGGCCTGCTCGGCCGCCGTCAGCTCTCCGGCGGCGCTCACCTTTAGGCCAGCGAAGGCAAGCGCCCGGTTGAGGTTGGCGCGCATCGGCTCGAAGCGCTGCCGTTCGCGGGCGTAGCGCGCTGGCTTCATTGAATGGCGGACGAACGCCAGAATGTTCCTGCGGTGCAGCCGCTGGTTCTGGTCTTCCGCGAAGGCGTTATAGAGCCGGTGCCGCTTGGTGGCGATGGGATCGGTGTCGGTAATCTTGGAGGCGGCAAGCAGATGGCCGATTTCCGAGCCGGTCAGGCCCTCCTCCGTGTCCCCGAGCGCATCCGCGATGGCCCGTATCTGTTCTGCCGTAAAGACGCGCTCTGGGTGAGGGGCGGTCATCTGTCGCTCATGGTGGCGGTGTCCTTCTTGCCGTTTTAGCTAAACGAGATCTTGACTTCATGGACGGTGTCGTTCGGGCCGACGCCATGCTCGGCCCTGAATGCCGCGAGATGTTCGGCATAGGGCAGGAGATCCGGCCCCTCAATTCTAAGGAACACGAACGCGCGACCCGTAGGGGCGATCTGCTCCTCAAGCTTGGCGATGCGATCACGGATGCGGGAGAACATGGAGCTAGCCAACCAGCGGCCGCATCGTCCAGGGCGGTTCTTGAGCCTCCCCTGGGGCCCGTGGGAAGAAGCGTTTGAGGATCACGACGAGGTCGCGATCAGAGAGGCCGGTTTCAGCTCTGCAACGTGCGATCCTGGCCTCGATGTCCTCGGAGCCATCATCGATAACCACGCACATCCGTCCCGCCGGGAGAATGGCGCGCTCTATATGCACGAGGCGCTGTTGTAGTCGGTTCACCGTGCGCTCCCCTTCGCAGCGACTTGCTCCTCGAGCTTGGAGAGGCGTTCAGACAGCTCGAAGGTCTCAACCGCCTTGGCGACATTTCCGACAAGCTGACTGAGCGACGCAGCTTCACCAGGAGTGACTTCGCCCAGGGCTACGGCGTCAGTCAGGGCAGCCGCTGCTGCGATCAAGTCGGATGCCGCGCTGATCTTCGGCAGGGCGACAGACACAGGCCGCTCCCTGACGGGGCTCGCAAGGCGTTCCATCACGAGCCGCATCGCCACGCTGTCGCCAGCAAGCGCCAACTCGATGGCCTTGCGGGTGATTGCCTCCGCTTCGCCCTCCATCATCGCGAGGACGGCGCGCGTCGTGCGGTGCAGCGTGCCCTTCGGCTTCCCGGCTGGATTGGCAGAGTTGCCCTTGGCAAATGTCCCGTCCGCGTTCCTGCCTGCATTTGCAGGTTCTGCGGTACCCTCGCTTGCGGTGCGCTTGGTGTACTGATTGCGAGCGCGCTTCAGAGGCGCGTCAGGCTCACTGGGCATCGTCGGCCTCCCACAGCTTGACGCCATCGAAGCCATGTACGTTTGCCTTACGGCGGTAGGTGATGCCGCACGCTTCCAACGCGGCGTTTGCCTCGGCGCGGTCCCATTTACGGGCCTGAGGCAGCGTCTTGCGCGGATCAGCCAGCGACAGAAAACCATCCGGGGCAAGCTCGACCGGGCCAGCCAGCCACACCTCGATGGCATCGAGAATGTCTGGGTTGCACGGCCAATCGCTGACGGCGATGCGGGGATCGCACTTGGCGAGCGACAGGACGCCAGACGCGGCCCGGTAGCAGTCAAGCGAGGGATCGCCGTAGTCCGACGACGCCTCGGCCCAGACCTCTTTGGCCAGCCTCAATGCGACGTTGAGGCGGTCGGGTTGCCACTGGCCGTCGAGCCATACGATCCAACCAGCCTTGCGGCCCCTGGCTGCCGAGATGAAGCCCAGCTCCCGGTGGTGGCGTTGGGCGAACTCGTCAGCCAGCTGGCCCTCGCTTGGCTTTGAGCGGCTGGAGAGCGGCGCACGCGGCGCGGGCCAAAGATCGCCGGTGGCGGCGCGGTTGATCATGTCAGTCCTCGCGGTGAGAAGGGGCATCCGGGGAAGTAAGATGCGGCGGCTCCGGTTGGAGGTTGACCGTCGCGGCGGGGGATGAATACCGGCCAAAGGTGATCGAGGCCTCGACGGAGGAGCGGTGTTCCTGAGCGACAGCGGCACCGTCCGCTGGGAGCGACCTGACGCCCATCAGGCCCACCCGTACAAGGCTGGCGATCCCGTATAGGCTCGCTTCAGGAGCTTGATCTTCCCGGCGGCAACGAGAGATCGTCTTGCCGCCTCGAACCGTTCACGGCCCCATCCGCCTCCCGGCATGGTTGCAGCCATCGCGTTGGGGACCATGAACGTCTTCCCCCAATTGTGCCGCCGGAGCTTCGTCAGGAGGAGGAATGCGTCGGGCGCTTCGTCCATCAACGCATCGACTTCATCGTGCCTGACGGCCACGGTCCCGTTGCCGAACCAGTTGCGGCCCTGCGCCGTGTATCCCCATGCGCTCGACGCCGCCTTTACGACCTCCTCGTCGGGCAGCGGCGGCATGTAGCTCGCGTTCCTGATCCTTGCGGCGGCGACAATCGCATCGATGTCCGCGTCGGTGATCTTCAACTGTCTCATGCAGTAGCTCCACAGCTCCTTGTTGCGCGTGCCCTCGTGGGCCACAGCGCCCATCGACGGCTCCGCAAGAGCGCAAGCGGCTGCGTCATCAACCCTGCCGGATGCCCCTTCCCCCAGGGTCGGCGGAGAGCTTCTCGGGCGATACATGGCGGGGTCGAGCCCACGCATGACCGGCAGCCGCTCGATGTCGTCAAGCGAGCCCTGGATGAACGAATATTCTCCTTTCTCGAACCGCGACGGCGTTGCGACGACGAGGCCTCCAACGCCAAGCAGATCGATGGGCAAGTCGCCGAACGGCCGGATCTTCCGAAATTCGCCGTTGTGCCTGTAGAGCGCATGGAACTTGCCGGATGCGGTCCTGACGACTGCGGGCGTCGAGCCGTGTCGGCCCATCGCGTCAGCCAGAACCCGCTCGTCCGTCGTGTCGACGTCGAGGACGGAGATCCGGCTGCGGGCGTTCGTCATGAACCGATGCCATTCGCAGTGCGGAAGCGGTCGGCAAGCTTTGCGGAGGCGTTCAGTCCGATCTTCTGGTAGTGCTTGACTGCAGGCACCTTCTTGTCGCTCAACGGAAATGTCGCGATGCCCCGCTCTGCATATGCGGGCTGGGCACTGGAGAAGACGCCCATCACTCCCCGCTGCCCTTCTTGCGGAGGCGCTTCTCGACCTTCGCCCATGCCTTCGCCTGAGCCTTACCCTTCTTGCTCGTCGGTGCAGCGTGGACGCCCGCATATCCAGCCGCACGCCTCCCCGCCCACTGGCGCAGATCGTCTGCTCCGTAAGCCTTTCCAGGAGGCAGCACCGTAATCTTCACGTCGCTCATGCCGACCTCACGATGAGAAAGAGGCACTCGATGAGGTGGGGTTCGGTTGCGACCGTAAGAGCCACGGCGACGAAGGTCTGGAGCATCATGCTGCCTCCTGGGGAAACGTTGAGAGGGGATGAAGGGCTGACTGGCTGTCGAACCAAGCGCCTGGGCCGCCATTCGGAGCCCGCCACCACTCGTCCCCGCGTGGGTCCCCGCCGGTGATCCAGCCGACTACGCGGAGCGGCGGAGCTATGCCGACGACCAGCCCGTAAGCCCTTTCGGGCGGGTCACCAGGCCGGATGATCAAGGAGGCGTTATGGGCCGCTGGGGGAGCTAGACCTCCAGCGGCTTTCTCTTTGTGCAGGGACACGGCCTCAGCCCTCCCCGGAAAGCAGACGCTCAGCATCCTCGACGCGGATTAGGGAGCGGCCGCCAATCTTGTGCAGGCGCAGCTTGCTCTCATTCACCAACTTGTAAGTGGTCGCTCGGGAGACGCCGTAAGCTTTGCAGAATTCGTTGATGCGTAGAGCGCGACGGCCATCGGGCAGCATCGCCTTGACTTCGTTGGTTAGCATTTTTGACGGTCCTCATTCCGTTGATGTTGGCTGTGAAACAAAAAACGGCCCGCAACTACCACCCGGCGAGGATGGAATTTGCGAGCCGTTTGATTGGCTGCGTGTAAACTGAGGTCCGGTAGCTGCGGGCTCAGTCGACTGTGTTGGCGGGCTCTCTTTCAGCCCGATCTAATTCGCTACGAAACCCGCTCCTTGTCGTCGGCCACAAGAGCAATATAGTCGGTACAGACCGTGAACGAAAGAGCTGGTGCGTCACCGTCCGACAGTTTCTACCATTATCTGTGGAGAAGTCGGTGCAGGAAGCGTCAGCCGAGGCTTCCGCAGCTCGATCACGGTTGCGGTAGTGGAGGCCCGCAGTGCGCGGCCCAGGCGGCCATCAGTGTGCGGCGCTTCTCCAGTGCATCGCGACGTCCGTAAGCCGCCTCAGAAAGCCTTCGTGAGCCCGTGTGGCCGGTACTTGACGTCCGCCCCGACCCGCAACAGCCTCTCCAGGTCGCCTGCTCGCAGAGCCTAGGCGAACGCCACCTCCACCATAGGGGCCTCAGTTTCCCCAGAGCACTCATCGTCTTCCGAACGCGACGACGTTGTCCGCCGTTGGTTCGCACCACTGAGCCCACGCCTCCATCATCGCACGGCGCTTTTCGAGCGCATCGCCACGCCGGTAGGCCGCCTCTGCCTTGTTCCCGATGGAGTGAGCCAGCGCAGTCTCTCGCAGCTCAGACGAATACGGGCTGACTTCTGACGCCCAGTCCGAGAACGTCGAGCGGAACCCGTGCGCCGTGATCGCGCCCCGGCGGCCCATGCGCTCAAGGAGCATGAGCATCGCCATGTTGGACAGCGGCTTGCCCTGCTTCTGACCGGGGAAGACGAATTCGGAGGTTCGGGCCTCCGACAGCTCCGCGATGATCGCGGCCGCACGGCTGGATAGCGGGACGCGATGCTCTTTCTTCGCCTTCATCCTGGCGGCGGGGATCGTCCAAACGCCCGCGTCGAGGTCGAACTCCGCCCACCGTGCGCCCAGGACTTCGCTTGTCCGGGTTGCCGTCAGAACGGCCAATTCGAGCGCTAGCGCAGCCAGAGCTGGCCGGGAGCGCAGATCGCTCATGAATGAGGGCAGATCCGCGTAGGCAAGAGCCGCATGATGCCCACGGGTGAGCCTCTGGGGCTTGGGCAGGGTGGCGTCCAAATGTCCACGCCACGCGGCGGGGTTCTCACCTGAGCGCAAGCCTTCCGCCTTCGCAGCATTCAAGACCCGCTCGATCCGGCCCCGGACGCGGGACGCCGTCTCCGGCTTCACGCTCCAGATCGGCGTCAGGCAAGCTAAAACGCCCGACGTATCGACGCGGTCGACCGGAAGCGCCCAGATCGGCCCGCAGTAGGTTTCGAGCGTATTGCGCCATTGCTGCCGATGCTTGGGGTTGGAGAAGCCGCCTTCGATCCGCTCAACGAGGCCGAGCGCATAGACCCCGAATGCCGGGATTGCCGATTGCTCGGAGCTGCGGCGGGCTTCGAGCGGGTCTTCGCCGCGAGCCATGACTGCCCGTGCGTCGTCGCGGAGCCCTCTAGCAATCGCAAGCGTCACGCTCTTCGCGGGCGAGCCCAAGCCCATCTCCTTCAGCTTGCCCTCACGGCGGTACAGGAACACCCACTGCTTAGAGCCGGCCTGCCTGACGACGAGATAGAGACCGTTGCCGTCGGAATAGCGACCGGGGTTCTTTGCCGTCTCGATGGTCCGAGCCGTGAGGAGGTTCTGCTTGCGTTGACGTATCCTGGTCATCGCCTTGTCCCAACTTGCCCCAACTTTTGCCCCAACTTAAACGCCGGATTGGGGCAAACGTCAATGGACAGGCTCGGACAGTGTGTGCGGCAGATGCAACGATTACGGGGGGTTCCGAAAGCCAAGGCAGACACGCTCGGACGGGAGTTAGGCGGCCTCCCTCTCCGCCATAAACCATCTGTGGAATAATCATCGATAGTCACCCATGCGCAAAAGAGCTCGCGCATCCACCTGATGACACGTCATTTCCGGCAATCTGTTGCGCATGGGTGACCATGCATGTGCGTGGGTGAAGGAAGCGCTTCCGGCCCCATAAAAGGATGAGTTAGAAATGCCCGCCTCGTTGATCGCCTGACTGCCCGCCGCGTCGCGTCAATCGTCGCCGGCCGCACACCCGGCATGTTCCCTGGACTTGCCCGGCATTTGTGGAGAGCGTTTTCGATTTTACGCT
Organism: uncultured Alphaproteobacteria bacterium; assembly: GCA_963730555.1. Lineage (GTDB taxonomy): Bacteria > Pseudomonadota > Alphaproteobacteria > Rhizobiales > Beijerinckiaceae > Roseiarcus. The sequence goes on along the minus strand of CAVSSS010000006.1, from coordinate 139,922 downwards.
GCCCGCCCTTCGAACTGAAGCGGGCTGATGAAGTCGAGCGCCGAATGGCGGCGGACGGGATTGTAGAAGCCGTCGATGTAACGGCCGATTGCGATCGCAGCTTCGATCCGGCTCTGGAAGATGGTGCGCCAGACGAGTTCGGCCTTGAGGGTCTTGAAGAACGTCTCGACCATGGCGTTGTCGAAGCAGTTTCCCTTGCCCGACATCGAGATCGAGATGCCGTTCTTTCTCAGCTCAGCCTGGTACTCGACGGAGCAGTATTGGCTGCCACGGTCCGCGTGGTGAATGAGCCCGACGGATGGACACCGCACGGCGACGGCCCGGCGTAGGGCCAACAACGCCAGTTCCTTATGGAGCCGGTCGCCGGCGGCCCAGCCGACGACGCGCCGAGCAAAGAGGTCAATGACGACGGCAAGGTAGAGCCAGCCCTCGCGTGTCCAGACATAGGAGATGTCGGCACCCCATTTCTGGTTCGGCCCCGCTGCGTTGAAGTCTTGATTTAAGAGGTTTGGCGCGACCGGAAAGGCGTGCAGGCTGTCGGTCGTTCGTTTGAAGCGCCGCCTCTGCCGCGCCTTCAGGGCATTCTCTCGCATCAGCCGGGCGACCCGATGACGACCGATGGTGATCCCGTCATCGCGAAGCTCGCGCGTCATGCGCGGGCTGCCGTAGGTTGCGTTCGACAGTGCAAAGGCCGAGCGAATATGGGCCAGCAGCACCATGTCCTCATGCTGTCGACGGCAGGCCGGTCGATCCTTCCTGGCAAAATAGCCGCTCTGACTGACGCCAAGAACCTTGCAGAGACGCTGGACGGGGAATTCCTTCTTCGCCGCATCGATGAGACGGAACCTCATCGACTTCCCTCCTTGGCGAAAAAAGTCGCGGCCCTCTTCAGGATCTCGCGTTCCTGTCGCAAGATCTCATTCTCGCGCCGCAACCGCTTCAGCTCAGCCGCCAGGTCCTCCTGCCGTTCGGGCGGCGGCGCCTCGATCTCGTGCTCGCGGCGCTTGTCGAGCCAGCGTCGCAGCGTCGAAAGGCCGACGCCGAGGTCCATGGCGATCTCCCTTTGCGTCCGACCACTCACCTCAACCAACCGAACGGCTTCGGCTTCAAATTCCTTCCCGAACCGTCGCTGCGGCTTGCCCATGAAATGCTCCTCTTTCCTTCAGAAGAGCTCTCCACTTTCCCAAGGCAAGTCCATAGCGCGTCTTGGGCCCTCCTGCCTCTGTTGCGCGGAGCCAGATGGCTCAGGGCCCGGCATGCTATGGCGTTCTCGTGGGCGCGGTTGGGGTTGGCGCTTTCGGCGGCTCGATTGGACTTGGCTTGGTCAAGCATAGGGTGAGGCGGGGCGGCGTGGTCGTATTTGGGACGCTAGGCATAGCCTTAACGCTCGTTCTGTTTGGATAGGCGCGCGCTCCGGTCGTCGCAGCATGCGCGAGCGTCATCGCTGGCGCTTCATCGTCTGCGGTGCTGGGGAGCCTCCTCGCATCGGCCCAGTCTGCGCTGTCCGATCGGGTGCGTGCGCGCGGACTGGCGATATTCTTGACCGTCATCTTCGCATCCATGACGATTGGAAGCGCGGTATGGGGGCGCGTAGCTGGTTGACGCTGCGCTGGAGACTTGCGCCTGGGGTCGCATGTGACATTTCAACCTCAAGGCGTGATCGCAGTTCCCAGGGAGCGGGCGAAATAGTATGCGTCTCGTCGTCGTTCCCGGCCTCGCGGACGAATGGCCGGCCTTCCGGCTTTCGCGGTCGTCGCGGCCGCTTGCCGCTCGGGGTTCTCCTCCAGTCGACGGCGCGACCGTCCGGAGGACCCAGCAAGCAGCCGTCATGACCGATCGCGACTCCTCGGGGCTTGCCCGGCGGCGCTTTCGCGAGATCGTGCCGCCGCTGCTCGGCGACGCCTATACGCTCGCCAAATGGCTCTGCCGTAACGGCGCCGACGCCGAGGACATCGTCCAGGAAGCGGCGATCCGTGCGTTGAAGGCGCTGGAGACGACCCCCGTCGACCGGCCGAAGCCCTGGTTCCTCATGATCGTGCGCAACGCGGCGATGACCTGGATGGCGCGCAACCGGCCGAAAAACCTCGCCTTCGCCGGCGACATCGCCGATCTCGACGCCATCGACCCGCACCTCGGCGAGGCCGAGCCCGATCCCGAGCAGACGCTGATCGCGTTCGAGGACGGCGAACGCTTCCGCAGCGCCATCGCGGAGTTGCCGGCGCCGCTGCTCGAGACCCTGGTCATGCGCGACGTCAATGGCCTCTCCTATCGCGAAATCGCCGAAACGACCGGTGCGCCGATCGGTACCGTCATGTCGCGGCTTGCGCGCGGCCGCGCCTCGCTCGCACGAACCCTGAGAGCCCAGCCATGACCGATTCTAGCCCCAACGACCGCGCCCTGCGGCTCAACGCCGCGCTCGACGGCGAACTCGACGCGGCGAACGGATTGGAGTTTGAGCGCGCACTCGGTGCCGACGCGGCGCTCGCGACGGACTATCGACGGCTTCAGGCTCTACGCGAGGCCGTGCGGCGACATGTGCCGAGGGAGGAGGCTCCGCAGTCGCTGGTCGATCGCATCTCCGCGTTGACTCAGCCCGCGCCCTCCTCGGTCATTGCCTTCGCGCCAGCCCAACGTCCGACGCGGAGGGACACGCGCGCGCTTGCGCTCCCGGCCTCGTTCGCGGTTCTCGGCTTCGCCGTGGGCGTGGGACTGACATCGCTGAAAACGCCGAACGCCACGCTCCGCGTGGCGGATGGCCTCGTCTCCGACTTCGCCCGCCCCGAAATCAGCGGGCAGCCCTTCGACGTCGCCTCATCCGATCGTCACACGGTGAAGCCCTGGCTTGCCGCTCGCACAACCGTCAGCGCAGACATCGTCGATCTCGCCTCGCAGGGCTTCCCCCTCGCCGGCGGGCGCGTTGCGGTCGTCGATCGGGTTCCGGCGCCGACGCTCGTCTACCGCCACGGCGAGCACGTTGTCGCCGTCACCGAGCTGCCGCTGGACGTCACGGGGGGCCGCGCGGCGCGCAGTATCGAGACAATCGACGGCTACCACGTCGCGCGCTGGTCGGACGCGAACCTCCCAGACGCCTTCGAGCATGTTTCATTGACATAGGTCGGCCCGATCGCTTCCTCGTTAGCTCTCGGGGCCATGTCGCGGCAGCTCCACCCATCATCGCCATAGTGCTCGATCGCCTGCCGCGCGAGGAGAAAGGCTTTCTTGCGCAGAAAGAGCGTTGTCTGATCTTGCGTCTTGATCTCAATTCGGACCAGGCGGCCGGAATCGTCGAAAAAGACGGTGAGATCGACAGGATGGCCGGCGACCATGGTCGCGTCTTGCCCGGGTTGGTCGTAGTCGATGTGCACGCGGCGCAAGCCGTCCGCGCCGGCCTGACAGGACTTCCAGGCGCTCCAGTCCTTGAGCGGCTGACTTGCCGCGCCGACGCATGAAAGATTGCGGTAGCCTGAGGCCGGAAGGTCTTGCGCCAACATGCCAATGGTGACGCCGCGGAGGTCAGAGATGGCCTCTTCGGCCGCCGCGGTGGAAAGCGCCAAAGCAGCGCAAAGACCAAGAGCGAGCAATTGCAGGCGGGCCATCAGTGTCAGTTCCAATTATTGTATTGTCGCGGGTATCGGCAACGCATGATGACCTCCGCCCTTGTAGACGTCACAGGCTTTTAAATCCTCGCCAAAAAAAGCGATGCAATCGGCCAGATTGGGATCGCCCTTACCCTTGATGGAGTTGATGACATATTCGGCGACGGTGGCGATCTCCTCCGGCCGGAGGAAAATATTGGCCTGTGCGACATGCGTGCTCTCAAGGTCCTTGGTGGTTAGGTTATAGCATTGCGGGGCGCCGTCCGACGGATAGGAGTCGCGGGAGAAGTAAGGCATGCCCGTACCCGGACGACCGCACCTCACCGTTTCCATGATCTGTTGCTTGTCGAGTTCGGTCTTGCGCAGCGACAGAGCTGCGCCGCCATAGCCGCCGCCACCGTCGCCGTGCCACTTGTGGCAGCCGACGCAGTTCGCTCTTTTGAAGATGGCCTGGCCCGTCTCCAGGCTGTTCTCCGCCGGGCGTGACGTTCCCGTGAGCAAGAGGGCGGCAAGTGCGAGAGCGCCCCCTGCGACATGAAATTTCATGGTCATCATCGGATGAAGTTGCGAGGCCGCGCGTTTCGCGGCCTCGCTATTTTTCTCAGAGCGAGAAGACGTACAGCATCGATCCTGGCTGCATCTTTTTCAGCTCAGGCGTGCCATCGACAAACCACTTGTCCCATGCGCCGCCCATGCCGACCAGGATCGCGACATATTGCTTGCCATCGACCGAGAAGGTCATCGGGGGCGCATTCACGCCGGCCCCCGTGTCGAACTCCCACAGGCTGTTGATTTCCACTGAGAACTGACCCGGGCAGCACGGGTTTTTCCACCGAGAACTGACCCATGTTCGAACCTCGCCCCCTTGGCCTTGGCAGGGGGCATCGGAGTGATCGACATGGAGTTACTGAGCGTCATCCGGCGCTGGCACTACCGAGATTATTTCTCGATCCGAGAGATATCGCGGCGCACGGGGCTGTCGAGGAACACAGTCCGCAAATACCTGCGCTCGGACACCGTTGAACCGAAGTTCAACATCCCTGACCGTCCGAGCAAGCTGGACCCTTACGCCGACAAGCTATCGCAGATGCTGCGGCAGGAGGCCGGGAAGTCCCGCAAGCAGAAGCGGACGACCAAGCAATTGCACGCCGATCTGGCCGCCCTCGGCTACGACGGCTCCTACAATCGCGTGGCGGCCTTCGCTCGCGACTGGAAGGCTGCTCGGCAACAAGAACAGAGGACGTGCGGCCGCGGCGTGTTCGTGCCGCTTGCGTTTCTGCCGGGCGAGGCGTTCCAGTTCGACTGGTCGGAAGATTGGGCGATCATCGCCGGCGAGCGGACCAAGTTGCAGGTCGCTCACGTCAAGCTCTCCTACAGCCGCGCCTTCATTCTCCGCGCCTATCCGCAGCAGACCCACGAGATGCTGTTCGACGCCCACAACCACGCCTTCCGCGTCTTGGGGGGCGTGCCGCGGCGGGGCATTTACGACAATATGCGAACTGCCGTCGACAAGGTCGGCCGTGGAAAGGAGCGCCAAGTCAACGCGCGCTTCTCAGCCATGGTCAGCCACTTCCTGTTCGAGGCGGAGTTCTGCAATCCGGCTTCCGGCTGGGAGAAGGGGCAGATCGAGAAAAACGTCCAGGACGCGCGCCATCGGCTCTGGCAGCCTTGGCCGCCGACAGCGCCTACGGCTCGGCGGAGAGCTTAGCTTGGCTGGTCAAACACAAGGGGATCGTTTCGCACATTCCGGTCTTCGATAAATCAAATCGAACCGATGGTACGTTCTCCCGGGCCGATTTCGTCTTTGACCCCGAGTACGACCGTTACACCTGTCCGGCGGGCAAAGAACTGGTTCAGTTCCGACGAACCTACGCCATTCCCAGAAGCGGCGTCACAGCCGAGGGCACAAGACTCTATCGCGCCAGCAAATTGGATTGCGATGCCTGCAAACTCAAAGCCCAGTGCTGTCCGAACGCGGTCGCCCGCAAGATCCCGAGAGACCTTAATGAAGACGCCCGCGACGTGGCCCGTGCGCACGCCGCAACTCCGGAATACGTGGAGGCCTGTCGTCGGCGGAAAAAAGTCGAGATGCTGTTCGCACACCTCAAGCGTATCCTTCGCCTTGCGCGTTTGCGGCTCAGGGGTCCGAACGGAGCCAACGACGAATTTCTCCTCGCGGCCACCGCCCAAAACCTGAGACGACTCGCCCGACTAAGACCGATGAATACGCTTCCGGAAATGCTGGCCGCCTAACGCCCGGCATGGCGGCCAAGAGCCGCCCAAAAGACCCTAGCCCATCCTTCTCGAAATCCGACGAGCTTCCCATCAGAGCGAATACTTGACGGCTTTTTCAACGGTATCCGCAAACAGCGGATATTCCTGGACAGTCTGGCGAACGGGTCAAATCGACCCTTTGCTGCCGTACAGGATCGGCACTATGGACGGTCGGAAAGCGCGACATAGCGGACAGGAAGGGAATCAGATCACTGGTAGTTGTGGCGGAGACGGCGACAATGTCTGTCGCCAGTTCCTTCTCTGAGCCGAATTACATCGAGCGTCCTGGTATGAAAAAAAAGCTTCGGCAATTGGTCGCGAGCGGTTCCGAGGATTGAACTTTCGCACAAGACGGCGCTAACCGCCGAAGAGCAAAACCTGTTGGATCGAGGACTTCGCCTGCGAGATCCGGATCAATGACCCCGGCGCCATCCAAGCCGGACCGCGCCGGGGGTCGAGACCGAACGCTACTGCTGGGGCGCTTTGACGGCGAACGCCGTGAACGGCGGCGGAGCCTTCTTCGCCTTCGCCTCCGGACCCAGGAGGTACCTCAGGGGCACGTCGAGCACATAGATCGTGTCGCCGACCTGCACGAGCGACACCGGCCCGTCGAAGCCGTCCTTGATCGTCTCGACCTTGGCGTTGTCGCCGTCGACGGTGATGAGGTCGAGGTTGCCCTTGGTTTCGCCCTCGACCTGAATCAGCTTGTTGGGGCCAAACGCCCTGAGCCCGTCGGAGTGGTAGAGCGGGCGCGAAGTTTGCAGCTTGGTGATCGTTCCCGCGCTGCCGTCGGCATTGACCGCGACGCGATAGAGCCCGTCGCCTTCGAAGATGTTGGCGTAGACAGCGCCGTCAGGGGTAATGGCGATGCCATCCAGTTCTGGCTTGCCTGGGACATCCCATCGTGCGTCATGCGCCCAAATCTCGAATTCCTTCGCGCCGGGCTTGAGGCGCAGGATGTGGCCGGCGAACGAATTGGTGACGTAAGCGGTCCCGTCGCTCGCCACAGCGATGTCGTTGCACAAGGTCGCCTGACCCGGCAGCGGGACGCTGCCCTTGGGCTCGCCTGTCTCGAGGTCGAACAGCTTGAGCGCCGTCGGCGTGTCGCCAGTCGGAAGGACGACTCCGAACGCCGAAGTGTCGTCCGAGCAGACATAAAGGGTGTCCGACTTGTCGTCCGCCAGCACCCCGAGTGCGGAGGACAGGCCGTTCGAGCCCGGCTTGATGAACTCGCTCGCCGTGGTCTCGCCTGGCTTCGCTCGCCAGATCCGCGCGCCGCCGAAGCTGCTGAAATAGAGCGTTCCATCGGCAGACGCATGCATGCTTTCAGGAAAATCGGTTGTGCCCGGCACAACGACATCGGTTGCGTGTGCCGGTCCGGCCCAGCCCAGGATGGCAATCGCGCAAAAGCTGACGATAGCTAGCGGCCCGGTCGCGCAACGAAGTCTGTGAAGACGCGTCATTGTTCCCTCCATGCGTGATTTTTGTTTGTAGAGTCTCGTTGTACCCGATCGGGAATAGCGATGCAATCATGTTACCTTGCGAAAGGTGTAAGAGATCCCGGCGCAGATGATCCGTTACGGGGTGACGAAGACGACGCAGAGTGGACGCGAGCTTGAGGCGTTCGAGACCGTCCGACCTCGCTCTTAACGCTTCAAGTCGCTGGAGGAGTGACCTACCTCGCGAGCCTGCTGGCGTGGGCGATCCCCAGCGGATCGGCCGATAATGAGGGCTAGAGCGGAATCCGATCAGTCTGCATCGTAGCCCAGTGAAGAAGTTGCGGCATTCGTTGTGGCTGAAGAGGTCGATGAGTTCGCCAATGGCGATCCAGAGACCCTCGACGGTTCGCTCAGCCGCTTTACGCAGGAGCGCCTTGAGCTTGGCGAAGGCGTTCTCGATGGGATTGAAGTGGGGACTGTAGGGCGGGAGGTAGAGGAGATGGGCGCCAGCAGCTTCGATCAGCTGGCGCACTCTGGGGCCTTTGTGGCCCGGGAGATTGTCCATGATCACCGTATCGCCCTCGCGCAACTCTGGGGCGAGGACCTTCTCGACGTAGGTCTCGAAGGCGACGCGATTGATCGGGCCGTCCAGGACGAACGGCGCGATGAAGCCGCGCAGCGTCAGTCCGCCGACAAATGTCGTCGTTTTCCAATGGCCATGCGGAACGCCAACCCGCAGGCGTTCGCCGCGCAGACACCGGCCATAGCGGCGCGCCATGTTGGTTGAGGCCCAGGTTTCATCGATGAAGACCAGCCGTTCGGGGTCGAGGTCGAGCTGCCTGTCAAACCATCTCAATCGTCGCTCTGCGACGTCTGGACGATCCTGCTCCGCGGCGTGCGCAGTCTTTTTTTACGCGTGATGGCGTGACGCGCGAAGAAGCGCTGGATCGTGCCGAATCCGAAGGTGAGACCGCGAGCGGCAAGATCGCGGCGAACCTCCTGTATCGTCGCGTCCCGGTCTGGGCCGAGCGCCGCCATCACCGCTTCGTGGTGCGCTTCGATGCGCCCTGACCGCCGGTCACCGCCCAACGCCTTCGGACACGCGTCGCCTTGATTGCGCTCCCGCGTTCGCCAGCGGCTCACGCTCGCTGCGCTGACGCCGAACCTGTCCGCCGCCTCACGGTGCGTGGCGCCGGCCTGAACCGCCGCCAAAACCCGAACCCGAAGATCAAGCGACAGCGCTTTCGACATGCCTGCCGGCCTCCGATCCGGCAGGAAGCTTAAATCACAACGCCCGCATCGGCGGAATCCCCCTCGATTCACTCAGCTCGGATTCCGCTCTAGTTAATTTGCGCGCAGTTTGCGCGTAACTTCGCAGTGATCGTCGGGCCCGATCTCACGCCATTGCTCCTCCGTCAGCCCAAACGACGCGCTGAAGCCGTCCGGCGTCTCCAAAGTGAGAATACGCGTCTCGGAATCGCCGGCTAACTCCAGTTGAAATCGGGCCAGCGGGTAGACGATCCGCAAAGAAGCATCACGGTGCTGCGCTTGCAAGGCGCGCCTGACTATCTCGGGCAGCGTCATGATGAGTTGATTGAGACATTTGAGCGGCATGTGCAGCGAGACGAGGCGTCCGTTGACATCTTCCATGTCGAGACGGACGGATGATCCATCCTCCGCGGTTTCGAAGCGGGTCATCTCGCCGATAGCGAACTCAACACTCACCGAAAACCTCGATGGGTGCTATATATCGTAATATATAGCGCACAGGACAGACGCCATTGCAAGAGGGCGAGAAGAGCGGGGCCGTGCCTGTCGGCGCATACCGAGCAACACGAGTCTACGCTGAGATGTCGTTATCCCCGCGGAGCCTCCTACGCCAGCAGAGCCGGGGAAGGGTACACAGGACCGATACTTCGAGTCGGACTTCGCCTTCGGGTGGTCGGCGCTATTTCGCGCTCGCAATGGAACGACGGCTTTCGCCCGGATTTTGTTCTCTAATGGGGTCAAGGGCGGGAGGCTCTTCGTTGTCGACGCCTTAGGATGCCTGTGTTCTCTGCGCGCTCGGCTGGCGCTTGATGGGGTAAGCTAGGTGCAGGGCGGCTAGGTTGAAATCGCAGTCGGCCAGTCGCAGGCCGCATGCAACAGAATCCGCGCCGTTGTCTGCTCCCTCCTTAGGGCGTCGCTCCTCTTGGAGCTGGATGCGGCCTCCTGTCTCGTGGCTTGTTGGGTCTAAGTCGGCACGAACTCGGTTCCGTCGCGCAGCATCGCGTGCATGATGATCGCGAGGCGGCGAGCCAGAGCGACACGGGCCTTGCGCATCGTTGATCGTTTGGCGATCGCGAAGGCCCAGTCCTTGAGCTTGAGGTGGCCCTTATAGCGCGTCAGCATGACGTTGGCGGCCTCGTACAACAGGGTTCGCACCCGCCCATCGCCGCATTTGGAGATGCCGCCGGTGTAATCGACCTCCCCCGACTGATACCGCCTGGGGACCAAGTCCAGATAAGCGCCGATGTCGCGGGATCGGCGGATGCGGGAGGGATCGTCGATTGCCGCGACAAAGGCGAGAGCGGTCAACTGTCCTACGCCTGGGATAGTCATGAGCCGACGGCAGGCCGCAGAGGCCCTTGTCATGCGTCTGATGTCCGCGTCGATCGCGGCGACCGCAGTCATCACAGCGACGCGCGCAGCACTCAAACCCCGCATAGCGGCGGAGAGACCCGCGACCCCTTCGCTGGCTTTGAGACCCTGGTCGATGAAGGCGACGGTGAGCGCGCGAGGCAGTCGGACGCCGAACACAACCGCCAAGCCTCGGATCTGATTTTCCAAGGTCACTCGCTGGCCGACCAGCTTCTTGCGCGCGCTGATCAGAGACCGGAGCGCGTGGGCGCGCAATGACTTCACATGCACAGGCTTGAAGAAGCCAGTTCGGGCGAGGTGCGCCAGACCACGAGCATCATTGCGATCGGTCTTGTGGGTGGCGAGCGACTTGAGCGCCTGGTAGGCCTGCCGGCTCTCGACGCAGACCACTGGGAGACCAAGCTGGTTCAACCCGTGAAACAGGATCGACGCCATTCGCCCCGTCTCGAATACAATCCGACGGCAACTCGGCGCTTTCGACAATTCGCCGGCGATCGCCTCTGCTGTCGACGCCGCCTTGCTCTCGCAAACGACCGCCCCTTCACGGTCAAGAACGCAAACATGCGTCTCGTCCATCGAGATATCGAGGCCAGCGAAATAGTCCATGTCGGATCTCCTCTTCCAAATCGCCCCCGATGCTATCGGCCTTTGTGGAAGAGCTCCCGCCCATTACCCGATGTTGAAAAACTCGAATTTCTGCGTCGATCACAATTCAGGGGGCCGCCGGAAGCCTCGACGGAATATTCCTTAGGGGTTCGGCTGAGCGACCGGTCTTGCCACGTACGACGCCCTAATATGCGTTGATGTGGCAACTACCGACGTAGACAACACTATATGCGCTCGAATGAGATTTTCGCGGCACCTCAATTTCCGAGTTTTTCAACGGTATACGCAAAGACCGGTCATTCCCGAAGTGCTCTGGGGTGCCCTCGCTGCGCTTGAAGCGCTCGACATCAAGACCCGGGATTCCGGCTGATCGTTATGTTAGATTGGTTTTCACGCCGCTGTAGCCCGGGCCTGGAGAACACCATGGGCGAAGCACGGAAACTCGCCGCAATCATGGCCGTCGATGTTGTCGGCTATTCCCGGTTGATGGGCGAGGATGAGGCGGGGACGGCGAAGGCGGTGCGCGAGCATCGCAAAGCAGCGGCTCCGACCGTTGCGGGTCTCGGCGGCCGGGTCGTCAAGACCATGGGCGACGGTGTATTGCTCGAGTTTCCATCCGTCGTCGCCGCCGTCGAATGCGCAGTGACGATCCAGAACATGATGGTCGAGCGCAACGTCGGTATGCCTGAGGCGAGGCGGGTCGTCTATCGCATCGGCGTCCATCTGGGCGACGTGCTGATCGATGGCGACGATATTTTGGGCGAGGGGGTCAACATCGCGGCTCGACTCGAGAGCATCTGCAAGCCCGGCGGCGTCTCAATATCCCGGGCCGTCTATGATCAGATCAGCGGAAAGCTTGCTTTCGGTTTCCGAACTCTCGGTCTGCAAAAATTGAAAAACATCGGTAAGGCGGTCGAGGTATTCGCGATCGATTATATGGACAACACGGACGGCGCCCTTAGGCCAGACGATGCGAATGTGGCGCAGACGATCAAATATTGCCGGGCGCCTGATGGAGTGCGCCTTGCCTACGCGATTTCAGGCAGCGGGCCGCCGATCGTGAAGTCCGGCAACTGGATGAATCATCTAGAATACGACTGGGAAAGTCCGGTATGGCGGCATTTCTTTCGTGGGCTGTCGCGCGGCCATATGCTCATTCGCTACGACGCGAGAGGCAACGGCATGTCAGACTGGGACGTTGACACGCTCTCACTCGATGCCTGGGTGACCGACCTCGAGACGGTCGTCGATGCGGTCGGTATCGAGCGTTTCCCGCTCCTCGGGATATCCCAAGGCGGCGCCGTGGCCGTCGCCTATGCGGTGCGCCACCCGGAACGCGTGTCGCACCTTGTTTTGTACGGCGCGTTCGCGCTCGGCGGAAAGAAGCGCTCTCCGGCCGAGAAAGAAAGACGCGATGCGATGACGACCTTGATGCGGCTCGGATGGGGCGCGGACAATCCGAGCTTTCGGCAAATGTTCACAGGGCTTTTCATCCCGGGAGCAACGCATGAGCAGGCGGACATTTTCAACGAGCTGCAACTGAAAACGACTTCTCCCGAGTGCGCCGTTCGCTATTTCGATGCCGTCAACGATTTCGATATCATCGATCTGCTCCCCAAAGTGAAGGCGCCGACGCTCGTCATGCACGTGCGGGACGACCAGATGGTTCCACTCGAAGCCGGGCGCCAGCTGGCCGGCGGCATCCCAGGCGCCCGCTTCATCGCCTTGCCTGGTCGAAACCATTTGTTCCTGGAGCATGAGCCGGCTTCGAGTTGATTCTTCGAGGAGATCAGCCTTTTTCTGAGGGGCTGATTCAACGCGGCGCCGCGGGGCCAGACTTCCGCGCTGACGTGAACGACCGGTTTACCCCTCGGCTGCGGCGTGCACGATCAGCCATGACCGCTCAACGTCGATTCCAGCCGGCCGGAATGCGCAAATAGCGGTCAGGTGCTAACTCATGACGGCGCGCTTCACCGCGTTGGCGGGCGACCACAGCGCAGCAAACCAGTTCCTTCAAACAGAGCGCCGACGGTTCGATGCGCGCGCTTCGACCGGATGAGACCTTGTGGACACGATGAACAGAAATCCGACCGTCTGCATTGCCCTGTGGCGGACGGGACCCGACGCGTGGTCCCTCGGTGCATGGCGTCGGAAGTCGGGAGGCTATGGCGAGGTTGGCGAACTCCTTCCGCCGCCCAGCTAGCCCTGCCGACGCCTTTTCGAAGCTCGTGGTCGCTGGTCGGCGCCAAGGCATAGGCTATAACTGGAGGCGGCGCGGGATAGGCTGATCCCCGACACGCCGGACTTCTCGGTCCCGGCTTCTCGCGCCCGCTTTTGACCGAGCGCGACCGAGAGCGCCCATTGCGCACGTCGAAGAACGACATCCTGCTCGACGACAAGGGAAGCAAGCTCAGCTCGACGGGCCAGTGCCTCGTTTGGCTTGGGCCGATCGTCCTCGCCCGCCTCAAGGCGATACGCGGCCCTGGCGATAGCTTCTCCGACGTCATTTTGGCGCTGGCGAAAGACGAGCGGGTTTGAAAGCCGTTTTATTGGGGTGATTTGGGCGCACCCGACCGGTACAGGGGAGCGGGCTGGGCGGTCCCGGGCGCTGTATCAGGCATTTTTGGCCGAGCTTTCAACCCGGTCACAGTCACGCTATCCGAGGGGCGGCAGAGGTTGACTAGGACGTGCCCGAAATAAGCGCCGGACGGATCGTAAGCGGCGCGGCGAACCCAGCAGTTAGTAGGAATGATCAGGGGCGGAATGTCTGCGCCTACCGGATCGGGGACATAGCCGCCGGTTAAGCCGTTGCTGATGCTGGCGGCATTTCCCGCGCCGTTGCCATAGCCGTAGCCGTTGCCATAGCCATAGCCATAGCCATAGTTGTAACCCCCGCTGTCGAAACCCAAGCCGCAATTGTAAACGCAAACGTAACCGCCAAAGAAACCGCGGGCGCGACCGCCGTGAAAGCCCTGGTGAAAGCCGCCGCCGTGAAAGCCGCCGCCGAAGCGGCTTCCCGCGCAGGCGGGAGCGGCGAGCAGGATCATCCCGAGCGCCATGGTGCCGGCGATGGCGTCAAACGCGGCTTGCCTGATGGCGATCCGAACCATGTCGGGGATATGGGGTCAGGCTGCGCTGGTCGGTAGTCACCGCAAATCGTCGGGCTTCGTATGTGGCCATGAGGCCGGTGCGTTCGCAGCGCGGGGCTTTTGTTTTGGACGGTCGCGGCCTTGATAGTTCCGGGAGGCAACTGGGCATGATCGCGTTAAGGAGCGAGAGATCCCACCGAGTTGAGTTTCGCCATGTCCGCGTCGTAAAGCGCTCGGCCTCGCAGGCAAAGCGGGTCACTCACGCCGAGGCGTTCCCCTCCCGCGCACGTCGGCCAAGGTCACTGCGTTGCGGGCAGCGACGTCAGGATGCCGGATCTCATCGTGACGCTCGCCGACTTTACTTGAAGGGGGGGTGTGATCCCCGTCACTGCGGTTGCCGCAGCAAGATGCAACGCTCGATGTTTGCGGTCCCAAACACGACGACCTGAAGTAACGAGGTAGAATAACTGGTGGAGGAGGACATATGGCCAGCGAAATGTCCGAAGCGGAGATCTTGAGTCACTTCACGACCTTCGACCCGCCGCCGCCCGGCTTCGACCCCCTGAGGGCGTCTCGCCACCTTTTGCGAAAGCATGGCTACCCGCATCGGCCCGATCCTCATAAAGAGCCGCGCCTTCACAAGCTTTGGAGCGAGACTCTCGCGCGCCCCCTCAAGATAATCAAAGCTGAGCTACAGGTAGATAGTTCGATTGTCCATCGTCACCCACTGCGAACGCCCCAAGCCTCATATGGCGGCTTGTCCGGCCAGTGGGCAGGCGCTCAAGTGAATACTTCTTCTCTTGGATATCCTCCCACCGAACTGGCGAACACGGTCTATGGGCAGTGGGTTGTCCCCACAGTCACGCCTCCTAACCGGATACGGGATTTGCGCTGGGCGTCTGGGTTGGAATGGGAGGCGACCCGAACAACGGCAGCAGTCAAGTCGTGCAAGCCGGCACGGACGCGCGGAGTTCAAGCAACGGCGTCGTTTACCGCGCATGGACGCAATGGTTCCCGGTTTCGGGCAGCGCGGTTACAGTCCCTAACTTTCCCGTTACACCGGGCGATCGTGTGGGATTTCTGGTGCTGACCCCTCAGCCGAATCACGCCTTCGTCTCCATACTGAATTACAGCACCAACCAGGCCACTTGCGTCGGCATTACGCCGAATGGAGCGAACAACGATGGCTCGAGCGCCGAGTGGATCATTGAGGGGAACGGAAACCTTCTGGCCGATTTTTATTCCGTACTGTTTGGACAGTGCATCGCCGGCACAAAAGACCACGACTTTAATTTATCAAGCGCGTTCGTCGATTCGATTGTTTCCTCGGATGGGGTGACTGACCTCGCGACTGCGTACATCATCACTCCGAGCGCAGTGGTGGTGGCTTGGGATAACGGCGGCCCGTAGTCGGAGCGAGGTGGTTTTCGACCGGCTTGCGATCCGCGAAGCCACGAAGCAAATCGACATGGCAGCCTATGTGCTGACGGACACCGCCGTCATCAGGCGCTACGCCAGGCGGCCGCGCGAGGCGTGACGGTGCGGATCTGGCTCGACGCAAGCGAAGCTTCGAGGCTCAATGAGTTCGACGTCGAGGCGCAGCTCGGCGTCGGGTCCAGGGCCTCGGGCTTAGGTCAAGCGCGCCGGGCGCGAGCTCATGCATCTCAAGGGCTATTGCGTCGAAGTCGCCTCCTCCGCACCGGCTCGACACGCTCATCCGCGCCGAGGTTGAGCGCCTTGCTGTCTGACAACGCAGCGCACCGCCGAAGGCCCCGACGTTCGCGCGCCGGGGCTTTTGTTTGCCGGGCGGGGTTAGCGCGCCCCCTCGCCCTTCGCCACCCGCAAGATCACGCTCTCGCCGGGACCGCGACGCGGCTTTGCGATCTCTCGCGAGCGCCGTCTGCCGCCAGCCGTAGGTTAGTTGCTGATCAGTTCCCCGCGACCGACCTCGTAGCAGGCGTTGCAGACCGCAAGCAGGTTCGAAGGCGTGTCGAAGGCGCCCCAAACCGGATCCTTAATGCGGAGCGCTTTCGAGACCGGCGCTTTGCCGCATCGCTCGCAGACGTCACAGCGCCTGATTGCGACATCGTATGCGATCCGAAACATCGCGGTCACGTCGGCCGGGTCTTTACCTTCGTAGCTATGCATAGGTGTCACCTCCCGCGCGAAAGGCGGTTCAGCTTGTCGAGAACATCGCGTGGCAGTCAGATCAGACGTCATGCGGCGGCCTGAGCGTGGGCACGCGCCGTAGCCTTACTGTGGATAGGGTGGAGATCTTTTTTCCAGATACAGGTGTCGATTTCCGCTGAGATTTGACCCGGAATTTCCATTGAGAACTGACCCGGCTTGATGATGGTTTCGGGGTCAGGCGTTCGTCAAGTTTCGAGGTTTCTCCTTTGCGGGTTTGGCGGCTTTCGCGGAGCTGTTCTTGAAGCGGAAGCTGTCGTTTCCGGTTTCAAGAATGTGACAGCGATGAGTGAGGCGGTCGAGCAACGCGGTCGTCATCTTTGGGTCGCCGAACACGGTTGCCCATTCGCCGAAGCTGAGATTAGTCGTGATGATGACGCTGGCGCGCTCGTAGAGCTTGCTCAGCAGATGGAAGAGCAACGCTCCGCCGGAGGCGCTGAACGGCAGGTAGCCCAGCTCGTCGAGGATGACGAGATCGGAGTGGGCAAGTCGCGCCGCGATCTGGCCGGATTTGCCCTGAAGCTTCTCCTGTTCGAGAGCGTTGACGAGTTCGACGGTGGAGAAGAAGCGGACGCGCTTACGATGATGTTCGATGGCCTGGACGCCGATCGCAGTGGCGAGATGCGTCTTGCCTGTGCCAGGTCCGCCGACCAGGACGACATTGTGGGCGTCTTCGAGGAACTCGCAGCGGTGTAGTTGACGCGCGAGCGCCTCGTTGACCTCACTGCTGGCGAAGTCGAAGCCGGCGAGATCGCGATAGTTCGGAAAGCGAGCGGCCTTGAGTTGATAGGCCGTCGATCTCACCTCCCTGTCGGCTGTCTCCGCCTTCAGGAGCTGCGATAGGATGGGCAGCGCCGCCTCAAAGGCCGGAGAGCCTTGCTCGGTCAGCTCGCCGACCGCCTGAGCCATGCCGTGCATTTTGAGGGTGCGCAGCATGATGACGACGGCGCCGGCGGCAGGGTTATGACGCATGACGCG
This sequence comes from uncultured Alphaproteobacteria bacterium, assembly GCA_963730555.1. GTDB lineage: Bacteria > Pseudomonadota > Alphaproteobacteria > Rhizobiales > Beijerinckiaceae > Roseiarcus. The sequence goes on along the minus strand of CAVSSS010000006.1, from coordinate 123,113 downwards.
CCTCCCGGGCTTTGCGCAGCGCGTCGTAGCGCTCGACGTTAGCCTGCGGTTCGTTCGTCAAAGTCAGAGCCTGCGGCGCCTTTATCGGAGGCGTGTCCATCGGCTTTCCGTCGACCAAGCGGTGCAGCAGGTTCAGAATATGCGTCTTCGTTGGCGCGCCGGCCTCCAGCGCCAGTTCGACGGCGGCGAGCACGGCTTGCTCGTCGTGCTGGAGAACCAGGGCGAGGATCTCGACCATCTCGCGGTCGCCGCCCGGCGTCTTGAGCATACGCTGTTGTAAGGCCCGGAAGGCAGGCGGGAGTTCGGCGAACGGCGCGCCGTTACGCAGGGCTCCCGGCTTGCGCTGAATGACCGCCAGATAGTGCCGCCAGTCGAAAACGGTGGTCGTACTCTTGCGTTGGTGGGAGCGGGCAAAAACGCGGCGATGTTCGCAGACGACTTGTCCCTCGGCGGCGACAACGATGCGTTGGGGATAAACTCGTACGCTGACTGGACGATTGGCGAAGGAGGCCGGCACGCTGTAGCGATTGCGGTCCAGATGGACCAGGCACGTCGGCGACACGCGCTTGGCGTATTCGACAAAGCCGTCGAACGTCCTGGAAAGCGACATCAAGTGCTGCGCTTCTTCCGCCCAGGCATCGGCGACCGTGCCAGCTTGCGAGCCGTGCGGCGTCAATGCCCAAAGCTCTCGGCATCGCGTCTCCAGCCAGTCGTTCAGCGCGTCTAGAGAAGGGAAGTGCGGCATGGGCTGCCAGAGCCGATGGCGCGCGTCCTGGACGTTTTTCTCGATCTGCCCCTTCTCCCAGCCGGAAGCCGGATTGCAGAACTCCGCCTCGAACAGGAAGTGGCTGACCATGGCTGAGAAGCGCGCGTTGACTTGGCGCTCCTTTCCACAGCCGACCTTGTCGACGGCAGTTCGCATATTGTCGTAAATGCCCCGCCGCGGCACGCCCCCCAAGACGCGGAAGGCGTGGTTGTGGGCGTCGAACAGCATCTCGTGGGTCTGCTGCGGATAGGCGCGGAGAATGAAGGCGCGGCTGTAGGAGAGCTTGACGTGAGCGACCTGCAACTTGGTCCGCTCGCCGGCGATGATCGCCCAATCTTCCGACCAGTCGAACTGGAACGCCTCGCCCGGCAGAAACGCAAGCGGCACGAACACGCCGCGGCCGCACGTCCTCTGTTCTTGTTGCCGAGCAGCCTTCCAGTCGCGAGCGAAGGCCGCCACGCGATTGTAGGAGCCGTCGTAGCCGAGGGCGGCCAGATCGGCGTGCAATTGCTTGGTCGTCCGCTTCTGCTTGCGGGACTTCCCGGCCTCCTGCCGCAGCATCTGCGATAGCTTGTCGGCGTAAGGGTCCAGCTTGCTCGGACGGTCAGGGATGTTGAACTTCGGTTCAACGGTGTCCGAGCGCAGGTATTTGCGGACTGTGTTCCTCGACAGCCCCGTGCGCCGCGATATCTCTCGGATCGAGAAATAATCTCGGTAGTGCCAGCGCCGGATGACGCTCAGTAACTCCATGTCGATCACTCCGATGCCCCCTGCCAAGGCCAAGGGGGCGAGGTTCGAACATGGGTCAGTTCTCGGTGGAAAAACCCGTGGCGCCCGGGTCAGTTCTCAGTGGAAATCAACAGCTTGATGAAGATAAGGTAGGTGATCTGCTCGATCACCTGCAGCGGATTGGCGAGCCCGCCCGACCAGAAGTCATTCCAGATGCTGTCAATCTGGTTGCGCAATTCACCTGTTAGCATCTTTGCGTCCCCGCTGACGGGGTCCCTTGATATTCGTTCTGATCAACCGTAGCCCGTAAGTGAGGATTAGATGATTTGCGGTTTGCGACAAAATCGCGCATTTGCGCTTCGCTCCAATCAAGCTCTTTGGCGGTTATTGAGCTGCGGAACAACTCGTAGACGAGCCAGACGTGGTAGGTATTCAGCACGTCGCTCTCACAGTAGCGGGCTACCTCCTCGATCTGGCCAGCGAGGACCATCTCCTCCACTCGGCTGCCATCAAGCCCTTCAGGCTTGCCGGGAAGGCCGAGTATCTTGCTGATCTCGTCGAGCTTCACCCTTGCCCCAGGCGAAAACGAGCCCAGTGCGTCGCAGAGGTCGAGCGCGTCGTCGCTGAAGCGGTGAAAGTATGGTCGGACTTGCAGACCCACAGCCGAAATCCGGTTCACCATCGCCCGATATCTGAGCACGGGCAGATCAAAGCGGTGTCCGTTGAACGTAATCAGTTGTGGTCGCAACTGCCCGACCCGTTCTACAAATGCGCTGATCAGTTCCGGCTCAGCGCGCTCGCCGATGTGGGGCGCACCGAGCGCGTCAATGCGCCACCCCTCAGCTTGGCGACTGGCGATTAGCGCGCCGATACAAACGATCTTGTGCAGCGGCTGTTTTGGAAAACCCGACCCAAGCGCTTGGCGCACGTCCGCTTCGGATGCAGCTCCGAGATCCAACATCCGCGCTGCCGCTGCGAGGTCGGGGACGCTCTCCAAGTCCCACACGATGATCGACTGTTCAGGCATGGCTAGTAGGTTTTGTTGCCTTGGGTTGCCGCTGGGTCCACGGATGATACAAAACAGTATGAGCAATAAGCGAGGCATTCTCGATAGCCACGTAGCTAGCACAATGCTCAGCACTTGGACCGAGTCCGTTGCATGCGCTCAGGAGCCGCTCGGCCCGTCGGTCTGGAGCGCGGCTACTGGTCGCGAGGGCAAATCGGTCTTCCGGCCGGCAGTCCGGACCACGCTCTTAATGATTGCTTTCGCGCTCGCAGGGTTGATCGGACGCCCATCCTCGGCCGAAGGTGCTTGCGACAATCTGAGGCCTGATGAAAGCCGGCCGGAGTTCGCCTACGGGCGGCGGATCGACAGCGACCGATGCGAAGGCTTTTATGTTGCGCCCGACAGCAGCGGCGGCCTTGACCTTCTCTCCCTGATGTGGGGGCAGCTCAACTACGCTTCAGCGAGCCGAGTCCTCGAAGTCCGGCTCGGAAATATGTCCACGAGGACGGGCGAAGGGTTCAGGATCGCCCTGCGCGGGCGAGGATTGCCTGACGACTTGCATTATTGGATGGCCGGCGAACTTGGCGACGGGCCTTTTCACATTCGCCTTTCCGACGTCATCCAGCCCGCGCGGATATTGCCGTCAGAGATCGGACTTTATGCGAGCCGTTCGAATCTGGATGGGGAGCGCGTCTACATGCCGGTTCACGTCCTGGTGGATGGAAAGCCGCTCGAGAATGACGATGTTCTTTTTGCGGTCGTGCGCGCGCAAAGCGACATAAAGAATCTATCCTGGCGACTGCACGTACCAGGAGAAAAGCTGCAACCGTCGAATCTGGTCCACCTTCGCGAATGGGTCCGGGCCGGAACCCCAGTCGCGATCCCGTTCAAGCCACCCGCTCACGACGGATCGTTTGATCTCGAAGTAACGTACCAGGGGCTTCACGACAGTAGTCCAACTACCCTTCCTATCCATATTTCTACAGAATTGTAGATAATTTTTATGGATACAAGAAGAGATCTTGACGAGATCTTCCGAGCGTTTCTGTCAGGACCGTGGCTTCTTCTCTTTGCGCTGGCCATAATTGCCGGCATTGTCCTGTCTGCTGTGGTGAGACTGCCGCACGCCACCGTCGAATTATCGGTCGACGCCACCACCGTACAAGTTACCGCGGCAGCGCCGTTCGAAACGCAGATCAATATGGGCTTGGGACCCGACAGCTCGGTCTATGCCGACCACGTCTCGCTTAATCTCAACGATCTGGGCTGTTCTGTCCGCCAGACCCCGAACGCCTTTCATATCCAGGGCGAACTCACTTTGTCGCAGCTCGTCTTGGCGTCCGGCACGAGATTGAAAATCGAACGCTCAGATAACGGGGGGATCGCCTTCGATTTCAGCGGCGGGGGCGCCCTGCGCTTGACCGCCGGGCGCGGGTTGCGCGTGTTCGACGGCAATGACCACAGCCTCGACTGTTCGAAAACCAGCGAGGGACTTCTGATTGAATTTCGCCCGCTTGACGCGCAGGCCGCCGGCGGTCGCGAGAGCACGATCAGGCTCCTCGTCGCCGGACGGCCCCCCGACGGAGCATTGTTTCAGATTCGCAATTTGAAGATCAATGACTTGCGATTCGGGCGCGAGGAGACTGGTTCGGAACTCTTGCCGCTTTTTACGTCCACAATCGCCGAAGGCAAGATCCGGGTGCTCGAGACGGACCGCGAAGCCTCCCTTCGGGAAGGTGATCCTGTGCGTTTCGACATGCTAAAAGGCGAGATTCTGGAACTCACACTCGATCGCAATAGAATACATCTGCGCGCCGTGGGATACGCGCGCGGCATCCGGGTGGGCCCTGAGCCATTCAGCGTCGAGTTGTGCCCCACTTATCTGGAATATGTCGTCAGGAATGAAAGGCTCAAAGCTCTTTGGATTGCGGCGGCGGGCGTGATCGGCGCTCTATGGACAATGCGTCAATGGGCAAAGGGCGTGGACTAGTTGCTTTGTGTCTTATGCTGGGCGCGGCGATCTTCGCCTGGTCGCCTGCGCAGGGGCAAGCGCAATTCGACCTCAACGCAGCGAAGCGCCAAGCGGCGGAGTCGATGCGCTGGATTGTCGTGCAGATACTTGCGAAGGCGTCCAACGGCGGCGGCCGACAAAGCGGTTTCGGCATCATCGTCGGCAGCATGCGGGGGCGCGTTACGATCGCAACCCCAAAGCATCTGGTCTGGGGCGACAGCGAAAATGAACGTTATGACGATACGCCCGAAGTCATTTTCTATGACCAGCCTGATCTACCTCTTACGGGCCACCGGGAAAAGGCTTTCGACAGCGTCGCCGATCTCGCTGTTGTTACGGTCGATACGCCCCGATCCATCAGCGCGAAGAACGTTTATACCGCGTCTATTAAGACCACTCCCCTGAACGCCGAGGTCTGGAATATCGGGCGCGCAGGGCAATGGCTGGTTTCCCCGACGCCCGGATATTACAAAGGCACCGCCGATGCGGCACCCTTCGTCCAGATCGACGGCTTGCCGACTCTCCCCGGCTCCTCGGGCGGCGCGGTCACCCTCGGAGCAAATCTCTTTGGAATGGTCAGCGGCGATATCGGCCGTGCGGGTCAGCTCGCTTGGGTCCTGCCTGCCGAGACGATCCTTGCAAAACTGAACGGATGGGGTTTCGACACCAACATCATCGCGGGTCCGACATACGAGACCGTTCCCTACGGCGCGAAGCTCGACTGCGACAGGCTGCCGACCTCCCTTCGAATCGCAAACAATATCGTAAGCCCGGTCCCCGTTCGCGGTGTGACGCAATGGGTGACGGCGCCTTCCGACCTTTACCCGCAACCGCAGTCTCGGACCGCCCTCACCTTGTATGGAGGTCAGAATACGCTCACGTCTAATGACCAAGGCGCTGCAACCCTCACCGATTCATCCCTAGGCAGCGCCTCCGGCACATTCGTCATGCGAGGCAATTCGATCGGATTCATCTCGGCGAACCTATGCGGAATGGGGGATCTCCATGGCGACATGCGAACCGGGCTGAATGTCTCCAGCTTTCAGTTGTGGCCTGTGGTTTGCCGCGCCGGCGACCGCTCTTGCAGTTGCAATTCCGGCTCGTTCCTTCAGGCGCAGGACTTCACGATCCACGAGACTTTGGTCCAGTGCGGAGATGATGCGCCGCCGTTCCGGCCCGCGGATCAGCCCTATCGGCAGCGCTCCGACCTGAGCGGGCAGACCTGGGCATTCTTCTACCAAGGGCGGACCGTATCGGTGTCCTTTGAACGGGGCGGCAGAGTTCTTTTCTCCGATCCAGCCTGGGGCTCAGCCGCGGCGTGGAGTTCAGTCGGGCCGGATGCGATACGGATCAACGCAAATGGCGAAGTCTTGATTGGAACGATTTCGCTCGATGGAATGGCGATCGACGCGAAAGTTTATCGCGGTAACAATACCCAGGTTCAGGATCGACTTACCTTGAAGAAGGTTTCCACAGCCGGCCCTTAGTCGGAACTTTGCTCCACGACGTTTGCGGCCGTGCGGGGAAGTCCGTCGGGCGACTTACTCGCAGGCTGGCAGTCGCCGCTCGTCATCGGCTAAAGCGGGTGCTTGCGTTTCGGCGTCCGCTAACAAGAGCGAAGTTACGGCATATAGTAGTATGTGGTTCAAATTCATCGCGCGCGGCAGCGGGTCCCCTCGCGCTACCGCTTCGCAATAGTGGAGGTGGGGGGCTTCGAAACATTCTCATACGTCAGCGCACGGCAAGCCAATTCCTGAGAGCCCAGCACTCGCTCTCGCATGAAATGCGCGAACGCTGCGCTGCACAAGAATTGCAGGCTCATGCCACACGCGCCGATTGTATGCCTGACTGTGCAGTGCAGCGTTTGATTTCAGCCTGTCACGGACCGTGGATTCGCAGGCACACGAATGCGCGCCGCGGCGCTCGTGCAACGGCGCGCAGGAACGACAGAATGGGGCGTTTCAGGCTTCGATGAAATCTTCAGCGGCGGTCTCGTTGAAGAGCCAGCGCGCCATCGTGCGGGCCGGGAATTTCAGCCCGCGCGACGCGCGACGCGACAGCGCATTGCAGCTCAGTCAGTTCAGGCGGGACACGCTGCTGCGGCGCACCGCCGTACGGAGCGCGATGCTAATGAATGCAGCTGGCATACGCCGAATATCCGATGGGGAAGGTCATCTTTTCCCCCATGCTTTGGGCGGCACGAACGCAGCGACTGCCAGCTCGGCTTTGCGCTGCTTAATTGCATCCGTGCGTTTGATACGCTTCTGCAAGCGCAGATATCCCGTGCGTCCGCACACGCATGAGAAGCCGTGGTCGATCGCGCGCTCGCCCCTTTCGCTGCAATAGACCGGCACGTTAGTAGACGTGAGACCCTTGAACGGCGGCGTCGGATGGCCGAGGCGTTCCGCGATCTCCCAATTGCGCTGCCAGAAAGTGGACGGGTCATATTCCATCGCTTCAGTTACTGCGTCGGCGTCCGGGAAGTCTTCGTTCGCGCTGGTTGCTAAGTTATGCTCGCGAATCATGTGGCGCTCTCAGGCGACGTGTTCGAAATCTTCGGCGTCTGTCTCGTTGAACAGCCACCGCCACATCGCGTCACTTACTTCCGCCGTGGTGACGCTTTCTTCCCGGCCCACGACCTCAACGCCGATGAGTTTCGCTTTGTCGGTGTCGGGACAGGCCATCGAGGCGAGCAGTTCGCGCTCCGCTGTGAAGCTCGCTTCGCCCTCGAGCAAGAAACCCTCGGCGTCGGTCGCTTCGTTCAGTGTCGTCCATGAAACTCGCATTTCCTGTCTCCGTTTGTTTCACAACAAAAACACGGAGAAAACTCTCTGTGAATTTCTTCGAACGCAGACTGAATCTGCGAACGATGCATGGCGCGTGGGCCGTTCTCGAGCGCCCCCGCAGGCCGGCGGCAGGGCCGCGGGCGGCTGTGGCGGGCGCGGGCCCTGTGTGGGCCAGCCAGCTGCGCGGCGGGCGCGGGCGGGGCCACGGCGGCCCACCGCGGGGCCAGCGGCGGGCGGCAGCTGGCGGGCGCGCGCGGGGGCGCGTGTGGCCTCCTAGGAGCTCGGCCCGCGAGGACAAGCCCTTCGAGATTTCACTCCGCTACTGTTCTACGTCCTCGTTAGGACCGTCGCGCCAACCTGCGCTGACGTCATACTCATCGACGCCGCTTTCAAGATCCATCAGCAGCGAGCACGCAGCAACGTGTGCTTTGGCGCAAAACTCTTCCGTGATCCTGCGGGCATCGGTTTCTGTCTCGGCTGCAAGGTCCATCAAGAGTGAAAACGCGCCCTCAGCGTCTTCCGGATCCGTGGAACCCTTGTACCAGCCCCGCGTCGGGTGGAAGTGATCAACCACGTAATTAGGGCGACAGGCGTTCAACCAGATAGTCGCGTCGACGCCATCGACATTGCCGCGCGATATGCGCTCAGCCTCCTTACGAGCGTCAGCATCATTGTCATAGCCATGGATTTCGATTTGACAGCCCATGTTGTGCCTAAAGCTCTCTCGGAGGCGCGCTGCGCGGCGCGGTCGATAGATCCAAGGCGGTCAAAGAGCGCTTCTCGAAACGTCCCATGTAACCACAGCTGTAACCACGCCTGCTCCGGAGCGTCAGACCCGCGGCGAGACGGGCATTCGGCCGGTGCCGCGAACTAGCCCGCCAAGCTAGAGTTCGCCCTTAGTAGCGAAGCGCGCGACCGAATACCTCTTCATCTGCCGGCGAGATCGTCAGGCCTTCACGTTCTGCGCCGGCCGGCCAGGCGCGAGCGATTGCCTGGAGGCCGGCGTCCGAAGCCCTAAACACGAGCGAACCTTGCTTCGCGCCGCCAGGCTCCTACAACCAGCTTAGCCGAGGTGCGACCAAACGATGTTGCAATTTTTTCCAACCCAGGGCGACGACAAGACAGGTGAGTTAGGCCTGGTTGCAACCGGCGTCCTTTGGCTCGACCTCCTCAATCCCACCAGCGCCGAGGTGGCGAACGTGGAAAAGACGGTCGGCGCGACGCTGCCATCCTTGGGGGCGCTCAGCGAGATCGAGACGTCCAGCCGCCTCAGAAACTCCGGTGGCGTCCTCTACATGAGCACGCCTTCGGCGGCCCGGCGTCCCGAAGGCGCCCAGACCACCCCTCCGCTAGGGTTCGTGCTGTCGACCGATCGACTGATCACGGTCCGCTTCATGCCGCTGCCGGCCTTCGACGCCGTCGCCGGTAAATTCGCCTCCGGCCAGGACGCTCCCAAATCCAGCCTCGAGGTGTTCACCTTGCTTTGCGAAGAGATCGTCGATCGTGTCGCCGATATTCTGGAGCAACTGGCCGGGGAATTGAACGGCCTGTCGATCGACGCCTTCCGCGCCGATGACACCCGGGGCCGACACGCCGCCCGAGCTAACCACGCCCTGCGGGTGCAACTGCGCCAGGTGGGTCGTCTGGGCGACAGGCTCTCGGAGGTGCGCGACGGGCTGCAGGGTCTCGGGCGCATCGTCGCCTACACCGATCAGTATGCCTGCGAGTGGTCCGGCGGAGCGCTCAAGCCACGCTTGGCTGGTCTGCGCCAGGACATCCATTCCCTGATTGACTACGAGGAGCAACTGGCGAGCAAAGTGCAGTTCGTCCTGGATGCCCTGGTCGGACTGATCGGCATTGCTCAAAATGACGTGTTCAAGGTTTTGACCATCGTGTCGATCGTCGGCATCCCACCGACCTTGATGGCGGGAATCTATGGCATGAACTTCAAGAACATGCCGGAATACGACTGGGCTTGGGGCTACCAATACGGCTGGGCGGTGATCGTCCTCAGCGCCCTCATTCCCCTGGTCTGGTTCAAGCTGAAAGGCTGGTTCTAGGCGAGCGACCGCCGACCAGCGAAAAACGGGTTAAGGAATTGCCCGATCACAAGCGCGGTGTGCTCGAGTTTGCCGAGTACGGAGAACCTCGAGGGCGCTCGTTGCGGATGACGCGACAGATTTTCCTTTTCGACTGGTGGCAACACTAACACGTACCAATTGTCACTTAGAATTGAGCACATCAAAGAGCCGCCCTTTTGTCGCCACATCGCATGCCTATTTGCGCGGCGTTCAAATGGAGTACTTGAATAATGCCTAGAGCTTTGAATAAGACTGTTAGGGGCGCGAAGTCAGCCAAGACTGTGAAGGCGAAGACGACACGTCGCGTCATCAAGCCGTGGACGAAAGAAGACGTGCGCACGCTGGAGGCCCATTCGAAGGCCCGCACGCCCGTCACCAAGGTTTCGAAGGTGATGAAGCGCACCGTCGGCGCTCTCCGTCGCAGAGCCGGTATCCTCGGCGTCGGTCTCGGCCACCGCCGGTAAGCCAGTGACGCCAGCGCGGCGACGAGACGTTGCGAATATTGGTGACGCCGGGGTCGCGGTTCTTCCTTTAAGGACTTCGAACTGCGGGAGCACGCCTCAGTGCCATGACCAGCTCGCCCTCCGCGCCGCTGCGGACAATCGGCGTAAAAATAGTCCAGAAAGACCCGAGCGGCGACGTCGGCAATATGCCGGCGTGAAGTGGACGTACAGCGGTGCGATCTGCAATGACGGCTTTACGTCGATTTTGTTGAAAAACTCAAATTTCTGCGTCGATCACAATTCAGGGGCCCGCTGGAAGCCTCGACGGAATATTCCTTAGGGGTTCGGCTGAGCGACCGGTCTTGCCACGTACGACGCCGTAATAGGCACCCCGTCGACCAATAAGCACGACCTTGAGTCAGACGAACTCCTCCGCATTTTTGGCGGCCTCCGCGACGAGCGGCGGGAAGCGTTGATCCTGACGATCGCGAGCGGCCTGTCCTACCAGCAAGCGGCCGAGGTATGCGGATGCCGAATCGCCGTGATCAAAAACCGGGTCGTGGAGGCGTGGCTCGAACTATCGCGGGCGTTGGCTTCGACATGACGGGAGACATCGGACCCCTGTCAAGCGTAGGTATTTTCCGAGCCTGCCGTAACCGTAGCCCGCCCGCTATCCTGGCAACATCGGGCTGCGCGAGGCACGCGGTGGTCGCGGTGAAAAGGTAATGTGCCCCTTACGACCGATCAAGATCTTCCGAGAAGGGTGAGTGATGAGTACAATTCTGATCATAGTCGTCATCGTACTTCTGCTCGGTGGCGGAGGCGGGTACTATGCCCACGGCCGCTACGGTGGGACTGGGCTCGGTGGCGTTCTTGGCTTGGTGCTCCTTGTTCTCGTGGTGCTTTGGCTATTCGGCGGCCTCGGCGTCGGCAGAATTTAGACTGATCAGCAGGCCCGACAGTTCGCTCCGATGGCGTGGAGATGGGCCGGCCCCGTCTCTTGACCAGCGTCTCGGGGGCAAGATCGCTTGATACCGTGCAGGCGGGTATTGAGTGAGTATTTGAGCGCAGGCTTGTGAGACGGCTTCGTGCGTCCGCCGCGCGAGCGTCCTACGCCTTCTTTGAAGACCCCCCTTTTCCGCCAGCGGCCGAGCGGTGCGCCTTGACGTGCGAACTGTCGATTGATGCTGTGCCGATCACGCCGGTGCTGCCGGTGAGCGCCTTGAACATGGCCAGCCAGATGCCTTCGCGACTCCATCGGTGAAACGGTTGTAGATCGTCGTGTAGGGGCCGTACTCCGGCGGGCAGTCGCGCCAGCGCGCGCCCGAGCGAAGCATATGAATGATGCCGCTGATCACCCGCCGATCATCAACCCGGCGAGCCCGCGACGGCCCACAGGCAGCAGCCGTTCAACCCGATTCCACTCCGCGTCGCTCAACCAAAAAAGTTGCTTCCGAATCAAGGTCGCCTCCCAATCGGAGGCCTTGAATCACAACTCGAGCAGGTCAAGAATCGATATTGAGTACAGACCCTACTCCGAGTGGCAGGTCTGCCTTGCAGACGACACGGTGAGTCCTTCTTTACCCTATGACCAAGATCGCACCGCTTGCCTGTTGCGATGCAACTAGGCCATGTGGATGAATTTTCGCCAGTCGACGCTTTTGGGATTCCCGCGGTGAATCAGGCATGATTCATAGGTCTCCGACCGAATCAGAGGCCGGAGTCAATGTCGACAAAGATGGATGAGGACGATTGGGCGCACACGCTTGCGGTGTTCCGCGCCTGCCTGCCTCGGCGTGGACGGAAGGCCGCCGACGACCGCCGCTTCCTCGAGGCGCTTCATTTCTTCACCGTCGAGAACGTTCGCTGGCGCGCTCTGCCAGAGCGCTTCGGTCATTGGAACAGCGTGTGGAAGCGCTTCGATCGCTTGAGCAAGGCTGGCGTCTTCGAGGCCTTCTTCGACACGCTCGCGTCCATGAGCTCCACGGCCCATCTTATTCAGATGTTCGACTCCACCGTCGTGCGCGCTCATGTGTCGGCGGCTGGAGCAAAGGGGGGCAAGAAGGGCAAGCGCTCGGGCGCTCGCGTGGCGGCTTCACCACGAAAATCCACGCAAAATCGGACGCCTCCGGGGATATCATCGCCTTCGACCTGACCGGCGGCGAAGCCTTCGACGGGCGTCACTTCGAAACCCTGCTCGATATCGGGCCCGACATTCAGCCGCGCGCCGTCATCTGCGACAAAGGCTACGCCAGCAAGGCCAATCGGGACGCCGCAAGAGCGCGTGGCATCGCTCTGGTCATCCCGCACAAGGCCAACGAAAAGAACAAGCCAGCCTTCTTCGCCCGCACCCTCTACAAAGCCCGCGCACGCATCGAGCAGGGCGTCGGACGGCTCAAGCGCTTCAAGCGCGTCGCGCTCCGCTGCGAAAAGACCGAACGAAACTTCAGATCAATCGTCAGCTTCGCCGCCGGCCTTTGCTTGATCAAATTCGTCCACACGGCCTAATTCCATCCGGTTAGAAGAGTGACCGGCTCTTAGTTGCGCATTCGCCTAGGCCCGAGCCCCCACCCAGATTTGCTTGTCGCGTAGCTCCCCACTGAGCACCGCCTGAACCATCATCTGATGATGATGGTTGCCCTTCAAAGTTTATGACGATTTGACTGGGTACGCGCCAGCCAAGCGATGCACAACGCCAAAAGAGTCGAGTCCGCGCGGAACACCTCTCCCTCTCGAATGACGTCGACAACCTTGTCGGTACCAGGAACATACAGGAAGTCCTGCGCGATGCTCCCTCGGCGTCTCCGGATGCGTGACGCTACCACTGGTGAATGAAACAAATTCATCGTCGGCTCCCTTCAGAAGAAGCCCGCCAGCGCACCGCGGACGTCATCAGAGTTTCTTTTTTGAGGCGGACTCTTTGAAAGCCGCATCCACTTCATCTTGCTTGATCCGCTTTGCAGGATCGCCGCGCTCTCCGAGGTTTTGCTCTTCAGTGCCATCGCCCATCATTCCGATATGGATAATGGGTCGGGCCTCTTTGCCGCCTTTTTTGGCGTCCTTCGGCTCAGGTTTGTCGGTCATCGAGAAATCCTTTGTACTGGCGGATTCGGACTCGCTTCCGCAACATCACGAGATCTTTCAACACGACGTCGAGGAAGAGCGTTAGGGTCGGAATCTACTCAAAGTTCGCCTTCCGCGATCAAGCGCGACGTGCCTCTAATCTGGCCTGATCGGCTCATACATTGGCCTCCGCGATGATCGAAATCGCGACCATCGTCGCTCATCGCCAAATCACGCCATCTTCCCGGTCACCGCTGGCGACGATCTCAAGGCATCGCCAAGAATGCTGGGGCGTGGCTTCGTGGCTGCGCTTGGCAATGCTATCCAGGCGCGGGTCTTCAGACCGTCCCCCTGTCATCCCTGAGTAGTTTCCGATGGTTGCCGCGGAGCCCCACCTCTTCTACGCGGAACTGTCTAGTCTAGGCTGGCGAGGCCGCCGTCTAGTTTAGATTTCGGCTGGCGACGCCGCTTTCAAAAAAAGGCGGTTCGCTGGCGAGGACCTGCGGTGTCGAGGTCGTCTCGCAAGCTACCCCGCGCCGCAGGTGGTCGCCCGTCACCTGCCCGCGCGGGAGTTGCCATCATGCGGTGCTATTTCATTCGGGGCAATCGGCCAAAACCGCCGTGGAGCGAGCCTGATGAGTCCATCGTCACTCGCGACAACTGCCGGCGTCAGCCACACCGATCCCGCAAACACGCGGAGTTCACAAAAGCGCGAAGTTGCCGCCTTGGCGCTGCGGGACGTCAATCGCTGCTCGGTGCGTCCCACCGACTTGATCACCCACCGCGGTTATGCGGTGCTGGTCACTGACACCCGAGGTTGGATCGGCGGCGAGAAGGAAGGCTTCTTCCTTCACCAGACACGTTACCTCTCGCATTTCTCGATGAAGATCGACGGCACCGAGCCGAAATTCATCTCGGCCAATACGGTCGACCATCATTTTCTGACGGCCTACCACTTTGCGCCGCCGCCGGCGGGGCGCGCCGCGGGTCCGGCGCCCGAGGACGACAGCAGCACCGGGGGGGAGGTTGTCCAGAAAGGTATTGAACTTCATATCAATGCCTTTGTCGGGGATGGGCTGCACTTCGACATCATCGTGACCAACCATTCTCTTGCGCCGACCACCGTTTCGGTATCGCTCGACGTCATGGCGGACTTCGCGGACCTCAACGAGGCCCAGGCCGGCAAGCGCCAGCAGAACGGGCTCGTCGAACGGGTCTGGCGGGCCGCCGCCTCCGATGAAAAAGAGGAGGCTCGAGGCGAGCTGGCTTTTCGATACGCGCACCCCGACCTGCAGCTTGCGACCCGCCTCCGGGTTGCGGGCAGCGACGCCATCATCGATACCAGCGGGGCTCTGGCCTGCACATTATCGCTGCGGCCGCACGAGCCTCGCGTCATCACGGTCGATCTCATCCCGGTGTTCGAAGGCAAGCCGATCGAGCCCTTCTTCGGGCGAGACGGAACATTCGACCACGACGCGCGAGCCACCAAAGTGAGGCAGCACTGGCTTGAGGGCTGCGCGATCATGACCGCCGACAATCCCGTGGTCCAGGCGGCTTGGGATCAGGCTGTCTCCGACTTGGCGTCGCTTCAGTTGCTCGATGGGCCGGGCGACGAGCCCTACATGATCATCGCCGGGGTGCCGAACTATACGGGGCTCTTCGGGCGAGACGCCTACGTGACGTCCCTCCAGACCGCCGGCCTCACGCCGGCAACGCTTCGCGGGTCACTCCAAGCGGTGAGCCGCTGGAATGCGACGGCCACTGACGACCGCCTCGATGCGCAGCCCGGCAAGGTTCTGCACCAGCGTCAGCGGGGTCCGCTTGCCCAGCTCGGCCTGACACCGTACCTGCACTATTACGGCGACCACTCGACGCCCGGCTTGTTCCTGATATCGGCCGCAGCCGACCTCGCGCATACCGGGAACCTCGAAGCGTTCCGGGCGTTGAGAGACAAGCTTCTGGGCACGTTGGCCTGGATGGAGGGGAACGCCGACGAGGACGGCTTTTATCCCTACCAGACGCGATCGAAACAGGGCCTAAAAAACCAGAGCTGGAAGGATTCCGGCGACGCCGTGCTCTATCCTGATGGGCGGATGGTCAAGGACCCGATCGCTATGTCGGACATCCAGGGATTGTTTTACGCCGGCAAGCAGGCGATCGCCCTCGCCTTTGCCGTCGAGGGTGATGGAGACCGTTCCGCAAAGCTGCTGTCCGAGGCCGCGGCGCTGAAGCGGCGGTTCAATGCACGCTTTTGGATGTCGGAGGAAAACTACTTCGCGATCGCCCTCGACCCTGAGGGCAATCAAGTCAAATCCGTTGCATCCGATCCGGGGGCCTGTCTGGCCTACGGCATTGTGGAGGACGAGAAGACAGCCGCCGTCGCAGACAGGCTTCTGGCGAACGACATGTTCTCAGGCTGGGGCATCCGAACGCTCTCGAGCCATCATCCCGCATACAACCCCTTCGCCTATCATCTCGGTTCGGTATGGCCCTCGCCGAACTCGATCGCGGCCTTCGGGCTGATGCGGTACGGCTTTGTCGATCATATGCATAAGGTCGCTGCGGGTCTGTTCGCCGCCACCCAAGTGTTCGATCTCGATCGTTTGCCGGAAGTATTCGGCGGTCACACGCGCGATGCGCGCCATCCCCATCCTGGCCTCTATCCAGGCGCGTGTTCGCCCCAGGCCTGGTCGGCAGGTGCGGTGATCCTTCTTGTGATGACAATGATTGGACTGACCCCGCTAGCCCCGCGCGGCACGCTTGTCGTCGATCCAGCCCTTCCAGACTGGCTCCCCGAGGTCACGATCCGGAATATCAAAGTAGGCGCGGCGCGCGCTTCGCTGCGGCTTCGACGCGACTCGACCGGCCACACGGATGTCGAGGTGATCGACGGCGGCGGACTTTACGTCGTCCGGCCTGCAGCCGCCATCAGGCCCGGCATCGATCGCGTGCCAGTGGCCCTGGCCGCCGCCTTACGTTCAGCGCAAGCAGTGTGGCTCTCCGGTCAAGCGCCAGCGACGTAGAGCTTCCATTCGGTTTCTAATTCCTTCGGAGATGAATATGGCCAAGATCGTCGTAGTTACCGGAGCCGGCGCCGGTGTCGGGCGCGCGACCGTCGAGGAGTTCGCCAAGCACGGCTACGACGTCGCCCTCTTGTCGCGTGATCCAGATCGGCTCGCCAAAGCAGCAGACGCCCTCAGGGCCTACGGTGGTCGGGCATTGGCGATTCCCACCGACGTTGCTGACGCCGATGCGGTCGAAGCGGCGGCCGAACGGGTCGAGAACGAGCTCGGGCCAATCGACGTGTGTGGGTCAACGTCGCGATGGCGACCGTTTTCGCCCCCGTCCATAAACTGACCGCAAAAGAGGTCGAGCGGGGCACCCAAGTTACCTACCTTGGCCAAGTCTACGGAATGATGGCAGCGCTCAAGCGCATGCGGACCCGCGACCGCGGCACGATCATCAACGTCGGCTCGGCGCTGGCCTACCGGTCGGTTCCCTTACAGTCGATCTATTGTGGAGCAAAATTTGCGATCCGCGGCTTCACCGACGCCCTGCGCTCCGAGATCATCCACGACGGGCTCAACATCCATATCACGATGGTCGACCTGCCGGCGATCAACACGCCCCAGTTCGACTGGGCGCTGAACAAGATGGGGCGGAAGGCCAAGCCGGTTGCGCCGATCTACCAGCCCGAGGTCCCAGCCCGCGCCATTGTTTTCGCGGCCACAAATCACCGCCGGGACATCTGGCTTGGTTTTCCCACCATCAAGGCTATCCTCGCCAATCGCATCGCGCCGGGCCTTATCGACAGCTATCTCGCCAAGGCCGGCTATTCCGGTCAGTTGTAGGACGAGCGCGCCTCCCCACCGACGCGCCGTCCAATCTGTTCGAGCCCGTCCCCGGTGACTATGGCGCTCACGGCCGCTTCGACAGCCGCGCCAAGGACTCCAGTTGGGAAATGTCCACCGATCGCCATCGCACCGCCTTCTGGGCGGGCGCCGCAGGACTTGCAGGGCTGGTTGCGCTGCACCTCCTGGCCAAGAAGGAGAGGGTGTGACCGCTTGGCAAAGCCGCCGCCTCCGTCATGAGTTCCCCTATCGAAGACTATGCCCTGATCGGTGACGGGCAGACGGCGGCCCTCGTGAACCGCAATGGCTCGATCGACTGGCTGTGCTGGCCACGGTTCGACAGCGATGCATGCTTCTGCGCCCTGCTCGGCGCCCCTGAGAACGGACGCTGGCAGATTGCCGCGCAAGCTAGCGGGCGAGCGGTCCTGCGCTGCTATGAGGACGACACCCTCGTCCTCGCGACAGAAACGACGACGGACACCGGCGCGGTGCGCGTGATCGACTTCATGCCAATGCGCGACGGCGACCTGTCGGCTGTGGTGCGGATCGTTGTCGGCTTGTCAGGATCAGTCGCGATGCGCACCGAGCTGCGGCTGCGTTTCGATTATGGTGCAATTCCACCATGGTGCGAGAAAAATAGTGCAGGGCTGACGGCGACAATTGGCTCGGACCGGGTGACGTTCACCTCGCCGGTGCAGTTCGCCGTGACGGACAACACCGTCATCGCAGATTTTGTGGTGACCGAAGGTCAGCGCCAAGCTTTCGTGCTCAACTACGGGCCCACTGTCCGGCCGCCGCCTGTGAGCTTCGATCCCGGGCGCGCGCTCGCCGAAACGCGCACTCACTGGCGACCTGGATCGCGGGGTTCGACGCCAGCCGCACGAAGTGGCCGGGGATCGTCAAGCGGTCGCTGATCACGTTGCGCGCCATGGCCCACGTCCAGACCGGCGGATTGGTGGCGGCGCCTACCGCGGGCCTTCCAGAAATACCGGGCGGCTCCTCGAACTGGGATCACCGCTACTGTTGGCTGCGGGACTCGACGTTCACGCTCGGCGCGTTGGCGAACGCGGGTTTCCGGCACGAAGCCGAGGCTTGGAGGGACTGGCTCCTGCGAGCGATCGGAGGTGCGCCCGACAAGATGCGCATCATGTATCGGGTCGACGGCTCGCGCCACCTCAATGAATGGATAGTCGACAGCCTGCCGGGGTACCGCGGCGCTCTCCCGGTTCGTATCGGCAACGCCGCATCCACCCAGCACCAAATCGACGTGTATGGCGAAGTGCTCGACTGTCTAAGCTTGGCCCGACGGGCAGGTCTAAAGGTCACGGCCCAGCAGGCCGAGATCGAGGCGCGGCTCGTGGACCATCTCGCAAAAGTATGGCGCACTCCCGGGTCCGGAGTGTGGGAATCCCGTTCGGAGCCCAGGCACTACACCTATTCCAAGGTTATGGCCTGGGCCGGCGTCGATCGAGTGCTGCGCGAGGGGATCGCCACTGATGCGCTGTCAGCCGCCCGGCGGCCCCAACTTGAGGCGCTGCGCCAGACGATCCACGATGAGGTTTGCCGCGATGGCTGGAACGCAGGGCTTGGAGCGTTCACCCAGACCTATGGCGACCAGGTACTCGACGCGAGCCTTCTCCTGGCGCCACTCGTCGGTTTTCTGCCGGTCAACGATCCACGAATTGCGGGGACGATCGCCAGGATCGCGAGCGAACTGTCCGAGGGTGGATTGATTCGGCGCACGAAGGGCAAGGTCGATGGGCCGAATGAGGGGGCGTTCCTGGCTTGCTCGTTCTGGATGGCTGATTGTCTCGCACTCCAGGGCCGCCACGACGAGGCGGCGACACAGTTCGAACGGGTAATCGCGATTGCGAACGACGTCGGACTGCTGTCGGAAGAGTACAACGTGCCGGGTAAGCACCTTGCTGGCAATTTTCCGCAGGCGCTCAGCCATCTCGCCCTGATCAATACCGCGCTCGGCCTGTCCGGCCCCATCCTCAACCGCGCGGGCGCCTGATCAAGAAATCGCGCCCTTTCCCAAACCTCACGAGATCGCCATGGCCAACAATCACTACGACGTCATCGTCATCGGCAGCGGTCCGGGCGGGGGCGCCGTCGCGCACCGGTTGGCCCCGACCGGCAAGCGCATCCTCATGCTGGAGCGCGGGACTTACTTGCCGCGCTCGCGGGCAAATTGGGACGCTAAGACCGTGTTCGTCGACGGCGCCTATCAGGCCACTGACACTTGGTACGGCAAGGACGGCGAGTCCTTCCGGCCTGGCCTGCATTACTGGGTAGGCGGCAATTCGAAGGTCTACGGCTCGGCTCTGTTCCGCCTCCGGGAGCGCGATTTCGGAATGGTGCAGCATACCGACGGGATGTCGCCGGCATGGCCGCTGGGTTACGACGTGTTCGAGCCTTATTACGGTCAGGCCGAGGCGCTTTTCCATGTCCACGGCAAGCACGGCGAAGACCCGACCGAACCGTGGTCCAGCGCACCCTTCGCCTACGAGCCGGTCAGCCACGAGCCGCGCATCCAGGCGCTCAATGACAGCCTGGAAAAGGACGGCCTGCGCCCGTTCCATCTGCCGCTCGGCATCCTGATGGACGAGAAGGATGGGAAGGTTATGCCCACCTCTCCATGCATTCGCTGCGACGCCTTCGATGGGTTCCCCTGCGCCATCAGCGCCAAAGCGGACGCCCAGGTGATCTGCATCGACCCTACGCTGAAGTGGCACGATAATTTCACGCTGCTGACCGGCGCTTACGTGTCGCGGCTCGAGACCGATGCAAGCGGCGGCGCCATCGCCAAGGTTCTTGTCACGCGCAACGGCGCGCAAGAAGCCTATTCCGCTGATATCGTGGTGGTGGCCTGCGGCGCGCTGAGTTCGGCGCTGCTGCTGCTGCGCTCGGCCAACGATAAGCACCCGACGGGTCTCGCGAACGGCTCGGATCAGGTCGGGCGCAACTACATGCGTCACAATATGAGCATCCTGATGGCGCTGTTGAAGGATCGGAACAACACCGTGTTCCAGAAAACCCTCGCGGTCAGCGACTTCTACTTCGGATCCGATGACTTCGATTATCCGCTCGGGCTGATCCAGCTGTGCGCGGCCTCGCATGGCGAGCAGATCAGGGGAGAGGCGGTTCCGTCCTATCTGCAATGGTTGCCGGATTTGCCCTTCGACAAGCTGTCCGAATACTCGATGAACTTCTGGCTGCAGAGCGAGGATCTGCCGCGCCCGGAGAACCGTATTTCCTATGACGGAGAGAAGGTCGTTCTGGCGATCACGGAGGGCAACCAGGTTGCCGCCAGAGGGCTGAAGCATAAGCTCGAAAGCCTGCTCGGCGTGATCGGCGCACACCCCGTCCTGCTGGAACGCAGCCTCTATCTCGGCAAGAACATCCCGATTAACGGAACCGCGCATCAGGCCGGGACCTGCCGCTTCGGGACGAACCCCCAGACATCGGTGCTCGATCTCGACTGCAAGGCCCACGAAGTCGATAATCTTTACGTGACCGACGCCAGCTTTTTCCCCTCGATCGGCGCAGTCAATCCTACTCTCACCATCATCGCCAACGCGCTCAGGGTCTCCGATCGCATCAAGGCGAGGCTTGGCGCGTGATCGCTAGCAATTCATCCCCCCGTCCGAGAGGCGTCTCATGATCCGCAATTCCTTTCTTCGCACATTGACGAGGGCGAGCCTGGTGGTGCTGTTTCCTTTCAGCGCAGCCGACAAGATCTTGCATTGGGATCAGGCCATGAAGCAGGCGGAGTTCGGTCCCCCGCCGTTTGCAGGGGCCTCCCGGGAACTCCTGATGGCGGGCGTCGCCGTCGAGGCGATCGCGCCCCTTTGCATCGTGACGGGCCGAGGGGACCGGCAGGCCGCCACCGTTCTGGCGGGGTTCTGCGCCGCGACCGCGCTGCTCTACCACCCGTTCTGGACGCACGACGATCTGTTCGCGAAGGGGAAGAGCAAAGGGCGCGAGGAACTTTGGGAGTTCCTCAAGAATTTAGGTCTGATCGGGGGGCTGATGTATGTGGCGCTCGACGACAAGACCTTCGGCGCGCCGCGAAAAGAGAGCGCGGAGCCGCTGCAATGAGGGACACCAGCGTGACGGGAACCCTTCTGCGGCGTCCCGGTCCGCCGAAGGTGCTGAGCGACGCGAACAAGGGCGTCATTGACGATCCGCGCCTGCTTGACGTTCTGGACCCGGATACGCCGTTGCTTTGCCTTTACGAGCACGCCACCTTCAGCGAAGGCGTCGTCTGGGATGCGCCCCGCCAGAGGCTAGTCTGGTCCGATGTCGACGGCCGCCGGGTGCTCGGATGGTATCCGGACGGACACGTCGAGGCGGTGATCGACGCCACGGATTTCATCAACGGCAACGCCGTCGATCGGGATGGGCGGCTCGTTCATTGCGAGCATGGGCGGCGCTGCATCAGCCGCTCCGACCAACCCGGCGAAGCCACGCCCTTCCTCACGCATTTTGAGGGCAAGCGCTTCAACTCGCCCAATGACATGACGCTCGCGCCGGACGGAACCCTGTGGTTCTCTGACCCGACGTTCGGCCTCAAAATGCCCAATCAGGGTTCGCTGCGCGAACCGGAGCTCGACCATCGCAGCGTCTATCGCCACGATCCCGACACCGGCGAAATCCGGCGGATGGCCGATTTCGACCAGCCCAATGGCCTGGCGTTCTCGGCCAACGGCCGGATCCTGTATGTCTCGGACACTGCCCGCGCGCTCGACGGCGACACCCATGAGATCATCGCCTTTGATGTCGCGGCCGACGGATCACTCTCCGGCCGCCGGCTGTTCCAGTACGTCGAGCCGGGCATTCCGGACGGCTTCGTCGTGGACGACCGGGGGTGGGTGTGGACGACCTCCAAGGCGGGTATGCAGATCTTCGCCGCCGATGGCGCGAAGCTCGGCCTGATCCCGACGCCTAACGTCTGCGCCAATTGCGATTTCGGCGGCCCCGACGGGCGACGGCTGTTCATCGCCGCCAAGACCATGTTGCTGGCCGTCGATCTGCGCTGAGCGGTTTCTGCGATGGCGTGACAACCCACGAAAGCGAGACGACATGACGGATCATCAAGCGAAGCCGATGATGCCTTACTGGCACGTCTACGTGGATGAGGACGGCGTCAGCCATCAGAAGCGATTCGAGCTGTCAGCCTTTGAACTGAAGGGGATCAATCCCAAGGTCGAGCCGCAATGGAGCGACAAGATGGATCCGTCGAGGGCGGGTGTGACCTTCACGGTTCTGCCCGTGGGATGGGTGGGCGAGTGGCACGAAAATCCCAAACCGCAGTGGATCGCTATCCTCACCGGCCGGTGGTTCGTCGAGACGATGGATGGCGAGCGCGTCGAGATGGGGCCGGGCGAACTCATGATGGGCGAAGATCAGGGCACGAAGGGGAGCAAAGGCCACCGGTCGGGAACCGTTGGTGATGACCCCTGCACCATGATCGTGACCGCGCTCGATGTCGCGCCGACCGTCGGTCAGCCTGGCCGCTTCAAGTAGCCTGGCCTATTCCTGACGCGGGATGGCCCGCAGGTTCGGTTTGGCGAGGCCAAGGGCAAATACAATTCCAATTCTGTCGCTGCCTCGCATCGAGACCAGCGCCGCTGAATGTGTTTGGAGCAAAGGGCAGAGCCAAGCGGTTGTCGGAATTGCGGCGCGCTGTCCCTTCTCCTGCTCGGCGGCGGCTCTGTCACACTCAAAGAAATCACGGCTCGATTTGTTGGAGGTGGCCGTCCGGGTCGCGCAACAGATCGGCCTTGTCGCCGCGCCAGAGGATGCGCGTGGCCGCCACGTCGTTCACCCGCGACGGCGGAATCCTGTCCCGCCGAGGCACGAGGTAAGCGAGGAGTTCGAGGTGGGGCGCGGTCGTCTCCGGGATCATGGGCGCGACCGAAACCTCGACATTGGGCAGGCCGTCCAGGCGCTGCTGGGCCGCCCCGGTATTGAAGGTGCGCTTGCCTTGCTTCAAGGCAAGGTCCGCATAGAAGGCGACACTCGTATCCGCGTCGTGGATGCTGATCGCCGAATGATCGACGCCTAAGGCGATCTGGCCGGGCGCTGGCGATCTATTCTTCCACGTCGCTGGCATATCGTCTGGCGGGAACTGCAGCAATTCGAGTGGGTGCCCGTCGGGATCGCGAAACTTGAAAGCCTGAACGCCGCCAGATGAAGCGGGCAACTGCTGCGGCCCAGCGATCGAGATCGGGGCGATGTCTCGCAATCGGGTATGCGCTTCCCCGATATCGACAACGACCAGCGCGAAATGATGGAACCAGAGCGACGCGGCGCTGCTATCGACAGGATAGGAGTGGCCCTCGATCTCAAACTCATCGATCGCGACTGTCTGACTTCCGATGCTCAAGTCCTGCCGCCGCCCGCTTCCTTGCAGGCCAAGCAAACCCACTTCTTCTCTTCCGATCGGCTTGATGTCGCCGACCACCGCAAAGCCGAGAACGTCGCGATAGAAGGCCGACAGCCGGGGTAGGTCTTGCGTGACCAGTCGAAAGCCCTTGATCTCGCGAAGGCGCTGGCCGCCCGGCAAAGCGCGCGATGCAGTCACAATTCCCCGCGCCGCGCCAAGGCCTCGATACGGTCAGCGGTGCGGAGCGCCACGGCCTGGATCGTCAGCGATGGGTTGACTCCGCCAACCGTGGGAAAGACCGAGCCGTCGCAAAGCCAAAGGTTTCGAACGTCCCAGGATCGGCAGTCGGCGTCGACCACGCTGGTTCGCGGATCGTCACCCATGCGGGCGGTGCCGCCGAGGTGGTTGGCGTCCTGCTCTTGCCGAAACGTGTTGCGGACTCCCGCCGCTTGCATGCTCTGTTCCATCTGGTCGAGGCCGTGCGCAATGAGCGCTCTATCGTTGTCAGTCCACGCGTAATGGATGCGTGGGTATCGTCAAGTTGAGCGAATGCCGGGCCAAGGAAGGCGATTTTTCTGAGAGATGAGTTAGCCGTAGCGCCCGTCTTGGAGATCTCGCGCCAAACTGCAAGATCCGGAGTCTTTCTTACCGTAGAAGCATTGGATCAGCCTGGCAGGAATCTTGTCAATCGCCGGACCAAGCGGCGTTGCGAGTGCGCTCGCGGGAGCGCCCAGCCAACCAACGACCCGAATTTCCCAGTCAGCCGCTGGCTCCGGACTCAAAAGCGAAAGCATCGGGACCCGGTCCTTGAGGCTTTGACGCAAGTGATTGTACACCGACGGGATGATGTCGGCTCCAAAGGAGAAGCCAATCAAGGCGACCCGGTCTGCATGCCATTTGGCGCTATAGGCGAGAAGGGCTGACGAGAGATCCGAGGCCGTCTGTTCCGGGGTCTTCTTGCCCCAGAAGTAACGAACGCTGTCCCAGCCGACCCCATACGCCCAACGGTTGAAGATTCTCTCCAATGGTCTTGTCGATATCGCGCCATCCGCCATCCCCTCAGAAGAAAATCGCCATCAAACGCGAAGGTGACGATGCGGGCAATTCTACGAGTGGGAGTTCGTCTATCTGTCATTCGGCGTGGGGTCTCAACGCCGATCGGCGTTAATGGGTGGTTTTCACTGAGTAGAATTCCGAGCCTATCTGGAAAACTGACAAGCGTCGATAGCGTTGAACTCAGATTGGAGCCTGCCCGAGAGCTTATGGGCCGTGTTCCCCTGAGCAGTTCACCGGGAAAAATTTATCGGCGGGATGTCGCCGTTCGGCTCATAGCACGGCACCCACTCACAGTTAAGCGGCGCTGAAAAATAATTTCTTCGACCGCCGCTCTTACGGACCTGAGCCGCTCCGCGGCAGCGGCCCGGCCCACTGGCCATCCCAATCGGCAAGGAGTGCAGCCGGCATGGGAAGCGGCGGCAAAGCCCGTGGGCAACGGGCTACCCACCCCGACTGATTGCTCGACAGGGGTCTGCGAGGCTGCCCAAGCTGTCCTTTCAGCGTGGAGGTGGAGGTTAACCTGGCCTCAAATCGGCTTCGTAACCGCCGGGTAACCGCGATCCGCCGCAGCTTCATCTGATCTGCCCGCGGGCCCGCCTCTGCGCCTCCCGGTTGCACGCCAGTTTATCTCCGTGCGCTTCCGTCAATCGCAAGTTGTTTGGAGAATGGCGTCCCGGAGAGGACTTGAACCTCTGACCCCAGGTTTAGGAAACCTGTGCTCTATCCAGCTGAGCTACCGGGACTCTTTAATCGACGCCGCGGTGGCCAAAACTCTTATGGACAACGCGAGCCGACGCGCGGCATGCCCTTAGCATGAATCCCCGCTTCGCGCACCGCAGCCGCACATCGATCTATCGCGTCGGGCGATTCCGTGGCTTCGGGGCGCCTCTTGGCCATCGTTCTCGTCTCTCCCTGCCTTGCGGCTTGCGGGCGGGACGCGGGACGCGTTGATGCGGTCAGCGTCGATGAGCGTCTCGATATCGAACTCAGCGATGGCAGAATTGTAAGGCTCGGGGGGCTGGACGCTCCGAATGGGGACCACGGCGCTCCGGAGATTTTGAGGAGCGCCCGGGGGTTCCTGAGCGAACGACTGCTCGGCCGGGACGCGGACCTCATCGAGTTGGCCGACGGAACCGATCGTTGGGGGAGAACGGTTGCCGACCTCGTGGTCGCTGATCCGCGTGGCGGGTCCACCGGCTCGGCCGCGGCGGCGCTGCTCAGGGCAGGATACGCCCGAGTTCGGCCGGAGTTCGAGAACTCGCGGATGCGCCGCCGAACGGCTCGCGATGGAAGAGGAGGCGCGGAAGGGGGGACTGGGAATATGGCGCGATCCTGAGTTCGCCGTGATACAATCGTCGGATTCCGCCGAACTCCGGCGCCATAACGGCAGATTTGTGGTGGTCGAAGGCATGGTGCGAAGGGTTGGCTTCGCGCGCTCGCGCATTTATCTTGAGCTTGCCCCCCGCGACGGTCCGACGATCGTGGTCGCGCGCAAGCTGGAGAAGGCATTGGCACGAGACGGACGGCCGGTCGGCGCACTGGTCGGGCAGACGATCCGGGCGCGTGGCGCCGTCGATGCTCGGTTCGGTCCGAGAATCGAGGTCGCTGACCCGGCGATGATCGAGATTGCGCGTCACTCCGATGCGCTAGGAGAAGCGAAACCATAGCCATGAGCGGCCAGCCGGATAATCTGGGACGCAAGCTTGCGTCCTGGCGCGGCCGGCGTGCCTTGATCGCGCTCGCGGCAGGGCTTGCCGTGGGCTTGACCGCTTGTGCCTCGATCGATCCGCCGCCGGCGCCAGCCAATCTCGCGCCGACCCCTGCGGCGCGCCCTGTTTTGGCCGAAAAACCCAATCCCGAGCGCAAGCGGCTGATCGACGTGTTCGGCGGGGTCTACTCGGCGCCGGCGACCCAGGCTTATCTAGACGGCGTTCTCATGAAGATCGCGCCGGTGTCCGCCCCCGGGGGACCGTCCTACCGCCTCACCGTGCTGAATTCGCCAATCGTCAACGCTTTCTCCCTGCCTTCGGGAGATATCTTCGTCACCCGCGGCCTTTTGGCCCTCGCCGACGACACATCGGAAATCGCTGCGGTCATGGCGCATGAAATCGGCCATATCACCGCGCGTCACGCCGCGCAGCGGGCGGAGTTTGAAAAGACGGCGGCGTTGTTCTCGCGCGTCAACTCGCAATTGCTCGCCCAGCGCGAAGCTCAGGACGAAGTTGAGGCGCGCTCGAAGCTTGCGATTCGCCAGTTTCTCTCGCGAGCAGGAATTTGCGGCCGACCAGATCGGCATCAAGACCATTGCCCGGGCGGGATATGACCCCTACGGCGCGGCTCGATTCCTCACCGCGCTCGGCGAGTGGAGCGCATTTCGCGCTTCGGTCTCGGGCGGTGGCTCCGCCAGTCGCCCGGATATGATGGCGACCCATCCCTCGACGCCGGAGCGCGTAGCCCAGGCGACCGAAACGGCCCGGCAATTCGGACCGCCGGGGACTGGCGAGACCGGACGCAACGCCTATCTCGCCGCCATCGACGGCCTCGCCTTCGGCGAAGACCCATCGCAGGGCCTCGTGCGCGACAACGCCTTCATTCATCCAAAACTCGGTTTCGCCTTTAAGGCCCCCGACGGCTTCACGCTCGACAATCAGTCGGCTGCGCTGATAGGCGTGGGTGAAACGGGCGGCGAGGCGCTCCGCCTCGACAGCATCGCGATCCCGGAGTCGACCCCGGTCACCAGCGCCATCGGTTCCGACTGGATCGACGGCGTCAAGACGACATCGATCGAGCCCAAGAAGATCGACGGCCTGGAAGCGGCCACGGCGGTCGCTCAGGGCGACCAGTGGAGCTTTCGCCTCGGGGCCGTGCGCCTGAACGGTCGGCTTTATCGGCTCATTTTCGCGGCCCACGATCTTTCGCCGGCCGTCGATTCCCGGTTCATGGCCTCGCTCGATTCGTTTCGTCTTATCAGCGCGCAGGACTCGGCATTGGCCTCGCCGGAAAAGATCAAGATCGTCGAGGCGGCGAATGGCGACACCGCCGAAACGCTCGCCGCGCGGATGGGCTTCCTGCCGCAATGGCTCGACCAGTTCTTGATACTCAACGGCCTGCAGCGGAACGCGGCTGTCGTTCCCGGACAGCGGTATAAGGTCGTCACCCGTTGAGCGGAGAGGTCGGAAGCGCAGCCAAGCGCACGCGTCGCCCCGGGCGCCTCGTCGTCGCCACGCACAACCCCGGCAAGCTGCGCGAGATCGTGGAGCTGCTCGGACCCTTCGGCATCGCGCCGCTGGGGGCTGCGACACTCGGTCTCAAGGAGCCTCAGGAGACCGGGTCGACCTTTCGCGACAACGCCCTTTTGAAGGCGCGAGCGGCCGCGCGCGCCTCGGGGCTGGCTCGCTCTCGCCGACGATTCCGGACTTTGCGTCGAGGGGCTTGACGGAGCGCCAGGTATTTATTCGGCGCGATGGGCTGGCCCGACGAAAGACTTTAGCGCCGCCATGGCCCTCGTCGAACGCGAACTCAAAGAGCGCGCTGCTCCGCCGCCATGGCGGGCGGCTTTCGTGAGCGTGCTCGCGGTCGCCTGGCCGGATGGCGCAGACGAAACTTTCGAAGGCCGGGTCGATGGAACCCTAGTCTTCCCGCCGCGCGGGACGGCCGGTTTTGGCTACGATCCCATCTTTCGCCCGGACGGCCACGACCGCACATTCGGAGAGATGAGCGCGGAGGAAAAGCACGGCATTCCGGCTGACGGCTCGCTGGCCCTGTCGCACCGCGCCCGCGCGTTCCAGAAGCTTCAGCGGGCACGGCTGTGATCGCGCGCTCCGCTTAGTTCCCCTTTTAGTTTCCCCACTCCAGTCTTTTCAGTGGGTTACGACCCCGTTTAGTTCCGCGCTCTATTTTGCGGCGCTTGACATAACAACATACTTGCAATGTTGTTGTGGCTCTAGGACGAAACAACTCCTGTCGGTAAAATTGCCGCCGAAGCGACGGGCTGATTTGAGGTGGCCGCGCGCAGCGGCTTCTGGCAAAAAGAGCCCGTCCGGGCTGGTCGGGCGAGGACGGGGGTCCGTGATGCAGGTGGAAGAGACCGCCATTCCGGCGGTCAAGATTGTGACGCCGAAGAAACACGGCGACGCTCGAGGGTTTTTCTCTGAGGTTTACAACCGCTCCGACTGGGACAAAGCCGGTCTTCAATTCACTTTTGTACAGGACAATCATTCATTTTCGGCCACGATTGGCACCTTGCGCGGGCTGCACTTCCAGACGCCACCCTTTGCTCAAGATAAGCTGGTGCGTTGTGCTCGCGGCCGCATTCTCGACGTTGCGGTTGACATCCGCCGCTCGTCACCGACCTTCGGTCGCCATGTCGCCGTCGAGTTGTCGGCCGAAAATTGGCGCCAATTGCTGGTCCCGATCGGGTTTGCCCACGCCTTCATCACTTTGGAGCCCGACGTGGAAGTTCTTTACAAGACGACCGCGCCTTATTCCGCCGCCAACGACAGGGGCGTCGCCTGGGACGACCCGGCAATTGGCATTGCCTGGCCGTCTCCGCCCGGAGGCCCGGTCCTCTCGGACAAGGATCGCCGTTTGCCCCGGCTCAAGGACGCGCCGGAGCTGTTCGACTGATGCGGATCGCCGTCACCGGATCGAAGGGCCAGGTGGCGACCTCGCTGCTTGAGCGCGCCGGACCCAAGGCCGAGGTCGTCGCGCTCGGCCGGCCGGCGTTCGACCTCACCGACCGCGCCGTCGTTTTTGCCGGCCTCGAAGCGGCGCGCCCCGACGTGATCGTCAACGCCGCCGCCTACACGGCCGTGGATAAGGCCGAGGCGGAAGAAGCGGTCGCAACCCATGTCAACGGCGACGGGGCGGGGCGCGTGGCCGAAGCCGCGGCGCGGCTCGGCGTTCCGCTCCTGCATCTTTCGACCGACTACGTCTTCGATGGCAAGCTCGAGCGGCCCTATCGGGAAGACGATCCAACCGCGCCCGCCGGGGCTTACGGACGCTCGAAGCTCGCCGGCGAGAAGCTCGTCGCCGAGCGCTGCGAAGACAGCGTCATTCTGCGCACCGCCTGGGTCTATAGCCCGTTCGGCGCGAATTTCGTCCGCACGATGCTGAGGCTCAACGAGACCCGCGACGAGGTTGGCGTCGTCGCCGATCAACGCGGCAACCCGACGTCGGCGCTCGATATCGCCGACGCCCTAATCGCGATTGCCGCGAGGGTTGAGGATGATTCCTCGCGAGCGTTGCGGGGCGTCTTTCACATGACCGGCTCGGGCGAGGCGACCTGGGCGGATTTCGCCGAAGCTGTCTTCCACGAGGCCGCGGCGCGAGGCCGGCGTATAACACGGGTCAAGCGCATCGCGACCGCCGACTACCCGACTCCCGCCAGAAGGCCAGCCAACTCCCGCCTCGACAACGAAAAGCTTGCTCGCGTATACGGCTTCAGGCTGCCGGAATGGCGTCAGTCGGCGGCCGCGTGTTGCGACCGCCTTCTGTCATGATCGCCGGACCGGGCCGCTGCCTATGCGGACGATTGTAGCTCGAAATTCATTCAGGGGTGTTCATGCAGCGCAAAGTGCTTGTGACCGGCGGCGCGGGATTCATCGGCTCGGCGGTATGCCGGCGCCTGGTCGCCGACGGCGCGTCCGTGCTCAACCTCGACGCGCTCACCTATGCCGGCAATTTGCAATCCCTGGCGACGATCGACAACGCGCCGAACTACCGCTTTGCCAAGGTCGACATTTGCGACCGGCGATCGGTCGCGGAGGCCTTCGAGACGTTCGCTCCCGACCACGTCATTCATCTGGCCGCCGAGAGCCACGTCGATCGCTCGATCACGGGCAGCGATGCCTTCATCCAGACCAACGTCGTTGGCACGTTCACCCTGCTGGAGGCGGCGCGAGCCTATTGGCAGTCGCTCAAGGCTCCGCAGCGGGAAGCGTTCCGCTTCCTGCATGTCTCCACCGACGAAGTTTACGGCTCGCTCGGCGAGGAGGGCGCGTTTGTCGAAGAGACGGCATACGACCCGAGTTCGCCCTATTCCGCCTCCAAGGCCGCGGCCGATCACCTCGTCTCGGCCTGGGCTAGAACCTACGGCTTCCCGGCCTTGATCTCGAACTGCTCAAATAATTATGGCCCCTATCATTTCCCCGAGAAGCTCATTCCGCTGATCATTCTCAACGCCGTCCATGGCAAACCGCTGCCGGTGTATGGCGCGGGGGCAAATGTGCGCGACTGGCTCTATGTCGAGGACCATGCCCGGGCGCTCGATCTTATCGTGGCGCGCGGCCGGATCGGCGAGAAGTACAATGTCGGCGGCCGCAACGAACGCCGCAACATCGATGTCGTCAAGCGCATCTGCGCCATCCTCGATGACCTTCGCCCGAGGCCAAGCCCGTACGACTCCCTCATCTCTTTCGTCGCCGACCGACCGGGGCACGATCTCCGCTATGCGATCGACGCCGCCAAGCTCGAGCGCGAGCTTGGCTGGCGCGCGCTCGAAACGTTCGAGAGCGGGATTGAAAAGACGGTGCGCTGGTATCTCGACAACCAGTGGTGGTGGCGCCCGCTGAGAGAGAAGGTCTACGCCGGCGAGCGTCTCGGCGTTCTCGCCGAGGTCGGAACTGTGGCTTAGGCACGACATGACTTCCGGTCGATCCAAAGCCGTCAGTGCGAGAAGCCAAGGGGCGTCGAAAGACGCCCGTCCTTCCGGACGGGCTATGGCGACGAAGCAATCCAGGGGAACGTAGGGCGCCCGGCGATTCTGGATCGCCGCATCGCGCTTAGGCGCTCCTCGCGATGACGATTTTACGCAAACGCACCTTGTTTTAGCATGATTGGTCCAAGGCGATGAAGGGCATCATTCTGGCGGGCGGCGCGGGTACGCGGCTGCATCCGATCACCCTTGCGGTCTCGAAGCAGCTGGTTCCGGTCTACGACAAGCCGATGATCTATTATCCGTTGTCGGTCGTCATGCTGGCGGGGATCCGCGACACCCTCATCATTTCGACGCCGCATGACCTGCCGATGTTCCGCCGCCTGCTCGGCGATGGCTCGGAGTGGGGCATCCGAATCGACTATGCCGAGCAGCCGGAGCCCAATGGGCTCGCGCAAGCTTTCGTCATCGGCGAGGCGTTCGTCGCCGACGGGCCCGCGATGCTCGTCCTCGGCGACAACATATTTTACGGCGCGGGTTTAAGCGAACAGCTTCGACGGGCGGCGCAGCGCGAGCGCGGCGCGACCGTGTTCGCCTATCACGTGCCGGACCCCGAGCGGTATGGCGTGGTTGAATTCGATTCGACCGGCCGCGCCGTCTCGATCGAGGAGAAGCCCACGGTCCCCAAGTCGCACTGGGCGGTGACCGGCCTCTATTTCTACGACTCCCGTGTCGTCGAGATCGCCAAGAGCCTCAAGCCGTCGGCGCGCGGCGAATACGAGATCACCGACGTCAATCGCATCTATCTCGAAGCCGGACAATTGAGCGTCGAGCGGATGGGACGCGGCTTCGCCTGGCTCGACACGGGAACGCCGGACTCCCTGATTGACGCCGCGAGCTTTGTCAGGACGCTCGAGCAGAGACAGGGGACCAAGATCAGCTGCCCGGAGGAAATCGCCTTCGACCTCGGCCTGATCGACATCGCTCAGTTCAAGCGCCTCATCGCGCGGTTCGGCAAAAGCTCGTATGGGCAGTATCTCCAGTCCGTGCTCGTCGAGCGCAACCAGTCCACGGACCGGCGCTGAGTTGGACCCGATGCACCCGATGCTTCAGGCCCATGCAGCGTGATTGGGACGAACTACGCCACAATTATGCGTCAATTATATTGGTAGGCGCGTCGACGGCGACTTTGTCGTCGAACCCCGTGTTGGCCGAAGAGAGAAGGATAGCGCCGATGACCGAGAAGCGGCGACCCGAAGAACAGCGATCAGGCCCTTCGAACGGAGGCCCCGCCTCCATCCTCGACCGCGCGCTCAAATCGATCGTTACCGTTCAATCGACAATTCCGGAGGACGCGTTCACCGCCCAAACCCTCGGGGAGCAGCGCTCAGGCAGCGGGGTCGTCATCCGCGATAGCGGTCTTGTGCTGACCATCGGCTATCTGATCATGGAGGCCGAGAACGTGTGGCTTGCCGACGCCGAAGGTCGAGTGACGCCAGCTCACCCGCTCGCCATTGATGCTGAGACCGGCTTCGGCCTCGTCCAGGCTCTGGGCGAACTGAATTGTCCGTCGCTCGAGCTCGGCCGCTCGAGCGAGGCCAAACTTGGCGATTCCGTCACGGTCGCCGCCGGCGCGCGGACGAAACCCGTGCGCGCGATGATTGTCGGCAAGCAGGGATTCGCCGGC
Source organism: uncultured Alphaproteobacteria bacterium (assembly GCA_963730555.1). GTDB lineage: Bacteria > Pseudomonadota > Alphaproteobacteria > Rhizobiales > Beijerinckiaceae > Roseiarcus. Next base: position 90,585 of record CAVSSS010000006.1, on the reverse strand, counting down.
TATTGGGAATATTTTCTCGACGAGGCGATCTTCACCTCGCCCGCCCATCCGTTCTGGGGCGGCGCCGGCGCAATCGACAGCGCGGGCCAGCTGATTGGGATCGGCTCGTTGCATGTCGAGCAGCTCAGCGAGCGCGCCGGTCCGCGCGACATCAACATGATCGTGCCGATTGATCTTCTGCCGCCAATTCTCGACGATCTGCTCACCTACGGCCGGGTCAATAAGCCAGCGCGGCCGTGGCTTGGGGTTTTTTCGGCCGAAAATGGCGATGAAATCATCGTCGCGAGCGTCGCTGAAAATGGACCGGCTGCAGAGGCGGGAATTCGCCGCGGCGACGTTCTCGCTGGCGTCGGCGGGTCGGAGATCGAAAGCCTCGGCGACTTCTATCGTCGGGTCTGGAGCCTCGGTCCCGCTGGGGTCGAGGTCCCAATCAAAATCGTCCGTGACGGCCGGGCGATAGACTTGCGGGTGCGCTCGGCCGACCGCGCGACCTTCATGAAGCGCCCGCGGCTTCAGTGAAGCGCGATAGGCGCGCTGAGCCGCCGCGCTGGCCCGCGTAGGCGACTTCAGTGACGAGCTTGCGCATCATCGCTTCGCCAAAAGTGTTGAAATCGTCGATTTGCACCACGAATGCGCCGGAGCCGCCGATCACATTCTCGCGATAATAATGCGCAAGGCCGCCGGGCGGGTTGGTGTGCAAGGCGAGATAGCCGCCCATCGCCGCCGCCTTCTTGTTGAAGATTGCTAGCCCATTGATCACCGCGCCCGCCCCGACGGCCGCGTCGCGCGCTTCGGTCACGAGGCGGCCCTGGTTGTTGGTGCCGTCGCCCGAGATGTCGATCACCCGCCGGGTGGTCTCAAAGGCAGCCTCGGCAAACAGCGCAAAGGAAAAATCGATCGCCGTGCCGATTGCGGTCCGCCCGATAAAGGCGCGCGGAGCCGCGGTCATCCCGGCCACGAAGGCGCTCGCGTCCGTTTGATTGCGGATCACCGCCCAGTCGACCACCACTCGCTCTTCGCCATCGCCGGCCCATTCGACATAAGCAAGCGCGATCGCGCCGTGCGGCCCGGTGGAGATCGCATCGATGAGTTGCGGGTTGCGGATCGCGTCCGCGTAGCCGCGACGCTGCAGCGCGAATTCCTCATCGTCGATGCTGCGCGAGACATCCGCCGCCAACACAATGGCGGCGTCGACCATGACCGGCGCGGCGGCCGCGCCCGCCCGGCGCGGTTTCGATCCGGCGAGCCCAGCAACGATGGCGGCGGCGAACGTAAGGCAAAGCCGCAAGACGCGCCGACGAGCCTTCAAAGCCCATTCGGCAGCTTGTTCTAGTGGCTCGGGCGTCATGAGAGGCCTCACGGGTCACGAGGCTTGGGGGTCACCCACGATTTGCCTCGGGCGTCTCACCGACAGTCTAGGGATCGGCATCTAACCCATGTTCGCTCTTTTGGGTCTCCTGAGCAACAAGCTTCGACGCCGCCGCCGCCGGACAGGAGGGAGCCGCCCGTGGCCCTTCGTCCTGGCTGGGGGCGAACAAGGTTGCGAGAGCTAATCGATGGGCCGGGAGTAAAGTGTGGCTAAATCCGCCGCTCTTCGCTCATTTGTCAGAGCGCGCGGCGTCTTGAACTAAATGGAAGATACGCGAGAAGAGAACCAAATCAAGGACGATCCGAAAAGGCCCGCCGCCCCCCGGGCGGTGCGTCCGCAGCCCATTGTCGCCAATGGGATCTTACGCCCTATGACGCATCCTTGATTTAGGCCTCCTCTCGCGCTCGAGTTTCGCGACGAAACCTCTCGCAATCGCTTGCGCTAGTTCGCCGCGAGCATGCCGCGCAGGGTGTGGCTTGCGCCATCCAGCGAGGAATAGACAATGTCGTCGATACGCCACTCGCCGCGTTCGAACAGCATGGCGTAGGTCAATCGCTCCCGCGCGCCATCGCCGCGGACGAATTCGGCGAGCACCTTGGCGGCGTCACGCGCCTCCGAGATCGGGTTCACGCTGAGGTCGACAAGATGGGGCGCCTCATCGCTGAACGGATCGCGAGCGACTGCTCGCGAGAGGTTAAGCCCAACGGACATGACCTCTTCGGCCGCGATCGAGCGCAATAGCGAACGCGAGAAGAAGCGGGCGCGAAGCGCGTTATCGCCCATGATTCCGGGGCCGCGGCCCTGAATGGCGGATTCGTCGGCTGCGTACGCCGCCTCGACGGCCGCCGCGGGAGAATGTCGGTTGATGTCGGCTTCCGCCGCCAGAGCAAAGGGGAGGAGGCAGGCCGCTGCGACCAAGATCCTCTTCATGACGCAATTCCTTCCAACTTATTAACCAAACACTAACGCCGCGACGGAGCGTCCGCTGTGATCCACGTCACACTTCGGAAAGAAAAGCGAGTAGGGCGTGAGTTGACTCGACGCTGGCGCTATAAGAGCCCAACGACATTTTCTCGACAAAATCAGAAATAAGCGCTATGCATTCCCACTGGCAGAATCTCTTTACCGCTCGCCGAAAGGCGGGCGGGAAGACGGGAACTGTGGCTGTTTGAAATGTTGGTCCACAACCTGCCGCGCGAGCCAGGGCGAAGAGGCGATTTTCTTACCTACATCGCCCGCAACCGATTGAAAAAGACTCGATTCAGAAAAATAACGCTAGTAAGCGCTAGCCAATTTACTAGCGTTTGGCTCATTAGCTTCGTTTTGCTAGCGTTTATTCGTAAGGAATTCCCGCTTTGGTTGTATCCGCAGCCTGGAGCTAACGCTTTCGGTCCGCGAAGGCTTTTGCGAGAAACAGGCCGCCGTGGCGCAGGCCCTCGGCGTCGATGCCATGGCCGATCCCGAGCGAGAGATGCCACTGGGTCGGGATCGAGGCGCCTGCGAGCGCTTCCGCCGCCACGAACATCGCGTCAAACGGGATCAACGGGTCCTGATCGCCATGGACGAGCAGGATGGGCGGAGGGCGCCCATGCGCATCGCGCGCCGTCGCTTCGCTCAGCCGCTCGGGGCCAACCAAGAGACCAGAGAAGCCAAGGATTGCCGCCGGCGCACGGGGACGCCGGAGACCGACATGGAGCGCCATCATTGAGCCTTGGCTGAACCCGACCAGCGCCAGCTTCGAATCGTCAAGGCCGAGCCGCTCAAGCTCCGCATCGAGAAAGGCGTCAATCGCCCCGCGCGCCTTGACCGCGCCGTTCCAACGGTCCTCGCCGCCGGCTGGATCGTCAGGCGGCCGATTGGAGAGCGCGAACCATTGGCGACCCATCTGAGCGGCCGGGCTCCGCTCGGGCGCGTGCGGCGAGACGAACGCGGCCTCCGGCATAAGCGCGCGCCACTCGCGCCCAAGCTCGATGAGGTCATTGCCGTCCGCCCCATAGCCGTGCAGGAAGACCACCAGCTGGCGGGTTCGACCCGCGGCTGCGGGAATGCGGGGTCCGTCAAGGGCGGCGGTCATTGGACATCGGCTCCAGCGCTTGGCCTAGCCTCCGGCTTAGCGTGAAGCGTCGGCCAGAGCCATCCCAGAGCGCGACTTGACGCCACGATAATAGGCCCACAGCATGCGGGCGGCGACGCCTCTCAGCGGGCGCCAGCGTTCTGCGATACGCTCAAGCCTTTTCGCATCGGGGCGCCGCTTCAGGTTCAAGGCAAGCTTGGCGGCTTCCTGCAGCGCGAGGTCGCCGGCGGGGAAGGCGTCCGGGTGGCCGAGGCAGAACAAGAGGAAAATGTCCGCCGTCCAGGGGCCCACTCCTTTGACCGCGACCAGAGCCTTATGGGCGTCTTCGGCGTCGAGACCGCCGAGGCCCTTCAGATCGAGGCCCCCCGGGACAATCGCTTCGGCGACGGCGCGCAACGCGCGGATCTTGGCGTTCGACAATCCGCAGGCGCGCAAGTCCTCCTCCGTGGCCCTTGCGATCTCGGCCGCCTCGAGCGGGACGATGCGCGCTTGCAATCGACCAAAGATGGCGGTCGCGCTCGCGGTCGACACCTGCTGCGCCACGATGATCGCGGCCATTCCCGCAAACCCCGCCTCCCTGCGGCGAAGCGGCGGCGGGCCGCCAATCGCAATCAGGCGGTCGATGAGCTCCGGGTCTTTGGCGCGCAGCCTCTCGGCGGCTTCACGGAGCGTCGTCTCGTCGTCGATCGGCGGACCGGGATGATAGACTCTCTTCGCCGGACGCGCGCGGCGGTTTGCTCGGACCCCTGGCTTAGACACCCGCTTTGTCGCGATGACCGATGACATTCTAGAGACCACGCCCATTCTGCGCTTTGCGCCTTCGCCGAATGGGGCGCTCCATCTGGGCCACGCCTATTCCGCGCTCATTAATGAGCGCATCGCCGCGGAAATCAATGGATGCGTGTTGCTACGCATTGAAGATTTGGACCGCACGCGCTGCAAGCCGCAATTCGTCGCCGGCATTATCGACGACCTCGCCTGGCTCGGGCTTCGCTTTCCGGCGCCGCCCCGCCGGCAGAGCGAGCATGGCCACGATTATGCGGCGGCGCTCGCGCGCCTCGATGAGCGCGGCTTGGTCTACCCCTGCTTTTGCACCCGTACGGAGGTCAACCGCGCTTCCGCCGGCAGGCGCGACCCGGACGGTGCGCCTTTCTATCCTGGAACTTGCCGGGCGCTCTCCCAGGCGCAAGCACGCGACCGTCTCGGTCGCGGCGAAAAGGCCGCGTTTCGCCTCGACCTGAGGCGTGCGATCGACCAGGCGCCGGCGGGTCTCTCCTGGACCGAATATTGCGAAGGCGCCGTTCCCTCGCGGCTCTCGGCGGCGCCGGAGGTTTGGGGCGACGTTGTCCTCCGCGGCCGAGATCTGGCGGCAAGCTATCATCTGGCGGTGGTGGTCGACGACGCGTTGCAGGGCGTAACCGACGTCGCGCGCGGGCGCGACCTGCTTGTTGCGACCGCGGTCCATCGGCTGCTGCAAGCGCTGTTCGGTCTTGCAGAGCCGCGCTACAGGCATCACCGGCTCGTTCTTGACCGAGATGGTGCGAAACTCTCGAAAAGCCGTCAGTCCGTGTCGCTCGCCGAACTGCGCGCGACGGGCTTGGGGCCGGGCGACGTTCGCGCGGCGTTAGGGTTCGCCTCGGGCGTCGACGTCGGACTTGCGGTTGAGTTCGGTTGAAGCTCCGCGGTTGCGGGAATTGACGTGGGCGCTGGCCTCTCCGGCGACATTGCGACGGCGGAGGGGGCCTCGCCCATGAGCTGATCGATGCGGTCGCGTTCACGCTTGAACGCCGCAAGCATCTTGCCGTCAAACTCGCGTGTGCGCGGCAGTTTGATCGCCATCGGGTCGACGAAGTTGCCGTTGATGATCACCTCGTAGTGGAGGTGCGGGCCAGTCGCCAGTCCTGTATCCCCAAGGTAACCGACAGTTTGTCCTTGGACGACATGCGCGCCCTCGGTGATCCCGCGGCCAAAGCCCGACATGTGATTGTAGGCGGTTACATAGCCGTTGGCGTGCTGGATCTCGACCCGCCGTCCGTAGCCGCCGTCCCATGCCGCCTTAATGATAACGCCGTTGCCAGCGGCGTAAATCGGCGTCCCGATAGGCGCGGCCCAATCGACACCCGTGTGCATACGCGCATAATGGAGAATGGGGTGATAGCGCATGCCGAACGGCGACGTCATTTCGCCCTCGGCGATCGGTTTTCGCACCAGGAACTTGCGCATCGAGCGCCCGTTGTCGTCGTAGAAGTCGACCATGTTGTCGTCGGGCGTCTGGAAGCGGTAATATTTGAACGTCTGATCCCGCACCGTCATCGAAGCGCGTAACAGCTCCGGTCGGGGATTGATGTCGTCGGGATCGGAGAAGAACGCCTCAATCGAGTCGCCCGGCGCCGTTGCGCGTTGGAAATCGACATCGTTGGCGAAGACCCTCGTCATGACGTCAATGATGGATCGCGGCAACCCCTGTTTGAGCGCGGTCTCATAGAGGCTCTGATAGAGGCTCATGCCGCCGCTCGCCCCCTCGTCATCCGACGCTTTCGGCTTTCGCGGCGCCTGTGCGAGTTTGCAGAGTCACGGGCTTGTAGGCGCCGCTATCGGTGATCGCGACCGTCGCCTTGAGCTGATCGTCGGCGTAGACCGAGATGCGGGCTATTCCCGGCTTCTCCCCTCGGATCACCGGCTCCTCCGGCAGGAGGATGATCTTCTGCCCCTCGTTGACGGGCGACTCGCCACGCTTGACGCCGAAGGCGGCCAGGATGGCCTGTATCGCCTCAGGGCTTGCGCCGTTGGCCTTGAGCACGTCCTCGAAGCTTTCGCCGTGATGGATTTGAACGAGCTTCTCGCTCGGAGACGCGTCGTCGGGGCTCGCCTTGACCACGTTGCTGACGTTCTCGGGAATCATCCGCACTTCGATCGAGGCGAAAGGCGTGCTCGGACTTACGCTGCCCACGGTTGCATAGGCGGAGAGCTGGCGCAGGGCTTCACCTGCCCGACTTGTTCGCATCAACAGGAGCTGCGGCGGCAAAGATTGCGAAGCCGCCTTTTCGATCGGCGCTTTCAGCGTTTCCACGATCTGCGCCTCGGCCTCGGCCTGGGTCAATTCTCCCGAAATCTGTTCCGCGTCGCTTGAACCAAGATCTTCGACCCGAAACGTCACTTCCGCGTTGTCTTGCACTGGACCAGGGTCGGGCGGCGCCTCGGCGACATCCGTTCCACCGGCCGTAATCTTGAGCGGGTTGAACGGGGGCACCGCGTCGGCAAACCCTGTCGGAGTCATGGTCAAAGTCGTTTCGAGGCGGGTGAACGGTCGCGCCTTCACCACTTCCTTGTCGCCGACCTTGATGATCGTCGGGGCTTTGAATGTCTGTTTGTCCGAGACAATGTCGACAGGCCGAAGAAGCCGATCGCCCTTGCTGGGGTTGACGCCCGCTTCCTGCGAGTTCCGCCTGGTGCGGCGGCTGGGCGAATTCAGGCGCTTCGGCGAAATCGTATTGGCTGTCGAGGTCGAGATACAGAGCCGCGCCGATCAGGGTCACGCCGCAGAGCCCGGCCAGCGTCGCGCCAGCCAGCCATCTGAGTGACGCGAGGCGCCGCTCATTGCGGTCGAGCCGATCGTCGCCCAGTCGAATCGGCGGCTCGACTCCGAGGTCGGGGCCGACCGTTGCGCGGTCGCCGCGGGAGCCCAGCCGCGGCAAAGCAGCCGCCAAGGTCGTCAAAGCTGTTGTTTCGCTCGCTTTTGGCGCCCGCATTGAATCAGGCGGGCTGCGAGATTTGTTACCGCGCGTGGCCTACGAGCGCAAGTTCGCCTCCCCGACCGCATTGTTCCGCTCCCGACGCCTCTTGCCTTGCCTTTCGCCAGCTTCCTTTCCGTAGTACGGCGGCTCGCTGATCGAGGAGATCCTCATGCAGCTGATCGGTATGCTTGATTCGCCTTACGTGCGCCGGGTCGCCATTGCGATGATCATCGCGAAAACTCCGTCTATACACCGGCCAATCTCACTCTTCCGGCACATCGATCAATTCTCGAAGCTCAATCCACTTCTGAAAGCGCCGACCCTCATCACCGATGACAGCACCGCATTGATGGATTTGAACGTCATCCTCGATTACCTGGCTAGTGTCGATCCGCGCATCGCCGCTCTGACGCCGTCGAACCTGCCTCAGCGCCTGAGCGGGCTGCGGGCGACAGGCCTCAACTTTGACCGTCATGGAAAAAGCGGTGCAACGCCAGTATGAGCGGATGCTGCGCCCGGCAGAAAAGCAGCACGAACCATGGGTCGACCGGGTGATGGGTCAATTGACCGCGGGTTTGAGCGCATTGGACGCCGAACTGCCTGGCTCGGGTTGGATCGGGGGCGATTTGGGCCTAGCCGATATCACCGCGGCTTGCGCCTTCGGGTTTACCCACGGCTCTTTTGGCGGACGTCGTCGAGACCGGCCGCTATCGCTAATCTCGGCGCTTTCTGCGGCCGCGCCGAAGCGCTTCCAGCGTTCCGCGCCGCTCCGGCAGAGGATGGGGCGACCGCCTCTGTGATCGCCGATTGACGGGATGCCGCCGGGCGCCGGAAGCAGTCCGGTCGCAATGATGGAGCATCAACATGGCTGACCAAAGCGAAAGGATGCGCGTCGTTGTCGCGCCTCGCCCCGGCGGTCCGGAGGCGCTGGAGATTCAACTGCGTCCACGTCCGGTTCCGGCCGAGGGCGAGATTTTGGTCCGAGTCGAAGCCGCAGGCGTCAATCGACCCGACGTCCATCAGCGCCAGGGCCACTATCCGCCGCCGCCCGGCGTGACCGACGTGCTCGGCCTGGAAATCGCCGGGGAAGTGGCGGCCCTTGGGCCGGGCGCCAGCATTCACCGCCTGGCGCAAAGGTGACGGCGCTGGTCCCTGGCGGCGGCTACGCCGACTATTGCGTCGCCCATGAAACCAATGCGTTGCCGATCCCCGCAGGCCTCACGGCGATCGAGGCGGCGGCCATCCCGGAGACTTATTTCACGGTCTGGACGAATGTTTTCACCCGTGGCGCGCTGAAAGCCGGCGAAACGTTGCTGGTTCACGGCGGGACCTCCGGCATCGGCACAACCGCGATCGCCCTCGCCAAGGCGTTCGGGGCGCGCGTCATCGCGACCGCCGGGTCGGACGAAAAAGCGGCGCAATGCGAGCGCCTGGGCGCGGACCTCGGCGTCAACTACCGCAAGGACGACTTCGTTGCGCAGACGCTTCGCGCAACCGGGGGCCGGGGCGCCGACGTCATCCTCGACATGGTCGGCGGCGACTACGTAGAGCGCAACTATGCCGCCGCGGCGCAGGACGGGCGCATCGTTCAGATTGCCTTTTTGAAGGGCCAAAAGGCGACGGTCGATCTCAGGCCGATCATGGTGAAGCGCCTCATCCACACCGGTTCGACGCTGCGGCCGCGCTCGCCGGCGGAAAAGGCGGTGATCGCCGAAGCTTTGCGCGCCAAGGTCTGGCCGCTCCTCGAGGCTGGGCGCTGCAGGCCGGTCATCGACTTCGGTCTTCGCGCTCTCGGAGGTCGTGAAGGCGCACGAGCGAATTGAAAGCGCCGAGCATGTCGGCAAAGTCGTGTTGACAATGTAAACGCTCCCCCAAACGGCGAGCTTGAAATGGGCAGCTGGAGGTCGCATGTTTTGCTCGAAGGGGTGCGAATCGACCCTGCGCGAAGAGGAATGCGACGCTGAACTTGACGCCTCACCCAGCTGCGGGGCCCGTCCGTAGCCCGAGTTCCCCCGGGCGTTCGCCGACACCCGATGGCCTGTCGCAAATTATCGTTGACGGGCTTGAAGACGCCAAGGCGGAAGACATCGTCTCGATCGACCTTTCCGGCAGGACGACGCTGGCCGATCGGATGATTATCGCCTCGGGGCGCTCGAGCGTACATGTCGGCGCCATTGCAGACAGGGTGATCAAAGCGTGTCGTGACGCCGGTTATCCCTCGCCGAAAGTCGAAGGAATGCCGCTTTGCGATTGGGTGCTCCTCGACGCGCAGAATGCCATCGTGCACATCTTCCGGCCAGATGTCCGGCGGTTCTATAACCTTGAGAAGATGTGGAGCGCCGATCGGCCTGGAGAGGCGGCCAAGAGCTAACCGGCCGATATCTGATCATGCGCCTCGTGGCTGGTTTGCGTCGGCAAACTGAAGGCGGGGCCGGAACGTCTCATGTTCGATCGTTACTTCAAACGGCTTGCGGAGGGCGCGCGGAGCGTGGGCCTCGCCGGCGTTGACTTGCGCGAGATCGGCGAGTTGCGCTCGCGCCGGCCCGATGAAAGGCGGGCCGAAGAGGCCGCCGCCATCGTCGCCGCCACGCCCAAGGGCGGCGCTCTGGTCTTGCTTGACGAGCATGGGCCATCGGCGACCAGCGACGAGTGGGCCGCCGACATCGGCCGGGAGCGGGACGCGTCACGACCGGCCTATGCGGTCGCGATCGGCGGGCCGGACGGGCTCGACCCATCGCTCCGCGCCGTGGCGCATCGAGTTCTGAGCTTCGGCCAAATGACTTGGCCCCACCAGCTGGTTCGAGTGATGGCCGGCGAACAACTTTATCGAGCCATGACGATTCTCGCTCGCCATCCCTATCATCGTCGATGAACGCCGCGATATTGGCTAGATTTGATGATCCTTGGCCCGCACATGCCGCAACGCTTGAATCGCGCCGGGAGAAGGAGTTCGCCGGCCGCAGCCCTCGTGGCGTCGCTCGTCGCAGCTTGCGGCGCGCTTGCCGATCCGGCCCCGCCAAATCCGCCGGCGGCCGCCTGATCAGCAGCGCGCGGACAAGGAAGTAGAGTTGCGCGGCGTAGAGGACGCGCTGCACAAGTCCGAGGAGCAGCGGCGGGCGATCGAGACCGAAATCGACTCCGTTCGCGCCGATCGGGCCCGTCTTTCCGCAGTGCTCATCGAAACCACGGCCAAGGTGCAGGACGCCGAGGCCGGCGCAGCGGCCGCGGCCGAGAAATTGGCCGGCCTCAACGCAACCGCCGAGGACCTCTCGCATTCGCTCGAGCGTCGGCGCGGCGTTATCGCCGACGTGCTTGCGGCCCTCCAGAGGATGGGCAGCAATCCTCCGCCCGCCATTCTCGTCAAGCCAGACGACATGTCGGAAGCGGTGCGGGCAGCCGCCATTATGGGCTCCCTTATTCCGGAGCTGAAATCGGAGATCGAAGCTGCCCGGCACGATCTCGACGACCTCGCCAAGACCCGTGAATCGATTGCGCAGGAGCGAGACGCGCTGACCGAGAAGGGCAAAGCGCTTGCCTATGAAAAAATGCGCCTTGCGGCGCTCATTGACGCGCGCCAGCAGTCTCTGGCGTCGGCGCAGGACGCGCTCGGCTCGCAGCAGCAGCGCGCCGCCGACCTGGCCAAAAAGGCGGGGTCGCTCAAGGATCTCATCGCGCGGCTCGATAGCGAGAGCGCCGCCCGCAAGGCCGCGGCCGCGGCCGCGCACGAGAGCGAGGTCGCTACGGCGAATGAAATTGAGGCTCGGGCGCAAGCCGCCCACAGCGCGCGAAACAGCACGCCTGAAGCCCGAAATAGCCTTCGCTGACGCCAAAGGACGGGTGCCGCTACCCGCTGCGGGCGCGATTTTGAAAACATTTGGCTCTCCAGACGACCTCGGAGGGGTCGAACGGGGCGTTTCCTTGGCGACGCCCGCCGGGGCGACCGTCTCCACGCCGGTGGACGGCGCCGTGCTTTTCGCCGGAGCGTACCGGAGCTATGGACAACTCTTGATCATCGATGCGGGCGGAGGATATTATGTCCTGCTTGCCGGGTTGGATCGAATCAATGTTCAATCCGGCGAGTTCGTGCTGGCGGGAGAACCGGTCGGCGTAATGGGCGACGGGTCTACTCGGATGGCGACGGCGGCCGCAGTTGGCGCGGCGCGACCGGTTCTCTATATAGAGTTACGCAAGGACGGAACTGCGATCGATCCGGGGCCGTGGTGGGCGAAGTCAGACATCGAGAAAGCGCGCGGATGATTCGTAAAGCTGGTTATTTGGGAGTTGGGGTCGTTCTGGGGGCGGCAGCCGCGGCGACGGCGCCGCAAGCGCTGCTTTTCGTCAGTCCCTCCGCTTACGCTGCGGCCGCGGACACCTATCGGCAGCTCAATCTGTTCGGCGACGTGTTCGACAAGATCCGCAACGACTATGTCGAGAAGCCAGACGAATCGAAGCTGATCGAGGCGGCGATCAATGGCATGCTCTCCTCGCTCGACCCGCATTCGAGCTACATGGACGCTAAATCGTTCCGCGACATGCAGGTCCAGACGAAGGGGGAGTTCGGCGGTCTAGGCATCGAGGTGACGCAGGAAGACGGCCTCCTCAAGGTCGTGACGCCGATCGACGACACGCCGGCCGCCAAGGCGGGCGTGCTCTCGGGCGACATCATTACGGCGATCGACGACGCGCCCACGCAGGGGCTGACGCTCGATCAGGCCGTCGAGAAGATGCGCGGCTCGATCAATTCTGCCGTGAAGCTCAAGGTCGTCCGCGGGCCCAAGAAGGACGTGAAGGATTTCACCATCGTTCGCGATCTCATTCACGTCCAGTCGGTGCGCTCGCATGTCGAGGATGGCGACATCGGCTACATCCGCATCACCCAGTTCACCGAGCAGACCGAAGACGGTCTCAAGAGCGCGATGGACAAGCTGCACAGCGAGATCCCGGCCGACAAATTCAAGGGCTACATCCTGGATCTGCGCAACAATCCCGGAGGCTTGCTCGACCAATCGATCGACGTCGTCAATTCGTTCGTCGACCGCGGCGAGATCGTTTCGACCCGCGGGCGCACTGCGGACGAAACCCAACGCTTCGACGCCAAGCCGGGCGGCGACCTGTCGGGCGGCAAACCTCTCGTGGTCCTCATCAACGGCGGCTCAGCTTCGGCGTCAGAGATCGTCTCGGGCGCCTTGCAGGACCATAAGCGCGCGACGCTGATCGGCACCCGGTCGTTCGGCAAAGGTTCAGTGCAAACGATCATGCCGCTTGGCGAGAACGGCGCGCTCAGGCTCACGACGGCGCGCTACTACACGCCATCGGGCCGATCGATCCAGGCCAAGGGGATCGAGCCCGACATCAAGGTGCTGGAGGACGTGCCTGACGACTTGAAGGGCAAGGACGATATGAAGGGCGAGGCTTCGCTCAAGGGCCATCTCGCCAACGGCGCCGAGGATTTATCGGCGTCCCAGGCTTACGTCCCGCCGAACGAGAAGGACGACAAGCAACTCACCGCCGCCATCGACCTGTTGCACGGGGTCAAGCACCCGGAGGCGGCGGTGAAGGCCGATGCGGCCCCCGTGAAGAGCGACCAGCCCGCGGCGACGGCGACATCCCCTGCGCCGACCGATCCGGGCCAGGCAACTCCCGCCAAGCCGAATTGATGCGCTCAACACGAGCTATGGAGCTGAGCGTTTGTCGATGAGGAAGGGTCTCTCCTATCTTGCCTGCGGAGTCGTCGCCGGCGTTCTGCTGGTCGGCGCCTCGAACAGCGCGCTGCGGGCCGCCGGCTCCAGCACGAGCGACAAGCTCGCGCTCTTTGCCGAAGTGTTCAACACAGTGCGCGACAACTACGCCGAGAAGCCTGACGACGAAAAAATGATCAAGTCGGCGATCGACGGCATGCTGGCGTCGCTCGACCCGCATTCAAATTATTTTGATCCGAAGGCCTTGCAGGACTTCCAAAGCAGCATGAAGGGCGAAGAATTCGGCGGCCTGGGCCTCGAAGTGATGATGGAGAACGGGCTCGTCAAGGTGGTGAGCCCGATCGACGACACGCCTGCGGCGCGCGCCGGCATGATGTCCGGCGATCTGGTCACCCGCATCGACGATACGGCGGTCAAGGGCCTGACGCTCAAGGAAGCGGTCGACAAGATGCGTGGGCCGGCCAAGTCCCCGGTCAAGTTGACCGTCGAGCGCGGAACGAACCGGGATATTAAGGAGTTCACGATCGTCCGCGAGATTATCCATGTTCAGTCGGTCCGCGCGCATCTGGAGAGCGGCGACATCGGGTATATCCGCATTACTCAGTTCAACCAGGAGGCGTACGACGGGGTGCGCAAGGCCTTCGATCATTTCCGCGCCGAATCGGTGCAGGCGAATTTGAAGGGCTACATCCTCGATCTGCGCAACAATCCCGGCGGCTTGCTCAACCAGGCCGTTGAGATCACGAACGCCTTCGTCGACAGTGGCGACATTGTTTCGACCCGCGGCCGAAACGCCGACCAGGGACAACATTACTCCGCCCGCCCCGGCGTCAATCTGTCGCAGCAAAAGCCTGTGGTGGTGCTCATCAATGGCGGTTCGGCGTCGGCCTCGGAGATCGTCTCCGGCGCGTTGCAGGATCTCAAGCGCGCAACTTTGATCGGCACGCGGACATTCGGCAAAGGGTCCGTTCAGACCATTCTGCCGCTTGGCGAGAATGGCGCGCTCAAGCTGACGACCGCTCGCTATTACACGCCTTCCGGCCGCTCTATCCAGGCCAAGGGCATCGATCCGGACATCAGGGTGCTCGAAAACATTCCCGACGACCTGAAGGGCAAGGTCTCCAGCCTGGGAGAAGCGTCGCTTTTTGGTCATTTGAAGAACGACGGCGAGGAGGAGAAGGGCTCCGACGCTTATGTGCCGCCGGATCACGACAAAGACACGCAGCTCGCGGCCGCCGTCCAGTTCCTGCACGGCGCCCGGGCTGAGACGCTCCGAAGCCCCAATTCGCCGGCGACCGTGACCTCCCAATGACTTTGGTCCGATGGCTTGCGGCCATTGCGCTCGTCGCCGCGCCTGGGTTGGCTCAGGCGCAGGACGGCTCGGGCTGCGATGGCTTCAAATGGCCCCTTGACCGTGAGCGCGCGGCCCTCGTCCGAACGGACAAGGCCTCGCTGCCCAATGGGGGAGCGCTTCCCTACGACGCTGCGACGACGCTTGAGCTAAAGCCGTTTTCCTCAGCCGAGTTGCCGAAGGCGCCCGAGCGGGCGCCGAAGTCGCCTTCCGCATTCGCCGGCCATTTCGCCCTCGCTGCGCCGGCAAAGCCTGGTGCCTACAGGATCACGATCTCGTCTGAAGGCTGGGTCGATGTCCTCGATGGCGGAGGCCTACCTGCATCCAATCGCATTCACCGGCGCGAGGGATTGCGAAGGCGCGCGCAAGAGCGTCAAGTTCGATCTGCCCGCTCGGCCGCTCGCGCTCAATTCAGCGGCGTCCCACGCGATCAAATCTCCGTTATCGTTTCGCCGGACCAATAGCGCCCGTCCGAGCTGAATCTCCTCCGGTAGGCCCGCGGCAGCGCTCGCGCCCAAGCCATTTCAGCTGACGATCGGTCAGTGCCGGAAATGCCGCATGCCGGTGAAAACCATCGCGACGTCCGCTTCATCGGCGACGGCGATCACCTCGGCGTCGCGCACCGATCCTCCAGGCTGGATGACCGCCGTCGCGCCGGCTTCGATCGTCGCAACCAGGCCATCGGCGAACGGAAAGAAGGCGTCGGAGGCTACGACCGAACCTCGGGTAAGGGGCTCGGGCCGGCCCGCCATCTCGGCGGCCTCCTCGGCCTTGCGCGCGGCAAGACGGGCGGAATCGACCCGCGACATTTGTCCCGCGCCGATTCCGACGGTCGCGCCATCCCTGGCGTAGACGATGGCGTTCGACTTCACATGCTTGACGACCGCCCAGGCGAACCTCAGGTCGGCCATTTCGCGCGAGGTTGGAGCGCGTTTGGTCACAACCTTGAGCGCTCCCTCTTCAAGCACGCCATTGTCGCGATCCTGGACCAGGAATCCGCCGGCGACTGATCGCACGGCGAGGGTTGGCGCTCTCGGATCGGGAACCGAACCGGCGAGCAAAAGCCTCAGGTTTTTCTTCGCCGCAATAATCGCCAACGCCTCCTCGTCAGCCGCAGGCGCGATGATCACCTCCGTGAAGATCTCGACAATCTTGCGGGCTGAGGCTGCGTCAATCTTCCGGTTGAGCGCCACCACTCCGCCGAACGCCGACACGGGATCTGAGCTCAGCGCCTTTTCGTAAGCCTCGAGCAGCGTCTCGCCGACAGCGACGCCGCAAGGGTTCGCGTGCTTGATGATCGCTACGGCGGGGCTTTGCGCGGAATCGAATTCGGCGACCAGTTCGTAAGCGGCGTCAGTGTCGTTGATGTTGTTGTAAGACAGCTCCTTGCCCTGGATCTGGCGCGCGGTCGCGACGCCGGGGCGCGTTTCGGCGCTGAGGTACAACGCGGCGCGCTGCTGGGGATTCTCGCCGTAGCGAAGCGCGCCGAAGCTCGAATGCAGAACGCCGCCGAAGGCGCGCCATTTCGGCGTTGGTTCGTCAATTTCCTGGGCGAGCCAATTGGAGATCGCCGCGTCATAGGCCGCCGTGCGGGCGAAGGCCTTCTGCGCCATTCTGCGGCGGAAAGCGAGACGGGTCGTTCCCTGGCCGCGCTGCAATTCCTCGATCAGCGCCTGATAATCGTCCACATCGACGATGACGACGACATCGTCGTGGTTCTTGGCCGCGGCGCGTATCATCGCAGGCCCCCCGATATCAATGTTCTCGACTCTTTCCTCAAACCGCGCGTCCCGCTTAAGCGTCGCCTCGAACGGATAGAGATTGACCACCAAGAGGTCGATCGGCGGGATGTCGTTGGCGATCATCGCCGCCTGATGCGCTGGATCGGATCGAATCGCCAGCAGACCACCGTGCACCCTCGGGTGCAGGGTCTTGAGCCGTCCGTCCATCATCTCCGGGAAGCCGGTGACCTGCGCCACGTCGAGGACCGTGAAGCCGGCGGCGTTGAGCGCCGCGGCTGTACCGCCTGTCGAAAGGAATATCGACCCCGAACGGCTTGAGCGCGCGCGCTAGATCGAGGAGGCTCGTCTTGTCGGAAACGGAGAGGAGCGCCCGCCCGATCTTGACGCTATCTGTGGCCATTAGCGCGAACGCCCCAATTCGGTTGTGCCGCTTTGCTGCAGTGCAATAGCATGGTTCTGCGCACGTCGGAACGGGCGCCGCTAAGAGGAGGAATTTCAGCGCCCCAGTTCACCAAAAAGTGTAGGATTATTATATGTATGGGCGTCTTCATTATACGGGTGGAGCATTGTCCGGACCACAAGCGTTGCCTAACTAAAAGGCCTTAGTTCGCAGCGTTCCAACCACGAGGAACATCTTATGACCAAGACAATCGCATTAATCGGCCTTGCCGCCGCCCTCGCCCTCCCATCCGCCCCGGCTTTCGCCGTCAACGGCAATTCGTCCGCCTATGGCACGGAGGGCTACGGCCCCACCGTGCCGACGCAATCGCTGACGCCGTTCCAGCGATCGTGGAACCACGCCAATGAAAGTAAGGAGCGGGCGAGGGCCGGCGCGTCCTGGATTCGTCGGCACGGCGGCTACGGACTATACCACAATCACAATATGTAATTTACCGGCGGCAAGCAGTGTGCGCTGCGTCACTGCCCGGTCAGCGAAAAATGACGCAGGCTGAGTTCTGAGGAAGACCGCTACGAACCGCGGCAACTCCGCAAAAAGGAAAAATCCGATGTTCAAAACCTTGTCAGCGATCGGTCTTGCCGCAGGCCTTGCTTTGCTGTCGGGGGCGGCTCTCGCCGAACAGGGCAACTCGTCTTCGTGGGGCACCGTCGGCGCGGGACCTGTTGTCCCCACACAGTCGCTCTCGAACTTCGACCGGGAGTGGAACATGGCCAATCAATCCAAATACCAAGCCTACGACGGCGCCGAATGGCTTCGCAAACATGGGAAGGGCGTGTTTCCCTTCTTCCGATGAGAGCACAGTTAGCTTGCCTTGACCAGCCGCGCGGCAAAGAAGCCGTCCATCCCGGAGCGGCGCGGATTGTCGCCCCATAAGTGACAGGGCAGGGTGCGCAAATCTCCCGACGGGGTCAGGCATTCGCCGAGGCCGCCGATCTCCTCGGCCGCCACGGGTGAGCGTCGGACGTCGGGGTTGCGGCGCAGCACGGCTGCGATCTGGGTTTCCCCCTCCTCCGGTTCTAGCGAGCATACGCAATAGACGATGACGCCGCCGGGCCGCGCCAGCGCGATGGCCTTGTCGAGCAACGCCGCCTGTAGCTTGACGAGCGGCGCGAGGTCGCCCGGCCGTTTGGTCCAGGCGACGTCGGGATGGCGGCGAATGGTGCCGGTCGCGGTGCACGGCGCGTCCAGCAGCACTCCGTCAAATGGCGGCGCTTCGAAGGCGAGCGCATCGGCGACCACGATCTCGGAAGTGAGGTTGAGCCGCGCGAAATTGGCGGCGAGCAACTTGAGACGCTCCGCCGAGCGATCGACCGCCGTGAGGTCACCCCCCGCCGCGGCCAGTTCGGCGGCTTTTCCGCCCGGCGCCGCGCAGAGGTCGACGATCCGCATGCCGGCAGCCGGCCGAAGAAGCCTAGCCGGAAGCGCCGCGGCCGCGTCCTGCACCCACCATTGGCCCTCCGCATAGCCTTCCAGCTCCGCGACCGGCGCATGGGTGTCGAGGCGCACCGCGCCAGTCGGCAATACCACTCCGCCAAGCTTCTCGGCCCAGCCGGCTGGGCCGCTCCTGACGCTGAGATCGAGCGTCGGCTCCGAGCGATGCGCCAAAGCGATGGCGCGCGCGACGCTCTCGCCATAGGTCGAGCGCCAACGCTGGGCGAGCCAGGCGGGCGTATCGTCCTCCAGGGGATCGGAGCTGGCCAGAATCTCCTCCCGGTCACGGGCAATTGCCCGAAGCACGGCGTTGGCGAGCCCGGCAAAGGGAGCGCTGGCCGGCTCGGCGCGCGTCGCCTTCACCGCGAGATCCACCGCCGCATGGTCGGGCGTATCGAGAAAGAGGATTTGCGCCGCGGCGGCAATGAGCGTCCACTCGAGCGCCCCGCCGCGCTTGGGCATTCCCTTGTCCATTCGCCGCGTGAGCGCCCTGCGGATCGTGCCGAGCCGGCGGAGCGCGACGGTCGCAATCGAGCGCGCCAACGCCCGGTCGCGGGCGTCAAGACCGCCTTTGGGCTGTGCCGGATCAGCCGCGAGCCGCTCATCGAGCGGACGCGACGCGGTTAAGGCTTCGGCGACGGCGCGCGCCGCGGCAACTCGCGCAGTAAGCCCCGGCGGCGGAGCGGCTGGCGTTTCAGGACCGCCTCCATGAAACCCTCCCGATTGTCGCGCCAAACGAGCCTCGCATCGAATCAGAAATTGCTCGCCGCCTAGCACAAGACTATAGCCGAAATCCAAGGCATGCGTCCGGCCGGAACCGATCAAGCCGAGCGACGGAGTGAGGCGAGAGCGGATATGGATAGCGACCTTCCGGATCCAGGCGCCGGCTCCGAGCCGGAAAAATCCGCCTTGCGCGATCTGCCGCCGGCGGCGCGAAGGGCGCTCGCGGAGGCAGAGGCGCGCCGCGCCGAGCCCAGGCCTGAAGGCCCGAACGAAGTGCACGGCCGCGGCGGTCTGGACCCGACGCGTTATGGCGACTGGGAGGTGAAGGGTCTGGCGAGCGACTTCTAGTCGCCCCATTCGCCTGACGACTCGCGGACAAATCCGCGCCCCAGACCGCCGTCTGGAGGCGCAGAGGTCCGTCCGCGGAGCGAAACAGCGTGCGAACTTATATTACGTCAGGTCGACCGCACGTCAGCTCGAGCCGGCGACGGGTGACAGGCCCGCCGCCGATCCGGGTGTTCCCGTTCGTCCTACGGTTGCATTTCCCTCCCTTGCTCGCGATGGGCCTTACCGCGCCGTCCAGTGCGCGCCTTCTATCGGCAACGGCCTACGCCCCTAAGCTCGACCTCGAGAAATTGAGCCGTTTTCGCGCGCTGCGCGAACGTAGAAAATGAAATCGGCGCGCCTCCGGACGCCAAGGGCGGCCGATGAGGCCGCCCTTGATCACCCGGTCGGAACGCGAGGCTGCTCAGTATGAATAGTACATTTCGAACTCGACCGGGTGCGGCGTCATTTCGAACCGCTGGACGTCGGCCATCTTGAGCTCGATGTAGCTGTCGATGAAGTCGTCGCTGAACACATCGCCAGCCTTAAGGAAGGCGCGATCCCTGTCGAGGCTCGAGAGCGCCTCGCGGAGCGAGCCGCAAACCGTCGGAATCTTCTTCAATTCCTTCGGCGGCAGGTCATAGAGATCCTTGTCCATCGCCGGGCCGGGATCGACCTTGTTGACGATGCCGTCGAGGCCCGCCATCAGCATCGCCGAGAAGGCGAGATAGGGGTTGGCGGTCGGGTCGGGGAAGCGCACCTCGACGCGCTTGGCCTTCGGGTTGGCCGTCCACGGGATGCGGCAGGAGGCCGAGCGGTTGCGCGCCGAATAGGCGAGCAGCACCGGCGCCTCAAAGCCGGGCACGAGGCGCTTGTAGCTATTGGTCGAGGGGTTGGTGAAGCCGTTGAGCGCCTTGGCGTGCTTGATGATGCCGCCGATGTAATAGAGGCACTCCTGGCTGAGGTCGGAATATTTGTTGCCCGCCATCACCGGCTTGCCGCCCTTCCAGATCGACTGGTGGACGTGCATGCCCGAGCCATTGTCGCCATAGATCGGCTTCGGCATGAAGGTCGCCGTCTTGCCGTAGCTCTGCGCGACCATGTGAATGCAGTACTTGTAGACCTGGAGGTGGTCGGCCATCGTCACCATCGGGCCGAACTTGAGCCCCAGCTCGTGCTGGGCGGACGCGACCTCATGGTGGTGCTTCTCGACGACCGCGCCCATCTGCGCCATCGCGGCCAGCATCTCGCCGCGCATGTCCTGGGCCGAATCCTGCGGCGGGACCGGGAAATAGCCGCCCTTGGTGCGGACGCGGTGGCCGAGGTTTCCACCCTCGTAGGCCGTGTCGGAATTTGTGGGCAATTCGATGGAGTTGATCTGGAACCCGGTGTTGTACTGCTCTGCGGCGAAACGCACGTCGTCGAAGACGAAGAACTCGGCCTCGGGGCCGAAGAAAACCGCGTCGCCGATGCCCGTGGACTTGAGATAGGCCTCGGCCTTTTTCGCGATACCGCGCGGATCGCGGTTATAGGGCTGGCCGCTCGCGGGATCGAGAATGTCGCAGACGAGCACGGCGGTGGAGGCGGCGAAGAACGGGTCGATGCTATAGGAAGTCGGATCCGGCATGAGCGTCATGTCGGATTCGTTGATCGCTTTCCATCCCGCGATCGAGGAGCCGTCGAACATCAGCCCGTCCGCGAAAGCGTCTTCGTCGATCAAGCTCTGATCAAACGTGACATGCTGCCACTTGCCCCGTGGATCGGTGAAGCGGAGATCGACATATTTGACGTCATTGTCCTTGATCGCCTTCAGGACATCCTTGGCGGTCTTCATGCTTTGCCCTTCCTCGATGATTAAGCTCTGCTTCGCCCGCCCTCAGATGGCTGGGCGCCCTCTTCAGCCCAGAATGCCTTAGACCGCATCCGCGCCGGTCTCCCCGGTGCGGATGCGGATGGCCTCCTCAATCTGCGATACAAATATCTTGCCATCGCCGATGCGGCCGGTCTGGGCCGCGGCGCGGATCGCCTCGATCGCCGGACGGAGATTTTCGTCCGACACAACGACTTCGATCTTCACCTTGGGGAGAAAGTCGACGACGTACTCGGCCCCCCGGTAAAGCTCGGTATGTCCCTTTTGCCGGCCGAAGCCTTTCGCTTCGAGGACGGTGATGCCCTGGATTCCGGCCTCCTGTAGCGCCTCCTTCACCTCGTCGAGTTTGAACGGCTTGATGATCGCCTCAATCTTCTTCATTTCGGCCAAACTCCTTCTCCCCGCGGGCCGGCAGCGCCGATCCAACGCCCCTGGTGGCGGCGCAGCAGGGTAAGCGCGGCCGGGGGGGTCAATAGCATCGGACAATCGATCGCGCCACCGACGCCCGCCAAACCGTCACGGACAAGCGAACCGAGCGCTGCGGCGCCTCTTCAATGAGCGTTCTGGCGTCTAATTGATCAGACCGTCGGCCCCCATTCGCCCGAACCGAAAATCCTCCACGACGTGAGCCCTGCCTTCGCCACAACGATCCGCCCGGACTTGGCCTTGGCGACGAGATGCGCGAAGATAAGCGGATGGCGCCAGGCCATCGGCTTCTCCGGGGCGCAAACGGCGCGATATTCGTCGCTGTCCGCGTCCTCCATCAAGATCGTTCCGACAAGGTCCGGGCGCAATTGACGCGACAGATCACGAAGCGTCAGCCACTCGCACTCGAAGTCGCGGCAGACCTCTGGGCGCTCGGCATAGATCGCGCAGCCGCCAGAGCGGCAATTGACGCACTTCGGCCCAGCCGGCTTCTTGAAATAGTCGATCTCCAGCGCGGAGCAGCACATTGTGCAGGACCCGCAGGATTTTCCCGGCGCCGCTGTCATCCGTCCCTCGCGCAGCCGCCCGCCTGGCGATTCCTCGGCGGCCGAGCAGCATCCTATCATCGTTCCAGCCCAAGAGAGGGGGGTTTCGGTAGGCGAGCCGCCGTTTGGACAATCGCCGATTGAACGCCCCAGGCAGGCCGCTGGAACCTAGGACGCCCCCCTGCGTTTGTCTGGCGGCTCTCAAAGGAGGCGATCATGGATAAGGAACACGTCAAGGGCGCAGCCGACAAGGCCAAAGGGGCAGTGAAAGACGCCGCCGGCAAGATGATGGACGACAAGGGCATGCAGGCCGAAGGAAAGATGGACAAGGCGAAGGGCGAGGCTCGGCAAGCGCTCGGCAACGCTAAAGACGCGGTCAAGCACGCCAACGACAGGTAGTTTGCCAATCCGCTAACCAGGAAGGGCGGCCTCTGGCCGCCCTTTTTGCGTCATTATGTGGTCACTGGGCGCTGCAAGATTTGGAAGAAGCGTGGGGTCCTCCAGCTCCGCGCTCTATGCCCCGCCCAGTGCTCCCTCCCTACTGGGCGGGGCCCCTAGGTACTCACGGAGCCGGGACTCGCGGCCGTTACGCTACGCCGCGCTTTGCGAGGCGCCAGAAACGGCAATGCCAAGCCCGGCGAATCCGACCAACGTACCTCGCCGAGGTTTCGGGAACCGCCGTGAGCGTGAAATGTCCGACGCCAAAGGCGCCGGGGTTCGATCTCAACTCGCCATAGGCGTTGCCGTCGGCGGCGTCATCGACACTGAAGATTTGACGCTGTGGCCCGCAGCAGTCTCAAACGAGATGCCAACCGTGCTGGTGAACGCAAACCCGTTCGTGAACAGCAGATTGTCGGCGCCCTGAAACGTGCTCGTGGTCAGCGACCAGTTTGGCCTGGGCAGGCTCGAGCGCCGCGGCGAAGCGCCAAACCGGCGATCATCAAAGCAGCGATTGATTTGGCGATTTCATGAGTAATCTCCCCACTTGAACAACGAATCCGCGACTAGACAGTGCAAGATCTCGCCAGCAGCATGGGTAGAAAGGCGTTGCGTGTCGTCCAAATGACCGTGCGCCTCATGCCTTTAGACGCAATAGAGACGCCCCTTTGGGGGACCGCGTTATCAAAGGCTCGGCTAGCGCCAACGGGAACAGCTGATCAGGCCCGCGCCTCGATGAGCCCCCGCTTGCGACCGCGGCCCGTCGCCAGCCGATACGCGCCGGCCGTGAGACCGACCGATTTATGGAATTGGCGAGTGAACGCCGCCTGGTCGGCATAACCGCATTCGAGCGCCAACTCGCTCAAAGGAGCGTCCGTATGCCTCAAGCGATCGCAGGCCCGGTCTATGCGGAGCCGCGACAGATATTGCCCGGCGGAGAGGCCGAACAGCGCCCTTATTCTTTGATCGAACCGGAACGGTGAAAGGCCGGCTCGTCTCGCGAGGTCTGGAATCCGCAAGGGCTCACCGAGATGGTCGTCGACATAGGCGAGCGTCGCTGATAGCGCCCTCGAGACCGGCGCCGATCCCGATAGAGCCGGGGCGTCGCGCGAAATGCCGGCGAGGCCGCGAATGACGCCGGCCGCGTCGATTAGCGGCTCCTTCCAAGTCAGGCACCAGCCTTCGCCACCATCCGGATAGAGATGAAGCTCCATCTTGGCCCGGATCGAAAGGCCCTCCGCGATGACCTTGAGATCCTGCGCCTCGAACCGCTCGCCGAGCGGCGCGGCGAAGACCTCGCTCGCCTTGCGGCCGATCAGGGCGTATCTGTCAGCGAACTTGCAGCGTTGCGCGAGCGTTTCGTTGACCGCTACGTACCGCGCCTCGCGATCCTTGATGAAGAATACAGTGTCGGGGATCCGGTCGAAGAGCTCAATTCCCGGAAAGGGCCGTCCAAGGACAGCGGCGAGCGCCGCCGCCGGATCACGCTCGGTGGCCGCGCGCGGCGCCATTGTGCTGGTTTTCAATCCTGGCCTGCGTTTTCATCAAGAACGGGAGCCCAAGACGTGCGAATGTCGGAACAAGCGAAAACCCGACTTTAGGGAGCCCCAAGATGCCGTCGCAAGTCTTTTCCGGAACGATCCCGGCCCTCATGACGCCCTGCGGCCCCGACCGGCGGCCCGACTTCGACGCTCTCGTGAACATGGGAAAGCATCTTGTCGGCGCCGGAATGTCGGGGCTGGTCTATTGCGGCTCGATGGGCGACTGGCCGCTGCTTACGATCGAACAGCGAATGGAGGGCGTCGAACGTTTGGCCGAGGCAGCCCTGCCGGTCATCGTCGGCACAGGCGCGCAAAACACCGTTGAGGCCGCGGCGCTCGCGCGTCACGCGAAGGAAAAGGGCGCGCGCGGACTCATGATCATTCCGCGCGTGCTGTCGCGCGGCTCGTCCACGGCGGCCCAGCGCGGCCATTTCGCCCGCGTGCTCGCGGCGGCGGTCGACCTGCCTTCGGTCATCTACAATAGCCCCTATTACGGCTTCCAGACGCGCGCCGAGCTGTTCTTCGAATTGCGCAAAGAGTTTCCCCATTTGGTCGGGTTCAAGGAATTCGGCGGCGCGGAGTCGCTGAGCTATGCCGCAGAGCATATTGCCGGGCGTTCGGACGACATCGCGCTCATGGTCGGGGTCGACACCCAGGTGTTCCACGGCTTTGTCAATTGCGGCGCCTGCGGCGCCATCACCGGCATCGGCAACGTGTTGCCGCGCGAGGTGCTGCGCCTGGTCGAGCTTAGTGAGCGCGCCACCAAGGGCGACGCCCAAGCGCGCCGCCTTGCGCTCGAGCTTGAGAGCGCGCTCGAGCCGCTCTCGGTTTTCGACGAGGGCGTCGACCTCGTGCTCTATTTCAAGCGCCTGATGACGCTTGTTGGACACGACGAATATGCGTGGCACTTGAATGACTTCGACGCCTTGAGCCCATCGCAGGAGGGCATGGCGAAGCGGCGGTTCACGACGTTCCGCGCCTGGTGGGCCTCCTGGCCCGGCGCGAAGGACTGAGCCCCGTGCGGGTCATCGATTCCCATACCGAGGGCGAGCCCACGCGCGTCATCGTCGATGGCGGCCCGCCGCTAGGCGGCGGTCCGCTTGCTGAGCGCCGCGCACGGTTCGCCCGCGAGTTCGACCATCTCCGGCGCTTCGCCGTCAACGAGCCGCACGGCCACGACGCGATCGTGGGCGCCCTCCTGTGCGAGCCCCACGATTCCTCATGCGCCGCCGGCGTCATTTTCTTCAACAATGTCGGATATATCGGCATGTGCGGCCACGGGACGATCGGCCTTGCCGTGACGCTTACGCATATGGGCCGGCTCAAGCCCGGGCGCCATCGCTTCGATACCCCGGTCGGCGTGGTCGGTGTGGAGCTTCTCGACGACTGCACGGCGGCGGTCGAGAATGTTGAGAGCTACCGTTTCACCGAAGCGGTCGAGGTTGAGGCGCCAGGTCTCGGCGTCGTGCGCGGGGACGTCGCCTGGGGCGGCAATTGGTTCTTCCTGACCTCGACTCCCCCACCTTGCGATCTCGTGCTCGAGAACGCGGGCCCGTTGACGCAAGCCGCGACCGCAATACGCGACGCGCTGACGGCCCAGGGCGTCCGCGGCAAGGACGGCGCCCTGATCGACCACATCGAGTTCTTCGCCCCGGCGCGATCAATCGACGCAAACAGCCGAAATTTCGTCCTCTGCCCTGGCGGGGCCTACGACCGGTCGCCGTGTGGGACCGGAACCAGCGCCAAGCTTGCTTGCCTCCACGCCGACGGAAAGTTGCGGCCTGGCGAAGTCTGGGTGCAGGAAAGCATCATCGGCAGCCGCTTTCGCACCAGCTTCGAACCGGGTCCGACTGGCGGCGTTCTCCCGCGCATCAGCGGGCGCGCATTCATCTGTGCGGAAAGCAAGCTGGTGGAGGACGCGGCGGACCCATTCCGATACGGGTTCAAGCAAGCCTGATCAACTTTTCTGTCTGGGCGAAGCCGAAGCTTGACAGCCCCGCGGCCGCCGTGTCTGTGCACCGCCGCCGGGCGCGAGCCTGATCGTCCTTTCGCGTCCGGTCGGGGAAACCGATTTCATGAAGACGGCCTTGGTGTTTCCGGGTCAGGGCTCCCAGGCGGTCGGCATGGGAAAAGCGCTGGCGGACGAGTTTCGCGTCGCGCGGGAGATCTTCAACCGCGTCGACGGCGTGCTGGACCAGAAGCTTTCGCGTTTGATGTTCGAGGGGCCTGAGGCTCAGCTCACGCTGACCGCCAACGCCCAACCGGCTCTCATGGCCACAAGTATTGCAGCGCTCAGGGTTTTGGAGACCGAGACGGGTTTCAATCCATATTCGGAGGCGGCCTATGTCGCCGGGCATTCGCTCGGCGAATATTCTGCGCTTTGCGCCGCCGGTTCGTTCACTCTCGAAGACGCGGCGCGTCTCTTGCGCCTGCGCGGCGAAGTGATGCAGAAGGCTGTCCCGGTGGCCGAAGGCGCGATGGCGGCCATCCTCGGGCTCGAATTCGGGGCGGTGGTGAAGATCGCGACACAAGCAGCGAGCGACCTTTATCTCACCGGCGCGATCTGCCAAGTCGCCAATGACAACGGGGCCGGTCAAGTCGTTATTTCGGGCACGGCCTCGGCGGTCGCTCGCGCAATGGACCTCGCCAAGCTTGCCGGCGCGAAACGGGCGTTGCTTCTGTCCGTGTCTGCGCCGTTTCACTGCGCGCTCATGCAGCCGGCGGCGGAGGCGATGAAAGAAGCGCTGAAGGACGTCCCGATTCGCCCTGCCGAGCCGCCGCTCGTCGCCAATGTCGAAGCCAAGGCGGTCGCAGACCCAGAGGCGATCCGGTCCGGCCTCGTCGCCCAAGTGACCGCGACCGTTCGCTGGCGCGAGAGCGTGACGTATATGAGCGCGCACGGCGTCACCCGGTTTGTCGAACTCGGCGCGGGCAAAGTTTTGACCGGCCTCATCAAGCGAATCGTGGAGGGCGCGACGACGATCAGCGTTGGCGCGCCCGCCGATATCGCCGCGTTCCGCGCCTCGGCGCTGCCTTGAGAATTCGACGAGAGGGACGCCGCTGGTGTTCGATCTGACTGGGAGGATCGCGCTCGTCACCGGCGCGTCAGGCGGACTTGGGCAAGCGATCGCGCGAGCCCTGCACGCGCAGGGAGCCTCGGTCGCGCTCAGCGGCACCCGGCGCGACGCGCTGGAAACGCTGGCCGCCGAACTTGAGACGCGGGCGCATGCGGCGCCTTGCGACCTTTCCGACCCGGCGGTGGTGGAAGCGCTGATCCCGGCCGTCGAAAACGCTTTCGGGCCGATCGACATTCTTGTCAACAACGCCGGGGTCACTCGCGACAGTCTGTTGATCCGCATGAAGGACGCAGACTGGGACACAGTCCTTGCGATCAATCTGACCGCGGCCTTCCGCCTGTCGCGCGCCGTGCTGAAAGGCATGCTGAAACGGCGCTTCGGCCGAATCATAAACATAACGTCGGTTGTCGGCGTCCAAGGCAATGCAGGGCAAGGGAACTACGCCGCTGCGAAAGCCGGCATGATCGGCATGTCCAAGGCTCTGGCGGCCGAGGTCGCGACGCGCGGCATTACCGTCAATTGCATTGCGCCCGGCTTTATCGATAGCCCAATGACTCGGGCGCTGGACGAGAAACAGCGCGATGCGATCATGGCCACGATACCGACTGGACGCTTCGGCTCCGACAAGGAAATTGGCGCGGCGGCCGTGTATTTGGCGAGTTCCGAAGCGGCTTACGTCACCGGGCAAACGCTGCATGTGAACGGCGGAATGGCGATGATCTGATGGCTCGGACTCGCCCGTTAGACCGCGGCGCGACGGGACTTGCGCCCTCTCGCGTTGCCCAGAAAGATATGCTATCGACCCCGTTCGTCTCAGGGCGCGGGAGGGGCGCATCATCCAAGCGTCGGCGTCGGCGAGCCCGAGCGAACCTGTCACCACATCGGGGCGGGGCGGACGCCCGAATGAAGGGCCTTGCCCACGGCGGGTCGATTGGGGAATTGATCAGAAGTCGGGCGGCAAAGCCCGATGCATAAGGGAAAAGATGACATGAGCGATGTCGCAGAGCGCGTAAAAAAGATCGTCGTAGAACATCTCGGCGTGGAGGCCGACAAAGTCGTCGACAGCGCCAATTTCATCGACGATCTCGGCGCCGACTCGCTCGACACCGTAGAGTTGGTGATGGCGTTTGAAGAAGAATTCGGGGTCGAGATTCCCGACGACCAAGCCGAAACCATTGTAACCGTCGGCGACGCGATTAAATACCTCGAAAAGGCGTCGACAAAAAAGTAAGTGTGCAAAGCGTTGAGCTGGTCCGGCCAGCCTTGGTCGAGACACTTTTCTCCTTGAGTGCGGGCCGGGCGTCTCGTCCGGCCCTAATTGTGTTGGACGCCGCGCTGCAATTGGCGTCAAGGCGCGCGAACGGGAACCGTTAGAGTACAAGCATGGGACATTTGAGGCGGGTCGTCGTTACAGGTCTTGGCATGGTGTCCCCGATCGCGTGCGGGGTGGAGGCGACCTGGCGCCGACTTCTGGCTAGCGAGTTCGGCGATAGCGCGGGTCGACAACTTCGACGTTTCGGACCTCCCTTGCAAAGTCGCCGCCCAAGTGCCGCGCGGCAGCGCTCCGGACGCCTTCAATCCCGACGACTGGATGGACCCTAAGGAGCAGCGGCGCGTCGACGACTTCATCATCTACGGCATGAGCGCCGCGACCCAGGCCCTGCGTGACGCTGGCTGGAGCCCCAAGTCCTACGAAGAGGAGATCGAGACCGGGGTCCTGTTTGGCTCGGGAATCGGGGGGCTCGGCGGGATTTACGACGCCTCCGTCACCTTGCACGAAAAAGGACCGCGCCGGATCTCGCCGTTCTTCATTCCGGGAAGGCTCATCAATCTGTTGAGCGGACAGGTTTCCATCGCCCACAATCTCAAGGGCCCCAACACCGCTGTCGTCACCGCCTGCTCGACCGGCGCGCACGCGATTGGCGACGCCGGGCGGCTGATCGCCCTTGGCGACGCCAATGTGATGGTCGCTGGCGGCGCCGAATCGGCGGTCAATCGGCTGGCGCTCGCGGGCTTCTGCGCCTGCCGCGCCTTGTCGACCGGCTTCAACGACAGGCCGACGCAAGCCTCGCGGCCTTACGATCGCGACCGCGACGGTTTCGTAATGGGCGAAGGGGCGGGATGCGTGGTCCTTGAGGAACTCGAGCATGCCAAGGGCCGCGGCGCTCGCATCTACGCCGAACTGACCGGTTACGGCCTGTCGAGCGACGCCTATCACATCACCGCGCCCGCGCCCGACGGCGACGGCGCCTTTCGCGCCATGAGGGCGGCGCTGAAGCGCGCGGAGATCTCCCCTTCGGAGATCGATTACGTCAATGCGCACGGCACTTCGACGCCGGTCGGCGACGAGATCGAATTGCGGGCGGTCGAGCGCCTGCTCGGCAATTCCGCCGCCAAGACGACGATGTCCTCGACAAAGTCGTCGACCGGACATCTCCTCGGCGCGGCGGGAGCCGTGGAGGCGATCTTCTCCATCCTCGCCATCCGCGACCAGATCGCGCCGCCGACGCTCAATCTTGACAATCCCTCCGTGGAGACCGCGATCGACCTTGCGCCGCACGTGGCGCGCAAGCGGCCGATTCAGGCGGCGCTATCCAACTCCTTCGGCTTCGGCGGCACAAACGCCTCGCTCGTCTTCCATGCGCTGAACTGAGCGGCGCTGACCACGGCGATTGGGTGTTTCCCCGCGGCGCCCGGTCGGCTAAGCTTAAGCCCAAGCCCGCGTCCGGTGGCTTAAGCCTCGCGCGGGATTTGAACGGCGGCCTCAGCGGCGGAAGGCGAAGCGGCGACGGATATGAGCGGAGATCACGATTCCGGCGACGGAGACGCCCCTCGGCCGCGCGTGAGCCTGTTCGGCCGTGCAACCAAACCAACGCTGAACGATCCGGCCCCGCCGCCGTCCCGACCGCCGCGCAGGCCGCGCCGGATGGGTCTGTCGAGCCTGAGCGGGTTGCTCACTTTCGTCCTTCTTGGGGCGCTGGCGACAGTCGGCGCGCTCGCTTGGCTCATGAAGGAGGCGCGAAGCCCTGGGCCCCTGACCGAGGACAAGGTGGTCATGATCGAGCGGGAGGACGCCGCCGCCAGCATCGCTGATCAACTCGAGCGCGCGGGCGTTATCGACAGCGCGATGTGGTTCAACATTCTCACCCTGCTCGACGGCAATCGCGGCGCCCTGAAGCGTGGCGAATACGCGTTCAAGGCGAGCATGAGCATGAACGACGTCGAGAATGAGCTCATTGCGCACCGCGTGGTTCGATACAAACTCACTATCCCCGAGGGTCTGACCAGCGAACAGGTCGTTGACCGGCTTCGCGATGACACCGTTTTGACGGGCGACGTCAGAGAGCTCCCGCGCGAGGGTTCGCTGATGCCCGACACCTATTATTTCGAACGCGGCGACACGCGGCAGTCGATTCTCTCGCGCATGTCGAAGATTCAAGCGAAGACGGTCGAGGACATATGGAAGCAGCGCTCGCCGGATTTGCCGATCAAGTCGCCATGGGAAATGGTGACCCTCGCCTCGATCGTCGAGAAGGAGACGGGCAAGCCCGAGGAGCGGCCGCGCGTCGCTGGGGTGTTCATCAATCGGCTTGACAAGCACATGCGGCTCGATTCCGACCCGACCATCGTTTATGGCCTTGCCCAGGGCAAAGGCACGCTCGGCCGTAGCATCACGAGAGCCGACCTCAATCAGTCGACGCCTTACAACACCTACATCGTTGACGGCCTGCCGCCGGGGCCGATCTGCAACCCCGGCAAGGCCGCGCTGGAAGCCGTCGCCAAACCTGCGCGGAGCAAGGACCTCTATTTCGTCGCTGACGGAACCGGAGGGCATGCGTTCGCCGAAACTTTGGATCAGCATCAGAAGAATGTCGCCCGATGGCGCCAGATCGAAAAGGACGTCAAAGACAAGCTCGCGCCAGACGTGACGCCGGCGATTCGCGGTTCGATCGACCCGGTCGATCCCGGCGCAGTTTGGCGCCCTTGCGGCGCCAGCCGAGGGACAAGCAGCGCCCGCATCGATTCTCGCCCGCCTGAGCAAAATCGGCGCCGAGCGGAACGTAAAGGATGGGCCGTTGCTCGTCGCGCAAGGCGCCAAGTCGATCAGGGCAGCGAACGCCGTCGCCATTGGCGCCAAAGAGTGGCCGCCGGAGAGCGCCGCGGGCGGGGAAGGAAGCTCGAGCCCTGTCGCTTCTGCCTCCCCGTCGTCAGCGCTGTTTGGCGCGCTCGTCGCGCCGGCGCAGGGACAAGCGCCGGCCTCTGTTCTTGCCCGCCTCAGCAAAATCGGCGTGGACCGGAACGCCAAGGATGCAGCGCTGGCGTCGCTTGTCGGTCCAGGCTTTAAAACGATCGAGGAACTAGGCGCTGTCGTCGCGGGCGTCAACGACGGGCCGGCGGAAGGCCTCGCGTTCGGGAATGACGACCCGCCGGAAACGAGCGTGGGAGGCCCCATCGCCTCTGCTCCGCTCTCGCCGGCCATGCTCGCCGATCAGAAGGCGCGCGAAGCCAAGTATGGAACGGCGACGCTGGTTTCCAACGTTGCAATCGACAGCGCCGCGCCGGCGCAGGCCGAGCAGCCGACGACTGCTTCGGGGCGCCCGCGCATCTACGACGCTTCTGAAGGCACTCCGCTCGACCCCCTGCTCAACAAGACCTACGATTTGAGTTACGCGAAAGTGGTGCCGGCGGATGCGATGCAGAAGTGAGGAGCCGGGAGTCGCGACCTCCTGACCTCCTTACTTACGCCTGAACGGAAAGGCGCTCATGCACGAGCGCGAGCGCGATGGCGCAGGCGTTGGAGACATTGAGGCTCTTGATCGCGCCGGGGAGATCGAGGCGGGCCAGGCGGTCGCATCGCTCGCGCGTCAGCCGTCTTAACCCCCTGTCCTCGGCGCCGAGCACCAACGCCAGCGGTCGCGACAGAGATTCGTCCGTCAGCCGGATCTCCGCCTCGGAATCGAGCCCGATCCGCCAATAGCCCATGTCCTCCATCTCGGTGAGGGCTCGCGCCAGGTTGGGGACGCTGCAAATCGGCACGTACTCGAGCCCGCCCGAAGCGGACTTCGCCAGCGCGCCGGCAAGCTCGGGCGAGTGGCGTTCGGTGGTGACAAGCGCGTCGACGGCGAAGGCGGCCGCGGTGCGCAGAATCGCGCCGACATTGTGCGGGTCCGTGATCTGATCAAGAACCAGCACCAGGCCGTTCGCGGGCAAATCCGCGATATCGATCGGGGCGAGCGGCCGCGCCTCGAGCAAGAGCCCCTGATGAACGGCCTCGCGGGGGCTGCGCGCGGATATTTCCTCGGGAGCCATGATCCTCGTCTCGAGCGCACGCGCGGCGATTTCCGAGCCAAGCCGCTCGGCCGCGGCGGCGGTGGCGTAGAGACGAATAAGCTCGCGCCGCGGGGCCTTGAGCGCCGCCATGACGCTATGAAAGCCGTAAATGAGCGAAACCTTGGCCTCCCGACGCTCGCCCGGACGATCGCGTGGGCCCGAGCGCGTAGGCCGCCCGCTCCGCCTTGGCCCCAGGCTCGCGCTTCAGCTTTGCGGCGGGCGGCGATGGGCGCGATCCGAACGAAGGCGGACTTGAGCGACGGTCATATTTGCGGGTCATCGGCTGATCCGCTCCCTGCGGATGGTCAAAGCGGCGGCTCGCCGTAGTTCCCATCGCAAACGGCGATCTGCGCCGCAAGAGCTTGTCGGAAAGCGAATGATCGTCGACGCGATCGACGGCGGCGATGGCTCCTATCAGCCGCTGGCCAACAATTTCCAGAACTTCATCTACAACGCTGCCGGGCTCAAGGACCGGCCGAAGACCTTCGACGATCTGCTCGGTCCCAAGTTCAAGGGGAAGATCCAGTATTCGACGCCCGGGCAGGCCGGCGACGGCGCCGCTGTCATGCTGCAGGTCATCCACGCCTTCGGCTCGAAGGAGGCCGCATTCGATTACCTGAAGAAGCTCCAGGACAACAACGTCGGCCCGTCGGCGTCGACCGGCAAGCTCACCGCCCTCGTCAACAGGGCGAGCTTTACGTCGCGAACGGCGACCTGCAGATGAACATGTCGCAGATGGCCGACAATCCGAACATCAAGGTTTTCTGGCCTGCAGGTTCGAACGGCGAGCGCTCGGCGATGCCGCTGCCGTACCACATCGGCCTCGTTGCTGGCGCGCCCAACGCCGACAACGGAAAGAGGCTGATCGACTTCCTTCTCTCGAAGGAAGCGCAAGGGTCGGTTCTTCGGTCGCCCTCGGCGTGCCGGTGCGCAAGGACGTGACCCCCGCTCAACGCCAACTTCACCAAGGTGACGATCGTGGTTCACCGCCGCCATCCGACTTGACTATGCCACAAATAGACATAAAGATATGCTTATGTCTGATGAACGAAGACTTCCGCCGCTCGCCTTCCGCGCTCTGCTGGCAAGCCTCGAGGCCGCCGGCGAAGAGACCCGGCTGCAAATCCTCTGCCTCCTGGAAGCCGCGGAACTCACCGTGAGCGAACTGGTCGCCATTCTCGGCCAGTCGCAGCCGCGCGTCTCCCGCCATCTCCGGCTGCTGGTCGAGGCGGGTCTCGCTGCGCGGCAGCGCGAGGGCGCCTGGGCCTTCTTCCGCCTCGCCGAACCGGGCGGGGTGCTGGCGCGCGAATGGCTGCGCCGTCTCGATCCGGCCGATCCGGTGGTGAATGCCGACCGTGTCCGCCTCGACATTGCGCGCGAGGCCCGGCGCAAGCAGGCGGCGGCCTATTTCGCGACTCGCGCCGCCGATTGGGATCAGATCCGCGCGCTGCACGCCCCGGAGGAGCGGGTCGAAGCGGCGCTCGTCGCCATGATCGGACCAAAGCCATTCCGCAATCTGCTCGATCTCGGCACGGGCACCGGGCGCATGCTCGAGCTTTTCGCTCCGCGGGCCGCGCGGGCGGTCGGCGTCGACCAGAGCGCGGCCATGCTGGCGCTGGCGCGCGCCCATATCGATCAAGCGGGCTTGAGGCATGTCTCCCTGCGCCAAGGCGACATCTACGCGCCGCCCGTCGAGCGCGGCGGCTATGACCTTGTCACCATCCACCAGGTGCTGCACTTCCTCGATGATCCGGCGCGCGCGCTCGCCGAAGCCGCCCGGGCTTTGGCGCAGGGCGGGCGGCTCGTGGTGGTTGATTTTGACGCCCATGACCAGGAATTCCTACGCGACGAGTTCGCGCATCGCCGGCTCGGCTTCGCGGTCGACGAGATCGAGCGCGATCTCGCCGAGGCTGGTCTGACCGCCGTCCGCGTGGAGCGCGTCCCGCCGGCGAAGGGCGAGGCTGGCAAGCTGACTGTCGTGCTGTGGATCGCCGAGGATCCACGCGTCATTTCCGATGATTTTCTGAAGAGCGACACGGAGTTCGCCTGATGGCTGCGAAACCCCTTCCGCTGAGCCGCGCCGGGACGCAGGTTCATGTCTCTTTCGAGTTTTTCCCGCCGAAGACAGTGGATATGGAGGCGAACCTATGGGAGGCGGCCAGTCGCCTCGAGCCGCTCAATCCCGCCTTCGTCTCGGTCACTTACGGAGCCGGCGGTTCGACCCGAGAGCGCACCCATGCGCTCGTCGAGCGCATGGCGCGCGAGACGACGATGAAGCCCGCGGCGCACCTCACATGCGTCGGCGCCCCCTGCGATGAAATCCGGCAGACGCTTCGCGACTATCATTCGGCCGGCGTGCGCCACATCGTCGCGTTGCGCGGCGATCCTCCGACCGGGTTCGACGCGCCCTATGAAACGGCTCCCGAGGGATATCGATCTACGGCCGAACTCGTTGCCGACGCCACAGAAATGGGCTTCGAAGTGTCGGTCGGAACCTATCCGGAGCGCCATCCGCAAAGCCCGACCTTGCTGCACGACATCGAGATCCTGAGGCGGAAGGTCGACGCCGGGGCGACGCGCGCGATTACTCAGTTCTTTTTCGACAATTCGGCTTACTTTCGCTTTCTCGACGTCGCCGCGGCCGCGGGCCTCGACGTGCCGATCGTGCCCGGCATCTTTCCCGTGCAGAATTTCAAGCAGACCGCCAATTTCGCCCGAAGGGCTGGGGCGAGCGTGCCCCAATGGCTCGCCGACCGTTTTGACGGCCTCGAGGACGATCCCACGACACGCCGCCTGGTCGCGGCGGCGGTATGCGCCGAGCAGGTGATCGATCTGATCGACCATGGCGTCAAGGAATTGCACTTCTACACCATGAACCGGGCCGATCTCGTGTTCGCGATCTGTCATCTCGTCGGGCTGCGCGCCACGCCAGCGCCGGCCGCGCGCGCCGGGCGCGAGCCGCCTCCGGTTGCCGCTGGGGCTGTGGCATAGAGCGGCGGGGCCGGCGGGGCCCCCCAGCCGTGCTCGCTGAGCACCGCGACGCGGTCAAGGACCGCTTCCGTAACGGCGTCTACACCGACCCAATTCGATGGAATCGCAACCTGCTCCAGCCCAAGTCCGGACGTTGATCTTAGTTTCCGAACAGTCGCATTTCGCCGGCCTCTCGATGGGCTCGCCTTATAGAATCTGAAAATCAGAACAATATATTCCGATTTACGAAAATATCAGCTATCATGTCGAACTGCATGATAGCTGAAACCTTATGTCGCATCTTCCCGAACTCGTAGCTCTGGCGCTGCTGTTCTCGGGCCTGCGACGAGGCTTTACCCGCGCTTCGCCCCTGGCTGAAATCGCTCGCCGAGGCGACGCGGTGACATGCGCGAACCCAGCGCGAACAGCGCCGGCTTTTGCCCGTGACCACGTTTGCGTGAAAAACCGCGAAAGGAAAAGGCAGTTAAGTCTTTGAAAACAAATAATTACACGAAATCACTGATTCAGCGCTCGTAAGGATTCCAATGGCTTATACGTGGGATGCGAAACCTTCGTTTCGCCCCGCGAAACTTTCGCTGTTCTGGCCCTTATCTAGGGAGACTGGGTGCGCAGGTGCGATCAGCTGCTCGCGCCGAAGGCGCACAAAAATCCGCAAAAGAGCACTTAACACCATGAAATCATTGGCGCGCATAAACTTGTGGGCAACTATGCACTTGAGTTAGCAGATGACCTGTGATATAGTTTTGCCTGTCACGACGAAAGTCGTGGCTGGCGCGCCCGAAGCAGAGATTGAAATCCCGCCTGAGATCATCGAGGCTGGCATTAAAGCATTACGAGAATATTCGGTCGATGGGGATATAGGTAACTCAGCTGCCGTTAGGAGGGATCTGGTCGTTTCCGTCTTTTGCGAGATGATCGGTGCTCTTCGAGAAAGGCGATATCCTCCGGGGAAAGAGGCTGAAGGTGGTTGAATAGTTCAAGCAAATCTTGAATTATACTGCGGTATGTTTTTATAATATCATGCAATTCTTGAAATATCTATTGACCCACCACCCCAATCCGGCATAGATATTTTAGCAACAATTGGCCTGCCAGGCGTATCATCGTCAATTGTCCAAATAGAATGGATTATGTCATTTCTTTTATTCATAACCTTTCGCGATCTGTTGATGATTTTTTCTATTCTGCGTCGAAATTGATGGGCTGCGTCCGGGTACGAAATGGGAAGAGTATTCGATATTAGATCAAGGCGGGCGGATGACGCTTTAGGCGAGAAATACAAAGCGAACCCAAATTCTCCGCGAACCTTTAGGATTATAGCCAACAAATCGGCTAGAAGCAACTCCAGGCTTGAGTTCTCGACGGTTATCATTCCAATTGCGCGCACATGCCTGCTGTGCTTCTCCATCGGAGAGCGATAAGGAGGGAGCTCCAGTGTCGTCGTTTCTTTGGAGGTTGGCATGAGTGAGGAGATTGAGAGGGAGGAGGGGGAAAAGCTAAGCGACGCAGTTCTCGCGCGACTTCTCGCTACGCCTCCCGATCATAAGCGCAATGTGAAATGCGGCGCGAATCCAAAAAGGCGGGGACGGCCACCCAAAGCAAATAAACACGTCAAATTCTGAACAATAGAATGCTCTTTGCTTATTAGAACTTCCCAACATAGTACAGGGAACATACGCGATATTTGATGTTTGCCGCAACAGAGATAGGCTCCTGTTGCGGAGATTGAATGATGGATGACGATAATCCAGGTAGCTCTGGGTTTTGGCAGGCGCTGTGGCAGGGGCCACTAGCGCTGTATCGGATTCGTTTTGGCACGGGCGTTTTGGGACGGCTCACTACGAATTTGATCGCAATCTTAAGCGTCTTCGGCCCAATGGCCGTTATCTCTTTGGCGTGCGGGTATATATGGATCGCGGTTGGATGCCTGGCGGTCTGCGGGATTTCATATCTACTTAATCACGCGTCAACAATGATGTTTGCCTTTCGTAACCCGACCGCCGCCTTGTTGGAGGGTGCCGATTTAGTGAGAGTGCGCGAAATCGAAATGGCGACAAGGGACTTGCCATCGCCGGGTTCCCAGCCGAATATTGAAGCGCCTATGATTGAGGCGATTGCGGTAGATGCCGAAGCTGTACAGCTTGAACATAAGATGGGTAAAGACCCAGGTTAACACTCAAATAATTGAGAACGTTCTCAATGGGGCGGGAGATTGGTTCCGATTTGACGCCTGGAGTTGGTTATTGGCCTCCGAATACGGGGCTGCGGATGTGATGAACGCACTTAGAACTGTTTTGAAGCCTGAGGACAGTATTCTTATTATAAAGTGCGATCCGGACGATTACAGTGGATTTGCGCCCACCATGGTGTGGGAGTGGCTGAATAAATATCGAACCCAGTCTGTGGCCGTAAATGCGGGACTGGGAGCTAACGCTCTATCTATGCGTCCACCACCCAACCCTCCGGGATTGGGGCTAGGAATGGTCTTGCCGAAGAAAGGCTAATTCGTTTTAGTCCGAAGACCAGCGCTTCCGTTGCCTAATGTCGGGCGGCCGTCCAGGTTGTCCGGCGGCGTCCAAGGTGGACTTTCCGGCCCGCGCCTATCGGATAGTAGGCTGGTTATAGGTTAACCGCTTGCCTTCGATACCCTTGAGCGCAAGCGCGGCGCGCTCGCCGTCCTCAACGTCGAGCGTTGAGCGATTGCCGTAACGGAAATCGAATTCGGCGAGGTACCGCCCAAGGTGGGCCTCGCTTACAGAGTGGTAGGTTCCGTAAATCCCGCGCTTGAGAATGCTGAAATAGTTCTCGGCGCTGTTGGTCGAAATGGTGCGGCCTTCGAGCTTATAGGCGTACTCTGTACGCGAATGATCGACCGCATGAGGGGCAGCGAAACTCGCGGCCCATTTTGATGTATGGGGCCGCTTCGTCGGTATTCAGCGTGCTCTTGCAACTCGTGTTCTTTCGGACGATTGGACCGAGCGTCTTCGCCGTATGTCGGCAACGTGAAAAGAAGGCACGTCCGTCACGTTCAATGAGCGTGAAAACGGCTTTCTTCGGCGCTGGTTCACGGAAGGCGCGGTTTCTGGTTTTGCCCCCGACAACGGTTTCGTCCGCTTCGACAGTCTTGCCTTCGCCGCCGAGTGGTCCGTCGCTAGCGTTCGGATCAATGTCAATCATCGCTTCCCGAATGCGGTGCGCGAGAAACCACGCGGTTCGATAAGAGCCAAGGCCAAGATTGCGCATGAGTTGATGCGCAGACACGCCTTTCTTGCTGCTGGTCATCAAATGGATTGCGAGCAGCCACTTATGCAGTGGGACATGCGAGCGCTCCATAACGGTTCCGGTGCGGCAAGTGAACTTGTCCCGGCAATCGTTGCAGAGAAACATCCCGGCTTGCGTCTTGCCGGCCATCCGATGAACCGAAAGAGAACCGCAGTGCGGGCAAACAACGTCGCCATTGGGCCATCGCGATCGCTCGACATGAGCGATTGCGTCGTCCTCGTTGTGGAAATGCTTGGCAGAAAGGTCGGTCATAGGAAATCTCCAATGACCTCAATATGTCACGACCAGTATGCTAAGTCAAGTGCATAATCGCCAACTTGTGCGGGGCGCGCCTCGCCGCTTGTCCGGCCATCAAAACCCCGGCGCCGGAGGCGCATTTTCCTTTTCCTGGTTAACCAAACCTTTCGAAAGCCGCAACGCCAGGCGCAGCAGCGTTTGACTCCCATTTCTCTTTTTTACACTATGAACAAATAGAGAACATTCTGCGGCGAGTTTCAGGCAGGGTTGTTCGTGAACAATGCAGTTCGCGCTGGAAGGCCCGCCAGCCTTCGGCCTCCGACTGCAAAAAGGAGCAGGCGATGTTGAAGCTTATCGAGGGGTCGTATGCGTCATTCTTTCCAAAGGAAATGGACGCCATGTTCCGCAACCGGGCGGAGACATTTTCAGAGCGGCTCGGCTGGGAGGTCGTTGTCAAAAATGGTTACGAGCGAGACGGTTTCGACGATGCAAATCCCCTCTATCTCGTGTCCGTCGACCCCGATACAGAAGAATACTGGGGTTCGTTAAGATTGTTGCCGACCACCGGGCCGAACATGTTGCGCGACGTCTTTCCGCGATTGCTCGACGGCGACTATGTCGAGAGCGCCACGATCTGGGAGTGCTCGCGCATCTGTGCCGTCTCCGCCCCTGGCCAGCCGGAACGAAACGGGAGCGGTGTCAACCACGTCCTGAACGAACTCATTTTGGGCATCGGCGAAGTTGCAGTCGCCGCCGGACTGACGCAAATCGCGGCCGTGTTCGACGCCAGAATCTTCCGCATCCTCAAAGCCGCCGGATGCAACCCTCAGATCATCGGAACCCCTCAACCGATTGGCCAGGTCATGTGCTACGCTGGCCTTTTCGACACCGGCGAGGGTCCGCTCAAGGCGTTCCGCGCCGCGACCGGGATCGATGACTCCGTTCTCGCCCCAGGCGCCAAAGAGATTGCGTTCGCCTGACGCCTTGCCCAAGCGCGATTAGATCGAACATTTCTCCGCCAACAGGCCCGAGCAAAGGCGGGAATGCCGGATCCGCTTCGCAACCTCAAAGTAGTAAAAGCAGCACAATTTCGCGTTTGCAAGTGTTTCGAGTCATGATGTTGACTATGTTCTCGTTTTGTTGTCTACAGTTTTGTCCCTTGTCATTCTTCCCTTACGTCATCAAACTGCCCTTTGACGGCTGACTTAAGTATGGGGTGCAGATTGGCCAAGAAGTCAAAAAAAATTGCACCCGCGCTAATAGATACAAAGCGGCCTGTTGGTGAATTGAATCTATCCGCTTGTGAAGCTCGCAGGCTATATGGCATTTGCGTTGAGCTGCTTGAACTGTGCAGCCATGTCTCTGGTCGAATAGATCCTCAGGCCGGCTGGATGGTCGCTCACGCGCGCGACGAAGTCATGCTGGGGATCTTCGATGTTAAGCCTTAGCAAAACGCTGGACACGGCCATCAGCATTAAATCGGCGACGGCGCGACTGACCGAGACGATTCTTGGCAATGACGACCATGACCTCGCGGAAACTCTGAGGAGCATTGCTTCCGATATCGGTCTCGCTCACATCTCCTATGTGCGCTTGTCGCCAGACAAGAGCCCCGATATGTGCCTGTTGGTCGCGGTCGTCACCTATTCCCGACTGTGGCAGCACCGGTATTTCGTAAAAAAATACATGTCCAGCGACCCGGTGATTTATTACGGCCGTGAGTGCGATCAACCCTTCGATTGGTCCTGTCTGCCCGTCGACGATCCTGCGACGAAGGCTTTCTTCGCCGACGCTTTGAACCATAGCGTAGGCCGGAATGGCCTGACGATTCCCTTGCGCAATCGGAAAGGCGTATGCGCGCTGGTTTCGTTCAGCAGCGACCTACCGACCGACGAGTGGGAGGTCTACAAGACGGCAAATATGGCGAAGCTTAAACTCCTGTCCGTTCTTATTGATTCCGCTTCGCACATCAATTTCAAATTGCCCGCCTTTCCGATCCATTTGTCAAATCGGGAAGAGCAATGTTTGCTTTGGGCCGCGCGCGGCAAGACCTATCAGGAGATCGCAGAGATCCTGGGTCTGGCGTTTGGCAGCGTGAAGACGCATCTCGACGCGGCGCGCCACAAATTGCACTGCATGAATCTGACGCACGCGGCCGCGGTCGCCTTCGCCACTGGCGTCATTCCGGCCCAGGCGCTGAAATAGGCGGCGGCGCCGGGCGCCGGCGCCGCGCCGCCGTCCCGCGGATGTTCGTCAGCTCACACACGCGCAATGACCGCGACCGGGCCGCCGCCTGCCGGTCCCTGGTGCTCGGCGCCGCCGGAGACATAGACGGCGGCGGTTCCCGCGACGCCGCCAATCAATCCGCCGACCGCCGCGCGGGCGTGGCGCGTGGCGTTGATGTCCGAATCGTCGAGCATCGTATGGCGGAGCCCGCGTATGGCGCCGTCGGGGGAGGCTTCGGCCTTGGCGAAGATGTTGACGAGGCGGCCTTGCGATCGCGCGTCGAGCGCGTTCAAGCCGACGCTCTCGATCGCCTGCATCACCGCAGGAAGATCGATCGCGTCCCGCATCACCGCATGACCGATTCTGAGCGGGCTCGACGAGAAGCGCGAGTTCCCGATCAGAATGACGACATTATGCATGAGCTCGATGCCGGCCGAGCAGGAGGCGACGCATGAATAAAGCGTCCAGTCCTTCAGCACGTGGCTTTCGCCGACCTCGACGCCGATCTCGCCCAGCGCTTTGGCGACGCCAATGGCCGAAGCGCCGCGCGAATAGCCCATCGATGCATTGCCGCTCGCCGTGACCGTCGTCTTGCCGCGCTGGGCCGCCTCCTTGATTCGCTCGCTGGTCAGAAGCGGGCATTTGATCTGGACGAAATGCACATCGCTGACGCCGTCAATGCGTGCGTCGCGCATCGCCGCCTCGACAGCCTTGGTCGTTTCTTCGATCTGCCCGTCACGGCCAATCTCCTCTGGCAGAAAGTCCCGGGTATGCGCGATGCCGACGCTCAATCGCTTCTCGCCGTTCCCACCGACGATCTCAAGACCCGGACTTCGCGCAAACAGCGTTAGGTGCGGCGACAGCACCCCCTCCGTACCGCCCGACATAACGAACGCGATTTGCTCCTCGACCTCGCGGGGAGCGAGTTTGAGATGCGAAGAAAGCGCGTTACACAATGCGGCGACAGCGTATTCGCGGGTGAAGTCGTTCACCCCGCCATTGCCTTCGGTCTTGCCCAGCACTGCAAGAATAGCGGAAGGCTCGAGCGCGCCGCTGGCGATGAGCGCCATGAGCCCGGAAACGTCTCCGGGTCCGTGGGTCGGAATGCGGATCACGTGGAACGAATTGGACCGCATGCCCCCTCCGCGTCGCCTCGTGCGAGCACTATCAAGTTCCGTTCCACTCCATCTCTGCCGCGGGGA
The DNA here is from genome assembly GCA_963730555.1 of uncultured Alphaproteobacteria bacterium. GTDB lineage: Bacteria > Pseudomonadota > Alphaproteobacteria > Rhizobiales > Beijerinckiaceae > Roseiarcus. Next base: position 48,512 of record CAVSSS010000006.1, on the reverse strand, counting down.
TTTCGCGCTTGACCGTCGCGCGCCTTTAGGCCCGGATGAGCCAATGAATGTGAAGCTTCCCGTGGACCGGCGCCAGTTCGTCATCGGCGCGGCCGCTGAGGTCGCGGCGCTCGTCGCCCGCCCCGCGCTGGCCAATGTGCCTGGCGCTTACGACTTCGAGCGCCTCGCCCCCGCGGCAGAGCCGGGACGCCTTCGTCGAATGGATGGTGAAGAACCGCGGCGAGGACCCGAAATTCCTGGGCCGGCGCTGGGACCGCCTGCAGCAACTGATCGCCCATCACGACATCTGGGACGAAGCCGATATCCGCGCCTTCCTCCTCACGCCGCGTGAGGAGTTCGTGACCGCGGAGAACCTCGACCGCTCTTACGAAAGGCATCATCTCAACATCGGCTTCGGCGTCACCATCACTGGCCCGCATACGGTCGCGCGGATGACCAACACATTGACGATCAAGCGCAGCGACAAGGTGCTGGAGATCGGCACCGGGTCCGGCTACCAGTCCGCCTATCTTTCAAATCTCACGGCGAACATCTGGTCGATCGAGATCATCCCCGCCTTGGCGAAGCGCACGCGGGCGCTCTACGATAGTCTCATCGCGCGCGGCTATGGCGAGTATCGCGCCATCCGCACCCGTAACGCCGACGGCTATTACGGCTGGCAGGAGAACGCGCCGTTTGACAAGATCATCGTCACCTGCGGCATCGATCACATTCCTCCGCCGCTCCTGCAGCAGCTCGTTCCGGACGGAATCATGGTCATTCCCGTGGGTCCGCCTGGCGCGCAGCATGTGCTGAAGGCGGTCAAGCGGGCATCGCCGGACGGCCAGATGTCAGTTGTGCGCTCCGATATCTATGGCGGCGCGATCATTCCCTTCGTGCCGTTCACCGGGTCGCATCCGTCGTAGGCCTGGCGCGGTTTTTCCTCAGCTTGAGCCGATCAGAATTCCCGCCGCAAGCACCAGCGCGCCGCCGACCATCACTTTGGCGGCCGCCGACAATGGAGGCGTGTCCATGTACCGCCACTGAATCCAGGAGATTGCGAGTAACTCGATGACAACCACAGCGAAGGCGACGACGGTCGCCGGGTAGAAGCTCGGAATCAGAAAGGGCAAGGTGTGGCCGATGCCGCCGGCCGTTGTCATCAGCCCGCAGACGAGGCCACGCAGCAGTGGCGCGCCGCGTCCCGAAAGCTTGCCGTCGTCTGACAACGCTTCAGCGAAGCCCATCGAAATCCCGGCTCCGATCGACGCGGCAAGTCCGACCACAAAGGCGTTCCACGTATTGTGCGTCGCGAACGCCGCGGCGAACACCGGCGCGAGAGTCGACACCGAACCGTCCATCAGGCCGACGAGACCTGGTTGGATGATCTGCAGGACAAACCGTCGGCGCTCGTTCTCGGCTTCGTCGTGCCGGACGGAGTCGGTTAGCACTTGGTGCTCCAGGCCGGTGGCGAGTTGGTCGTGCTTGTCCTCCGCCTCGGCTAGGTCGCCTAGCAATCTTCGGATGGAAGCGTCGGTCGTGCGGGTCAAAGCCTGACGGTAGAAACGCGCCGCGCTGCGCTCCATGTCGTGAGTGTGCGCGCGCGCCGTTTCGAGGCCGAGCGGCTTCATCTGCCAAACCGGTTTCAGCGGAATATAGCCACGGATGTCCTGGCGGCGCACAAGCGGGATGTGGTCGCCGAATTTCGATACAAAGAGGTCGATGAGCCGGCGCCGATGCGTGTTCTCCTCCGCCGCCATCTCGTCGAACACTTTGGCCGTCGCCGGGTAGTCTTCGTGCAGGCCGTCGGAGAAGTCGGCGTAGATGCGCGAGTCCTCCTCCTCGTTGCTGATAGCGAGGGCGAGAATCTCACGCTCGGAGAGATCGTCGAAATTGCGCATGGATTGCGTCCCCCGGAACTTCCACCAATCGATTTGCTTTTTATCGCGGCCCGTGGCGCCGCCGCGCTTTCAAACACCGCCTTCTAGGGTTGCTCCGTCGCTGGGGTCAAGACGCCCGCCGGGATCGGGAAGTGGTGGCCGTCCGGCGACGAGAACATCGTCCATAAGCTCTGGAAGAAGGCCGCGACCGCTCAGACGACTATGACAATCAGCGCCAGTCAGTCGATCGCGTCGACCGCGACGCTGGCCGCGAGAACCAGCCACTCTCTCACGGCGTAGCCCTCACGGCGAAGCGCGCTGTTCGATTCGGTCCTCGCTCAAGCCTGGGGCGCTTTGCTTTGGATGGAGTCGGTTTGGCTCCTTCTCAGCAGCGCCCGACATTGGTCCGGTCGAGCGGTTTGGGTTTTCTTGGACGGTCGCTGTTTCGCCGCGGCAACCCCCTCCCACGAGGGTTGGATTTCCTTGGATTCTCTCGTCCGAATTTAGACTTTTCAATGGGTTCGCGGCTTATAGGGGGAAGAATTTCTCTCCCTCCTCTTCCGCCGGCATGGAAGCGCGGGAATGCGCCTGGCTCTCGGCATGCGGAAGCGCAGAATTGTTCATGGGATAAGCTTAGCCTAGTTTCCGATTTTCTGCAAGAGACTGTCGTCCGCGCCATTCCCTTTCGGCCGCCTCAATCCAAAAGCCGCTCGCTTGGGGAAGTGGTGAGTTTTGAACCCCGCCACTTTCCCCATTCGCTTGCGACCGCTCAGTGCATGCCGGCCGCTGTCTCGTGCATTGCCCTCAGCGCGTCGTCGAGCGTGAAGGTGTTAGGTTTCTGAATCGGCGGGAAGTCCTTGAACGTGGCGGCCCACTGCGACGCCGCCGCCTGCGCGCCGTAGATCATGAAGACGCGCCGCAAGAACCAGTCGTAATAGCTGTTCGAAGTGATATCCGCCCGCTCGAAGGGATCGGTGCGAAGGTTGAAGAGCTTCGGCACCCGGAGCTTGGTGAACGGCTCCGCCCAGACCCGTAACGTGCCGGGGCAGCGCTGCTCCATAAACACGACCTTCCAATTGTCGTAGCGCAGGCCCAAAACATCGGCATCGTCGCTAAGATACATGAAGAACTTTCGCGGACCCTTCTTCTCCTGACCGGTCAGATAGGGAAGCAGATTGTAGGCGTCGAGGTGATTCTTGTAGGTCCGGCCGATCGCCTGATAGCCTTTCTTCAGCTTCTCCGTGACGTCCGGATCGCCGGCGATGGCGAGGAAGGTCGGGAACCAGTCGTGGTGCTGGATGATCTCGTTCGAGATCTCGCCCGGCTTGATCTTGCCCGGCCAGCGCACGACGAGCGGCACCCGGAACGCGCCTTCCCAGTTTGAGTTTTTCTCGTTGCGGAACGGCGTCATTCCGGCGTCCGGCCAGGAGTTGATGTGCGGGCCGTTGTCGGTCGAATACATCACGAACGTGTTCTCGGCGATGCCGGCTTCGTCGAGAAAATCGAGCGCCTGGCCGACGTTCTTGTCATGGTCGATCATCGTGTCGTGATAGGGCGACTGCCAGCGTCCCGCCTGCCCCAGGCTCTCGGACTTGATATGCGTAAAGGCGTGCATGTGGGTGGTGTTGAGCCAGACGAAGAAGGGCTTGCCCGCGTCATTGCACTCTTTCATGAACCGCTTGGCTTCCTTTACGAAATCGTCGTCGCAGGTTTCCATGCGCTTCCTGGTCAACGGGCCGGTGTCCTCGATCTTCTGCTTGCCGACCCGGCCCCAGCGCGGCTCGACGGTCGGATCGTCGGTCTCCGTCGCCCACGAATGCATGACCCCGCGCGGCCCGAACGTCTTGTGAAAGTTCGGAAACTCCTTCTCGTCGGGATAATCGTCCGCTTCCGGCTCTTCCTCGGCGTTCAAGTGGTAGAGGTTGCCATAGAATTCGTCGAAGCCGTGATTCGTCGGCAGCATCGAGTTCAGATCGCCAAGATGGTTTTTGCCGAACTGGCCGGTGGCGTAGCCCTGGTTCTTGAGCGCCGCGGCGATGGTGATGATCTTCTCGTTCATGCCGATCGGCGCGCCGGGAATGCCGACTTTCGACAGGCCGGTGCGATAGACGCTCTGTCCGGTGATGAAGGACGAGCGGCCCGCGGTGCACGACTGCTCGCCGTACGAGTCGGTGAAAAGCATGCCTTCCTTGGCGATGCGGTCGATGTTGGGCGTCTGGTAGCCCATGAGGCCGTGGGTGTAGCAGCTCAAATTCGCGATGCCGATGTCGTCGCCCCAGATGACGAGAATGTTCGGCTTGTCCGTCTTAGGCATTTCCCTCTCCTACCTTTGAATCGAATTTCAAATGAACGATGCGTCCCGGCGCATTGGTCCCCGGGAACACGGAGCAACCATTCAACCTTCAGCCATGCGCCTCCTACTCGAACGGTCCGACGTGAAAGGCCATGCTGACGATCGCCGCGACGCCAATGATGAGAAGAATGAGCGCGGTAATCAACGTCAGCGACAAAGGAAAGACAGTCTCGCCATGCACGAGCCCTTCCTCGCGCATCGACGCGCGCAAGTGTCGCAACCCGAGCATGAATTGCACATGGTAGACGATGCCGAGCACGAGCATCACGATGCCGAGCCCGACCAGAGCGAGGCCAAAGTTGCGAGGTGCTGCAGCTTTTTTGATAATGTCCTGATCGCGCAGCTTCTGGAACACTTGCGCGATGGTGAAACCGAAGCCGATCAGCGACAGCGAAGTGCGGATCACTGACATTAACGTCCGGTCGGCGCTCATGCGCGTGCGCTGAAACGACATGCCCGTACGGCGCGCGGCGAGCTCGGTATTGACGTCGAATTTGAGATCGGGGCTCGCCATCGTTTTCTCTGCGACTAAGCGGCTTAACTCGAGACGGGCCGAGCGACCCAATGATAGGCAATGCGCTCAATCGGGCCGCGCAGCAGGAGATAAGGAACAAACGCCAACAAAATTGCAATCACCGCCGCTTGGGCCGGGTAGAACGTCTTGAACACCGCCCATTGATAAATGGTGTCCATCACGACGCCAAGAATGATGATCCTCGCCGTCGAGATGATTCCTTCCCAGAGACGTCCACTCCGTCCTTGCGGGTCGCGGACGCCATGGACGAGCGCCCACAAATATGGCCGACGCCCGACTCGGGCGTCATGTACGCCGTTCCGCAGCGCGGCGACAATCGCCATCGCGGGTTGCAGAATGAAGCGAAACGTCATCGGACCGCCCGGCCGATCGAGAATGTCGCTCCAAAGACGACCAAGGCTTTCCTCGGTGATCCCGTACCACGCCACTCCGAGGATGATGAGCGCAAGCAGGATCGCGACAGCGAGGCGCGCCTGCAACAGCTGGCCTTTGGATATCGGCTCTGTCACGTCAGTCAGACCCGGCCCCGTGAGGTCATTCGCGGACAACGATTCGCTGGCGCCAATGAAGCGAGCGCGCGATCGGCTTATAGGCTAACAGCCACGCGCGAGCCAGGTGTAGGTGAATTGGGCGCGCCCGTCGAATACCAACGCTGTTATCGGCTCATATGCTTTCGGGCGGGTGACCAGCCGCGATGCTTTTTGGGATCGCCCTGCCGTCCTCACCGCTATCCAACGCGCGCTCGATCTCCCCCATGAGGTCTATAAAAGCTGCAGCCGGTGACGAAAGGGTGCTGCCCGCTTGGTGATGAAACCAGAGTTGAGCGTCAAGACGCAATTTGCGGGAGCTCTGGAGCGAAGGCGGCCACGCGAGTCGCGTGCTATCGTAGGCTCCTGCCGGCAGAGAGGAGCAGAGGCAATGTCCGTCATGGACGAACGGGACCGGGCCTCCGCTGCTCGCGTCGACGCAATTCGCGCGTTTTACGAGTTCGCATCCTTATCCAGAGCCCATCGCGACGCTTGACAAGCGCCTCGATCGCTATCGCGATCCCCGCCGGCGCCGAGCGCAAAATCTGCTGCTATGGCCCTTGGAGAAGGCGCGCTCGGATCGAGCGATCCTCGTCGCGGGGTGCGGAACATCGCAGGCCGCCCGGCATGCGCTGATGGAGCCCGAGGCGCGCGTCACGGCGATCGACATCAGCGAGACAAGCTTGCGGCACACCCGCGATCTTCAGGAGAAGCACGGTATACGAAATTTGCGCATCCACCGGCTCGCGATCGAGCGGGTTGCAGAGCTCGGCGAGACGTTTGACCAGATCGTGTGCACCGGCGTCCTTCACCACCTGAGCGACCCCGACGTCGGCCTCCGCTCGCTGCGTGATGTCCTTGCGCGCGACGGCGCCATGCACATCATGGTCTACGCGCCTTACGGGCGCGCTGGCGTCTACATGATGCAGGACTATTGCCGGCTGCTCGGCATCGGCGTGACCGACGCAGAGCTGCGAGAGCTTGGGGAGACGGTTCGAGCGCTGCCCGTCGACCACCCGATTGCCGGGGTCGTGAAACGGGCGAAGGATTTCGCACGGCCCGACGCGCTCGCCGACGCATTGCTCAATCCTCGGGATCGCCCCTATTCCGTGCCTGAGCTTTACGACTGGCTCGAGCGCTGCGGCCTTAAGTTCGGGCGCTGGCATGAGCAGGCGCCTTATCTTCCTCAATGTGGCGCTATCGACCGCGCCCCGCATGGCGCTCGCCTTGCAGAGCTTCCCCCGCGCGCGCAGCATGCGGCGCTCGAGCTCCTGCGCGGGACAATGGACCGGCACAGCTTCATCGCCTATCGTGACGACCGCGAACGCGAAGCTCAGCCCATCACATTCGAGGGCGACCTATGGCGCGGCTTCGTTCCGGTTCGGCTTCCCTGGACGTTGACCATTAAGGATCGAGCGCCGCGCGGCGTCTCCGCCGTGCTCATCAATCCGAGCCACATCTATCCCGATCTTGCGCTCTTCATCGACGCGGCTCAGGAACGGGTCCTAACCTCGATCGATGGCGAGCGCTCCGTCGCCGAGATCCTGCGAAGCGCCCCGATGGACGATGACCGGGGCCGCCAGTTCTTCACGCGGCTCTGGGAGCACGACCTGATCGTGTTCGACGCCAAACGGCCCTAAGGCGCCGACTGCGAGATCGCGCGCCAGCCGCGGATCAGGCCTGCGCTACGCGCAACACGCAGCGAAAGCCGACATGGCTCGTCGATGTGTCGATCGGCTCGGCGTGCCGCGCCGCGGGGCGGTAGCGTTTGCAATAGTTCGGCGCGCAGAGGTGCGAGCCGCCTTTGAGCACCTTGCGCGGAATGCGGATCTCAGGCTGGCAGGGATCGTAGCTCTCCCGCTCCGCGCCGCCGCGCGGGTTCTGGGGCACGCAGCACGCCTTGGGCGCGTCGGCTGGATGGCGAGTCGACCAGAAGTCCGTGGTCCACTCCCACACATTGCCGATCATGTCGTGGATCCCGTAGGCGTTCGGCGGGAATGACCCGACTGGGGACGTGCGCTCAAAGCGATCTTCCGCCAAGTTCTGATGCGGAAACGCGCCCTGCCAGGTGTTGGCCATCTGCTTGCCGCCAGGCGTGAAGTCGTCACCCCAGGCGTATTCGGCGCCATCAAGCCCGCCGCGCGCCGCAAACTCCCACTCGGCCTCAGTCGGCAATTCCTTGCCCGCCCAGCGCGCGTAAGCCTCGGCATCGCGATAAGCGACATGCACCACCGGATGGTCGTCCATTCCGCTGATCGAGCTGCGTGGGCCGTAAGGCCTTCGCCAATCGGCGCCAAATTTAAATCGCCACCATTGCGACCAGTCCTTGAGATCGACCGGCCCCTTCGGAGGCGAAAAGACGAGCGATCCCGCTTTGAGCATGTCCGGCAGCGCGCCCGGGTAATCCTCCGCCCTCGGCGCGATCTCGGCGAAGGTGACGTGTTTCGTCGCGTTGACGAACTTGCGGAACTCGCGGTTCGTCACCGGCGTGCGGTCGATCCAGAATGCGTCGACCTTGACCCGGTGGACTGGCGCCTCCTCGGGATAGTGCTTGTCCGATCCCATGTGGAACTCGCCCCCCGGCACGAAGATCATGTCGGCGAGCGGATTCCGCCTCAGGCGTTTCGACGCGGTTGGAAACCTGGCTCAGTGAACTCATGTCGCCCCGCTGGTCGGCCGGATGGCGAGGAATGGCATGGATTGCGTCCATTCTCAAAATTGCGCGGGAAGCCCGGGTAGAGAGTTGCGGCAGCGCTTCAGTCACGGTGTTTACCTGGTGGCCGCATTGCGTTGAAGAATCTCGCTTATCGGGTGGCGCTGATCAAACGCGACGATCAATACGAGTATCGTTCATGAAATCAACAGCTTTAGCAAAAGGTAGCGAAAAGTCGCCGTTTTCCGCAACTAACGGAACCCAACCTTTATTTGCGCGTTGTAAATTGGAGACTGAGATGGAGCCGCAGTGAGACACGCTGATGTTGGACCTCTTGCTAAATCATAGCCCGGTTTTCGTCGGGGGCGAGCTTATGCTCGCGCTTTCGCTCGGACTGTTTGGAGTGGCTTTGTCCAGCACAGTCCGCGAGAGGTATTCGATCAGAATTCCGATCGCGCGAATGAGGGATCGATCCCACTCGCTGATGACAGACGCCGCATCCCTTTCGAAGAGCGGGCGCCAGGCCTTGCAGCCATAATCCTCTATCGCTCCTTGTGGACCCCCTCTGCGGATGCTTAGGTAAAACGCGCGGCTAAAGCGCCTCGCGCCCTTGCCAAGTCTTTCGGCGCCGGTGACGATGCCGAATGCTCACGGCCCCCACTGTCCTTGGAGTTTTCGCCGCGCTCCTCTGCGCAAGCGCCTTGGGCGTCAATCTTCAGCGCAAGCTCGCCGAGCAGCACAAGAGCAAAGAGACCGGGGACCACGTCCGCCTCATCATTTCGATCCTCGTGACGTTTACGGCAGTCGTGCTCGGACTCTTAATCTCGAGCGTGAAATCGTCCTATGACCAGTTCGAGAGCCGCATGAACGCTTTCGCTGGCGACATCACTGAGCTCGATGTTCGCTTGCGTGAGTATGGCGAGGAGACGGCGCCGATCCGGACGAGCCTGCGCAAGTACGTTGCAGCTGCGATCGCGGACACTTGGCGTAATGAGACGCCGCCATCGGGCGCCTATCCAAGGTTTCCCGTGAGTCTCCAGCCTGGAGCGCCGCGAACTCGGAGATATGCTGATCGACGCCGATATCGCGATTGGCAAGCTCGATCCGCCCGACTTGTTCCGCAAGCGCCTGGTGACCCAGATTGAAAACCAAATGTCCGCCACGATGACCCAACGGCGGCTTGTGCTCGGAACCTCCCGCGACACGATCTCCTGGACTCTTCTCGTCGCGATGACTGCGTGGCTGGTGATTGTCTTCGCCGTGTTCGGGCTTATCGCGCCCCGCAACGTCGTGGTGTACGTGACAATCCTCTTGTGCGCGCTCTCCTTTTCGTCCGCGATTTTCTTCATCCTTGAATTCGACACGCCGGTCGACGGATTCATTTACGTGTCAAGCCAACCGCTCCGCGACGCTCTCCATCATATCGACGCCTCGTAGACCGCGAGGCGAGAGCCGCCTAAATTTTCGCTTTTGCTTTGCTCTGAAAGCCGAAAGGCCTAGAAGGGCCGCCTTGTGAACCGGACCCCAGGCCATCTCAATCCTCTGTCTCGGGATCGCGCGCCGCGCGCATTGCGATTCGGCGTCGGATAGCCATGCGACATCTGCCTATTTTTCTTGACCTTGGCGGCAAGGCTGCAGTCGTCGTAGGCGGCGGCGCGGCGGCGGCGCGGCGGGCGGAACATCTCATCAAAGCCGGCGCTCGCGTGACGACATTCGCAACCGCGCTTAGCGACGATTTTCGCGAGCTCTTCGATCAGCCGAACTTTCAGCACGAGGCGCGCGACCCCGAAGTCAAGGATTTCGAAGACTGCTCGCTCTGCTTTGTAGCGGTCGAGGACGAACGCTTATCAGCCGAAGCCTGGTCCGCCGCGAAAGGCGCCGGCGCCCTGGTCAACGTCGCCGACCGGCCGCGCTTCTGCGACTTCATCATGCCCTCGATCCTTGACCGCAGCCCGCTTGTCGTTGCGATTTCGACCGGCGGGGCTTCGCCGATCTTGGGCCGCATGCTGAAGGCCCGCCTGGAAAGCTCTATCCCCGCCGCTTACGGCCGCCTTGCGGACCTCATGGGCGGATTCCGCGACGCGGTGGCTAAGGCGATCGCCTCTCCGGTCCAAAGGCGACGATTCTGGGAGACGGTGCTTGAAGGACCGATCGCCGAACGGGCGCTCTCGGGCGACGACCGCGCCGCCAGCGCCGAACTCACCCGCGCCATCGAACGCGCGGCGGCCGAGAACGGCCCAGGCGCCGCACGGCGAAGTCTATCTTGTCGGCGCGGGGCCCGGCGATCCCGATCTGCTGACCTTCCGCGCCCTTCGGCTTATGCAAAAAGCCGATGTCGTGCTCTACGACCGGCTCACCGACCCGCACGTGATGAACCTGGTGCGGCGCGAAGCCGAGCGCATCTATGTCGGCAAGCAGCCGGAGGACCATGAATTGCCGCAAGGCGAGATCAGCGCGCTGCTCGTCAAACTCGCCAAGGAAGGCAAGCGGGTGTTGCGTCTCAAGGGCGGCGATCCCTTCATGTTCGGTCGGGGCGGCGAGGAGATCGAAGCTCTCGCCGCAGAGGGGATTCCGTTTCAGGTCTGTCCGGGAGTCACGGCGGCGATCGGGGCCGCGGCCTATGCGGGCATTCCACTGACCCATCGCGATCACGCGCAAGCTTGCGTATTCGTGACCGGCCACGGAAAAGACGGCAAAATCGATCTCGACTGGCCCGCGCTCTTGCAACCACGCCAGACGGTTGCGATCTACATGGGGCTGCGCAATATCGAGGCGCTGACACGCGAGTTCGTTGCGCGCGGCGCGGACGCGGATTTGCCGGCGGCGATCGTCGACAACGCCACCCGCCCCAATCAACGGGTCGTCGTCGGCACGCTCGGAACCCTGGCCGCGAAGGCGCGTGCGGCCGGACTGAGCGGGCCCTCGATCATTATAATCGGGACGGTCGTTACGTTGCGGGATACGCTCGATTGGAGCTCGACGGCCGAGCCGCGCTCCTCGCCCGCGAGTGACCGTTCGATTGCGGCGATCGGGAAGGACTGAGATGGTTTCTCGCGACGAAGTCATGGCGGCGCTGGCGGCGATCCCCGGCCCGGACGGGCGCGCGTCCTTGCCCGATTCCGGGGCGGTCTCCGGCGTCACCATTCGTGACGGCAAGGTGTTCGCCGCGATCGCCATCGATCCGGCGCGAGCCAAGGCGATGGAGCGGATGCGGGCTCACGCCGAGGCCGCGATCCGAGCGATTCCGGGCGTCGCCGGGGCCGTGGTGACGCTGACCGCCGAATCGGCGCGCGCTGTCGCAGGCGCCTCGCCGCCGCATGCCCATCAAGGGGAGGCGGCGCCGCGTCGGCATGGCCGGCCGAGTGAGCCGCTGCCGGGCGTCAAGCACATCATCGCGGTCGCCTCCGGCAAGGGCGGAGTGGGCAAGTCGACTGTCGCCTGCAATCTGGCCGTTGGCCTTAGCAAGCTCGGGCTTAAGGTCGGGGTTCTCGACGCCGACCTGTTCGGACCCTCAATGCCGAGGCTGTTCGGGATCCACTCCAAACCGGGCTTGGCGCCAGACGGCAAGCAGCTCATCCCGCTCGAGAGCTTCGGCGTCAAGGTCATATCGATCGGTTTCCTGATCGAAGAGCGCGCGCCGGTGGTCTGGCGCAGTCCCATGGTCATCTCGGCCTTGAACCAGCTGTTGCGCGAGGTCGCGTGGGGCGAACTCGACGTGCTCGTCGCCGACATGCCGCCCGGCACCGGCGACACGCAGCTGACGATGGCCCAGAACGTGCCGCTCGCCGGCGCGGTGATTGTTTCGACGCCGCAGGATCTGGCCCTGATCGACGCCCGGCGGGGCATCTCGATGTTCAATCAGGTGAAAGTGCCGCTCATCGGCGTCGTCGAGAATATGAGCTACTTCGTTTGTCCCCACTGCGGCGGGCGAACGGATGTCTTTTCGCATGGAGGGGCGCGTGCGGAAGCGCAAAAGCTCGGCGTTCCTTTCCTTGGCGAAGTCCCGCTCGACATCGCCATCCGCGCCAATTCCGATGACGGGCGCCCGGTCGTGGCCACCATGCCGGAGAGCCCACAAGCCAATGCCTTCCTCCAGATCGCGCGAGGGGTGGCGGATACGCTCGTCGCCGGCGCGCAGGGCGCGAAGCCCGCGCCACGGATACGCATCCTGGAGTGAGCGTCCCGATGTCCTGGCCGACCGATATTACCGCGATGGATAAGGGCCGCACCCTGGAAGTCGCTTTCGACGACGGCCAGGTGATCCGCCTAACCGCCGAGAGGCTGCGCGTCGAGAGCCCGAGCGCCGAAGTGCAGGGGCATTCGCCGAGCCAGAAGCGGACGGTCACGGGCAAGGAGAACGTCGCCATCGTCGGGATCGAGCCGGTCGGCAATTATGCGATCAAGATAGTGTTCGACGACGGACACGACACCGGCCTCTACAGCTGGGACTATCTGCGTAAGCTGGCCCGTTAACCAGCTGCGGGTCGCGGCGGAGCGACCATTGTCAGAAGCGCGAGAGAACCGTGCCTGCAATGTCGCACTGGAAGCCCTCGAGCGACCGCGAGATTTTGCTGATGTCCTTCACCTTGGTCCTATGCCGCCGAGCCGCGATCATCGCGGCGCCGACGCGAGACGCGACAACATAGGCGTCCGCGCTCTCCAGCGCCGCCGGAGTGTCGTAGATCACCACGCCATAGTTGCGCTGCGCATTCTGCGACAGCGTCAAAAACTCCTTGGAACTCAGGAGTTCCTGCGGGTGAGGCGCGGTTGCGCCGGCGACGAGCAGCGACAGGCCGGGCACGATGTCGATCGTGACGGGCGGCAATTCGGCGTCGCCATGCGTCAAGGCCTCCACCAGACCCTCCGTCTTTGGGTCCACGCCAAAGAGCGTGGCGAGCCTTGGCTTCCTCAAGTTTGCGTCGACAAGGAGAGTTGGCACCGCCATCTGGGCGAAAGACAGCGCAAGATTGGCGGCGAAATACGTGACTCCGACCTTGCGATGAGGCCCGATGACGGCGAAGGCGTTCTTGCCCTGCGACAAGGGCCCGGTCGCGAGCGCAGAGCGCACGGAACGGAAGGCTTCCGCCGCGGTGCTGAAGGGCTGGTAGCCGACAACCAGCTCGCGCGAAAAGCGCCCTTCGTCGACGCCAAAATTCAGGACCGGATAGTTGTATCGCTTCGACAGCGCCAGAAACAAACTGTCTCGCCGCACGAGTCCGAGGGCGATCGCCGCCTCGCCAAACGTCAGGCCCTTGCGCCGCTGAAAACCGCGGATGGCCTCGACTTGCGCCTCGCTCAGATTGCCGGCCGCGAGAATCTGCTGTTCGATCGGATCCTTCGACGTCTGGACGGCGACAACGTTCTCCGCATCTTTCTGATAATTCGGTTTAATCGCCATGGACTCAAGCTCTCAATTGGTCAACCGCAGCCCCGCGCCCCCGAAGGGGCCCGCAAGAGACGTTACCCCGCAATTGTTTTCCGAACCGTTCCAGTTCTTTGGGTTGACTCTAGCGGCCAGACCGGCCGTTAAATCGGCGTCCCGCGCACTCAGGCGGGACGAAGGCTGCGACGTGACGCACCAAGACGCGGCTTCGAGCGCCCCGCGCTGCCCAGAGTCCCCAAGAACGGGGCCGGGGCTGCATATTCCAAATCGATTGGAAAGCGAACCCGCCGGTCGGCCGCTTCGGCGAGGAGCGCCAGGATCAGACCGAGCGCGAGGCCGGCGGCAATCCCGACTGGCATCACGATAAATGGCTTTGGAAACGCCGGATCGACGGGCGGAAACGCCTTGTCAAGCACCGTCATATCCGAAAATGTCAGCTTGCTCTGCAACTTAGCCTGTTCCGCCGCCCTTTCCCGAGCATTCAGCTGATCGGCGCGGAACCCGACATCGTGCTCCAATTGGCCGAGGCGGTCGCGCTGCGCTTGAATGTCAATCAGCGCCTTCTGCGCTTGATCTTGCTCTCGTTCGAGGGATGCAATCTGAGTTTGGACCGTGGCGATGCGTTCCTTCAGATGGGTGCGCATTCTCTCGGTCGCGTCGGCGATCTGCTTGTGAAGCGTCGTGATATTCGCCTGTTGGGCCAACATCTTGGGATTGTTAGAGCCAAGCGTGCCCTTGGCGGCCGCAACATCGGCTTCAGCCGTCGATAGCTTCTCTTTCAAGCCCGAGAGAATTTGCAGATCGGGATCCGACGGGTCATTCGACAGGTCCGTGGAGCCGCTGGTCAGGCGGCTCTGAAGCGCCGTCAACCCGGATTGGGCGGTCGTCAACTCCTGGGCGATCGACATATATTGGTTGGTCTCCTTGTCGCCGCCTGTGGCCGAAGGCGCAACCATATTCGTCTTGGCTTGGAAGTCTCTAAGCGCGGCGCGCGCGGCGTCCAGTTCCTTACGCAATTCGTCGAGCTGGGGAGCAAACCAGCGCGCGGTCTGGTCGGCCTCCGCAGCCTTCATGGCCACGGAGCCGTCGATCGTCGCCGCGAGAAACGCATTGGCGATCAAAGCCGCCTGGTTCGGGTCGCCTGACTTGTATTTGATGGACAGGACATTCGTCCCGATAAGGAACTTCGGATCGACGTTCTTGACCAGCCCAGCGGCCATCCAGTCTTCGATGCTTTCGCGTCCGAAGGAAGAGGACTTTCGGAAATTCTCCTGCACTGCTGAATTGTCGGTCAAGTTCAGGCGCTTGACGACGTCGACCGCCACCCGCTGGCTGGTGACGAGCGAAAGAATATTGCCCTGGATCAGCCCCATCGCGCCGATGCCCGACGACATTTCAGAAATCGGGTCGACGTTGCCGGGGTCGATGCTCGCGGTCGCGACGGCATCGTAGCGGCCCGGCACAAACAGCAACACTCCGCCCGCCACGATGACGGTGGTGAGGAGCGCCAGCAGGACGATCCACACCCGGCGCAAGAGAATTACCAGAATTTGGCTTACCGACACCACCCGACTCCTGCGTTCGACGGCAACTCAGGGCGGAGCATAGCAGAACTTAGTGACTAGAATATGCGCTCGCTCACAATGATCGTATCGCCTGCTTCCACTTGATCGTCAAGTGAAGCTGGAACCTCGTAGGTTTGCCCGTTGCCGGACATGCGCTTGATCCGGACCCGCCATTCCGACCCGAGGAGCGCCAGTCCGCCGCCAATCGAGATGGCTTGCTGGACCGTGATGGGCCGGAGCAGCGGATATTCCCCGGTTTTGTTCACGTAACCGTAGAGGTAGTAAAACGGCGCCAGGTCGACAAAAATCTCATCATTATTGGCGATCCGAAAATCGGCGCCAGGGCCATGCCCAGCCTGGACGTCCTTGGACTCGAACTTTCTGATCGTTGCGCCGCGGCGCACAGTGACCGTTCCACCAAGGGCCGCATCCCGCAGTCCCCCTGCCCTGGACAAGAGTTGGGTGAGATTTGTGGGCCGATCGAGCGTGTAGACCCCTGGCACCCCGACCTGCCCTTGGACGCTGGCTTGCGTGCCGAAGGTGGTGATTTCGACCAACACATGGGGGTCGGTGACGATCTGACGCGCCGCCAACTGTCTTTCGATTGCGTGCGCCACCTGATCTTCGCTCAACCCTGCCGCCCGGATCCGGCCAACATAGGGAAAGCTGATTGTCCCATCCGTCTCGACCCGGGTCGTGGTGTCCATGTCAGGTTGGTTGACGACCTTGATCGAAACTGAGTCTTGCGGCGTGAGAACCCGGCCGGCGGCGAGCGCCCAGCCTGGAAGGACAGCGCCCATGGCCAAGACCGCCAACCACAGCATCCACCGCCGGGCTATTCGCATCGTTGTCAGCATTGCTTCCGCTCCCACTTCGGACTGCTAGTACGGTCTATAGTTCAGGCTTACTGTCACGATATCCTGCGGGGTTATGAAATGGTCTGAGACCAGCTCATTGTACGAGGCGTTCAGCGCTGCCGACAGGAAAGGTGTCATGGTGTAGGTCAAGCCAGCATTCAATGTGTAAGTTTTCTGCGAGCTAAACAAAAAAGGGGAAAGACCCGGTTGCGCCAACCCCGATGTGAATGATGATATGGAATAGGAAGCCGTACCGCCCGCGCTGAGCGCCATCTTGGGCGTCAGCTGATAGGCCAGGCTCATCTGGGCGATGTACGTCTGCTGCGCGTTGGCGATGACCGTCGTCGGAGGAGCGATTGATCGCGACGCGGACGCGTTCAGGCTCAGCCTCGGCGTAAGCGCCCAGTTCGAGCTCAAGGTATAGATTGGCAGGAGCGTTTTTGGCAGGCCCAAGCCGAAGCCGCTCGTGACCCCAACCAGGCCGACAAGTCCGGTTACGGAAAGATTGGGATTGATTTGTCGCGTATAGTTTAGAGTGAAGCTATGAAAGTCGGTCTGGTTGGCTAAGCCGAAAGCAGCTTGCTGCGCCCCGGTTCGACCAGAGTAGTTCGCATCGGAAATGCTGGCGAGCGCGGTGACCGTACTTGCGCCCTTTGCATATTCAATGCCGGCGGCGATCAGCGCGGTTCGAGCGTTATTCAATGCGTTCACAGCATTCGAGTTCGTCAGCGTTGTTATACCCGAGTTGAAGAGCAGCGAATATCCGTTGGAGACTGCGCATTTTCCGGTTTCATTGAGCGCATTTGTCGTTGTGTAGTTGACGCCGGTGCCGACTTGCTCCGTAAGCTGGGCGGGCGACTTGGAGAGGCTCGCGACAAGAGCTCCTGAGCATCGCGACGTCACGTTCCAGTCAACGCCAGCGTTCAGCGAGTATATCGTCGAATTGAAACCGACGTCTTTAAGATAGCGTATGACCCCGAAGTTCGCGTCGAGAAACACTTGTTGATTATATACGTTCGCCTTGGTTGAGAAGCCAAAATTGGATGTCGACGTGAAATCGCCTACGACTGCCCCCTTCGGAGCAACGCCAATAGGAAAAGAGCTAACGTTCGAGTTATAGGATTCGGTTTGGGAAGCAGTCAGCTTAAACGGCAGATCAGCCCAATTCTGCGGGACCGACGGCAGAGGAAACTCGTCGAATAGAGGCCCGTTCGCCGGGGTCACAGAGCCCGATAGTTCCTGCCCCCGGCCGCCGGTTACCGCGCCAAGCGTCAGGACCAATGCGAGCGTCAAGGCCCCGCTCCGCCTCATACCACCCCTTTGCCTCAAAACGCATGCGCGCGCACGAACGACGCCTATTCCCCGCCAATATCGCCCGTCACACTCGCTAACTCTCTGTACGTCTCGACTCCGCGAGCAATTCCGCTCCCCGTCAGCCTCAGACTGGCGATCTTGCCAGGGCCTCCCTGAAGAAACGGGCATGAACCCCAGCCATGACATCCTCGTTAACCGCGCAGGCGAGAGCCTTCAGGCGGCCAAAGCCATCTGTTGCGACCGACGCAAACAGTCATGCATACGCATATTCGGCCCCCCCGGACAAGGCGACAAAAGCCACACTCGCGGACAAAATAAGCCACGCCGCCGCCATTTGGACAATGGTGTCTAGACCAGCCAAACAATTCCCCGGCCGGAATGACAGGCGTTTAAGTCAAGGACCCGCAAATGAATGCGCATTATCGCGTCGTCGTCATCGGCGGCGGGGTCGTTGGGGCTTCCGTTCTTTACCATTTGACCAAATTTGGCTGGACCGATGTCGCGCTGGTGGAGCGCTCCGTGCTGACCGCTGGCTCCTCCTGGCACGCGGCCGGCGGCTTTCACGCTCTCAACGCCAACCCGAATATGGCGCTCCTCCAGGCCTATACGATCGACCTTCTGAAGGAGGTCGAGGCCGAATCCGGCCAACCGGTCGGCATGCACATGACCGGCGGCATTCATGTCGCCTCGGCGCCGGAGCGCTGGGAGTGGCTGCAGTCGTCCTACCGGCGCTTCCAGGCCATCGGGATTGATGACGTGCGCCTGGTGGCGCCGGAGGAGATCAAGGCCCGCTGCCCCATCATCGATGTGGATGGGGTGCTCGGAGGGATGTGGGCCGACCGCGAAGGCTATGTCGACACAACAGGAACAGTGTGGGCTTACGCGGGCGCGGCCAAGAAACGGGGCGCGACCGTGATCGAGCACAATCGGGTGCTGGAATTAAAGCAGCGCCCGGACTCCTCGTGGGACGTTGTCACCGAGGCGGGCGCAATCAACGCCGAGCATGTGGTGAACGCCGCGGGTCTATGGGCGAAGCAGGTCGGGCGGATGGTCGGCCTCGACCTTCCGCTCTCGCCGTTGGAGCACCACTACCTCCTGACCGAGACTATCCCCGAGATCGCCGGGTTGACCAAAGAACTGCCGATGGTCGTGGACCTCGAGGGATTCACCTACATGCGGCAGGATCAGAAGGGGATGCTGGTCGGCATCTACGAGACCAATCCCCAGCACTGGTCGATGGACGGCGCGCCATGGGAATACGGCATTGAGCTCCTGCAGGAGAACATCGACCGCATCGCCGGCGAGCTCGAACTCGTTCACCGCCGCTATCCGGTTTTGCAGACGGCGGGGATACGCAAATGGGTCAACGGCGCGTTCACCTTCTCGCCTGACGGCAACCCGCTCATTGGCCCGGTCGCTGGCAAGCCGGGCTATTGGCTCGCCTGCGGGGTCATGGCGGGATTCCTCCAGGGCGGGGGCGTCGGCAAGTCGCTGGCGGAGCTGATGATCCTTGGCGAGGCGTCGACCGACGTCTACGGCCTCGACATCGCGCGGTACGGGCCCTTCGCCTCCAATCGCGAGTACATCAAGCAGACGACTGGCGAGTTCTACGCCCGCCGCTTCGTCATGACCTATCCCAACGAACAATTGCCGGCCGGGCGGGCGCTCAAGATGACGCCGGCCTATGACGCCATGACGGCCGCAGGGTGTCGCTGGGGGAATTCCTGGGGGCTTGAGGTCCCGCTCCATTTCGCGCCGAAGGGATTCGAAGAAAAGCCGACTCTCAAGCGCTCGAACGCCTTCGACATCGCAGGCAGCGAATGCCGCATGGTGCGCGAAGGCGTCGGCCTGCTCGATATCGCTTCTTTCTCACGCTACGAAGTGACCGGCCCCGAGGCCGAAAGCTGGCTCGACTGGATGACGGTCTCCCGCTTGCCCAAGGCTGGCCGCGCGCGCTTGGCCCCGATGCTGTCCGAGACGGGCAAGCTCAAGGGCGACCTCACCATCATCAACTGGGGAGAAGGGAGATTCTGGATCGAGGGCTCCTACTATCTTCGTCAATGGCACATGCGCTGGTTCGCCGCCCATGCCCGAGAAGGCGTGAGCGTGCGCGACATTTCCGACGATGTGATCGGCTTCTCGGTGTCGGGGCCGAAATCGCGCGACCTGCTCGCGCGCGTCACGCATCAGGATGTGTCCAACGCGGCCCTCCCCTTCATGGGCGCGGCGACGCTTGACATCGGCCTCGTGCGGGCGAAGGTCGCGCGGCTCTCCGTGACGGGGGAACTCGGCTACGAGATCAACTGCCGCGCGCTCGAACACGGGGCCTTGCGCCGGACTCTGCTAGAGGCCGGACGCGACCTCGGCGTCAAGGAGTACGGCTACAACGCGCTTTTGTCGCTGAGACTCGAAAAGAGCTTTGGCATCTGGTCGGCGGAATTCACGCAGGATCGGACGCCGCGCACGACCGGCATGGATCGCTGGATCGCCTGGGACAAGGGCGAGTTCCTCGGCCGCAAGGCGGCGCTCATCGAGAGCAAGGGGCCGCCGCCCGAACGTCAACGTGTGACGCTCGAGATCGACGCGGCCGACGCGGACGCGACCGGCTACGAGCCGGTCTGGCAATCGGGCGCCCTGGTCGGCTTCGTGACCTCGGGCGGCTATGGCCATACGACGCACAAGAGCCTGGCGATGGCCCTGGTTTCGCCGGAAGCCGCCGAGATCGGCTCCAAGCTCAGCGTGCACATCGTCGGCGCCGAGCGCGAAGCGCGCGTCATCGCGCCCTCGCCATACGATCCTCTCGGCAAGGCGATGCGCGCGTGACCAATCAAGCGCGGGCTCTACGCTGACGATGGCGAATTCCGCACTCTGGTCCTCCGCGTCAGGCCCACCGTCTCACCGGACGGCGCAGTCGAGCAACGTCAAGGCGACCCGAGACGACTGACTCGACATTGCGCTGAGCGTGCTCGCCGTCGAGGGCGTCGTTCGCGTCACGGTGCTCTCTTTAAGCGAACGGCTCGGCGTGTCGAGGTCGAGCTTCTACTGGAATTTCAAGAATTGCGACGAGCTGCTCGACGCCCTGCTCGACCGTTGGGACCGGCTCAACACGCGCTCGATCGTCGCCGAGGCCCAAGAGCCGGCGTCGACCGTCACGCAAGCGGTTTGCAACGTCTTTCGCTGCTGGGTCAATTCAGCCATCTTCAGCCCGCGGCTCGATTTCGCCGTGCGCGAATGGGCGCGCCGCTCATCGGGCGTTCGTCGGGCCCTCGACCGCTCCGATCGGCTGCGGACCGAGGCCGTCAAAGCCCTGTTCGTGCGCTTCGGTTATGAGGATGAGGACGCTCTCGTGCGGGCGCGGGCGCTCTACTACATGCAGATCGGCTATTATGCGCTCGACCTCCGGGAGCCGATCGAGACGCGTCTCAGTCTCACGCCCCATTATCTCAAGGCCTTCACCGGCGTTGATCCGAGCGAAGTGGAAGTGGACGCCTTCCGCGCCTACGCGATGAGGCACGCGCACAACCGGGATTTCGATCTCTCGCGCGGGCGGCCATGAGCAGTCGCTATTCAGCCTTCGCTCTCGTTCGGCAGGGCTTCGCCGGCCATAAGGGCTGGCCGCACGCCTGGCGCAAGGCGAAACCCAAGCCGGCCTATGATTTCGTCATCATTGGCGGCGGCGGACATGGGCTCGCAACCGCCTATTACCTCGCCAAGATTTACAGGCGCCCACGCGTCTGCATGATCGAGAAGAGCTGGCTTGGCGGCGGCAATACCGGCCGCAACACCGCCATCGTGCGGTCGAATTATTTCTATCCCGAATCGGTCGCCCTCTATGATCTGGCGCTCCGGGTCTATGAGGGGTTGTCGCGCGAGCTCGACCGGCTCGGCGTCGACATTGTCGAGAATTGCGAGGTGACCGGTTTTATAGCGCAGAACGGAGCGTGCGTCGGCGTCGAAACGCCTTTGGGCGAAATCCGCGCCCAAGCGGTCGGAGTCGCGGTCGCCGGTCATTCGTCGCAACTCCTGTCCAAGGCCGGAGTGAAGCTGCCGATTCATTCCTACACGCTGCAGGCAATAGTGAGCGAGCCGGTCAAGCCTTGCCTCGACATCGTCGTTCTGCATCTCGGCACCGGCGACTCCAAATGCACGCGGAAGCCGGAGAATGACCGCACGAGCAGGCCGCGCAGGCCAAAGACAAGCACGCCGGCCGAGGGCGAACCAGAAGCGAGGTCGGCGGAGGTCGCTTGCATGAGCGCTGGTGCCATTGGCCATCAAAGCCGAGGCGATGCTGTCTCCGGCGAGGCCAAGGTAGGGCTTGCCGCCGAAGGTGAATGCGAGGGGCCGTCCGCGATCGACCTGGCGGCCAGTTCGCAGGCGACCGCTGGTCAAGACGCAGATCTCGTCAGCGCTTCGCTGCCCATGACCGTGCTGAGAGACATGTCGCGCGTCATGGCGAACATCTCCATGCGGGTGAGATGCAGCCAGATCTCGCGCGCTTCACCTTTTGGGTTGGCGTTGAACCAGAGATAGTCCGCCCACGCAGCGTCGCTGACCGCGTCTGCCGGCTCGGGCCGCGCCTTCGGTTCGCCGACATAGTGGAATTCGGTTTCGTCGCGCGGGCCGCAGAACGGGCAGGGGAAGATTTGCATGTGCCGCCTTCAGGCGGCCTCATCACGCGCGTTCTTGATCGTTTGAAGGACCTCGAAGCCCTCAAATTCGGGATGGCCGAGATAAAGCGGCTTGTTGGCGCCGGCGTTGCGATGGGCGGCGCGAAAATGTTCGGACTGCGTCCAGGCGGTGAAGGCGTCTTTGCTCACCCAGACGGTGTGCGACGAATAGAGCACGCGATCGTCGCGCTCGGGCCCGCGCAACAGATGGAACTCGAGGAAGCCCGGGACGCGGTCGAGATGGGTCTCGCGCGAGAGCCACACATTTTCGAACGCGCCCTCGGCGCCTTTCATGACCTTGAAGCGATTCATGGCGATGTACATGGCGTTCTCCTTTTAGTGAGCGATGCCGGAGCCGGCGGCCTCGTCGATAAGCGCCCCGAGGCAAAACGCGAAAGATCGAAGGGCCGGCTGATCCCATGATGCGTGCCGGTCGCGAGCAGATGTGCGAGCAGCGTGCCGCCCGCGGGAATCGCCTTGAAGCCACCGGTTCCCCAGCCGCGATTGAGGAAGATTCCCTTCGTCCAAGCAGGCCCGATAATGGGCGAGGAATCCGGAACGACGTCGACGATCCCGCCCCATTGGCGCATCAGCTTGAGTTGGCCGAAGGCTGGGATCATTTCGAGCAAGCCGGCGAGGACAAGTTCCTGCATCGGCGGCGAGCCGCGCTGTCCATAAGAAGGGATGCGGTCGAGTCCGCCGCCGAACACGATCTCGCCCTTGTCCGATTGGCTGGCGTAGACGCGACGTGGCTCGAGAGGCTGCTTGCCTCGCTTGACTGGGTGTGAGGCCCGGTCTTCTTGGCTTGTCATTCCCGACGCCTGCGCGGCAGCCGATCGGGAATCCAGCACAACAGTCGGGCTCCGGTTGAGGCGCCTGGATTCCCGCTTGGCGGGAATGGCGCCAAGATGGATTTCCGTCAGTTCCTTCGCCCCGAGATCAGCCTGAGCCACGGGCCCGCATGAAAGGCGCTCATGAGCAGATACATCGGCGCCATTCCGCCGATGAGCGAGCCATGCGCCGAGCAGAGCGGCTCTGCGCCGCCAAGCGCCGCGGCCACGAGCGCCATCGTAGCGAAGGTTGGCGTGGCGGCCAGGCCGAGCCACTCGGCCGCGGCGCGGGCAACGCCAGCGCCGTGGCTCCCGCCGCCGATCGAAATCGCGCTCATCGTTGTGCGCCCGTCTCCTTGATTCGGAACGCCGCCTCGCCCGCGTCCGACACCTTGGCCCATTGCGGATCGACCGACTTTTCCGCTTCGTAATTGTCGTGCCAGTTCCACCATTTGTAAGGCGGCGTCTGGGGATAGCCGTCCGGCGAATCCTCCCATAATTCCTGGCGCCCGAGCGGCGTCGCGTCGAGATAGTTCCAGACCGTGCCCATCGCCTCGTCGCCGCGATTGTTGATGAAATAAGTGCGGAAGACCCTGTCGCCGTCGCGGAAGAAGATGTTGTGGCCGTGCCATTCGTCGACGCCGAAGTCTGCGTCGAAGCTATCGGTGATCGTGTACCACGGCATCCGCCAGCCCATCCGCGCCTTGAGCCGCGCGATGTCCGCCTGCGGCGCGCGAGAGGCATAGGCCAGCGTCGTGTCGCGGGCGTTCAAATGCGCGAGATTCGAGACCTGATCGGCGCCCAACGAGCAGCCGCGGCAGGCATGGTCGGGCCAACCGAACACGCCCGGTTCGAAGAAGGCGCGGTAGACGATCAGCTGACGGCGGCCTTCGAACAGGTCGATGAGGCTCGCCTTGCCTTTCGGCCCGACGAACTCGTAGGCCTTGTCGACAGCCATCCACGGCATGTGCCGACGTTCGGCGGCGAGCGCGTCATGGGCGCGCATCACGGCCTTCTCCTTCACGAGCAATTGCTGACGCGCAGCGTCCCAGTCCTGTCGCGAAACGATCGAGGGAATATCCATCGCTAACCTCCTGCTTGCCGAATGGATTGATGGGGGGAGCGCCATATTCATCGTGACGGCGCCACCAGATGCCGTTCTCATTGCGACCCTTGGGAGCGCGGTCGAGCCATTGATACGCGCCCCACAATCCGTCGAGTCCGCGCGCGTAAGTCGAATAAGTGTGGCAGACGACGCCGTCTTGCAATGCAAAGGCGCTCATGCCGGGCCGATCGCGCATGTATGTGCGCCCGTCCGTTCCGCATGTCGCCGCGAACCGGGCGACGGGCTCGGGAACCTGCGCTGCGGTCAGCGGATGGTCGCCGCGCCGATAATTGTACTCGACGCCGCTTTTGCTCTGCTGCTCCTCGGTGATGGAGACGTTGAAATCGAAGTTGAAGTCGTCGCCGAACGAGGAGGCCCAGGGGAATGTCCACCCCATCCGCCGCTTGTACTCTTGCAGCTTGGCGAGCGGCCCACGCGACACGGCCCAAAGCGCGAGATCGTGGTTCGCGAGATGCACGGCGAAGCCATTAAACCCGTCGGCTATCATCGAGCAGGACGGACAGCCCGCCTTGTAATCGGGTCCGAACATGAAGTGGTAGACGAGGAGCTGCGAGCGGCCGCCGAAAAGGTCCTTCAGCGTCGCGGTCCCCTCATCGGTGTCGAACCGATAAGTCTTGTCGACCCGGACCCACGGCAGCTCCTGACGCCGCTTAGCGACTTCGTCGCTGAGCCGGGTCAGTTCTTTCTCACTTTTGAGCAGCGCGAGCCGGGCGTTCAGCCATTCATCGCGCGAAACGACTTGATTGTGCATGGATTAACCTCCGGTTCGTTTGAACCTTTGCGATTTGGTCGAACCATCGTCGTCATCGCGCCCGAACGCGAAGCTATCCAGGGGATGAAGCGCAGTGCCCTATGATCTCTGGATCGCTACGTCGGCCTTTGGCCTCCTGGCGATGACGCATTCGTCACTGCGGGATGCGCTGGTCGTATTCGGCTCTCAGGCGACTGAACCGGTCCCAGAAGGGCTCCGACATCTCGCCGTTGAGGCGCGCGACCAGCATGTCGAGATGCGCATGCCAGCCGGTGCTGACGCCGACCATCATGCCGCGGGTGGGCAGGCGGCGGTGGATAACGGTCAGTAGCACCCGCTCGCCCCTCGGCTCGAGCTCGAACGAAACGTCGCTGTCCTCCTTTCCCCAGGTGAAGACGAGTTTGCGCGGCGGATCGAGCTCGGTGATCCGGCTCTCCATCCGGTGCTCCTCGCCGAAGCCTTCCGGCCGCGCACCCGGCGGATCTGTGAGCTCGCTGTTTCGCCAGACGAGCTCGAACGGCGCGCCGACCTTCATCTCCATATGCCCGGCCGCCAGCCACTTGCGGCGCAGGTCGCTGTCGGTGAGATAGGCCCAGACCCGCTCGATCGGGCCCGGCAACATGCGCTGGATGGTCAGCGTGGACGGCTCGCTCAGTGCGCCATAGGCGTCGACTTTCGCGCGGTCGTTCATTTTTCGTCTCCTTGTTTGCGGGTCGTGGATTTTTGCTCGTCCTCCTTGCGGAGGAGCCGATCGAGCACATCGAGCCGTGCAGTCCAGAAGCGCTCGTAGAAGCTCAGCCACTCGTGCGCGCTTTCGAGCGGTCCCGGATCAAGACGACACATGTGGGCGCGTCCGCGCACCTCGCGCTGGATCAATCCAGCGCTTTCCAGGACTTTGATGTGCTTCGAGGCCGCCGCGAGCGAGATGGCGAAGGGCTGAGCGAGCTGGCCCACGGTCTGCTCGCCGGAGGCGAGCTCCAGAAGCATCCGCCGGCGCGTGGAATCGCTTAGCGCATGAAAGACGGGACCGAGTTCGGGCGCCTCTAATTCAACCATGTGGTTGAATGTACGCGGCCGTTTTTTGAAAGTCAACCGTCTGGTTGAATAATCGGCGGGGACAGGCGCCGCTTTTGCTCCGACCGACCGCGCGCTGCGGCTCCGTCCCCCGCTGGCGACAGTTTACATCGTCCACGCCTCCGACTTGACTTATTGCTTCCCCACGTCACCATGACGTGGTCGGGCCGACGCACACGGGGCGCGACAGGGGAGACGTCCAAAATGACTTGCAGATTCTTTTCGGGCGCGGCTTTCGCGCTCGCCGCCTGCGGCTCGGCCGCGCTCGTCGGCGTCTCGGCCGCGCAAGCCGCTGACTTCTCCGCCATGTATGTGTTCGGCGACAGCCTGTCGGACGTGGGCAGCGTGTACCTTGGGACAAGCGGAGCTGAGCCGGCCACCCCTTATGTCGACGGCCAATTCAGCAACGGGCCAGTCTGGGTGCAGGACCTCGCCGCGAGGCTGGGCCTTCCGGCGCTGACCCCAAGCCTCGCTGGGGGCACGGACTACGCCTTCGGCCACGCGACGACCGGATTGGCCTCCACGAACTATTCGCTCGTCCCCAATCTCGAGCAACAGGTCGACTTGTTCTTTTCGACCCACGCCAGTGCGCCGTCGAACGCCCTCTACACGTTTTCGATCGGCGCCAATGATCTGTTCGCTATTCTCAACGCCGGACTGTCGCCGGCGCAAGCCGAGGGCGTCGCCTACGATGCCGCTCAGGTAGTGGCGTCGGAGGCGAGCGACCTGGAGGCTAAGGGCGCGAAGGACCTGGTGCTGTTCGACGTGCCGGACCTTGGCGTAACGCCAGGAATTACCACACTCGGTCAGGCCGCTTCCGCGGAGGCCAGCGCCCTTTCGGCCTATTTCGACCAGCAGGTGCTGCTCGCCTTGGCGCCGGTCGAGACCGCCGGGCTCACGGTATTCGATCTCAATACCTACGCCCTGATTGACCAGGTGGCGCAAGATCCAAGCGCATTTGGCTTCTCCAACGTCACGGCTCCCTGCTGGACGGGTGGCTTCACCGGATACGCAGGCGGCGGGTCGGTCTGCTCCACACTCCCCGCAGTGCAAGACACCTACCTTTTCTGGGACGATGTCCATCCGACCGCCGCAGGGCATCTTCTGGTCGCGGACGCTGCGCTCAGCGCCATGGGCCTGCCCGTGCCCGAGCCCTCGACCTGGGCAATGCTGCTGATCGGCTTCGTGAGTTTGGGCTTTGCCGGATATCGTCGCGGCGCCTATGCCCGCGCGGCCCACGAGATGGGGGCGGCGGCCCTGTGGCGTCACGCCAGGCTTGACGCTCGAGCCTGGGAGGCGCAACCGCAAAGGGATCGCTGAGCAGCCAAGCGCCTGCTTTCTCTTTACGAAAACCAGAATGCGTGCTATACCTTTATCCAATGACCCGATCGAACCCAGCAGCCGGCGCGGCCGCTCCGAGGAAAGGTATGTGTTTGCGAGGCGTCCAGGCCAAGGGCGGGAGATCGTGCGGTTCGCCGAGCATGAAGACAGGACAATTTTTTTATTTCCTTCGCTCGTAACCTATTGAAAAGGCTCGATTCGAAAAAGATAAACGCTAGTAAACGTCAGCCATTTTACTAGCGTTTACTCTCATTTATTCGCGTTTATTGGCGGTTATTTGCCCAGACTTTGTGCCCTTCGTGGTTATAATACTATATATCTATGTTGTTACCCCGCCGTCTCGATCGCGGCCCGGGCCAGGGCCACGAAGCCTGCGACTTCGACCTCCTCCGCCCGCATGGTCGGCTCGAGGCCGGCGGCGGCGATGAGGGCAGGAAGGTCGAGCCCGCGGGCGGCGGCGAAGCCCTTCAGCGACTGGCGCAGCATCTTGCGCCGCTGGCCGAAGGCGGCCTGGGCGAGCGCCGACAGGATCGCGGGGTTGCAAGGCTCCGGCCTCGCCCGCGGAACGAGCTCGACCACGCTCGAGGTGACCTTCGGCGCCGGGACGAAGGCGGCGGCCGGAACGTCGAACAGGATGCGCGCCTCAGTCCGCCATCCCGCCAGCACGGCAAGCCGCCCATAATCGGCGCGGTTGGTTGGTGTCGCGACGATTCGCTCAGCCACTTCGCGCTGGAACATGAGCGTGAGGCAGTCATAGAACGGCGGCCACGGCTCGGCCTCGAGCCATCGGGTCAAGAGCGCGGTCGCGATGTTGTAGGGCAGGTTGGCGACGATGCGAAGCGGCCTCGCGCCTGCCTTGGCGATGAGAGCTTGAGGCGCGATGCTGAGCGCGTCGCCTTCAATGACCTCGAGCCGTCCCGGCCAATGCGCCTCGATCTCGGCGAGCGCGCCGAGCGCCCGGGCGTCGCGCTCGATGGCGATCACCGTCTCGGCCCCCTCAGTGATCAGCGCGCGCGTGAGCCCGCCCGGGCCGGGGCCCACTTCGACGACCGCGACGCCGGCGAGCGGCCCTGCGGAGCGGGCGATCTTTCGGGTGAGGTTGAGGTCGAAGAGGAAATTCTGGCCAAGCGCCTTGCGGGCGCTAAGCCGATGAGCCGCGACCACGTCGCGCAGCGGCGGCAGCCCGTCCGCGGCAAGGCTCATCGTGTCAATCGGTCGGCGAGCTTGAGCGCCGCGATGAGGCTCGCCGGATTGGCGAGCCCTTTGCCGGCGATGTCAAACGCCGTTCCATGATCGGGAGAGGTGCGCACAAATGGCAGGCCAAGGGTGACGTTCACGCCTTCGTCGAAGGCGAGGGTCTTGACCGGGATCAGGCCCTGGTCGTGGTACATCGTGAGCGCCACGTCGTAGCGCGCCCGCGCTTTGGGGTGGAACATCGTATCGGCGGGGAGGGGCCCGACGACGTCGATTCCCTCGGCCTGCAGCGCCTCGATCGCCGGCCTTATGATGGCGATCTCCTCGCGCCCCATCGCTCCGCCCTCGCCTGCGTGCGGATTAAGGCCGGCGACGGCGAGACGCGGCCGCGACACGCGGAAGCGGGCGGTGAGGTCGCGGGCGACTATGCGCGCGGTCCTGATGATAAGGTCGGCGGTCAGCGCCCTCGGGGCGTCGGCGAGCGGAATATGGATGGTGACCGGGACGACCGCCAAGGTCTCCGACCAGATCATCATCACCGGAAAGGCTGGCGCGCCCCAGGCATCTGCGAGCGCGCCGAGATATTCGGTGTGGCCGGGGTGCTTGAAGCCGGCGTCATAGAGCACGGCCTTGGCGATGGGGTTGGTCACCACCGCGCGCGCCGCACCTTGATGGACTGCTTCGACTGCGCGCTCGATCAATTCAATCGTCGCCGGGGCGTTGGCGACGCTGGGGCGGCCGGGCGCGTCTTCAACTGCGTTTCTCAGCGGGACGACGGGCAGGCCAGTCGAGAATGCGGCTCGAGCCCCTGCCGGATCGGTCTCGATGATCGGCGCGGTAAGACCAATGCGCTTGGCGGCGGCGGCGAGCACGCCGGGCGCCGCGAAAACGACGAACGGCGCGCTTGCAGATCGGTCGCGCCAAGCGGCCAACGCCAGTTCCGGGCCGATACCCGCCGGATCGCCCATAGTCATCGCCAGCGGCGTGATGTCGCCGGTCATGCTCGAGGCTCCAAGGCGGATTCGCCGGTCTGGCGACGATCAGAGGCCGACGTTCGTCTTCACATCGCCGAGCGTGCGCAGCACGAGCTGAAATCATCAGCGTCTGACTGCGTGTTACGGGATTCACCGTAACGATACCGCTCGGAAGCGAGGTGAAGGCTCCGGGCTGGCTGACGCTGGACGAATACCTGACGGTGAGCGTCGTGCATTCGTCCTTGTAGCCGACGCCGAACGAATAGCCGATCGGATTGAAGATCGGGGTCGTCTGTCCCAGGGTGTCGTAGTAGTGGCGCGACATGTCGACGACGAGCGACCCGTCGAATGACCAGCGATTCTGAAAGGTGTAGGCGAGGCTCCCGGTCAAGCCCTCGCGCGGAAATTCGAAGCCGAGGGCTGGTTGGGCGGCGTAAAGTGCGTAATCGACGGTGCCGCTGACGCCGGCGTAGCTTGCTCTGGCGATCCCGTCGAAGCGGTCGAGCTGCAGGGTCGAGCTGTCGAATTGCTGTTTGCTCATGAGCGCAATTGGGGCCGAGGACGGCTGCAGCGTCTCGCCGAACACGAAGTTCGAGTACTTCTTGTCGAGACCGGATTCGAGCCCCGTATTTGTGGGATCATAGAGGGTGTAGGAATTCTGCCCGGCGACCTGGATCGATTCCCCGCCGACGAAGTTGGCGTGGCCCCCGTTGGCGAAATCGGCAGCATATTGGAATCCGTAGTTAAGTCGCGTGCCGCCTTCGACCCGATCATAGCCGGAGAACTTGTTCCAGGCGAACAGGTTCGTGTCGTCGAAAACGAGGCTCTGCGAATCTTCATTGGGCTGGATTCTCGGCAATGATCTCGCTCGGCCGCGCGATGAACTGAGCGATCGGCGTGATCGTCT
Source organism: uncultured Alphaproteobacteria bacterium (assembly GCA_963730555.1). Lineage (GTDB taxonomy): Bacteria > Pseudomonadota > Alphaproteobacteria > Rhizobiales > Beijerinckiaceae > Roseiarcus. The sequence continues at coordinate 18,602 of CAVSSS010000006.1, read as the reverse complement.
GTGTCCCCCACGACGACGTGGACGTAAACGGAAAGCGGTACTCGAGGCCCGCGCCCGCCATATAGCGCGCGAAGGCACCCTGGCTCGAGCCGGAAAAGAAGGCGGCCTGGCTCGAATTGGCGACCGTGCTCGTGCCGAACCCGCTGGCGTAGGTGATCGATCCGGTTTCATTGAGTTCGGTCGCCTCGCCGTCAAGGCGTGCGAAGAGGAACGGCTTCCATACCTCGCCGATGGGATCAATGTAGCCCCGCTGCCAAGAGACTTGTCCCGACGCCCGCGTGTAATCGCCGGCGATCCCCCGCAACATGCACTTGCCCGGGACATAACGTATTGACGAGCGTATTTCCGACCTGCGTCTCGCAGACGTTATAGAGGTGAAACGCGTTGTCGAAGGTTTGAAGGCCTGTCGACTGGAACGCAGCGTTCGTCTGGTCGACATTGGCGACGTTGGCGTCAACGGTCAGTTCGCCCCCGAGCCCGTTGGTGCGGTCGGCGGGAACGTTGATCACCCGATTGTAGTCGAAGACCGGGACGGCGACGGGCAGCGTGCGATTGTCGTCGCTCGCCGTCGTGCCCTCGAAATGATAGACGCTGAGGTCAAAGAAGCTCTGGGCGGCCTGACCGCGCAGGTAGATCGACGAGATGATGTCCTGGAAATAGAAATTGTCGAAGTTGATGCCTTGAAGCCGGTAGTCGTTAAGGAAGAATTTGTCGCTCATCCATGTGCCATTCCAGCCGAACTGCCACATGTCGTTCAGGAAAAAGTTCCCGTTGCTTTGAATCGCGCCTCGCAGTCGCGTGTCTCCCGCGCCATAGGGAAAGGCCGGGAAGGCTCCCGGCTGCTCCTGGTCGATCCCGATCGCACGGATGCTGTACGTGCCATTGGAGAGCCGCTGACGCCAGTCGGCCTCTCCCAACAATCCCTGCTTCGAGAGGAAGGTTGGAGTGAGGGTCAGGTCGTAATTGGGCGCCAGATTGATGAAATAGGGCAAGCTGATGCCTGTGCCGAGGTAGGCGCCGGAAACCAGCGCCGGCGCCAAGAGGCCAGTTTGCTTGTTGACGGTTGCGTCCGGCGAGGAAAAGTAGGGCATGTAAAAGACGGGAAAGCCCCAGAACTGAAGTTGGGCGTCCTCGTAGTAGATCGTGTGTGTCGTTTGGTTTTCGATGATCTTAGTCGCTTTCACCTGCCAGAATGGCGGCCGTTCAGGGTGGTCCTTACACGGTTCGCAGGCGGTGTAAGCCGATTTCTCCAACACTGTTATGTCGCCACCCGAGCGTTCCACCCGCGGCGAGCTAAAGCGTGTCTTGTCGGCCGTCAGGACCTGGACGCTCTCCATGAAACCGTTGGCAAAATCGTCGCTGAGCGCGAACCGGCTCCCGTAGACGACATTGCCATGCTCGTCCGTCATCTTGGCATGGCCTTCCGCGTAAACACGCTTGGAGGCGCGGTCATAAACTACACGGTCGGCCTGAAGCACGCGACCTTGATAGAAGAGTTGAACTGAGCCTTCGGCCGTGACGGTGTTCTTGTCCTTGTCGTAGACGAGTTCGTCCGCATCGATGACCAGCTTATCCTGCGGCTTCGCTTCGGTGGACTGAGGGGCGGGAGGCGCTTGTGCAGCGGCCGGTGCGGCAGACAATTGCGCCCAGGCCGCAACCGCCGCGATCGCGAACGACAGCGCGACCCTTGCGGTCCATTTCCGGCGGGAATTCAACTCAAAGGGAAAGCTGACGGAAAACCCCATCAACCATCCTCTTGCTGCAGCAGCACATACACGCCAAACATGCAACCAACGATCCCGGGCGACCACCCTGCAACGGAGGCGTTGAGGAATCCGGCTCCCCCAAGATCGCTGACCACTTTGGTGGCCACATAAAGCACGAACCCCGCCACGACGCCACCGGAAACCATATACTCGATCCCACCCATTCGGAAGAATCTTAACGAAAAGCATGCAGCCACCAGCACCATCGCCGCCAGCATCAGCGGACGCGCCAGAAGTTCCTGATATTTCAGAAGATAGGCGGTTGGGTCCAATCCCGCGCGGGCGGTCTGCTCAGCGAGCGCCGGCAGGCGCCAAAAAGAGACAGTTTCCGGCGAGACGAACGCCTGGGCGACCTCCCGGCGATCAAGGTTCGTGGCCAACAGGTAGGTGGACACCTTCAGGGCTTCGAAACCCGGGGTCACCGACACAACGTCATGCAACACCCAATAACCCTCGCGCAGCTCGCCTGAGGCGGCCTCGAGCCGTTCGACGAAATTACCCTTTTCGTCGAAGTTGAAGACCTCGATCCCGTTGAACTCATTCCCGCCCCCGCTCCTTCCAATGGCGCGAATGACCGCTTGGCCGTCCACGCTCTTCTGTCGAATCCATATCCCGATCGCGCCCGATGCCGGGCCGCCGAATATGCTGCTCTCGATCTGGTCCGATCTCTCTTTCATCCACGTCGATGCTGGATTGTAAGCAATGACGGAGAACACCCCGATGAGGACGATCACGGCGAGCGGCGGCGTCAGGAATTGCCAGACGGATAGCCCCGCCGCGCGCGCCACGACCAACTCCATTTTGCGTGACAAATTTAGGAACGCGATCATCGAGCCGAACAGAACCGCAAACGGCAACGCCTGTTCGGCGACCGTGGGCGTCCGCAGGAACGACAAGCCCGCCATCATGATCCCGGTCGCGCGCTGGGAATCGCCCGAGCGCCTCAGTAGTTCCACCAGATCGACGGCGTAGATCAGGACGAAGACCAGCATGAACGCGGCGATGACCGTGCGCGCAAAGCGGCCGGCAAGGTAGAACGACAGCGTCCGGCCGATCACGCAGGAAACCTTGCGAGCGGCTGGACGAGCGCCAGAATTGCCCGCCGAAAGATCACCACCAAGGCGCCTAGACAAGCGGCGACTGGAACCGTCCACACGAAGACAGCTGCGGACGGCACGCCGATTGCGAGGGTCGTGGCCGCAATCCCGAGCATACGCACGCCGGCGAATGCGAGAACCGCTCCTCCGATCGCAACCCCTCGACCCTGACGGGTGGTGCGCGCCTCTCCAAGCGCCGCGAAAGCGATGAGACCGCCGGCGAGAGCGTAGACCGGGCTCGCCAGGCGGTCGAGCAGTTCGCTGCGAATATGACCAGATAGGGCCGGATCCGCCCGATCCTTGGCGTCCGGCGCCATCAGTTGCGCAGTCGATCGTTCGCGCGGCCTTTTCATCGCGCCGACCGCGTGCGCGAACTGTGACAAATCGATGGTGTAGTCATCAAAAGTCACCATCGCCGAGTCGCTGGCTGACTGAGGCCGCAACATGACGCCCTTGGATAGCTGGAGATAACTCGCTCCGTCCCGATCGATCGTTTTTCCGCCTTCAGCGATATACGTTGTGACCCGCGTCGGATCACGTTGGTCCTGCATAAACACTCCGTGAAGAGCGCCGTCGGGCGTGCGCTCGCGAAAGTGAAATACGAACCCCGATTCCAGTTGGGAGAAAGCGCCTGGACGGGCGAAGTTGGCGATGAAATCGGCGCGAACGAAGGTCGTCAGAGTCTCGATCGCGCCGAAACTCCAAGGCTGAACCTGGATATAGAGGACGGCCACGGCCGCAAATACAATGCCGGAGAGCAGCGCCATAGGGCGCAACAGCCGGGCAGGCGACATGCCTGAAGCGGCCATGACGACGAGCTCGCTGTCACCATTGAGCTTGTTGAGGGTATAAAGAACACCTGCAAACAGCGCCACGGGCGCGATGAAAGCCACGAGCGAGGGCAGCGCAAGCGCGGTGATCAAGAGAAATAACAAAATGGTCTGGCCCTTGCTTGTGATCAGGTCGATCTGCCGCAGGGCCTGGGTCACCCAGACAACGCCAGTGAGAACCACCAGGCCTGAGACGCAGGCCGTGGTCGCCGTCCTAAGCAGGTAACGCTCAATCTGGATCATCGCCGCCGTATCGTCTGGAAAGTGAACGACCAACGCGTCAGGGGGCGCCCATCCGCCCGTTGCGCTTGCCCGATGCGTCTTCTCGTTGCAAGGCGACTCGCTCCCATGCCGGCGTGAGATCCTAACCGGTTGAAATATGCCGCCCAATCGCGGCGGCTTATTGACGAGCGCAGGAAACCCCCTGATATGTCGGCGTCCGCCAGCGACGCCGCGTCGGTTGGTCCGAAGTCCTTAAATCAGAAGATGGGATAGCCGTTGGTCATGAGCGGAGCCGTCAAGATCGCCTTTGGGTCCCTTTCGGCGCCTAAAGGCAGCGCGCTCGTGATTTTCGTTGGCGCCGACATGAAGCCGGCCGCCGCCGTGACGGCCGAGTTCGGCGATCTCGAACCGCTCATCCGCGCCGCGGCGAAGGCGGCAAACTTTCGCGCCACCCAGCGCACTGCGCTCGACATCCTGGCGCCGGTTGGCCTCGACGCGTCTCGGCTGGTGGTTGTGGGCGTCTCTCCCGGCAAGGACAACGCGCCGATCGACTTCATTACACTCGGCGGATTCACCTTCGGCAAAGTGACCGGCGCGAAGCGCGTCGAAGTCGCATTCGAGGCGCCTTCAGGAACGTGGGTCGGGTCGGCGGCAGCCGATTTTGCGCTCGGCCTTCGCCTGCGCGGCTACCGGTTCGACAAATACAAGACGCGCAAGAAGGAATCGGAGGACAATGGCGCCGAGGCGCCACACTTTGTAATCGGCTCGGGCGACGCCGCAGCCGCGCGCGTGGCTGGGCAGGAACGCTTCGCCATCGCGGAAGGCGTCGAGCTTGCCCGCAATCTGGTCAACGAGCCGCCTAACGTCCTCTTTCCTCTCGAATTCGCCGACCGCGCCAAAGCGCTGGAAAAACTCGGCGTCGACGTGGACATCCTCGACGAGAAGGCGATGGGCAAACTAGGGATGAATGCGCTGCTCGCGGTGGGGCGAGGATCGGCGCGCGAAAGCCGGCTGGTGGCGATGCGATGGAATGGCGCGCGTTCGAAGCGAACGAAGCCGATTGCGGTTGTCGGCAAAGGAGTTTGTTTTGATTCGGGTGGCATCTCGATCAAGCCCTCGGCCGGTATGGAAGACATGAAGGGCGACATGGGCGGGGCGGCCTGCGTTGTCGGGCTCATGCTCGCGCTGGCCGCGCGCAAAGCGAAAATCAACGTGGTCGGCATCGTCGGCCTGGTCGAGAACATGCCCGACGGCGATGCGATCCGGCCGGGTGACATAATCACCTCCATGTCGGGCCAGACAATCGAGATCGTCAACACGGACGCCGAAGGCCGGCTCGTTCTGTCCGACGCGCTCTGGTATGCCCAGGAGACCTATTCCCCCCGGGCGATTATCGATCTTGCGACGCTGACGGGCGCCATCATTGTCGCGCTGGGCAATGACGTGGCTGGACTGTTCTCCAATAACGACGAGCTCGCCGAGCGGCTCAGGGCGGCGGGCGAAGCGACCGGTGAGAAGGTCTGGCGTCTGCCGCTCGGCGCGGCCTATGATAAACTGATCGATTCCAAGTTCGCCGACATGAAGAATACCGGAGGCCGTCACGGCGGCTCGATCACCGCCGCGCAGTTCCTGCAGCGATTCGTCAAGGAGACGCCGTGGGCGCATATCGATGTCGCAGGCACGGCGATGGGTTCGCCGCCCTCCGACATCAATCAATCGTGGGGTTCGGGCTGGGGCGTGCGTCTTCTCAACCGTCTCATAGCCAACTCCTACGAAGATTAGCTTCTCGTTGACGAATGGATTGGAAAGTCGGGCGGAGGGGTCAGGATGCGGATTCTGTCCACGATCTTCGCGCTTGCCGCCGCCTGGTTCGCGTCACTTGAGCCTGCATGGGCAATCGCCGGATGCGACGCCTTTTCCAGCGCCCTGCGAACCGAAGCCAGCGACATGCAGGTCGAGTTCGGGCGCGCCGTCGTCGTGTCCCGGACGCGCTCCGATTCGAATGTCTTCGACATCACGACAAGGGTGGACGTGGACGCGACCCTCAGCTGTCGCGGCGATCAATTCGTGCGTTTCGAGGCGCGCATCGGCGAACCCGCCAACGCCCGCACGACCACAAATTTCGAGCGCTTCCAGGCGGCGGCTCTGAAGGCGGCGCTGGGCTGGGACGGGGCCAAGAGTCGCAGTGTCCTGCGCGCTATGAGCGCGGATGCGGGGGAGTATCTCGCGGCGTCGCGCCAGCGCGGCGACGTCTATGTCGCAGGCAAGACTGAGGAGCATGAACCTGGCGGCGTGAGCCTCGGCATGATGGCGACCGGCTCCGACCGCACCTTCGTCATTGTCGGCCCAGCGGGCCAGTGACTGAGATCCGCTTTTACCATCTCGAGCGGCGACGAGTGGATGAGGCTCTGCCGACGTTGCTCGAGCATGCGCTCGACGAAGGTCGACGAGTCCTCGTCCGCGCCTCATCCGATGAAATGGTCGCCGCGCTCAATGAGCGGTTATGGACCTACGACGACGCGAGTTTTCTGCCGCATGGCGCGGCCGGCGACGGCGATCCGATGAGCCAGCCGGTCTTTCTGACCACCGAACTCGAGAACTCCAACGCTGCGACCATGCTGGTCAGGCTTTCCGGCGCTGATACCGGAGACGCCGACGACGCGTTTGACCTCGTGGTTATCCTGTTCGACGGACGCGACGAGGCGGCCCTTGCCCTCGCGCGGAGCGAGTGGCGGCGGCTCAAGGACCAGGGCCGCGCGATCAGTTATTGGCGGGAGAGTGACGAGGGCGGCTGGGAGCGCGCGCGGTAGGTTTGGGTTTTCTTGGGCCCGGGCGGTTTCGCAGCGAATTTCCCTATTTTCTGGTCTTGGATTTCCTTGGATTTCCTTGGATTCTCTCGTCCGAATTGTGACTTATCAATTGGTTACGCGGGATTACCTCTAGAAAATTTTTCCTCTCGGTTTGTCCCTGGCATTCGCCACGCGGAGACGCGAGCTTACCATTTTGGCATATAAAAGGGTGGACTTGCTCATCGGGCAAGCTTAGCCCTATTTCTGATTTTCTGCAATCAATTGTTGTCGACCCATAGCCCAACCGGCGTCTGGCTGTGACCCTAAGGGCCCGCCGCCGTGGCCGGGCTTGTCTAGTCAAGGCCAGCCATGACAGCGGAGACGCAACGTCACTATTTAGATTTCACACAGAAGAGATACAATAACAGAATGTTGCGATCAATTGGTAGAGGCAATGCGGCGAAATAAATCGCCGCGTGCCATGATGCTTTAGCTTGCTCTTGTAATGCGGCGGGGCGCAAACGCATCCAGCGCCTTGGCCGCTGCTGGCCCGCTAATCTGGCCATCTTGAATTTTCCTGCTTAGATACTCAGGCATTTTCTGGGGTATGTAATATTCCCTGATCCACTTCCTAAATTATCGAATCGCGTCATCAGGATAGCAATACGGCGTTTGTGGGTTTGTGGCGGCCTGCGGGAAATACAGTGGATAATTGTGCTCATTTTTTTTTCTAGGCCCGTACACAACATCAGAGCTGGCCAATCTTTTTGCTGCGGAGAGTCCGTGGACGGTCGGGTTGGGCCCGACCCATGACGGAGAAACTCTAAGGGCCGTCGCACGGCACACGCGCCCTTCAGCCTTGACGGCACGCGTAAAACGTGTACACACACGTAACATGAAACGTGAAGAAGTGGACTTCGTCGCCTGCCGGCAATGCGTCTGCACCGCCGCGCGCCGCCGAAGCCGGGAGCTGACCCGCGCCTTCGAAAAGGCGATGCGCAGGTCGGGCCTGCGGAGCACGCAGTTCAACCTGCTGGCGACGCTCGTTCAGACCGGCCCACTCCCCACTACCCGGCTCGCCGATTTCCTTGGGCTTGAGCGGACGACGCTGACCCGCAACCTGCGTCCGCTCCTTCGAGACGGCCTCGTCCGGGTCGACGAGGGCGAGGACCGCCGCGTCCATAAAGTCGCGATCACGTCGATCGGTGAAGAGGCGGCCCGCCGCGCCTTCCCGTTCTGGAAGAAGGCGCAGGACGCGGTCTTGGCGGCGAACCCGCCGTCGGGGCCGCAGTAAAATTTTGGCATACAGGTGTATCTACACTGAAAGGAGAAGCGTCATGTTCGAAATTCTCTCGACGATCGGATTGACCGCTAGCGCCTCGCTCGTCATCGGATTTCTGGCTTACACAATGGCGGAGACGCCGCGCGGGCGCGCGACGATCGCCGCCGTTCTCACGGCCTGGTTCGTCCTTGTGGTTGCGATCGGCGCGGGCGCCGCGCTCGATCCCGCCCGCGGGCTTGGCGTTCCGGCTCTCGGCCTCACCGTTGTTTTGCCGGTCGTGGCGCTCGTTTGCGTCTTCTTTGCCTTTGGGCCGATTCGGGCGGCGCTGCTGGCCACGCCTTTGCCCGCGCTGGTTGCGATCAACACGATCCGCATCCTCGGCGTGATTTTCGTGGCTCTCTACGCGGCGGGGAGGCTTCCCGCGCCATTCGCTCCCAGCGCCGGCTGGGGCGACATTATCACCGGCGTCGCCGCCGCGCCGCTCGCCTGGGCGCTCGTCCGGTTCGGCGCGCGCGTTCGAATGCTGGCGTTGCTATGGAATGTCTTGGGCGCCGCGGACCTAGTGAACGCGATCGCGCTGGGCGCTTTGTCCGCGCCGGGTCCGCTTGAGGCGTTTCCCGGGCCGCCGACGAGCGCGATCATGACCACTTTGCCTTGGCTCATGATTCCGGGCTTTCTGGTCCCGAGCCTGTTTTTCATTCACGTCGTCATTGTCTATCGGCTGCTCGCCAAGACAGAAGTCTCGTTCGCCGCGCATTCATGGCTCGGCACCGGCGCGACAAAGCCCACCTGAAGCGTGAGAAGCGTCTAAGACCGCGGTCGGCGCGCGGGCGCGCCACGGGGCCATTGCCGTTAAATTCCCGCGACGCCCGTGGCGAACTCGGCCTGGCCGCTGGCGAAGACGATGGTGTCGTCTTCGCCAATCACGCGGATGCTGACCATCACTATGGCCTCGTATCGGGTCCGGTTGTAATTGGCCGACGGGATGGACCAGTCGCGCGCGTTCCCAGCAAATATTCGTTGAGCTTCTAGGGGCCGGCTCGGCCAGGGCGCTATCGCCGGGCGGGGGGAGCGTTTGATCTCTCATCGAAGCCGCGGGGGGCACGATCCACCCGCAAGCTGCGTTTTGCAACCTCGAGGAACAACAAACCGCCAAGCGCGATGCCGACCGGCCAGAGGATGAAGGGACTAAGGACGTCGACGTCGAGCATCGGACGAAGCTCCATATTTCGGCGAAATTGATCTCGCATCGACCCGACGGCGCACAACCAATTGTTCCACGCGCGAGCCGCGCGTCGCGATCTCGAAAAACAACCAGCAGGAAAGCGCCACGCCAACCGGCCAGGAAACGAAAAGCGTTTCGACGTCGGACATCAAACCAGACTCCTTGCTTCGGCGACGATGGCGCAACCCGATGAACCCGCCGAGGCGGGGGATGTTGCGCGTTCTAGTCCTCGAGTAAACTCCGCTCGATCACAGGGGTGTGCCCACCCCGACAGTCATTCCCTGGCCCACCTCGATCAGCATCGTTTTGATGAAATCGGGCGCAAGAAACCGTGCACATGCCTGACCGTCAGCGACAAGCGCGACCATCGCGGCGCCGCCGGAGCTTGCCATGATCGCGTGATCGCCCGGAGGCAGTTTTCGCGAGATTGGCGGAACTGCTATGTAGAGCGCCCGCGCGAACTGGAACTGTTCTGGCGTCAGCTCCGTCACCGTAGCGACAGACTTGATCGCGGAGACGGGCACGCACTCTGGCGCATCCGGACTTAACCACTTGTCGAATGCGCCTGCGTCGTCCTCGGCGGAGAAAACGGGAGCCGACGAAACAAGGCAACCCGCCGCGAGCGCAGCGGCGATGAGGCGTTTCATGATGTCCTCGTCTGGTTAGAAGACCACGCTGATTGGCTGACTCTGGGCCGGAACTTCGAGACAGCCCCTTCGATCGCAAACCTACGCGGGTCGCTCGCCTCATTCTATTAAGCGTGCGGATTGCCGATGCATCTTCGCGGATGACGGCTATAGCGCCTTTGTCTCGCGCTATAATACGTTGGTTCAGCGGCGAGGCGCAGCGGATTCCGGCGGGCCCGTGCTGGTTCGAACGGTTGCTTCAACACCCGAATTGGAACAACTCTACGCCGGCGAGGTCGGGCGGGCCTGAGTCAGTGCTAGCAATTGGCCTTGCCAGTCGCCGCCGCCCGTTTGCAGGTTGGTTCTTTGGCGCCCCGATTGGTGACGCACACGCCGGACAACACGCTCCGGGGACTATCGTCGTCTTCGGATTGACCCCGCAAACGCAGTCGCCGCGAATGACAGCGTAGGTTGGGAACCTAAAACGTTCATTCAGCCGAGAACGACGTGAAGCGCGCGACATCGCAGTCGCGCGCTTCCACCTCTTTGGTTGAGTTTAAAGGTTCGACGGCCGCATTAACTGCAGCCGCTGCGATTTGATCCGAAGCGGCGGCGCGCTACCCTCCCAGAAAGCGCGCCGCCGCCCGTCCTCAGGCGTAAGATTCGGTTTACGCCTTGGGGAACGGAACAGCGACGAAGCGGGCGCCGTCGGCGGTCTGAATCCGCATCATGACCGCCTTCTTGCCCTGGCTCTTGGCGCTCGCAATCCCGGACTTCACGTCGTCGGGGGTCGACACCGGCTTGCCGCCGACGTCGAGGATGACATTGCCTGCCGCCAGTCCCTGCTCGGCGGCGGTTCCGTTCGGATCGACGCCGACAATCGCGACGCCCTTGTCGCCTGCGCCGTCGACCTCCTTGGCCGGAGCGATCTGGATGCCGAGCTGCGCGCCCTGCTCCTTCTGCGACATCGAACCGTCAGCCTTGGCGAGCTTCTCGCTCTTCTGGTCGGCGAGCGTGATCTGAGCGGTCTTTTCGTCGCCGTTGCGCAGATAGGTCAGTTCGACCTTGTCGTTGGGCTTGAACGAGCCGATCCGCATGGTGAGATCCGACGCGTCCTTGACGGCCTTGCCGTCGAGCTTGATGATGACGTCGCCCGGCTTGAGGCCTGCCTCAGCGGCCGGCGTTCCTGGCATCGCCTCGTCAACGATCGCCCCGCCGGCGCCCTTCAGACCCATGCTTTCGGCCATCTCGGTCGTCACCGGCTGAATGTTGACGCCGAGATAGCCGCGCGGAACGACGCCGCCGTGCTCGAGCGCGCCGATGACACTATCGGCGGTGGTCGAGGGGATCGCAAAGCCGATGCCGACGCTGCCACCCGATGGCGAGTAGATGGCGGTGTTCACGCCGACGACTTCGCCCTTCATGTTGAAGGTCGGGCCGCCCGAGTTGCCGCGGTTGATCGGGGCGTCGATCTGGATGAAGCGATCATAGGGGCCATCGCCAATGTCGCGGCCTTCAGCCGAGACAATGCCTGCGGTCACCGTGCCGCCGAGGCCGTAAGGATTGCCGATCGCCACGACCCAATCGCCGATGCGAGGGCTTTCCTTGGAGAACGCCACGAAGGGATAGTCGCCTGCCTCGTTCACCTTGATGAGCGCGAGGTCAGTCTTCGGATCGGTGCCGATAACCTTGGCGTCGAGCGTCTTGCCGTCCTGCGTGGTGACCGTGACAGTCTTGGCGTGATCGACCACATGATTGTTGGTGACGATATAGCCGTCAGCCGAAACGAAGAAGCCCGAGCCTTCGCCCATCATCATCGGATGACGGCCCTGGGGCATGGCCCCACCGTTTGGCATGCCGCCGAACTGCTTGAAGAACTTCTGGATCTCCGGGGGGAGATTGTCCATCTGCCCGGAACCATTGGCGCTGGCCTCCGCGTCGCTGTCTTCAGCGGGGATCTTGACCTTGACCGACACGACCGATGCTTTGACGCGCTCGATGAGCGGCGCGAACGACGGGGCGTTCTGAGGCAGGTCGGCGGTGGAGACAGCCGCTGCGTAAGCGGGGTGAGTTCGGGCTCAACGCGTTCCCGCCGAGGACGCCGCCGACGCCAAGCGCGGCGACCGCGACCGAGGCGAGAATTGTGTTGCGCCGCCCCTGGGGGCTCGCAAGACCGGAGAATGACATTGTGTTCGCTCCAATTCGGTGTTGACCGCATCAGCGGTCGATGGAGCAACCATGCGTCTTCGCGTCTAACCAGGATTTGGCCAGCGCATTAAGATTTCTCAAGGAAAGGGAGCGGGAGCCTTTTAACGATCCGCGGGCGTAAGCATGACAAGTTTGTAATCAGGCCGCTCCGCGGGAGCGAATGTGTGCTGAATGAAGCTCACGGCGCCATCCTCCGGGTGATTGAACAGGCGAAGCCCGCCTTCGCGGGTTTGAACCGCCTGCTCATCCCAGGCTTCGGCGAAGAACGCGCTCTCACCGCGGAGCGTCTGGACGAATATCTTGACCTGGGCGTCGCGAAACGTGCGGGCGAAGTCGGCGCGAAATTCGGCAAGCAGCCGCCGGGCTCTGTCCTTCCAGGCCGGAATCAGCACGCGTGCAGAGGGCTCGAGAAACACATAGCGCAGGAGGTTGCGTTGACAATCGCCGTCCAGCCAGCCGCGAAAGAGCCGCTCCGCCGCCTCGTTCCAGCAGCATGCGTTCCAGAGGCGATCGAGGGCATAAGCAGGGTATTCGATCGCCTTGACCGCGGCGATCAGGGGGGCGCGTCCGCGGAAGGCCCGCGCGAGCCTTCCGGATCGACGCGCCCCGCAAGCTTGAACAGATAGTCGTGTTCGGCGCGCGACAAGACCAGCGCCTGCGAGATGCGGCTCAGCGCCTCAGGGGACGCTTGCGCGGCGCGCCCTTGTTCGATCCAGGTGCACCAGGTCACACTGATGCCGGCCAGCGCCGCGAGTTCCTCGCGCCGGAGACCCGAGGTTCGCCGCCGGCCGGTCGCCGCAGCCGGCCGCATGCGCTCGCGGTGAGCGCGCACGAATTCCCCCAGGAGCCGCCTCTAATCCGCTTCAAGCATGGCGATCTTTGTAATAGGATAAGATTTAATCTTGTAACAGTGTAAAGGATGGCGCAAAGGCTCCGAGACGGAGAGGAGCTGGTGATGAGCAAGGCCCATGAGCGAGTTGTCGAGGCGCAATTCGGTCCTCGAGCGAAAGCCTATGTCGAGAGCGCGGTTCACAGTCAGGGGACCGACCTCGAGGCGATCGGAGCTCTGGCGTCCGCCCTGCGCCCGGAACTGGCGCTGGACCTCGGCACCGGCGGCGGCCATGTCGCCTATGCGCTCGCGCGCCACGCCCGACGCGTCGTCGCGACCGATCTGTCGTCTGAGATGTTGGCGGCGGTCGCGCGGACGGCGCGCGAGAAGGGGTTCAGCAACATCGAGACCGCCCAGGCCCCGGCGGAGCATCTCCCGTTTGAAGACGAAACCTTCGACTTTGTCGCCAGCCGATTCTCCGCGCATCACTGGCGCGACTTCGACGGCGGCTTGAGGGAAGCGCGCCGCACGCTGAAGCGCAGCGGGCGAGCGGCGTTTGTCGACGTCTATGCTCCGGGCGAAGCCCTCTTCGACACCCATCTGCAGGCGATCGAACTCTTGCGCGACCATTCCCACGTCCGCGACTATTCTTGCGCAGAATGGCTGGAGGCGCTCGCCCGCGCGCGTTTCACCGTCGACGCTTCCCGCACCTGGCGGCTCCGGATGGATTTCACCGTCTGGACCGCGCGCATGCAAACCCCGCAAGAGAATGTGACGATGATCCGCACGCTGCAGACCGTGGCCTCCGCTGAGACCAAGGCGCATTTCGCCATCGAGCCGGACGGCTCGTTTTTCCTCGACATGCTGATGGTCGAGGCATCGGCGGCGTGAGCACAATCCGCGGCTAGCGTCGGAACTCGGGTTTGACCGCAGCATAGAGCGCCTTGAAGCGCTCGCGCTGCCGGGCGAAGAGGTCGGCGAGTTTCGGGTCCGGCTCAGTCAGGTCGGCGATTTGCGGAGGAAGGCAGACGGCGTCGGACGGCTCGCCGGTTGCGGCGATGCGCGCCAAGCGCGCCGCGCCGTAGGCCGGGCCCGATTCGCCGCTTGCCATGCGCGCAACGGTAAAGCCGGTCGCGGCGGCGATCATGCGCGTCCACAAGGCGCTTTTCGCGCCCCCGCCGATGAGGCCGACACGCTCAATTTCGACGCCGGCGGCGGCAAGACAATCGCGCGCGTCCGCAAGCGTGAGCGCAACCCCCTCCATCACCGCGCGGGCGACGTCGGCCCGCGAAGTCGTCTCGTTCATGCCGAACAGAACGCCGCGCGCGTAAGGATCATCGAGCGGCGTCCGTTCGCCGCTGAGGTAGGGTAGAAAAAGAAGCGCGCCAGGACCCGGATAGTCTGTCGCCGCTTCACGCTCGAGCGCGTCCGGGGATGCGCCGAGGAGCCGCCCGGCGAAAGCTAGCGCCCCCGCGCCGTTGAGCATCGCCGCCATAGCGTACCAGCGGTTCGGCAGCGCATGGGCGAAAGAATGCACGAGCTTTTCCGGCGCGCTCCTGTATCGATCGGTCACGACGATAAGCTGCGTCGCCGTTCCGAGCGAGATGAACGCCTCGCCCGGCGCGATGGCGCCCAGGCCCACGGCCCCTGCCGCGGCGTCGCCCCCGCCGGCCGCGAGTAGAACGCCGCGCGGCAGGCCAAGCGCGTCGGCGGCCTCGGGCCGGATCTTTCCCACGGGCGCCGATCCCTCGAACAGGGGTGGCGCCCAGGCGCGATCGGCGTCGCATGCGTCGAACGCTGGCGGCGACCAATCTCGCCGGGCCTCGTCGAGGAGCCAAGTCCCCGCCGCGTCGCTCATGTCCGACGCCAGTTCGCCGCTGAGCGCAAGGCGCAAATAATCCTTTGGCGAGAGGAGCGAGGCGACGCGCCGGCGGTGGTCCGGCTCATTCCGGGCGATCCATTTGAGCTTCGGCCCGGTGAAACCAGGCATGGGCTTTACGCCGACGGCTAGGGCCAGATCGGGGTAGTCGCGCGCCAGTTCGTCCGCCTCGAGAAACGCGCGCCCGTCGTTGTGCAGGATTGCTGGGCGGATCGGCTTGTCAGCGCGATCAAGCAGCACCGCACCGTGCATCTGGCCCGAGAAGCCGACCGCTTTCAGGGCGGCGAGCGCCTTACCCTCGCTGTTTCTGAGATCGGCTATCACGCCCGCCATCGCAGCCGCCCAGACATCGGGATTCTGCTCCGACCAGCCGGCGCGCGGACGGTCGGGAGAGTAGCTCCTGGCGGCGCTCGCGATAGGCTCGCCGCCCTCCTCAGTCAGAAGGGCCTTGAGCCCGGATGTCCCGCAGTCAAGCCCGAGATACATGCGCTAGCACTGTGCTCCGCGGGGGCGCCGGTCACAAGCGGGCGCGGACGATCACACACGGAAGCAACTGAGCGGTGCTTAAGCCCGCCCTATCAATGCCGCCAAGCCTCGCAGCACGAGGCCGCTCGCGTCGAACCAAGCCAGCCCCATTCTGGATCGACGTCGTCTTCACCCAGCTCGGCGCCGTTTTCAAGAATATACCTCAGGCCGGAAAGGATTGGCTGGTCAGCGCCGCGAGTCGCCTCGCCAATGCCTTCCCACTCGCGCGCGCCCGCCTGCCGCGAAAAGCGGCGGACAAGGCCGGCGGCCAATTTGCCGCTCGTCAGGTTCCGCTTCGCCGCGTCGTGCGAAAAGCGTCGCGCGAAATCGCCGCCGATCGAGGCGACCGCCGCGCGCGCGACATGCGGATTCGAACAGGTCCGGAGGATTTCGCGGACGATCATCGCAGCCTCTCTCTCCTTTGATCCGGCCAGCATCTTATGGCAATCGAATTTGTTCTCAACGTGTCATTGCTCAAAAAAATCTTTTCATCTCGCCAACGTCAACGTTTAAACAGCACAATGTCAACGATTTGTCATATTTCGATCTTGCACTGCAACACGAAAACTGGACTTTTGTTTTCGTCCCATGACAGTCGTTCTCGAAAACTTGTTCTCTGCAACCTCGGTTGTTTAATAGAACGATCTATTGTTTGCTTTCAATTGCCATAAATCAAACGGTATTTGTCGATTTCGCATTCGCAATTGGCGCAGGCGGACGAGAATCCGCATGATCTCAATCGCCCAGTCGAACTCAGCGGGGGAGAAAACGATTGCGAGTGCTGGTCCTATTCGCCCATCCCGTCCCGACGAGTTTCGGCTCGAGCCTGCACTCGAGGGTCGTTGAGACCTTGCGTGCGCGCGGCCATGAGGTGGATGATTGCGACCTCAACGCCGAAGGGTTCGATCCGGTGATGACCGAGGAGGAACGGGTCGCGTATTATGACATCCCCGGAAATCGGCGCCGCGTCGGTCCTTATGTCGAACGCCTGCTGAAATCTGACGCGCTTGTCTTCTCATTTCCAGTCTGGAACATGGGCTTCCCAGCGATCCTCAAAGGCTTCGTCGACAAAGTGTTCCTGCCCGGCGTCAGCTTCAATTTGAAGGACGACGGCGCGTATGTCCCCTGCCTGCACAATGTCAAAAGGCTCGGCGTAGTTTGCACCTATGGCGGGAGCCGCTGGACGACCTTCCTGATGGGCGACCCGCCCCGCCGGTTCCTCAAACGCTCCATGCTTCTCAATTGCGCGCCGGGCGCGAAATGCGACTATCTCGCGCATTACGACATGGATCATACGACGCTCGCGCGGCGAATCCGTTTTCTCAAGACGGTCGAGCGGAAATTTTCGACTTGGTGAGGCGGCAGGAGCGCCTTAGGGAGCGCGGGGACGAATTCATGGGTGGCGGCGGAGATGGGCAGTTCGCGCTCGGTCATCGCGGAACGCACATAAGCGGTATCGACGGAAATCTGGAACGTGAACCGCTTCGCGAAACAGGGTGCGGACGCGGCTCAATTCGCTGGGGACGTCCTTCATGTGATCAGGCTATCAAATCCTTGCCGCAACGAAGGTCGGCGACGCCCAACGAGGGATGGCGTAAAAGGCCCGTCGCGAGACGGGCCCCATATGGACTTGGCCGCTTCGGTAGCAAGGCAATAGTCACGGATTGCTGCCGCCGCCAGGCGTGACAGATTGCGCACCCCCGGTCGAACTCGGTCCAGGCGTCACTCCAGCGCTGTTGCTGGTTGCGCTATTATGCTGCGAATTGCTGGCGGAATTCGAGCGCTGCGTCGCCTCGGTGAGCGCCGTTACCGAATCCGGGCTAATCATCATCGTCACTGGGTTGCCCTCCGAATTCTTGGCTTGCACGAAGAATGATGAGGGCATGATGGTGATATCAGTATATCCGGCCTTGGTGAGGTCGGCGCGCAGCTTCCGCGCTATGTGCATGTTCGCGGCGCCTGATGTAGCCGGGTTCGCGTTCGTTTCAGTCTGGCCCTTTTGGATTGGGCTCCCTGGATTTACCGCGGCTGGATTTGCGTTCATTTCAGTCTGGCCGTGTTGCTCCGGGCCCTGAGAATTTACTGTGACGCCTTTGGTCGGTCCGCTGCCGGCGTCGTTGGTGGACGTCGCGCCGGTCGTCGGGCCGCTGCCGGCGTCGCCTGGGGCCGCCAGGGCCGGCGAAGCAAGGCCGCCTGCCAGTACGAACGCGCATGCATATTTGCTAATCGATGTCATGGGCCGTCTCCTTAAGAATAGCCGCCCAGCAACAAGCCAACTCTTGGTTTGAACCCCGGTTCCAGGAGACGACGAATTTGTTCGTGATTGCCTGCGAGGAAGCGGGTGCGGATCACGCAGGGGAGTCCCGTCCCTACGAATCGCCAATTGCTGAACCTCAGCGACATTGTTGGGCCAATACTTTCTGGCCCAACAATAGGCGTAGCGGACATCGCCTATCATCGCCGCGTGACAGCGTTCTTCACAGGCGACTTTGTCATGTCGCGATTGAGCGGAGAGCCATTCCGAACGTCGCCCTCCGCCCATTCCCAGAGGACGTGGGATGATCGCGACTGAACCCCAATCTCAAGGCGGTTAAGTCGATATTGCTCGCTCCGGCTCACGGAGGCGCGATGCGCCAAGCGTCTTCATCAGGAAGCGCTCATAACCCGGTTCGCTGCTGCCCTTGCGCACTTTCCACAGGAAATATTTCTCAAAGCCGATCTTGGCGAGGTGCACCCAATAGCCTTGGCTCGACCAATTGGCGTTGCGGGGCGGTATCTGCGGCAGCGCGACGAAAGCGACGCCGCTGTCGCCAAAGTCGGCGAGACAAACGGCGTTCCAGGTTGCGACATGGGTCGGCTCGCGACCGTCGATGAGATCGGCGATGTTGTGAGCCGTCGCAGTCACCATCGATTCGATCATGTAGCCCGTCTTGGGCACGCCCACCGGAACAGGCGTCGCCTCATAAGGCGGAATCGCGGTGCACACGCCGACCGCGAACACGTTGGGGAAGCTCGGGTTCCGCTGGTATTCGTCCATGGTTACGAAGCCGCGCGGGTTGGTGAGGCCGGGAATCCATTTGCCGTCCTCGCCCTTGAGGCAATCGACGCCGCGAAAGGCGGGAATCATCATCGTAAATTTCGAGGTCAGCTTGTGCGTCCTTTTGACCGAGCCGTCGTCATTGACCTCGCTCGCCTCGACCATATTCGGGGCGACCCGATCGATTTTCGCATTGGTGATCCATTTGATGTCGCGATCACGGAGGATCGACTCGAGCAGGCTCTTGGTGTCGCCGACGCCGCCGAGCCCGAGATGGCCGATATAGG
>CAVSSS010000005.1:0-204819 GCA_963730555.1 uncultured Alphaproteobacteria bacterium | reverse complement strand
GGCCTCGCGATCAAGGACTACGCCAAGACCCAGCCCAACGTCACCTTCATCAACGGCACGTCGGCCGCACAGGATACGACGCTCCGTGATCCCGCGCCCGTTTCTTCCGCTTCACCACCGACGGCGCCCTATGGATGGCGGGCCTTGGCGACTACGCTTACAAAGATAAGGGCTACCGGACCGTCGTGACCGTCGCCGAAGACTATTCCTTTCCCTACACACAGGTGTTTGGCTTCATGGCGGGCTTCTGCAAGGCCGGCGGGCATGTGCCGAAGAAATTCTGGGTGCCGATCGGCAACAAGGACTTCTCCTCGGTCATCGCCGCCATCCCCGACAAGGTTGATGCGATCTACGTGGCGCTTGGGGGAGCGGACGGCGGGAACTTCCTCACCCAATACCAGCAGGCGGGCGGGACGGCGCCGCTGATCGGCGGCTCGATCACCGTCGACCAGACCGTGCTCGGCACCCAGGGCAAGCAGCGCGACTATGTGATCGGCACGCCGGCCGCGGGCCCGATCGCCGACAATGACGACACTCCCGCCTGGAAAAAGTTCGTCGCCGAGTACAAAGCGGCTTACAAAGATGGGTTCCCGTCTCCTTCGCTGTTCGCGCAAGGCTACTACATCGAGACCGAGGCGATGCTTGCGGCGCTCGACAAGGTCAAGGGCGACGTCTCCGGCGATCAGGCCAAGTTCAGAGACGCGCTCGCGCACCTCGACCTCGACACCCCGACCGGCAAGGTCACACTCGACAAGAACCGCCAGGCGATCGCCGACAACTATCTCACCGAGGTCGCAAAAGCCGACGACGGGCATCTGTACAATAAGGTTGTCAAGGTCATCCCCGCAGTTAATCAGACGCTCGGCATTCCGGAGGCCGACTTTCTGAAGCTCGGTGTCGCCAACCGCGACAATCCAAGTTGCCCCTGACCTGAGCAACCAAGGAATTCGCTCGCCGTGGTCGACCGCAGCGTCGCCGAACGTCTCTCGTCCAACAGCGCCTTCGCGCTGGAGCTCAAGGGCGTTGGCCGCGAGTTCGGCGCCCTTGTCGCGCTCGCCGACATCAACCTTCGGGTTCAGGCCGGCGAGCGGCGCGCGATTCTCGGTTCGAACGGCGCCGGCAAGACGACGCTGTTCAACGCGGTCACCGGCGACTTTCCGCCGACGACTGGGCGCATCCACTTTTTCGGCGAGGATGTGACGGCGTTCCCCGTCTACGAGCGGATCCGCCGTGGTCTGCGTCGCACCTATCAGATCAGTCAGTTGTTCGCGGGGCTCACAGTCATCGATAGCATCTTTGTCGCTTGCCGGGGCGTGTCCCGCGCGCGCCTGTCGCTCATGCGGCCGGGCGCGCGAGACGCCACGATGGCGCAAGCGCATTCGATCGCAAGCAGCGTCCATCTCGACGACATTCTGGAAACGCCGGTTGCGACGCTGAGCCATGGCCAGCAGCGGCAGCTCGAGATCGCCCTCGCGCTGACCGGCGCGCCGCGGTTCATCCTGTTCGACGAGCCGGCGGCGGGTCTCTCGCCGGCCGAGCGGCGCGACCTCGTCGCGATCCTCAACGCGCTGCCCTCGCATATCGGATACATCATCATCGAGCACGATCTCGACGTCGCGCTCAAGGTGTCGTCTTATGTGACGATGATGCACAACGGCCGTATCTTCAAGGAAGGCGCGCCAAACGAGATCGAAGACGACGAAGAGGTTCAGGCGATCTATCTCGGAGCGGGGCATGGATAACGTCCGCTCCTTAGCCCCGCAGCAGGCGAAGGCGGTTCTGCAGGTTCAGGACCTGCAGGTCTATTACGGCGAGTCGCACGCGCTCCAGGGCGTCTCGCTCAGTCTTGAGCGCGGCGTGCTCTCGGTTGTTGGTCGCAACGGCATGGGAAAAACGACGCTCTGCAATGCGATCGTCGGCCTTATGCCCGTTCGCTCAGGCTCGGTCCGCTTCGAAGGCCGCGAGCTGGTTGGCGTCGAGCCGCATCAGATCGCCCGCGCCGGCGTCGGTTTCGTGCCTCAGGGACGCCGTCTTTGGCCAAGCCTTTCGGTCGACGAGACATTGCGTCTCAGCATGCGCGCCAAAGGCGCCTGGACGATCGAGCGCGTTTATTCGACCTTCCCGCGCCTTGCCGAGCGGCGCGGCAACGGCGGCGGCCAGCTGTCCGGCGGCGAGCAGCAGATGCTGGCGATCGCTCGGGCGCTGCTTGGCAATCCCCGCCTTCTCGTCATGGACGAGCCGACCGAGGGGCTTGCCCCGATGATTGTCGGACAGGTGCGCGATCTTCTTATTCGCCTCGCGCACGAGGAGGACATTGCCATCCTCGTCGTTGAGCAGAACATTGGCGTCGCGACCTCCGTTTCGGACCATGTGGCGATCATGGTGAACGGCCGCGTCAACCGCATCATGGACGCGAGCACGCTCGCCGCCGATCGTGACCTGCAGCAGCGGCTCCTCGGCGTCGGGCGGCATGGTCATGACGAGACCGACGCCGCGCCCGCCGTCGTAACCGCCGCTGCGGCGGCGCCTACCGGAACACAGGTTTTCCGCGTGGCTCGCGGCGGCGAGGCGGACGACGGCGCCGGGGCCCCTGTCTATCGCGCCGATCATCTTCCGAACCGCTGGGGGCTGCGTCCCGCCAATCAGGCGAGCCTGCGCGCAGCCCCCGCATCGAGCGCTCCAGAGGCGCCTCCGCTCCTGCCCATACCCTTCGCGGATCGGATCGGGCGAACGGCGCTCGTCGTCGGCACCTTCGACACCAAGGGCGACGAACTCCGCTACATCCGCGACAGGCTGCGCGCCTACGGCGTACCGACTCGCACCGTCGATCTCTCGACCTCTGGCAAGCCGTCTCGCGCCGACGTAACCCCAAACCAGGTCGCGGCGATGCATCCGAACGGCTCCGCGGCGGTCTTCAACGGCGATCGCGGCGCCTCCGTCGGGGCGATGGCTGAGGCCTTCTCCCGCTGGATCGATCGAGAGCGCGGAATCGGCGGAGTGATCTCCGCCGGCGGGTCGGGCGGCACCTCGCTCGCGACGGCGGGCATGCGCCGCCTGCCGCTTGGCGTTCCGAAAGTGATGGTCTCGACCGTCGCCTCGGGCCAGGTCGGCGCTTATGTCGGCGCGTCCGACATCATGATGATGTATTCGGTGGCCGACGTGCAGGGCCTTAACCTGATTACCGAGCAGGTGCTCGGCAACGCCGCCCACGCTCTTGCAGGCATGATCGCGGCAAGCCCTTCGCCGGAAGCGCGCGACGCCCGCCGCCGTCTCGCTCGGCCTGCCGTCGGAATCACGATGTTCGGCGTGACGACGGCCGCCGTGCAGGGGATTGTGCGACGCCTCGAGGCGGACTTTGATTGCCTCGTTTTCCACGCGACGGGCGCTGGCGGAAGGTCGATGGAGAGCCTCGCCGATTCAGGGATGCTCGCCGGGTTCGTCGACGTGACGACGACGGAAGTCGCCGATATGTTGGTCGGCGGCGTCTTTCCCGCGGACGGCGATCGGTTCGGAGCCGCGATCCGAACGCGTTTGCCATGGATCGGCTCGGTCGGCGCGATGGACATGGTGAATTTCGGACCGCGCGACACTGTGCCGGACAAGTTCGCAGCGCGCCGGTTCGTGATCCACAACCCGAACGTCACGCTCATGCGGACCACCCCGCAAGAGAACCGCGCCATTGGCGAATGGATGGGCGCGCGCGTCAACCAGATGGAAGGTCCGGTCAGGCTTCTCCTGCCGGAGGGAGGCGTCTCAGCCCTCGACGCTCCGGGCAAGCCGTTCCACGATCCGGAGGCCAACACAGCCTTGTTCGAGGCCCTGGAGCAGACTGTTCGTCAGACCGCGCAGCGACGCATCGAGCGAGTCAAGGCGAATATCAACGACGACGCCTTCATCGCGGCGACGACAGCGGCTTTCCTGTCCGCCGGCCCGCGTCGCGAGAGGAGAGCCTGATGCCGAGACTCGATCGCCAGGCGATTTTGGGTAAGCTCCAGGCGATGAAAAAGGCGCGCCAGCCCGTTATTGGCGGTGGCGCGGGAACGGCCCTTTCCGCCAAATGCGAGGAGGCGGGCGGCATCGACCTCATCGTCATCTACAATTCCGGTCGCTACCGCATGGCGGGGCGGGGCTCACTTGCTGGCGTGCTCGCCCACGGCAACGCGAACGAGATCGTGCGGGACATGGCGCGGGAAGTGCTGCCGGTGGTCAAGCACAGGCCGGTTCTCGCCGGCGTCAACGGCACCGACCCCTTTTGCCTGTTCGATCCGTTTCTCGACGACCTCAAGCGTCTCGGCTTCTCGGGCGTGCAGAATTTTCCGATGGTCGGACTGATCGACGGAATCTTGCGCGCCAATTCAGAAGAGACAGGCATGTCCTACGCGCTCGAGGTCGAGATGATCGCCCTTGCTCGCGCGAAGGACATGCTGACCACGCCTTATGTCTTTTCCGTCGAGGACGCGCAGGCGATGGCGAAGGCCGGCGCGGACGTGATCGTCTGCCATCTCGGCTTGACGGCCGGGGGAACGATCGGCGCGCACACCGGGCGCAAGCTAGAAGAATGCCCGAAACTCGTCGACGAGTGGGCGCGCGCCGCGCTTGACGTCAACCCGGAGGCGATCATCCTCGTCCACGGCGGACCGGTGGCCGAGCCTCAGGACACAGAATTCATCCTGCGATCGACCGAACGCTGCCATGGCTTTGACGGTGCATCGTCGATGGAGCGCCTGCCAACCGAGCGCGCCATGACCGATCAGACAAGACGTTTCAAAGCGGTCGCCTTCGAAAAAACGAGCCTCTAGGGAGATGTTGCAATGAGCGCCGAAACAGTCGGTTCGGTGATCCTTTGGCTGATTGCTCTGGCGATCGTCGTGGTGATCGCTGTCTACCTGCTGCGCTGGCTCTACCGGCGTTCGACCAAGGAAACCGCCTTCGTCCGGACCGGATTTCGGCGGCGAGAAAGTCGTCATCAGCGGCGGCGCCCTCGTCGTTCCAGTTCTGCACGAAATCATGCCGGTTGGCATGAATGTGATGCGTATCGAGGTGTCGCGTCGCCAGTCGCAGGGCCTGATCACCAAGGACCGGATGCGCGTCGACGTCGTGGCCGACTTCTTCGTTCGCGTCGGTTCGACCCGCGAGCAGGTAAGCCGCGCCGCCCAGACACTTGGGCGGCGTACGCTCGATCCCGAGAGCGCGCGGGAGCTCTTCGAGGGCCGGTTCGCGGCGGCGCTCCGCACTGCCGCCGCCCAGATGAGTCTCGAAGACCTGCACGAACTCAGACAGGACTACGCCGAGCGCGTGAAGGCCGCCGCCGCAGAGGGGCTGGCGCAGAACGGCCTCGAACTCGAAAGCGTCGCGATCGTCGACCTCGACCAGACGGGTCTCGAGTTCTTCGACAGTTCGAACGCGTTCGACGCCGAGGGCCTGACCCAGCTCACGGAAACCATCGAAGCGCGCCGGCGCATGCGCAACGAGATCGAGCAGCGCACGCAAATTGAGATCCGAACGCAGAATCTCGAAGCCCAGCGTCGCTCGCTCGATATCGAGCGCGACAGCGAATACGCGCGCATCGCCCAGGAGCACGACGTCGAAATCCGCCGCGCAGCCCAGCGCGTCGAACTGGCCAAAGACCGCGCCGAACGTGAGCGCGAGTCCGAACAGGCGCAGATCGTCGCGCGCGAAGAAGTTGAGAAGTCTCGTCTCCTTCAGGAACGGAGCCTTGCGGAGGCGCGTATCCAGAACCAGGAGGAGATCGAACATCGCGAGATCGTCCGCCGCCGCTCGATCGAGGAGGCCGAGATCCGTTCGCGCGAGCAAACCGAACGCGAGCAGATCGCGCTTGAGCTCTCGCTCGAGAAGGCGCGTATCGAACGCGACCGTGAGCGTAGCGAGGTCGAGGTTCAGCGCCGTCGCGCCCTCGAAGTGGCCGAAATCACCCGCCAGATCGCTGTCGCCGTGAAAACGGCGGAGCTAACGCAAGCGGAGGCCGACAAGCGGCGCGCCGAGATCGCTGCTACGCAGGACGTCGAGACCGCTCGCATCGCGCAGGAGCGGGCGCTTGATTCCGCACGCCTCGAACGTGAGCGGCAGCTCGACGCCCTCAACATCGCCAAGCGACAGGCCTTCGAAGAGGCCGAGATCAGCTCCGGCGAGGAGATCGAACGGGCGCGCATAGCAACTGAGCGGGGCCTGACAGAAGCGCGGGTGATACGCGACGGCGAT
The DNA here is from genome assembly GCA_963730555.1 of uncultured Alphaproteobacteria bacterium. Taxonomy (GTDB): domain Bacteria; phylum Pseudomonadota; class Alphaproteobacteria; order Rhizobiales; family Beijerinckiaceae; genus Roseiarcus. The sequence continues at coordinate 198,600 of CAVSSS010000005.1, read as the reverse complement.
ATCCGCCGCCTCGAGCTGCAGCGCGACCGCGAGGTTGAGATCGCGGTCATCGAAAGCGCGATCGCGGTCGCCGACAAAACCGCCGAACGATCCGTGGCGATCGCCGCCGCCGAGGGGGCGCGGGCGCGCGCTATTGCCGCAGAGGAGCAGACGATTACGACGCGAGAGCGAGAGATCGCCGAGCGCCGCAAGACGACCGACCTTATCGCCGCGGCTCGCGAGGCCGATCGCGAGGCCCTTCGCCTGACGCGTAAGGCGGAAGCCGAGAAAGAGGCGGCGGCAAGTCTCGCCGAAGCCGCGCGCATCTCCGCCTCGGGCGAAGCGGAAGCCGAGAAGATCAAGGCCGAGGGCGCTGCGGTCCGCTACGAGGTCGAAGCCAAGGGCGCGATGCAGATCAACGAAGCGGAGAACATGCTGAGCGCCCCGGCGCGCCTGTCACGCTTCCGCGGCAAGCTTCTTGAGAGGATAGAAGGCATCGTGCGCGAGAGCGTGCGCCCGATGGAGAAGATTGAGGCGATCAAGATCCTGCACATTGACGGCGCTAACGGCGGCGGACAAGGAAACCGCAACGTCACGGATGAAGTCATCGATTCCGCCTTGCGCTACCGCGTTCAGGCGCCGATGATCGACAGCCTCATGAAAGAGATCGGCATCGAGGGCGGAGGGCTGGGGCGCATGACCGAAGTCTTGCGCGACGCCAAGGACATCGCCAGCCTGACCGCCAAGCGCGCCGCAGGCGACAAGGATTCCCAGCGCTCCTCAGATGACGACGACCGGCGGTAGGGCGATCTGCAATGGCGAAGGCCTACAGTTCGGCTGTCATTCCCGCGCCCGTGACCACCGTTTGGGCGGTCGTGCGCGATTTCAATGCGCTTCCGCAATGGACGCCATTCGTGGCCGAGAGCCGTATCGAACAGAAGAAGGCGTCCGACCAGATTGGCTGCATCCGCAACTTCCGCCTCAAGGACGGCGGCAGGATCCGCGAACAGTTGCTCTCGCTGTCTGATTACGAAATGTCGTTCGAATATTCGATTCTCGAAAGCCCGATGGGCGTCGAGAATTATATCGCGACTTTCCGGCTTATTCCGGTGACCGATTCCGATCATACCTTCGCGGAGTGGACTGCTGAATTCGACGCGGCGCCGGACCGGGAGGATGGCCTTGTGGACTCGATTGGCCGCAATGTCTTCGCCGCGGCCCTCGCAGCGTTGAAGGCGCGCTTCAACCGTTGACGAGGGTCGATATCCGCCGCAGCACGGTGATCGGCGCGCCGGTCGAGGCGGTGTGGGCGGTTCTGAGAGACTTCAACGGCCATCACGCTTGGCATCCGGCTGTCTCGACGAGCGCGATCGAGAACGGCGAAGCGAGCGATCAAGTCGGCTGCGTCCGCAGCCTTAGGCTTAAGGACGGTTCGCGCGTTCGCGAGCAACTTCTGTTTCTTTCCGATGCAAGGCGAGGCCTCAGCTATTGCATTCTGGAGGCGCAAGCGCCTCTCCGGAATTACGTCGCGAGCATGCGGCTGCGCCCGGTGACCAGCGACGATACCTGCCTCGTGGAATGGCGGGTTTCCTTCGAACCGCCCCCTCAGGACCGCGTGCGGCTCGAGCGCTTCGTGCGCGAGGAAATCATGGAGGCGGGCTTCGCCGGGCTTCGGCGCGCTCTGACCGCAGGCGCCCCGGCCGCGCATCTCGATCGCACCTCGGCGCCTGCGCGAACCAGCGAGGCGACCGAAGGCGTCGAGATCGCGATCACGCGCTACGGCGGCCCGGAGGTTCTTGTTCCGCGGCGTGCAGTCGATCCGGGCGCCCGGCTCCGGCGAAGTGCGCCTTCTCCAGACAGCCGTCGGCGTCAATTTCATCGACATCTATTGTCGCCGCGGCAGTTTCGATCTGGTTCCTCCCGGCGGCGTTCCCGGCATGGAGGCGGCTGGCGTCGTCGAAAGCGTGGGTCCAGGCGTTGCGAACGTACGCGCCGGCGACCGGGTCGCCTACGCCTGTGCGCCGCCCGGCGCTTATGCTTCCATGAGGACGATGCGCGCCGATCTTCTCGTCCGCCTCCCGGAACCCATTACTGACGAAATCGCAGCCGCGCTCCTGCTGAAAGGAATTAGCGCGGGGTTTTTGCTCCATGACGTGGCCCATGTGCGGGCGGGCGAGACGATACTGGTCCACGCCGCTGCCGGCGGTGTCGGCAGAATTATCTGCCATTGGGCAAAGGCGCTGGGCGTGACTGTCATCGGCGCGACGTCGAGCGAGGCCAAGGCTGAGCAGGCGAAACGAATCGGCTGCGACCACGTCGCGGTTACGAGCCGCGAGGATTTCGCCGAAGCCGTCCTGAATTTCACCTCGGGCCGTGGCGTCGACGTGGTCTTCGACGCAGTAGGCAAGGACACGTTTGAGGGCTCGGTCGAGTGCCTCGCGCCGCGTGGCCGCCTCATAAGCTTTGGGCAGGCGTCGGGCGATGTAGGGGCCCATTCAATCGATCGGCTTGCCCAGCGTTCCGCGACTGTCTCGCGGCCCAATTACGTCCACTATACCGACACGTCGGAGAAGATGATCCTGCAAAGCGAGCGTCTTTTCGAGGCGCTGCGCTCCGGCGCCGTTGTCTCCGAGCGCCCACGCGCTTATCCGTTGGGCAATGCGGCCGTCGCACATGCCGATCTAGAAGGTCGCAGGACGACGGGCTCGCTTGTTCTGATCCCCTGAGCTTTATTCTTATCGACTCATCGGGCCTCTGGAAGCGTAGTTGCTGCGAGTCAAAGCAGCTCCTCTTCAACGTCGATTGCGAAGCGGCAGAGGCCGCCGCGCGAGAAAGGCTTGAGCTTGCCGAAAGGCTGGGCCTCGGCTCTGAGCAAGGCATTGCTTGTGGACTGTCGGCGACATCATCGCCGGCAGCGGGCGAAACGGTGAAGATCGACGAGCTCGATGAGCTTGCACGTGCGAACGTTCTCAGTCGGACGCGCGGTTAAGATATCGACCTTCATTTCAAATGGCGGCTCGCTCCTCTGGCCGGGGCGTACGCTCTCGGCTCCGCTGCGACGTCCGCACAGCAACCCGGGATGTCTGCTTCACGTCGACAGCAGCAGTCCGCTACACGATCGAATTCGACGCGGATGCATCGAACGAGATCCTGCGCATGGCGAACGCGATCCACAACGCAGCCGCACAAAGCAGCGCCATGACCCAGAATGCGCGCGGGCCGAGCGCGCCGTAAAGTGGGCCAGATATCAGTGTCATGATGGCGGTCATCGTGCCGACGGGGACGCCGCCATAGATCCCCCATCTGTCGCGGCGAGGGCCGGCGGGACAAATACAGAAAGCATCTGCATGCAGGCCAGATGCAGCAGGGCGAATGTGAGACCGTGCAGCGGTTCCATGAGCGCCATTGCCGGGAGCCAAGCGGTGACGGCGGTGACGCTCCAGCGGACTATTCCCGCGCTGGCCGCCAACGCGGCCGCGCCGGCTGGCCCGAGCCGCCTCAGCAGCGTCGGGCCTACTACTACGAAAACGACCACCTCGGCCAGGACCCCCTCCGACCACAATAGCCCTGCCACGCCCGGTCCGATGCCTCCGTCCTCCCAGCGCAACACTTCGAAGCCATCGTGCAGCGCGTGGCTGCTCATAACCAAGGCCGCCAGCGCCATGAGAGGCAAGAAGCCAGGCGCCGCAAACAAGGCGCGAACGTTTGCGTGCCGTTGCGCCACGGGCCGATCCAGCGCATTTCGGGGTAGCCAGAGCGCCGCCACAGCGGCAAGCGCAAGCAGCGTCCCGTTCATCCATATGATGCCGCCAAAACTCGTCGCCGCGACGACCTGACCAGCGCCCACGGAGCCCACGATAAACGCGGCCGACGCCCCACCGCGCACCCACCCGTACTGGAACCGGCTCGGTGCTGCAGCGAGTGTCATCGCGTCGGCAATCGGCACGATGGGCGCAAGCGCCGAAGCGTGCGCAACACTGACAATGAGGAAGATCGCAAACCCGGCCGGAAGATCATAGCCGAACGCGATAACAGCGGCCATGGCGAGCAACACGGCAAGGGTCTGCTTGTGCGTGCCAAACCTATCTGCGAGGCGCGAAATGGTCGGCCCGGTGATCAATCGGACGGCGGTTCCCGCCGCTAGCACCGCGCCGATCTCCGAGGCCCCGAGGCGGCGCTCATGAAGAAGCGCGGGCAGAAATGGGGACGCGACCCCGAAGGCCGCGAACATCGTGCCGTAGAGAAGTAAAAAGCGATCGAACGACCCCCGCGCTATTCGAGCTTCGGCTAAAGACCTCGTGACGGAAGGCCCATGCTCTACCGAGACCCTTCGTCAGCCGCCCGGAATGGCGCTTGGCGAGCCTACCGGCCACCGTATCAGTGCAGGAGGCCAGTTAAGTGCGCAATTATTTTGCGACGTGCGCCGGAGATGTGATCGCTTAGCTTGTGGTGCACTCAACGCGCCTCGGGCCGTCACAGACTCCCGGCAGCGATGATCGTCTGCCAGACGAGCATACCAAGGCACGCAACCACAATAATCCGAAGGACAAGACTCCGCGTGTCGAGAACAGAGGCGGTGTCGTCGTGCGAGGTCAGCCGGTCGGGATCGCTCATGCGAAACTCCTCGGTGCCCGCCCAGCGAGTCCCAACCTCACCAGACATTGATAAAGAACTCTTAAATCCCCCCTTTAGCTGCAGTGGTCGCAAGACGCCGGAAGGCGCCTTCGACCAGCCGCCAGGAGCGCAGTCGTTGCCGCCGAGCCGGACGTGTCGCGACGACGGCCGTGCCGGGCGCCGCTTCAGGCTGAGGGCCGACAGGCCTATTGATCTTCGCAGCACGTGACGCGCAAGGATGTTGCGTTCAGTCGCCGTCGAAAGGGGACCCTCGGATGGCGTTCAAGGTGCAGGTCGGCCCGGCGCAGATCGCCATCCATCAAGGGCAGTCGGTGCTGCTGACGGAGCCCGACGGGCAGGTGAACTGGCCTAGCAACCGCGGGCTGTATTTTCGTGACACCAGGGTGATCAGCGCCTGGGCGATCTATGCCAATGGCGAGCCGTGGGACCTGCTGAATGGCGGCGCGATCGCCCCTCATGCTGCGCGCATCTTCCAGACTAATCGCCCCTTCGAGAGCGAGGACGGTCCGATCGCAGGGCGCACGCTGGGCCTGGTGATCGGCCGCCATATCGAGGGCGGACTGCACGACGATTTTGACATCACCAATAACAGCCAGCACCCAGTGCGCTTCAACCTGGAGATCGCGATCCGCGCGGACTTCGCCGACATCTTCGAGGTCAAGAGCGACCACATTGTGCGGCGCGGTCGCATCACCACGTCGTGGTCCGACAAGCGGCAGGTGCTGCGCATCACTTATAGCAACAGAGATTTTTGTCGCGAAGTGATCGTCCGCACCGGCGAAGGAGACGGCGAGCCAGCGGTGAATGCCAACGGGCGGCTGAGCTTCGCCGTTTCGCTGAAGGCTGGGCAAGCCTGGCATCGCTGCCTGATCTACGACCTCGCGGATGGCGTGAAGCGCATCATGGCGCCGCGGAAATGCACCTATTTTAGCGCGACTTCGGAGCACGCCGGCAAGATCAACGAATGGCAGCGAGCGGTGCTGAAGATCGGCACTAGCAACGAGGAATTCTATCGCTGTTACAACCAGGGCATACAGGACCTGGCTGCCCTGCGGCTGCCGCTGAAAGGCACCGATCACATGGTGTTCGTACCCGCAGCGGGGCTGCCATGGTTCGTGGCGCTATTCGGCCGCGACACGCTGATCGTCTCCTTGCAGACGATGATTGTCTATCCGGAATTCGCCGCGGGCGCGTTGGAAGTGCTGGCGGAGTATCAGGCGACGCAACGCGACGACTATCGCGACGCCGAGCCGGGCAAGATCCTGCACGAGCTGCGCTACGGGGAACTCGCGCACTTCAAGTTAATCCCTCACACTCCATATTACGGCACCGCCGATGCGACGCCGCTATACCTGGTGGCGCTGCACGCGGCGTGGCGGGCCACCGGTGATCGTTCTCTGATTGAGCGACATTTGCCGAATGCCGAGGCATGCCTGACTTGGATCGACAAATGCGGCGATCGCGACGGCGACGGTTTCCAGGAATACCAGACGCGCTCGACGGCCGGCTATGAAAATGTGGCGTGGAAGGATTCCGGGGACGCGGTGATGTATTCTGATGGCACGCTTGTGCGCGGGCCGAAGGCGCTGTGCGAATTGCAGGGCTATGTCTACGACGCGTGGCTGCGCATGGCCGAGATCTATGATGAGCTCGGCAACAAGCGCCGCGCCAACGCGCTGCGCAAGAAGGCGGCAGTGCTATTCGAAAAGTTCAACGAGGATTTCTGGGACGAACAGTCCGGTTTCTATGCCTTCGCATTGGATGGTGAGAAGAAGAAGGTGCTGTCGGTGGCTTCCAATGTCGGGCAATGCCTATGGTCCGGCATCATCGCGCCAGAGCGAGCTGGCCGCGTGGTGAAGCGGCTAATGAGTAAGGACATGTGGAGCGGTTGGGGCATCCGGACGCTATCGGCGGATCATCCTGCGTTCAATCCATACAACTATCAGACTGGGGCGGTGTGGCCGCACGACAACTCGCTGATCGCGTTCGGCATGCGGCGCTACGGATTTGCCGTGGAGGCGGCGGCGGTGGCTCGTGACATCAGCCGCGCTGCAAGCCATTTCCTGCTGAATCAGCTGCCGGAGCTTTATGGCGGGTTGCAGCGCGACGCCACGAGTTTCCCCGTGCAGTATCTGGGGGCCAACGTACCGCAGGCCTGGGCGGCGGGAGCGCCGTTCATGCTGCTGCAGGCGATGCTGGGGCTGCAGCAGGACGCGCCGCGCGGCAAGCTCTATGTCGATCCCGCGCTGCCGGATTGGCTGCCGGACGTGACACTGACTGATTTGCGGTTGGGTCGGCGGCGGTTCGATATCCGCTTCTGGCGGCAAGAAAAGGACACTCTCTTCAAGGTTTTGAGGGGCAAGCGCGAGTCGGTCGAGTGGAAGAGCGTCGCGCTGCCCGCAAGCGCAGTAGGAGGGTGACAACGGAACTCGCTTGGCGCCACAGCCGATCCCGCTCCCACATATCTGTAACGGCCTCCGCGGCGACGACTCTTGCCCATCGGCTATCCTAGGCTGGAATTTCTCGGAATCCGTGAGGAAGAAATGAGCGACGGCCGCCAGTATGCGCCTGCGACACTGCGCAATCGAGATTTCATCCTCGATGTCCTTCGCGATGTCCTGCCAAAGATGGGCGTCATCCTCGAAATCGCAAGCGGCTCAGGCGAGCATGTCGTTCATTGTGCGAGAAATCTCCCGAGCCTCGTTTTCCAACCTTCCGATCCTGATCCCGATGCACGGCTGAGCGTCGCCGCATGGGTGAAGGCCACAGGTGTCACGAATGTACGCGCGCCCATTGCCCTGGACGCCTTGCATTCGGTTTGGCCGATCGCGTCGGCTGACGGGATCATCTGCATCAACGTGATCCACATTTCGCCTTGGGAGGCGACGCTAGGATTGATCAAAGGGGCGGCCGCAATACTCCCTCCGGGATCGCCGCTCTATCTCTACGGTCCGTACATACGCGGGGGGTTCGCAACGGCGCCGAGCAATCAAGCATTCGACCGGAGCCTACGCGATCGCAACCCGAACTGGGGCCTGCGAGACCTCGAAGCGGTTGCCGCGATGGCACAATCCGATGGATTCTCGGCTCCGGTCATCACCGAAATGCCCGCAAACAATCTGAGCGTCGTATTCAGCCGAGTGTAGTCGGTCGTTGCGCAGATGACCCATCGACCGGCCGCTTTCGAAATTCAGGTGCTAGTGCCCACCTTGATCGCGGAGCGTGCGGCTGCTACATGTATCAACGCATCAAGAGAGGGCTTTACGCCCCGCCAACCAGCCTTGACCGGCAACGGTGGTGAATGACGATGTGGCCCATGCGGGCAACAATAGGTCGTCCTGCTCTCCGATGCGTGCGCAAACGAAGGAGAGCATCCATGATTGATCGTCGACATTTCCTGATCGGGGCTGGGGCCCTTTTGACAGCATCGTTCGTCCGCCGAGCGTCCGCGTTTTCCAAAAAGGCAGGCAGCCCACTGATTTTGCCCGCCGTCCAGGAGCCAGAGGAGACGCTTTACGTCTATTGGCAAGCCGAAAACGAGGTCGCCAATTGGCGCGTGTCACTTGGGCCGGATCAGCCGTTTGCGCCGCCGCCTCCGACCTGGCGCGAGCATCTGCGCAGCCTTGGGCATTCCCTCGAGACTGACGACGAAATCGAGCGCGCCTGCCGAAAGTATGATTTGCCCGTCGATGATCTCGACACCCGCCTTAACGGCTTCGGATGGGAGGACAGATGGGACAACTTCGCCGGACCCCAGGCCAAGGCGTTCCACCTGCTCAAGGGCCTAGATTTGGGTCACTCAGGATCAGCGCTTAGGCAGGCCGGCCAGATCATCTTCGAGGAATTCGGAGGGTCTCCAGGCAACTCTTACACCTGGGTTGAACTGCACGATGACCTGACCGTGTCGTTACTGCAGGCGCGTCTCATCGAGCTGAACCTGCCGATCGATGTCGCGATTGGAACGCGAGACTGAGAGGTCCGCCGTGGCGCCTCTGTTCGCGACCTGTCGGCATCGGCCGTGCGCGTCGTCTGCGATGGTCCTCAGCAGCCCCTGCGTCGCGCCACGAAATGTGCGGCCTATGGCGCCGTCGCCTCGACATTGCCCAACGGCGCGGCACGGTGACCCATGCACCGCGATCCGTGCCAATGGCTTCATCCAAGTCGAGGCGGCGGTGGTCGACCGCACGAGGGCAATGTAGGCTGACTGCGAGGTTTTGCGACCTCGAAGGGGTTTCGTCTTCGCCGTCAGCCGCGCGTTGGCGGGTTCACTGGAGACAGGGCCGCGATCGTTTCGGACTTGCTGACGCGAACCTTCAGAGATGGGCCATTCCTTGGCGTCTTCCGCCAGACGTACCATGCGTAGGCATGCATCGGGCTTTTCTTGGTCCCCGGAATCCACCGAGGGCGCCAACAACAAAGGATTTCGCCGTAGAATGACGGACGGTTGAAAAAGGGCAACCTCCCAGGCTCCGCACCCCAGATCGACCTGAAGAGGGCGGCGACAAACTCGACGTTTTGCTCTTCTACAAGAGCAATCAAATTTCTGACGATGGCGCACGCCTCTGTTGTGTTGTGTGGAGTGTTGGTGATGATCGCGGTGCAGTCCGAGCCCGCCCGCTCGAAAGCATATTGCAGATGTTCGGGGTCGGACGCATCGAGCGGTTGGCTCGTAACGTAGCCGTCAGAGGTCGGGTACCTTTCCGGGTAGAGATCGCTCAGCCGCACATCGAGCCCAAAGGGCGCCAAGCAGCGGCGGAGCGCGCCGTCGCCGCCGCACGGATCGAGGGTTACTCGTGGCAAATCTAACCCCAGACGCGTCAGTCCCACCGCTAGGCTGGTCGCGAGCTCTGAAGGCGTCGGGTAGAAGTCGTTCGCCCTTCGCTGATACACGCTGAGACGATAGCTGTGCTCGCGCGCGGGTTTGACGGCGGCCATTTCAATTGCTCGCCACGCTATAGACGTCGACGTATGATCGGCTGTGATGGACTGTCCCCCTAGACCAACGTACGGCTCGACAAGGAGCCGTTGATCGATGTTTGGCGTAGGCTTCGGCCGCGCCTGCGGCAGCGCGGCCGACAAATCAAAATGGGATGTTTTCGTCGACGAGGTCGGAGGGCCCATTGCAGCAAAGTTCGAGGTGAACGTCGGGTACACCTTCGAACCGTGACTGGATGTGGATGACGATGCTTTCGTCATACTTAATTTCTGTCCCGATGGACGAAATCGCACCGTCAACCGCGCTCGCGACTTTTTCTATCAGTTCGAGACATCGTGCTTGCTTTGTTTGATACTCATTAAGTTTGTCTTTCCTTATTTGGCGTCCCCTTTCGAGGAAGTCGCGTCTGCGGGACAATAAGGTTGTCATTGAACGTCTCCACATCCCGGCGCTGAAGATCCCGCCGCGCCTTGCGGGGATTTAACCGACCGAGTCCGCCGTCGGTTCTGATTTTGATTCCGGACGAGTCCACATCGCGCCCCGCGGTTCGCGCTCGCCCATAAAGGACCAATGAAGCCAATGATGAGGTCGCCGCCGGCCGCGAGCTGGGCCGTCTCGCACACGCGCAAATCCAGGGGAGACGCGGCCCTGTCATTTGGCTCCCCGGTGCGACGGTGCAGCATCGTGGACCGTCGCTGAGCTTGACGCCCCAGTGTGCGCTCCCGTGCGCGGCTCAAGCCCGAGGGCTTTGCGCGCTTCTGCTTCTCGCTCCGCCAACCATGCAGGGTGACACGAGGCGTGCACATCGCCCCGGTCGTTTCCGACGAACAGACGGACAAAGGGGTCTTCTGATCGCTCGCCCTCTCCGCAATGGGCGCAGACGCCAGGGGGCGATGAAGCGAAGTGGTTGTTGACCCACTGCACGATGCTGCGGCGCTCCTCAGCCTCGCGCAGGCGCAATGCCGCTACGATGTCCCACTTGCCGCGGCCAAGTATCGCGAGCAGGCGCGGCGGAGGCGCTGCTTCCGCTTTGAGGACGAGATCGTCGCCGTCGAGTGTCACCTCGACGCCTTGCAATCGGGCCAGTTCGAGCGCTTCCGTGACCGTCACAGCCGAAGCCTCCACATCGGGCGGTTTTCAGCTTCTGGAGCAGAAGCGGTCGCGCCATCTGAATCGGAGGCCTGCCCTTCTTCACGCGCAGGAGGAGACTTCAGATTTGTATTTAATCCCGCCTGCGCCACGCTCCCCTCGGAAGCGTCACACGGCTGCTGCCAAGAAGAGAGGGCCGGAGAATTTGCGTCCCATGTGTCCCCCCCGCCGAACCTTGGAGTATTTAGTAGTACGTTCAATGGCTTATCGTGGGACGCAAAGGCCTCGACGTTGCGTCCTTCCTGTGTCCCGCCCGCGTCCCGTTTGCGTCCCGGCTCGTCGCTCGCGTCTTCTCGCAAGTCTTTGTTTTGATTTGCTGTAGTTTGCGACTGCTTATCGAGTTGGGACGCAGGGGACGATGGGGACGCAAATTTGCAGGGGTCTGCTGAGCTGAACGTGATGGTAATGATGCGAGCGTCGCCGTGGCCGGTCGGCCACCCAATCGCGACGCCAATTTGCCGCAACGCCGGTCCAGCCTTCTTTAGGCGTCCGGACAATGCGCGCGGGTTGCCCGGCCAGTCCTTGCCCAGCTTCTCCCGCACCTTTTCGCGGGCTTCGGCCTCCGCACGCGATTGCGCTTTCGGGTCGAAAATCGCTGTGTCGAGCTCGCCTTCAACGTCGCGAAGCGATTGCTTCACAAAGGCGACAAGCGCTTCCAGCAGATTCGTCGCCGTACCTTCCCACCGGCCGCAGCTAACCATGAAGGAGCAAAGGGTCGAAACAGCCTTATCGGAGTCGATCACATCGTCGACGGCCGTCGCCACGTTGCCTTGATAGGCGGCGCCGAACGTGCCCTCTGGCCAGAACGCCGTCTCGCAAGCCATGGCCCACTTTGCGAACGTTGCCATGCGCGGCAGGCTCGATGGCTTAAGGGTCGGTAGACGGCGCAGGCCGACGCTCAAGCCGCTCAGCAACGCCCCCAGAATGGCTGGCCTCTCGTTCGCAAGAACCGCGTGAAAGTCCTCGTCGGCCATCCTCTCGTCGTTCGGAACAGGAGCGAGTGCAGCGAACACGGTGCGCTGCATAAGATCGCCCTGAACGATGATATTGGTGACCGCGGTTAGAAAGAGCGGCACGCAGGCAAACAGCAGGCTTTCATCCTTGTCGGTGTAAAGCGCGCGCTGACTGTGGCCGCTGCCTTCGGTGACAACGCAGAACGCGTCCGACAGCCAGTCTTGGAGATTGGACAGGTTGTTGAAGCAGAGCACGTATCCTGCGTTGGCCGCGACATAGATGTCCTGCGGTGCACGCGGCGGTGATCTGACTGGGGAAGAGTTGGGGTCGATCAGCGAGCGCAACGCCTTCACGGTCGTCGTCTTTGTCGCCCCTGGCTCGCCGGTGAAAATGACGACGGGAAAAGGACCGCGCCCACGCAGCGCCGCCAGAAGGCACGAGACGACGATGACGAACTCGTCTTCATCGCGAATCCGCAATAACGCCCTCAGCTTCACCAAGCCGTCCTTGGGGTCGCCATGTTCGGGTTCCGGTAGCGCGAGCATCCCAGGCGAGCGCCGGAAGCGCACCGACGGCTCGTTGACGACTCGCCAGCCGCTGGCGTCGACCTCAATCGCGCTCCAGCGCTTATCGCGAAGATCGATGTAGATCTTATCGCCACAGGCGGCCGTGCGGACGAAGACTATGTGCTCAGGTCCGTCATTCCGCGCGCGTGCTTCGAGCGTGCTCAGCGCGGTCGACATTGCGTTTGAGTTGGGAGCGATCTTCCCGTCGCGCTCGTCCTTGACGCCGCACGACGCCGTTTTGTCGTCGTGCGCCGGACAACGGAAGTCGTGCCAACCGGACGCCGACGGCGCGCGGGATCCGCCCAAGGCAAGGGCGATCTCTTTCGCAGTCGATAAACGGGTGCTGTTCTGCGAGGCCGCCATCACGCGCCTCGCATAGGTGTCGGATGGCCTTTGCTCTGTCTCTTGCCCGGGCCGCTGTGTCTCGCTTTGGTATCTAGCTCCAGCCTTGTCGCTTCGGGGTCGCGTCGCTCTCGCTCCGCGCTGATCGCGCCTTCGACCGGGCGCTTATCATTCGGCTCCACCTGCTCCGCGCAGCCTTGGCTCATAGCGCGGCTCAGATTCGGTGTACGCTTCAATTCGAGCGCGGGGAGCCGCTGGAGCCAGTCGCGAAGATCAGTCGCAAGGATTAACGTTCTTCGCCCTCGCTTGTGCGCTGGCAATTCGCCCGAGCCGAGCGCCTCGTAGAGCGCCGTCTTGCCGGTGTTGGCGGCCTCTGTGGCTTCTTCAATCGAGTATGCCAACCGATCGCGCATCGTTGAGGGCTCTCGCCGCCATAGCTCAGGGCCTTCCCCTGGAGTTCGCCCACGTTGTCGTGGGCGGAAGCGCTGGCCATATCGGCAATGCTCCCTGAGCTGACAGAATGTCAAGGTTTAACACAGAAGATATCGACAGTAATAATGTCTTTTACGATGGCTTATCGAGATATAAGTTGGCCACGTGCCAACTAGATAGGTAAGTTGGCCCGGGGCCAACTTGGCGTCCAGGACCTAAGTCCTTTATGATATGTTGAGACGTTCCAAAAATGTCGACTAATCAATGACCAGTTAGGGTTTATAAGGTTAGATACAAATTATCGGACAGCAATATTACTGTTTTATCTTGCTTTTTAAACAATGAAGAAGCTTGAGCGCCCGCGATTTCCTGATGCCCCACGTCACACTCTTGTGAATTCGGCGCGGCATTGCCGCAGCCCGGAATCAGGGCGACGGCCAGACATCCGGGTTTGAGCGGTGGTGCGTCTTGGGTCAGACCTCGTCGCGAGCGACCATGGTCTTGTCCAGCAGCGTGAGCGCGTGACGATCAAGCCACGGTCGGCAATCGCAAGATCACGCGCGCCGGGGTAGCTGCACCACCTTCGCGGCTTCCTCACCTATTACAATGCTCTTGAGCCGATCGTCCCACGCCTTGAGCGCGTGCGCCTTTCGCTAAGCATGTCGCTGTGTACGTAATGACGGACGAGCGTCCGGGTGTCTTTGCCGCCCAACTCATGACCGACGATCGCAGCGACCAGATCGAGTGCAATCCCCATCTCCGCGAGCATGGTCGCAAACGTCCGTCGAAGGTCATGCGAAGTGAATACGGCGATCGGCAATGTTGCCCGGCGCGTCAACAGATAATGGCCGATATGGGCTGAGGTGACGACGACGCCCTTGTCCAACAGGAAGAGCGGTCCCTTCTCGACGACAGCTAGTCGTTGGTCGAGCATCTCGCGTGCGAGGCCCACAATCGGCGTGACGCGCTGCCGCCCATTCTTCGAGCGCCCAGCAGGCAGCGTCCAAACCCACTTGTTGCGATCGATCTCCTCTGCGCGAAGCCCACTGATCTCTCCGCACCGCGCGCCGGTCAGAAGCTCGAGCTTGAGAATGTCCGCCGCTTCGAGAGAGAGCGCATCGGTCTCCAACCACCTCCACAGCGCCTCTATTTCTTCGACGGTCAACACCCGATCGCGCGGAGTTCCACGGTCGTACGCCTCGAGCCCCGCGGTCGGGTCCGCCGCGACGATGTCCTGCGACAGCGCCCAGCGGAACATCGCGGCGCAAACCTGTCTGCGCTTTTCCGCTTCGCGACCTTTGCCCTGGTCGACGATGTTGTCCAAGATCTCGCGGATGTCCCGCCGGCAAATATCGGCGGCGTATCGCTCGAGGATGGGCGCCAGACTGCGCCTCAGACGGCTCTCAATCGACTTGACTGTACGCAGGCGGCCAACAACGCGCCGTCGCAGATAGAGGTCGATCAACTTCTCAACCGTGACGCGCGAGGCGGCGGCCCCTCGAGCATCCTCTTCTTCCGCGACGAGGTCTCGGCCACCGCGCGCCGCGCCGGTCAGCTCATTGGCTCGCTCGCGCGCCTGTTCGAGGCCAATGTCGGTGGTTCGGCCGAGCGAGAGACGGCGCATCTTGCCCGTGCCTCGAATGCGGTAAGCGAGATCCCACGTCTTTACGCCGCTCGGCGCGACCCGCACCGCGAGTCCTTTGCAGCGCTGATCGGTCACCCGATAGGGCGCCTCGGCTGGCCGCAAAGTCTCGATTGTACGATGTGTAAGCAGCTGCGCGCCACGTGTCAGTCCAGCCCCAAAAGCCATTACCCTTAGTCCCTCTTCTGTTCGCTCTGTCGCAACACCGTCGCAACAAAATCGGCGGCTCGAGGCGAACCAGCGCGAACACAGAGGGATGGTAACTCACGGTTATCCCAACACAAACTGCGCGCGGCCGAACGTCAACGAACTACCGCGAACAGCTATACAATGGCTTGCGGCGCCATTTCCGAGTCACTGTAACTCTCAACCTTCGCGCTGGCGTGTCGGGGGAGCCTTCGGCGGCCCTAGCGGAGGCTCTCGCAGACGGCGCGGCACGGGCGTCGTCGACGCCGTCGCTTGACGGCTTGGCGCTTCCTTTGCGCAGCGTCGTGGTTCTCGCGCCTCAAGACCCCATTCTCGGCTTCGATTCCAGGTTGCTTCTGCCACGGGTCACTAGGAAAGGCCGTCTTTCAACAAAGGATCAGTGTATCCAGTCGTGCTTTCTGTAAAGCAGAAACGAAGTCTTCCATAGTATCAAAAGAGAACGCGCGACGACCGCGCTTCCCACTCGCTCTTCAGGATCGCCATCATGACGAGGTCCGTTCGCGTCCCGTCTGCCTGCCGGTACGCCTTCCTCAGCACGCCGTCATGCGTGAAGCCGAGTTTCGTGTAGGCGCGCTGGGCGCGGACATTGTCGGCGAAGCAGTCAAGATGGAAGCGCTCGGCGCCCATGGGCCCGAACGCCTCGTCGAGGACGAGGCTCAGAAACGCCTTGCCAACTCCCTGGCCTGGGCGCGCGACCGCAATGCGCTTGAGGTAGAGGTTCAGGTGCGGATCGCCGAGCCCGCGCACGACGGCGAAGGCCTTGATCGCGCCGGATTCCCCAACGCCGAGCCGATAGGCGTGGGAAGCGGAGCCTAGCATTGCGCGATGCTCCTCCTCCTCCGAACGGGCGACGTAACGCTCGTAATCAGGCGAACGTTCGATCGTCATGACGGCGCCGATGTCGGCGAGCGTGGCTGGGCGCAATGTCAGGCAGGATTGGCTCATGAGGAGGGGCTGGGTCACCGACAAAGCAAGGTCGCCTCACCCATTGCGCGTCGCGGCGCGAGCGTCTATACCCCGCCGTCCTTGAGTGGGCGAAAAGTCGCTTGAGATAATGGGAGATGGGCGCTTAGCTCAGCGGTAGAGCACTACCTTGACATGGTAGGGGTCAGAGGTTCAATCCCTCTAGCGCCCACCATCTCCTAACCCTGCTTCACCCAGTTCTACACCGGTTTTCGGCCATGAGCCGCCAGACCGCCTCCTCCCCGACTCTTGCCGGCGGCCCACCCACAAACACAAAGGATTCATTGCGGACGATGGCGTTCACCAAGGCGAAACGATCGAAAGCCGGCTGGGCGCTTCTCAGCCTCGTCGGCGGCCTGTTGTTGGCCGCGCCCCACGCTTCCGCGGCCGAATTGGAGCCGCAGGGCGCTGTGAGGGACAAGCATGGCGATTGGGTGACCCGTTGCGAAACGCCTCCGGGCGCGTCCCACGAGCAATGCGCGATCGTGCTCAGCGTCGTCGACCAGGACCGGCCGAACTTGATTCTGGTCGTTATCGTGCTCAACACCGCCGATCGCAAGGCGCGCCTCATGCGGGTCGTGGCCCCCCTCGGGGTGCTGCTTCCTCCGGGCATAAGCTTGCGCATCGACAACGCGGATGCCGGCCGCTTGAGCTTCCTGCAATGTCTTCCGAACGGCTGCGTGGCTCAGCTCGCGATGGACGAAGCTCTAATCGCCAAGCTGAAGACCGGAAAGACAGCGACGCTTGGCGTCTTCCAGACGCCCGAGGAAGGCGTCGGTGTGCAGGCTCCGCTCGCCGGCTTCAAGGAAGCATACGAACAATTGCCTTGAAGCCGTGGGCGGGGTAAGCACCGCACTCATTTTCAAACGAGTCCCAACTGCTCAATTGTCGAAGTCAGTCTTGATGATCGTTCGCGCTCAGCTGGTTCGCATCGCGCTTCTTTCGACCGCGCTTGGCGCTCTCACCGGGTGCGACACAGTCGGCGGCGCGGTCAGTTCAGCCGGGAGCTCGGTCGGCGGCTTTCTCTCCCATCGCGATCCGAACGCTGAAGGCGTCAATCTAGGGGCGGCCACTGACGCGAAGGCGGTGACGGTTCAGGCCACCGCCCGTCCGAGCGACAAATTGAAAGTTCTGCCGGTCGCCGCGCAAGACATCAATTGCCCGGACGTCACCGTCGCAGACAGCGGCGCGGCGCTGCGTGTTGGCGGTGCGGACAATGCTTCGGTGCGCTATCAGTTCAATATCGGCGATACCGCGCGCCAGTGCGATCCGGCCGGCCCGGGGCAGGCGGCGATCAAGATTGGCGTGGCAGGCGAGGTGGTCATGGGACCGGCGGGATCGGCTGGGACCTTTAGCGCGCCGGTGAAGATCACGGTGACGCAGGTCGGCAACGACAAACCGGTCTTCTCGCAGACATACCGAGCCGAGGCGACGACGGACGGGGTTAAGGCCGGCCAATTTCGCATCGTGACCGATCCGATCAATGTGCCGATGCCGACCCTTCAGCTCGCAGACCTCTATTCGATCACTGTTGGCTTTGAAAACGGGACCGGCGGCCCCTCGCCGACAGGCCACAAGAGCCGAAAGAAGAGGAAGTCCGGCTAGGCCGTGTCCGTAAAGAATCGCGCCGGCGATGCGGCCGCCGACCGCGTCGGCCGCGCTCAAAAGGGCGTCTTCAAAGACGCCCCGTCGGACGACGCGCCATGGAGCGCGGCTGCAATTGGCCGCCTCGGCCCAGATGCAATCTACGCTATGTCAGAGCGTCGTGTATTCGCCGAATTCGTCAGCGGGCAGGGGGTCCAGGAATTCAACCGCGATGCCGCAGTTGACGTGACGCACGACTTCGGCCGGCGTCGCGCCGACGACGACGCGGGCGCCGATCGGAGGCTCACAATCAACGTTGAGGGCGGCCCCCGACATCGAGAGGTCGATCAGGGTTGCGGTGTACTCGCGTCCGTTCGGAAGCTTCAGGATCGTATATCGGTCGCGTGGCGCAATGCGCTCATGGCGTCGGTCTTCGGGTAGCCCAAGCGCCTGGCGGTTCGCGAGCCACGCCAGCTGGGCCGCCAGCTTATTGCGTTTGGCAGGCGGGACATTCATCTGGATCGCAAATCCCTCGGGGAAGATCCGCGCGACTCGTCCCTCGACCCGCCCTATCTGGTTGAGATAGGCGACGATGCGCTCGCCGAGCTGAACTCCAGCGTCAGAGGAAAAAGCGATGCCGCTCGGAGACGCATCGATCGATTCGCAATCGAACTCTTTGCGGTCGGACCGCATGAAACGTCCAAGAAGGCGGACCTCGACGCGCTGGTCGCGCCGCTGCTCAACTGGCGCCGGCTCCGGGAGTTTCCATGCCAGTGCGCCCATGGCGGCGTGCTCTCCTTGAATTCTCGGACGCCGACCGGGCGCGACCCTCGAGCCCCTCAAGGAATTGCGCACACGCCGGCGGATGCATGCTCACCATAAACCTTAGGGATTAAGGCGCTGTTACGCGGCTCGGCTTGTCGTAGCGTCAAGGCGCGGGCCGGTCGCCCGAATAGACAAACAAATGCTTGTAACGCCTGGGGATGTTGCGGAGCGAGAAGTCCGCTTGCGTCGCGCCCTCTGGCGCAGGCTTCTCCCGCGTCGATGATTCGAGCGCTCGGAGCGAGGTCAGCGCGATGGGCCCCGCCCTCGTAAGGCCCATCCATGTGGGCGCGGAGTGGACGGCGAGTCCTCCAAGGACGCGGGAGTGGGTCAGTCCGTGATGACGAAGGGGCAAGAGAATGATCTCGATGTCCAGGGTCTCGAGACCGGCCGGCCGCGCCTCCGCGCCGATGAGGAACGGTTGCGTTTCGTCGGCGACACAATGAAGAATTGAATTGAGTTCCTCGCGATCGGCGTCGCGCCACAGCTCGAGAAACGAGAGGCCTCTCAGCTCTTTGAGGAAAAGCGCATTGGCCCTCGACCCCGCGATCCGAAACGGAAAGCCGAGCTTCTCGTCGAAATCGAGCACGAACGTGTCGGCCAGCACGCCACGGATTGCGCCGGGGTCGACATCGTTGCGCTCGGGCGCGCTGCGAGCGCCCCGCAGTCGGTTCCAGTAGGCATGGAGTTCCATCGTGACAGCGAGCTTCACTTTGAATTCCTCGCAACCCATTCGCTCGCTCCATCCCGGAATGGGACGCAATCGATCCTTCGGCTTGGGTTTGCGTGAGACGAGGCAGGGACTATGCCATTCCCTAACGGCGAGGTGCGCGCTCAGCGTCCCGGGATGGACGCCGGGCGATTTACGTTGACATAACCATGAAATCGCGACAGGCGGTCCAGAATTGGCACACGAACGCGAGGCGAGGAGATCAGAACGAGAGGTCCCTGTTCACGCCGACGCTCCGCGCGCTCGCGACGATCGACGCCCATGTTTCGTCCGGCAGCGGCACACCGCTCTTGCCGCGTTTCGCGCGGCTCAAGCGCTCGGGTTCGCCGGGCGTCAGGATCGCTTCTCCCGGAATGGCTTTCCCTTGCTGGAACCAGTCGAGATAGCGCGCCATATCCGCGTCGAAGACGTGCGACGGATCGATCTGGACGGGGTCGAGATAGAGCGACAACATGCCGTTCGCGAATTTGCGGTCCGGCTCGGTTGCGCCATTGCCAGTGAGCGATCCGCCGAGCAGCTCGCACATGAGCGCGAGGCCCGAGCCCTTGTGCTCGCCGAAAGCGCGTATCGCGCCCGCGCCTAAGCGATGGTCGCGCGCCCCGTCCGGCGTGAGGGGTCCGTAGATCAGCGCGGGATCTCCTGAGAGCGCGCCGTCAGGGCCGACCAGGGCGTTGCTCGGCAGCGCTTTGCCGCCGTGGCTCGCGACATTGACCTTGCCTTCCGCCACGAGCGAGGTCGCGAAATCGAGCACCACCGGCGGGGCGGCCTTGCGCGGGACGCCGACGCAGAAGGGCGCCGTCGACAGCCGCCGCTCGAGCCCGCCGAACGGCGCGACCAGGATCGACCCTGCGGCGTTGACGAAATGGATCGAGATCAGCCCCGCCGAAGCGGCGCGCTCCGCCCATTCGCCGACGCGGCCGACATGGCCGGAATTGCGCAGCGAGATCGCGGAGAGGCCCATCGCCTTCGCTTTCTTAACGCCGACATCGACGGCCAGCGGCGCCATGGTCTGACCGAAGCCGAAGCGACCGTCGACCACGCCGATCACGGGCGTGTCGACAACCCGTTCGATCGATTGATTGGGAACGATGTCGCCGGTGCGGACCCAATCGACGTAGCGCGGCACGCGGATGACGCCGTGGCTATCGTGGCCGGTCAAATTGGCGTCGACGAGTGAGGCCGAGACGCGGTTGGCTTCTTCAGATTGGCAGCCGATGCGAGCAAAAATCTCAGCGCAGAAGTCCATGAGTGGTTCGGCGGGAATGTGCGTCGTCATGTTTGAGCGCCATAGACGCATTCCTCTCGACCGGCAATATGGGGTCGGCCCGAGTTTCGGCGATCCAATGCAATCGCTTGCGCGGCCCTTGCGGCTGACTGGAAGCGCCCCAAATTCGCCAAAGCCGTAGCGCCGGTTTAAACTAATGTTGTGGCGGGCGTCCGCGGGCGGAGTCTCCCGCCTGCGTCGGTCCCGGCTTCGACAAGCGGGCCGTCGGGGTTGGGGACCGAAGGGCTGAACAGAGTATGAGCGCAAACGAACCACGCCGGCTCGCGCGGCGCCGCGAACCGATGTTCGATGCGCCCATTGTGGTCCTTGGCCTCATCGCCGTTCTCATCGGCGTCTACGCGGCCTTCAATTGGGCCCCCGTTGCGATCCAGGACAGCGTCATCCGGGACTACGCGTTCATTCCGGGCCGCTTGACCATCGCCATCTGGCCGGATCGGCTCGTTGATTTGCTCAACCGGGCGAACACCGACCCGGGGGCGCTGCAGCAGGCGCGACAGATCCGGGAATTACAGGTGCTGGGCGGGGGCGCGAAACCCTGGACGCTGCTGACCTACGCGTTCTTGCATGGTTCGTGGACTGACGTATTGCTCAACACCATCTGGCTCGTCGCGTTCGGGCCCCCGATTGCGCGCCGCTTTGGCGCTGCGGGATTTCTTCTGTTCATGGCGGTGACCGCAATCGCGAGCGCGCTCGCGCACTGGATGGCCTCGCCGATGGATTTCTCCCCGCTCATTGGCGCGTCGGGAGCGGATTCCGGCCTCATGGGCGCGGCGACGCGGTTCATGTTTCAGCCTGGAGCGCCGCTCGGAGCGTTCGGCTCGATCAGTCAGCCGGAGGTCGAGTTGATCCCCGCGGCGAGCCTCAGCCAAGTCTTTGTCGAGCGTCGCTCGCTCATCTTCATTTTGATCTGGCTGGGGACGAATTTCATTTTCGGCGCCGGAGCTCAAATCCTCGGCTTCTCCGACATGCCGGTCGCCTGGGTCGCTCATCTCGGCGGGTTTTTCGCGGGACTTGTGCTGTTCCCGCTGTTTGATCGCCCGTTCCGCGCGCCGCCGATGAGCAGCGAGCTTGCGCCGGAGCCGTCGTCGATGGAAGGCTGATCCGAGGTTTTTGCGGCGCAAGGCGAGTTCGGCGGGTGGGCTCGCCCAGAAAACGGGGGGGAAAATGATTCTGCCGACCATCGATCCCATAATCGCAGGGGGAGTCGTCCTGACCACGGCGTTCACCGACGCGATCTACGTGCTCTACACCGCCTCCGTCGCCGCCCGCCGGCGGTTTGCGGCGGCGACTTGGAGCAGCGTCTGGTATCTGCTCGCGGCGTTCGCTGTCATCAGCTACACGTCGAACTGGGGCTATGTGGTGTTTGCGGCGATCGGCTCATGGATCGGCGGGTTCCTCTCGATCACCGCGCTCGAACGCATCCGGCCGCTTCGGCGACAGTGATGGAAGCGCACGGAGCCGCCCGAGACCGGGCGGCTCCACCCTGGAGTTGACCTCTGCTTGGGTCAGCCGGCCGAGAGCCGCGTCCGGCGTCCGGCTAGCAGCGCCAAGCCGCCGAACCCGGCCAGCATCATCACCCACGTTGACGGCTCGGGCGTGGCCAACGCGGATGTGAACACGCCCAGATTGTTGCCGTTCCGCTCAACCACGCCGAAGCTGCCGCTGGGGCTATCGATCAGGACGGGGCTGCCGCCTGCGCCGGCCGGCCTGAACCAGCGCCGTTGAGCCGCCGCCATCCAGATTGAGGCCATCGAAGACGCCGAGGTCGATCATGAGCGCGGCTTCGTCCGACGTCGTGACGCCAACGCTATGCCCCGGCTGGCGGCCATCGATCGCGATCAGGTACAAGAAACGCCCGTCCTGGGAGAGCCCCACCCCGGTCCGCGGATCGAGCCCGAACGGATCGTGTGGCGCGCCGGTCGGAGTTATCGAGGAAGTGTCCACGCCGTTAGTGACGATCTGGTTGCCAGAAACCGCGTTGAAGACGTTGCTGAGATCGATCGCGGTCGAGCCTGCGGGAGAGATGGCCGCCGTATTGGTCTTTGTAATCAGCAGCGAGGCGGCGGCGTCAGTCGAGCCAAAGCTCTGGGGCGATACAACTGTCCCGTTGGAGACCGCGAGCCCAATCAGATCTTCTGGGCTGGGCGTGGCGGCGACGTCCGAGAAGAAGTTGGCGTTGATTCCGACCTCAGCTCCGGTCGACTGGAGAAACTGGCTGGTAGTCTGCGAAGTGGTCTCGAGCGGACCCGAGGGCGGGGTGGTGGTGAAGCCGATGCCCGGCGCCGTCAAATCGATACGCTCGATGAAGGAGACGCTCGTGTTGACGACATTGCTGTCGGCGTCGCTGAGGATCGAGGCCGTGGCGAGGTCGACCCCGACAAATTGGGCGAAAAGGACGAAACACTGATGCTCGTCGCGCTCGCCGATGTCACCGATGCGAGACCCACGATGGCGTACATGGCTAGAGTATATCTGCTCGTGACTTTCACTTGAAGTCTCCTGGATGAATGTTCCATAGTCTTTGCCAAGACTGTAGGAACGACTGTAATGTTCAGCTGTGAAACATTTTCGACAGTTGGGTTACAATCTATCTGCTTATGATTGGGGTTAGTTGGGAAGAAATAACGCATATACTTGTCGAAATATTCCGCAATAAGCTCCATTGCCGCCCGCTTCGGCGCGGGTAGTGAAGCCCCCTTAGCCGCGCTTGCCGGCTTAACAAACCGTCTTGCGCGCGCTGTTAAGCGCTATCCCGGTCCGTCCGGCTCGCGCTGACCCCGACCTCACCTGACATCGGGAATCCGTAATCTCGGAAACGCAATTCGGGCAGAAGGGGGGACGAAAAGATTGAGCGCGTCAAGTTCTGCAAAGGGCGGTCGCGGGTTGGCCGGTTAGGCGGCTTTGCGGAGGTAGGTTTTGTTGTGCTCTGTGAGGTCGTTCATGTTGAGGTAGCGGTGGGCTTGGAGCCGGTTTTCATGGGTTTCGACGGCTAGGGCTCGCACGAGGCGCAGACAGGCCCAGGCATTGGGAAGATGCGCACGACATGGGTTCGGCGCTTGATCTTCTCGTTTAGGCGCTTGAGCATGTTTGTGCTCTTGAGGTGCTTATGATGCTGGCGCGGCAGGCGGTAGAAGGTGAAGGTTTCCTCTATCGCTTCCTCGACCCAGTCGACGAGCTTTTGATAGCGCTGGCCCCATTTGACGATCCAGGAGGCAAGGTCGCGGCGGGCCTCCTCGACGTCTCGCCGGTCATACAGCCAGCGCAGTTCCTGCAGGCAATCGTGTGCGGAAGATGGCGAGGGCGTTGCGGAGGAAGTGCACGTAGCGTCTCTGGACGGCCGCCTCCGGGAGAACCTCGCGGATGGCGAACGAAGGCCGGCGTGATTGTCGGCGACCGCGAACTCGACGCCATGAGGGCTACGCTTGCGCAGGCCCGTGAGAAATCCTTCCACGACGAACGGCTTTCCCGTGGCCATGTCGACGGCCAGGATCTGGCGGCGTCCGTCCCAGTCGACCCCGATGGCGATCAGCACCGCATGGCTCATCACCACGCCGCCTTCGCGCACCTTCTCATAGCGGGCGTCGAGGATGAGATAGGGGAAAGCTCGGCAAGCGGTCGCTCGACAAAGGCGTCGAGGCTTTCGTCCAGATGTTTGTTGATGGCGGAGACGGCGGAGGCTGAGAAGGCATGGCCGCACAGCTCCTCAGTGATCGCCTTGACCTTGCGGGCGAGACGCCCTGCACGTACATCTCGGCCAGCGTTGACACCAAGGCCTGCTCGGAGCGCGGGTAGCATTCGAAGAGTTCGATCGTGAATCGTCCGTCCCGATCCTGAGGCAAGCGCAGCTCGAGCTTGCCGACCCGAGTGACAAGCGTCCGCGTGTAGTAGCCGGAGCGGTAGCCGAGCCGAGCGGCGGTGCGCTCTCCTCTCTCGGCGCCGATCGCATCCGTCATCTCGGCTTCCAGCGTCTCCTGCATAAACGCGCGAACGATCTCACGCTGCCCGTCCGGGCTCTTCGAGAAAAGCTCGTTGACGGCTGCGATCGCAGGCTTAGAGCGGAATCCGAGCTGAGTGAATCGAGGGGGATTCCGCCGAGGCGGGCGTTGTGATTCAAGCTTCCTGCCGGATCGGAGGCCGGCAGGCATGTCGAAAGCGCTGTCGCTTGATCTTCGGGTTCGGATTTTGGCGGCGGTTCAGGCCGGCGCCACGCACCCGTGAGGCGGCGGACAGGCTCGGCGTCAGCGCAGCGAGCGTGAGCCGCTGGCGAACGCGGGAGCGCAATCGAGGCGACGCGTGTCCGAAGGCGTTGGGCGGTGACCGGCGGTCAGGGGGACCGTCGGAAATCTTGTGCGCGGGGCCGGGTTTCCATCAGGTTCTGACGAAGCGATCGCCGAACATGATGGCAAACTGGGTCTTAGCCTCGGCCCATTCGCGGGGGGGCATTTTCCATTGCTGAGCGACCTGGCGCAAGACCAGGAAAATGAGCTTGGTCGCCGCCTCGTCGCTGGGGAAATGGCCTCTCGCCCGCACGGCCCGTCGCAGCTTGGCGTTCAAGGCCTCGATAGCATTCGTGGTGTAGACGATTTTGCGCACGGCCGGCGCGAAGGCGAAGAACGGGATGATCTGCTCCCATTGTCGCCGCCAGATCTGGCCGATCGCCGCATATTTGCGGCCCCATGAGCCGTCCTCGAAGGCCTCCAAGGCCTTGCGGCCGGCCTCGGCGTCGGCGGCGCGGTAGATTTTCCGTAGCTCGGCGACGACGGGCTTCCGGTCTTTCCAGGACACGAAATCCAGCGAATTGCGGATGAGATGGACGATGCAGGTTTGAACCGCGGCCTGCGGAAAGACCGCCTCGATCGCCTCCGGAAAGCCCTTCAGGCCGTCGACGACGGCGATCAGGATGTCCTCGACGCCGCGGGCCTTCAGCTCGTTCATCACCTTGAGCCAGAATTTGGCGCCCTCGGTCGTCTCGATCCAGAGCCCGAGAATGTCCTTCGTTCCATCTGCTGCGACGCCAAGCGCGAGATAGACAGCCTTGTTGCGGACCAGGCCTTCGTCGCGCATCTTGACCCTGATGGCGTCGAAGAAAACCAGCGGATAGCTCGTCTCGAGCGGCCGGTTCTGCCATTCGGCCACGGTCTCGAGCACGGCGTCGGTGACCGTCGAAATCAGGTCCGGCGACACCTCCAGCCCGTAAAGCTCCAGGAGATGGCCCTGGATCTCGCGAACCGTCATGCCGCGCGCGTACATCGACACGATCTTGTCGTCGAAGCCGGGAAACCGCCGCTGGTAGCGTTGGATCAGCTTCGGATCGAATGTGCCTTCCCGATCGCGCGGAACGCGGATGTCGATCTTGGCCGTCTCCGTCAGGACCGTCTTCTTTGAAGAGCCGTTGCGCCGGTTCCGGGAACCCTCCGCGGCTTCATTGTCGAGATGATCGTCGAGCTCGGCGTTCAGCACCCGTTCCGCCAGAGCCTTCTTCAGCTCATCGAAAAGACCGTCCTTCGAAAACACAGCCTTCGGGTCGCGGCCAGCCAAAAGATCGTCCAGCGTGTCCTTCTTGATCGCCATATTCGCCCTCCATCGGCGCGATTATGGACCCACGCACGAAATTCCTGACACTCCCGCGGTCAGGGCGCATCGAAGCGCACCACGAAGCGGTGATGGCGGCGCTCGGCCCAGACCGGGACGCGACGATACAGGAGGTTCGCCGCGATCTTGCCGCTCGCGGTCTCACCTTTGGATTCGGCACGATCCAGCGCTTCTTCGCGCGTCACGCCATCACGCGTAAAAAAAGACCGCGCACGCCGCGGAGCCGGATCGTCCAGACGTCGCAGAGCGACGATTGAGATGGTTTGACAGGCAGCTCGACCTCGACCCCGAACGGCTGGCCTTCATCGATGAAACCTGGGCCTCAACCCAACATGGCGCGCCGCTATGGCCGGTGTCTGCGCGGCGAACGCCTGCGGGTTGGCGTTCCGCATGGCCATTGGAAAACGACGACATTTGTCGGCGGACTGACGCTGCGCGGCTTCATCGCGCCGTTCGTCCTGGACGGCCCGATCAATCGCGTCGCCTTCGAGACCTACGTCGAGAAGGTCCTCGCCCCAGAGCTGCGCGAGGGCGATACGGTGATCATGGACAATCTCCCGGGCCACAAAGGCCCCAGAGTGCGCCAGCTGATCGAAGCTGCTGGCGCCCATCTCCTCTACCTCCCGCCCTACAGTCCCGACTTCAATCCCATCGAGAACGCCTTCGCCGAGCTCAAGGCGCTCCTGCGTAAAGCGGCTGAGCGAACCGTTGAGGGCCTCCGGATCGCCATTGGCCAACTCATCGACCTCTTCAGCCACAACGAATGCCGCAACTTCTTCACTGCCGCCGGCTACGATGAAGACTGATCGGATTCCGCTCTAGGGACTAGGCTGCTTCGCGGATGGCTGGAGCAACCTGACGGAGGAACTGTGGCGCGACGGCGCGGATATGCGCGAGTCAGCGCAGATTTTGGAGCATCTCGCACTGACCGACTCCGAGCCGATAGTATGATAAAATTGTTACCCTGCTACATGTGGAATACCCGTTGCATGAATGAGACAGCTGAGCGACCAATCGTATCCGGTCGAAAAATGGCAGATGCGCGGCTGGTCGAGTTGAGGCCTGGCCGTTCGGGTCCGTGTATTTTTCTCCTGCCTGGGCTAGGCGGCCGGGTGGAGGGATTTTCCGAGTTTGCCACTTTGCTAGATACTGAGATGCCGCTGTTCGCAATCGAGGCGCGCGGCGTCAACTCCGTAGACGAGCCTGATCACGACATGGCAACGATGGTGCAGCATTACGTCGACCGGATCCAGACCATACAACCCATCGGTCCATACTTCCTGATCGGGCATTCTTTTGGCGGCGCGATCGCCTTCGAAATGGCCCACCGGATACTGGCAATGCAGCACCGAATGGGGTGCCTTATCTTGCTCGATACACCGCTCCCAAAACGAAACTGGTCGCTTCGGTTCCTTTTGGTCAACCTTGGCCCGCGTATCCGTGGGCATCTTGAACGAATTATTAACGACTCCCTCAGTGAGAGTATAAACTATTATACCCGAAGACTGAGACGGCGATGGCAGGGGTTGCATAACATCCCGCAGGACTTGATGTTCGGTCACGAAGCGGCGCGCATGTTGATGGCAACCGATATGTTGATGAGCCAATGGCGCCCAGACTTTTATCCCCGTCGACTCACATTATTCTGCTGTGCGGATACCGAATTGTGGACCCTCTACGTGAATTTAGCCGCTGAATTAGAGACCCACGTAGTTACGGCAGACCATGTCAATATGGTTAACCAGCCTCACGTGTCAGTGCTGGCCAGCGACATATCGATATGCTTGGCGAAGGCCTCCACCATCTGAACCTCGGTCATCCAATCATTACAACCAGCCAGAAAAACTCGGTGAGTACGATTCCTAAGTCTGTCGTATGGGCCCCGAGATCTCTTCGCGAGCGAACGATCCCACACTTGGCGTCCTCGGGAAGGAAGGTACCGTCGGCCTCCCGAGGCCAGCCACCGAGAAAGCTGAGAAGAACGCGACGCCGTAGACTTGCATCGAGGCCGTAGGTCATGCCATAAAGTGTTTGTGGAATACGCTTGCGGCCGGGTGTTGGGGATCGTTCGTGGGGATCCACTCTAGGATCACCTAGGGCGCTCACGAATGGGAATTGCAACCAGTGCATGAAGTCGATGTAGCAATTATTGGTGCCGGGCCATATGGCCTATCTTTAGCTGCGCAACTCAAAGCATTGAGTGTGGAATATAGAGTTTTCGGAACTCCTATGAGTTTCTGGCGTAATTGCATTCCGCCTGACATGGAGGTTAAATCCGAGGGACGAGCCTGCGATTTGTTCGATTTGCAGCGTCAATTCACGATTGAAGCATTCTATAAGGAGATTTCTCGGCCGTTCACCGGCCGCGTCATCGTGCCGGTCGAAATATTCTTGGCGTATGGGCTAGAATTTCAGAAGAGATTGGCGCCAGACTTGGACCTTCGTGATGTCGCGAATGTGAGTCGCTCGGGTGACGGATTCATTCTTCGTTTACAAGACGGGAGCGTCTTGCGGGCTGCCCGCGTAGTGGTCGCAACTGGGATTCGTGACTATGCCTACGTTCCGGAAGCATTGCGCGGACTGCCGAAAGAATTTGTAACGCACAGCGCTGAATATGGCGCGGTGAATCAACTTGCTGGCCGCGAGATCCTCGTCATCGGGGGCGGGGCCTCCGCCGTAGATCTCGCCTGGTCGCTATTTCAGCGAGGCAGCGACGTCTCGATAGTGTGTCGGCGGCCCGAGATCGGATTTCACCCAGAGCCCCCGAAACGCAAATGGTATTCGGCGATACGCTCGCCGGATTCCCCAATTGGCGGTGGGTGGAAACTATTCTTC
This sequence comes from uncultured Alphaproteobacteria bacterium, assembly GCA_963730555.1. GTDB lineage: Bacteria > Pseudomonadota > Alphaproteobacteria > Rhizobiales > Beijerinckiaceae > Roseiarcus. Next base: position 169,947 of record CAVSSS010000005.1, on the reverse strand, counting down.
TATTCAAACGCGCCTCAACTCTTCCGACTTTTGCCAGCAGAAACGCGCCGCCAGATTGTCGCGACTGCCCTCGGCCCTTTGCCCGGTTGGTTTATGACGAACCGCGTTCCCGGCCGAGTGCCGATTCTGGGGGGCCTTCAAGTTGCATCGGCCGAAGTGATCGAAGGTCACATCAAACTTAGGATGCAGGGGGCCGATGGCAGCACTAGAAGCCTCACAGCCGATCACGTAGTGGCTGCGACAGGTTATCGGGTCGATGTAAATAAGCTCCCATTCCTGGACAATGCGCTTAAGAAAAGCCTTCGAATGTTCGAGCAAGCTCCCGTTCTTTCGCCCCATTTTGAAAGTTCCGAACGCGGACTCTGATTTCATGGGCGTGACTTCCGCGATGACGTTTGGGCCAGTGATGCGATTTGTCGCCGGCGCAGAATTCACGGCCGGGAATTTATCGCGGCGGTTGGCGTCCACTCGCGGGTCATCACAGGGTCGATCAGCGGCCTCGGAAATTCGATTTGCTGAATGAGGCGCGAAACTTAGAACCACTATCACCATCTTCGGAGGGCTCAATGAGTCGTCACGGAGAGGCAGACCTTGGATCGCGAGACGCAATAATGCGGGGCGCAGGCAGCCCCTACAACGTCCTCATGTTGAGCGACAAATTCCGCTTCGCTTACCGTATTCTGCGCAGCTTTAACGCAGCCGGCGCTAATGTGCATGTCCTCGGCGGTAGAGACTCGCGCGGATTGCGTTTCTCTCGGTTTTGCGCCTCCTTTCGCGAGAGGACTAACGATTACCACGGGAATTTGGAGCCGCTGATCCAGGAAGTGAATTCGCTCATCGCCCAACTCGATATTGATCTTGTAGTCTCGGGCGAACACTACATGATGAGGCCATTGATCGTTATGGCGTCGGCGCTGAACGCGCCGTGCTTCCCGATGTTGACAATCGAACAATTCGATCTACTGAATAATAAGTGGCTTTTCTCGCAACTGTGTGCGTCTCTCGGCCTTCGCTGTCCCCGTTCGCAATTAGTCACCGATGTCTCGGCCTTGAGACGTGCGGTCAAATCGGGCGAGATATCAATCCCCTTTGTAGCGAAGCCTCTTGATTTTGACGGGTCACAGGGAGTTTTCTCGATTTTACAAACCGTCGATTTGTGTAAGCTGGACTCAATTCAATACACGCCAGTAATAGTTCAAGAGTTTGTCGCGGGCATCGACGTTGCGGCTAGCGTTTATTGTAATCACGGCAGCGTCAATGCTTTCGTCGCCCATCGCCTCAAGCGCGGGACTTACTTCACGTTCGAATCCGACGAGATCCGCGCTGGCGTCCAGAAGATCGTCCTGGCCACCAAGGCGCACGGCGTAATGAACTTTGATATGCGGATTGCGCATGACGGCGTCGTGTATTGGCTTGAGTGCAATCCGAGGTTGTTTTTTTGGGTCCATATGTCGATGCTAGCGGGCATTTCTTTCGTGGAATATGGACTCCCAAATTGGCCCGTCTCAGGCTCAAGCAGTTTACCTACAGGCACGAACGTGCGTTTCATCAAGGCATCGGCGCTTGAACTTGTCCGTCCGTGGCGATTGACTAAGCGAGACGTTCACTATCTCCGCTACGTGCTCGCTGATCCGGTTCCGTGGGTCAGGGAAACTCTTGGCTACGATACCCGTTGAATGCACTTAGCCGAGCAGACGCGCACCGCCAGGCGTTGGAGATGAGATCTGACCAATCCTCTCGTCATCAGAGCCTTACTATGTTCCATTGTCCCGGCGAGGTCATCCGCATGGCTGGCCGTGTCTCGTGCTGTGACCCCCGAAGCAGGCAAGTGAGCAAGTCATACCAAAGGTCATAGCGACTGACCGACGTGGGCCCAGTCCCGCATCCCTATGGATGTGATCCTGTCTGGGTCTGCGGTGAGCTTTCGCCAAGCGTCGCAGGCGGCGTCGATGATGGCGTCGTAGTTTTCGAAGACGGTGTTTGCGAGCCAGTTCTGGCGAAGATACTGCCAGACGTTCTCGACCGGGTTCAGTTCCGGCGCGCGGGAGGGCAGGAAGATCGGCGTGATGTTTTCGGGCACGTCGAGCTTTCCCGTGATGTGCCATCCGGCGCGGTCGAGCAGCAGCACGGCATGGGCGCCGTCGGCGACATTGCGCGAGATTTCGTCGAGATGAAGCTGCATCATGTGGGTGTCGGCATGAGGAAGCGCCAAAGCCGCTCCGACGCCGCGGGCCGGACAGATCGCGCCGAACAGATAGGCGTTGTCATAGCGCTGATCGGCGGGCTGTGTTGGCCGCGTTCCACGCCGTGCCCATTGGCGGACGAGGCCGTTCTTCTGGCCGATCCGGGCTTCATCCTGGAACCAGATTTCGACCGGCGTCGTCTCCGGCAGCCCTTCGAGATGGGCCTTCAGCGCGCGCGGGAAGTTTTTTTAAATCCTTCGACGATCCGCTCGTCCTGGGCCGGATGACGCGGCCGGGCGCTGATGTGCGAGAAGCCAAGCTTCTTCAGAAGCTTTCCGACATAGCGCGGATGAAAATCGACGCCGAACCTTTCGGCGATGACGCCCTTGAGGTCGATCCGCCGCCAGCGCACGACGCCGTCCCTCTCACGATTCGGACCCGCCTCGACGATCTGCGCCAACTGAGCCAGTTGCTCCGCCGACAGGCGCGGCTTTGGACCTTCGGTCAAGTTGTCGATGAGGCCCTTCGGACCAGCCGCGTTGAAGCGATGGACCCAGTCGCGCAGCGTCTGCCGGTCCATGCCGCCGATCTTCGCCGCCGAGCCGCGATCCATCCCGTCGCGAACCGCCGCCAGCGACAGAAGCCGCCGGCTCTGGTTGACGTCCTTGGAGCACCGCGCAAGCGTCCGAAGCTCCTTAGCCGAATAGTCCTCTCGCAATCTGACCGCTGATGGCATGGCGCGAATCTCCCCGCGCCAAAAGAGTCAGAAAATTCCCGCCTTGGGAATCCCCACGTGAGTCAGCCCACGGGGCCTTTGGTATCATGGGCTGGATTGCAGTTTCAGCGTCGGGTCGGCCGCCGTCGTGGCGGTGTGCTTCTTCATCCTCTGGCTGCGCAGGCGGCCGGCCCAGAAGCCTTATTCGCGGCCTGTTTCAGGATTACTTCGCCGAGAGGTTCGCCGCTGAAGAACTCGGCCGACGAGTGCGGGCGAGCGTCGGCAGGCGCTTTACGGGCTCTCCGGCGCAAACACCGTGCCTCGGGAACGAATATGCGGTTCTGAAGGCCGCGGCAGTTGAACTTTTCCGTCAGTGGCGGCTGACGAGACGCGACCTTGGGTACCTCTCCTTTGTGCTCGCGGACCCTGTCCCCTGGTTCAGGGAGACTGTCGGCCTGGAAACCCTGTGAGCGCCTTGCGCTGCGGCGACGCCTGCGTCCTCCAGCGCAGGCTGCCGCGCGATCCTTTCTTCAGCGATTCGACCTCGACAATCGCGTTCGAAGATCGTCGGGAGCTCTTGTTTCTCCGAAGAAAAGCCTTGGCCATTGCCACTACCTTATGACGCGAGAACGCCAGGGGCGTGGCGCGCGCTCATATAGAGGAAGCTGTGTCGGACAAGATCGTGGAGCACGAAGTCAATTTATACCTGACGCTCGGGTCTACGACCTTCCCGACCGCCGTCGCACACTTATTCCGAGCGCCTCTCAGTGGGGCTTCAGTAGAATGCCGAACAGGCCTTTGTCATTGAAACGGCGCTTGTCGGGGCGGATCGGTTCGGCCTCGCAAATCAAAGACTTCGCAGTGAACCGATTGGCTGAATTCCGCAAATGCTCGATTGTTGTCGATGTCGTCGACGACCATTGCGCCTCCCGGACGCAGCGCCATCCAAGCCTTGTCCATTTCAAAGTGCATGTTGCTTCTGCTGTGTTGGCTGTCGTGAATGAACAGGTCGATCGGCGCGACGCGCAGTAACAGACTAGAGCTAGGTAGCCGCCGGCGACTTCGACCCAAAAATCAGCGACCACTGATCAAGCGAGCGGTCGTCCACCGATGCGCCGATCTCGCGGTGCACATCGGGGGCCCAAGCCGGCGGCAGGTCGATACTCCAGAGATGACCGCGGCCGTTCAAGGCTTCGAGGACGATCCGGCTGGTCACGCCGTGGGCGACGCCGGTTTCGACGACTTTGGCGGCGGTCAGCCGCCGGATTAGGCACCAGATCGCTTGCAGGAAGGCCGGGGTCGCCGTCATTCCAAAAGAGGTAGCTTTCCGGCCCGGGGCGAATACCTTTCGCGGTCAGGGTCGACTCGATCGAGCGGCACAACTGATCAGTGCGCTCCCGATCGTCGCTCGACATGCCAAGCCGCTGGCGCCAATTCTCGTCACAAATATACTCGCATGACGTATAGTCATGTTCTTCACGTTCGTGCCATAAACTGACTGCTTTGTAATACGCCTCGATGGGGTCTTGGATGATTTGGGAAAGGCCAGACAAGACTCGCATGTTTTTTCCTTTTCACAATCACTCCCATCTTCAAAAACGGTACACACATAAAACACGACTAATGGTGATTATGCCGTAATCTGCCGCGGATGCAACCAACTCATGATTCGAAATAGCAATCTTGAAGCAAAGCACAGCCAAGCGCTCTTTCCCATGATTAAAGCAATATCTTGTCACGCGCGGATCCTAACTGGCGATTTGTGCGCTGACGATAGGAAACCCGCTGAACGATCGGCCGCCGTCGAGTTATGGCCTCCGCCGACCGGCGCTCCGGAACGAGGGCAGTTGGCGCACTCCTCCCGTACCAGGATCGACGGAGAAGGGCAGCAAAGGCTCAGACGTGAGCCGTTCGGCAAGCCGCCCCGGAACGGCCGGTATTTGCGCAATGCGGCCGGCCGGTGTCGACGGATTCTGTTCTCTAGAGCGGAACCCGAGCTGAGTGAATCGAGGGGGATTCCGCCGAGGCGGGCGTTGTGATTCAAGCTTCCTGCCGGATCGGAGGCCGGCAGGCATGTCGAAAGCGCTGTCGCTTGATCTTCGGGTTCGGATTTTGGCGGCGGTTCAGGCCGGCGCCACGCACCCGTGAGGCGGCGGACAGGCTCGGCGTCAGCGCAGCGAGCGTGAGCCGCTGGCGAACGCGGGAGCGCAATCAAGGCGACGCGTGTCCGAAGGCGTTGGGCGGTGACCGGCGGTCAGGGCGCATCGAAGCGCACCACGAAGCGGTGATGGCGGCGCTCGGCCCAGACCGGGACGCGACGATACAGGAGGTTCGCCGCGATCTTGCCGCTCGCGGTCTCACCTTCGGATTGGCACGATCCAGCGCTTCTTCGCGCGTCACGCCATCACGCGTAAAAAAAGACTGCGCACGCCGCGGAGCAGGATCGTCCAGACGTCGCAGAGCGACGATTGAGATGGTTTGACAGGCAGCTCGACCTCGACCCCGAACGGCTGGTCTTCATCGATGAAACCTGGGCCTCAACCAACATGGCGCGCCGCTATGGCCGGTGTCTGCGCGGCGAACGCCTGCGGGTTGGCGTTCCGCATGGCCATTGGAAAACGACGACATTTGTCGGCGGACTGACGCTGCGCGGCTTCATCGCGCCGTTCGTCCTGGACGGCCCGATCAATCGCGTCGCCTTCGAGACCTACGTCGAGAAGGTCCTCGCCCCAGAGTTGCGCGAGGGCGATACGGTGATCATGGACAATCTCCCGGGCCACAAAGGCCCCAGAGTGCGCCAGCTGATCGAAGCTGCGGCGCCCATCTCCTCTACCTCCCGCCCTACAGTCCCACTTCAATCCCATCGAGAACCAAGCTCAAGGCGCTCCTGCGAAAGCGGCTGAGCGAACCGTCGAGGGCCTCCGGATCGCCATTGGCCAACTCATCGACCTCTTCAGCCACAACGAATGCCGCAACTTCTTCACTGCCGCCGGCTACGATGAAGACTGATCGGATTCCGCTCTAGCTTCACTCTTTTTCATGGCGGCGGTTCTCCAAAAGAGAATCAGGTGACTTCGACATCACCAGCCTGCCATGGCCGCCTCGCCCCTTCAGCGATTCTGCAGAACCTTCGGCACGCTACTCTCGGATTATCCGCCGTAAGCGGCAAGGCGGCCCAATTCGACAGACGTTAAGCCAATCAGTGGGCGCTGCTCGCCATCAGCGCGAGCAAGCCTTTGAGCAGCGCCGTTGGGGTTGGCGGGCAGCCCGGTATGGCCAAGTCCACCGGGATCACGGCGGCGACGCCGCCGACGCAAGCATAGCCCCCCGCGTACAGGCCGCCGTCAAGCGCGCAGGCGCCGGCGGCGACGACCCATTTGGGCGCCGGCATCGCGTCATAGGTGCGCCGCAGGGCTTCCTGCATATTCCGGGTGACCGGACCGGTGACCATGCAGAACGTCAGCGTGACGTGGAGAAGCGACGAACCTGAATCCAAATCGCTCGATATCGTAGAACGCATTGGAGAGCGCATGAATTTCGAGCTCGCAGGCGTTGCAGGAGCCGGCGTCGACATGCCGGATCGCCAGGCTTCGCCCGAGTCTCGCGTCCGCCGCGGTTTTGATCTCAGCGGCAAGCGCCGCCAGTTCAGGATCGTTTGGCGCGGGCGCCGGTTCCGTCAGCGGCGGCCGCGTCACGCTTTGAAACAGAGTTCTGCGCATGGTCCAGACCTAGAGGTCGTGCCCGGAATACGAGCAATTGAACGATTTGTTGCAGATCGGAAAATCCGCCACGATATTGCCCTCGATCGCCGCTTCCAAAAGAGGCCATTGAAACCATGACGGGTCGCGCAGGTGGCAGCGCTCGACGCCTCCATCCGCGCCCAGCCGAACCCAGACCAGAATGTCGCCGCGAAAGCCCTCGACCAGGGCGAGGCCCTCGCGCTTTTCGCCAGCGCCGGCGACCTCGGTCCGAATCTCTCCCGAGGGCATGCGGTCCAGGATCTGGTCGACGAGTCGGAGGCTCTGTTGGACTTCGCGAATTCGGATCCAAACTCTCGCGTTGACATCCGCCTCAACGAGAACGGGCGTCTCGAACTCGAGCTGATCATACGGCGCATAGGCGAAATCGCGGCGCGCGTCGAAGGATCGCCCCGACGCACGCCCGATAAACCCGCCGCAACCATATTGGCGCGCCAATTCGGGGCGAAGCACGCCTGTGCCGACGGTCCGATCCTGAAGGGAGGTGGTGTTGTCGTAGAGTTCGACCAAAGGCGGAAAGGCGTTGCGAATATTGGCGATAAGCTCTCGAATAAGCGCCACGCCCGAGGACGTCAGATCGGCGTTCGTCCCGCCTGGCGCGACGACATCCATCATCAGCCGGTGGCCGAAGCAGGCATGAGCAGCGCGCAGCACACGTTCGCGCAGGACGCCGGTATGAGCATGCATCAGAGCAAACGAAGCGTCGTTGCAAATTGCTCCGATATCGCCGAGGTGGTTTGCGATGCGCTCCAGTTCCGCCATCAGCGCGCGCAACCATATTCCGCGGGCGGCGACCTCAATGCCCAGCGCGCTTTCAACCGCTTGGGAGAAAGCGATCGAATAGGCGACCGTGCTGTCGCCGGAGGTCCGCGCCGCCAGTCGCGCCGCCCGATCGAGCGAAGCGCCGGCCATCAGCGCCTCGACGCCTTTGTGCGTATATCCCAGCCTTTCCTCAAGGCGAACGATCGTCTCGCCGCCGGCATGAAAACGAAAATGCCCCGGCTCTATAATGCCAGCATGCACCGGGCCGACGGGAATTTGATGCAGCCCTTCTCCCTCGGCAGCCAGGAAAGCGTAGGGCGCAACAGCAGCGTGCGATGGCGTTCGCGCGCCAAGCGGCGCGAGGAGCGGCCATCGCCCATGGTCCAGCCAGGGCCGCGGATCTGGCGCGCCGACCGGCTCATAGCCGAACAAATCCTCTATGGCGCGCTCGAGGCGGATCGCTGGGGTATGATAAGCGCCGACCGACGGAAACTTTCCTCCGTCGCAGGGCAAGCTGGCGATGGCGAGCTCGCCTCGCCTAGCGTCCAGCAACGCCATATGGACCGCGCCGGCATCGCCCCAAAGTCCGGCGAGGGTCAGAAGACCATCGCCGAGCTGACACCCAAGGTCGCGCCACAGATCGCTGTCAACCGGGCGGCGCGGCCAAGGTCGGCTCTGATGCGCAGCATGCGCACCGGAGAAGGCATCGGTCAGAGTCAGGATGATCTTTTCCCCAGTCAACGAAGAAGACTTGCGACATGCTGAAACCAGGCGACCAGTGGCGGCGGCAGCCAGATTCCGGCCATCAGGACCAGTCCGAAATGAGCGCCTATTGGCAGGCTGGAGGCTTTGATTGGCGCCACATCGCCGCTCGGCTTCCCGAAAGCCATGCCATGGAGCCGCAGCAGCAGCGCGCCAAAAGCGACAAGCAGACCACCGACAAGCGGGATCGCGAGCCATGGCGCGCGCGCGAAGGTCGAACTCACGACCAGAAACTCGCTCATGAACATTCCGAAGGGCGGCAATCCGGCGATGGCGAAAACGCCGATGACCAGGCCCCAGCCGAGCATCGGATGGGTTACGGTCAAACCTCTGATATCGGCGATCTCCTGCGTGCCTTTGACCTGTGAGATATGACCGACGGTGAAGAAAATCGCCGACTTCGTCAGGCTGTGCATGATCATGTGCAGAAGGCCAGCGAAGTTGGCGAGCGGGCCGCCGATGCCAAAAGCAAAGGCAATGATCCCCATATGCTCGATCGACGAATAAGCGAACATTCGTTTGATGTCGCGGCGCCGGTACAGCATGAAGGCGGCGAACACGAGCGAGACGAGACCGAGGATCGCCATCAGCGGACCGGGAGCGATCGCCGCTGGGTTGCCGTCGAGCAGGAGTTTGAAACGAAGCACGGCGTATAACGCTACGTTGAGCAAGAGACCCGACAGAACCGCCGAGATCGGCGTGGGGCCTTCCGCATGAGCGTCGGGCAGCCAGGCGTGCAACGGCGCCAGGCCCACCTTGGTGCCGTAGCCCAGCATCAGGAACACGAACGCCAGATTGAGTTGCGCGGGATCGAAGGCCGAGACATGCGCGATGAGCGCCGTCCACACCATCCCGTCCAGCCCTTCGCCGACGACCGGACGCGCCGCCATATAGACGAGAATGGTGCCGAACAGGGCGAGCGCGATGCCGACGCTGCCGAGGATGAAATATTTCCACGCCGCCTCGATCGCCTCCGGCGTGCGATAGATTCCAACCATCAGCACGGTGGTCAAAGTGGCCATCTCGATCGCCACCCACATGAGGCCGATATTGTTGGCGACGAGAGCAAGGTTCATTCCGAACAGCAGCAGCTGGTACACCGCATGATAGAAGCGGAGCTGAACGGGCGTGAGCCGCCCGATCTCCAGCTCATGGGCGATATAGCTAGCGCTGAAGACGCTCGTGGTGAAGGCGACGAACGTGTTGAGGACGATGAAGACGATGTTGAGATCGTCGACCAGGATATAGGGGCCAGTCTCCGGCTTTCGAACGAACAGCGACAAAGCCGCAACGAATGTCAGAAGGGACGAGAGTACGTTCAAGCGCGCCGACAGCCAATAGCCTGGCGTCACAGCGAGGATCGCCGCGGTCGCCGCGGGAATGGCGAGGATCAGAGCAACGCCGTCCGGGACGAAGGTGTTCATCGCCGCGCTCCCTGGAACCGGTCGAGCGCCTGGACATCGATCGTGTCGAAACGCTCGCGAATGCGAAACAGGAACACGCCAATGACAATGAAGGCGACAAGCACCGAGAAGGCGACCGATATTTCAACCACCAGCGGCATTCCCTTGGCGCCGGTGGCCGCGAGGATCAGGCCGTTCTCCAAAGACATGAACCCGACGACCTGGCTGACGGCGTTGCGGCGCGTCACCATCATGAGGAGGCCAAGCATCACGACGGAGAGCGCGAAGGCGAGGTCCTCGCGGCCGAGCGGATCGGCGTCGGCCGTGACGCGCAACATCACGACCATCGATAGCGCGACAAGCCCCATGCCGAGGATCATGATGGGGCCGAGGCTGCCGACGATCTCAACCTCGCGGTGAATGCCGAGACGAGCGATGATCCGGTGCAGCGCGATCGGGATGACCATCGCCTTGAAGACGATAGCGATCGCTGCGGTGACATAGAGATGCGGCGCACCCTGGACATAGGCTTGCCAGGCGACCGACAGCGCCAGAACGACCGCCTGCAGCGCGAAGACGTTGAGAAGCGAATAAAGGCGGTTCTGATAGAGCAGCATGAAGCTGACGAGCACGAGGCCGCCGGCAAGCAAATGCGCAAGGTCGAAGGCGAGACCTTTCATCAGAGGCTCGCTGAAACAAAACGCAGCAACACCGCGAGGAAGCCAAGCATGAGGGCGACTCCGACAAAGTCGGGGACGCGAAAGACGCGCATCTTGGCGATGGTCGTTTCGAACAGGGCAAGCGATGCTCCGGCCACGGCGAGCTTGCCGAAATAGACGACGATCCCGATCGCATGCGCGGTGAGGCCCTCGTCCTCGTGAGCGAGCCCCCATGGCGCGAAGACGCACGAAATCAAGGAAACGTAGAGCAGCAGCTTGAGCCAGGACGCCAGTTCGATCAGCGCGAGGTGGCGTCCCGAATATTCCAGCACCATTGCCTCATGCACCATCGTGAGCTCCAAATGCGTCGCCGGGTTGTCGACGGGAATGCGTCCATTCTCGGCCATCGCGACAATGACGAGCGCGATGAGCGCCAAGCCCAGCGACACGCGTAGACCGACGGCGGGCGACGTCATGAATCCGGCCATGGTCGAGAGCTGCGTCGAGCCGGCCACTAACGCCAGCGTGAAAACAATCATGATCATCGCCGGTTCGGCCAGCGTCGCGAACATCGCTTCACGACTGGAGCCAAGGCCGCCGAAACTTGTCCCAATGTCCATGCCCGCCAAAGCAAGGAAAAATCGAGCGCTGCCAAGTAGCGCGATGATCGCGATCAGGTCCGCGGACCAGCTGAAGAGCAGCCCCGTCGCAAAGGTGGGAACGAGGGCGGCAGCGACCCAGGTCGTGGCGAACACGAGATATGGGACAAACCGGAACAGCCACGACGCGCTATCAGCGATCACCGCCTCCTTGCGCGCCAGCCGGACAAGATCGCGGTAAGGCTGCAAGAGCGGCGGACCCTGACGGCGCAGCAGACGCGCCTTCATTTTGCGCACGAAACCCGTCAGCAAAGGCGCCAGCGCCAGAACCAGCAGCATCTGCAAGATCTGTGTCGAGAGATCGCTGATCAGGGCCATGACGCCAGAAACAGCAGGAGGGACACCAGCGCGCCGAACACGACACTGAGATACTGACGGATGGTAAGAAATTGCAGATGATTTCAAGCGCTGGGCAAGAAACTCGACAGCGCGGACGACGGGAAGATAGAAAAACTCCCAGACGAGGTCATGCATCGCGACGCTCAGATGGGCGGACCGCATTTCCCCTGGCGCTGGCATGTCGACGCGCTCATGGGCCCGGAATACGAAAGCGCCGTACACACGCCGGATCGGCTGAGCGAAACTCGCCGCTGTATATTGCGTCGCCGGACTGGCGTCGGGAAAGCCGCAGTCCCAGGCCGGCGCCCGGCGAAGCCTATTGGAGGCGATCCGATGGATCACAAAGGCGGTGAGCGAGGCGGAGGCCGCGATGAACAGGAATACGAGAAGGCCATTGTAAGAGCTGCGGCTCTGGGCAATCGGCACGATCGAGAGCCAATCGATTCCGATCTGCACCGGCATCCGATCATCGACGAGACTCTCGGTCACTGGCGCCAGGGCATCGATGAAGAGACCAGGCAAAATGCCGGCGAAAAGGCATAGAGCTGCGAACACATACATTGCCGTGAGAGAAAAGGGATCGGTCTCCTGCGCGCCCTTTGCCGCGCTCGTACGAGGGCGTCCAAGGAAGGTGATGCCGAAGGCCTTGACGAAACACGCGGCGGCGAGCGCAGCCGAGAGCGCGAGCAACGTCCCGACCGCCGGCACCAATAATTTCAATCCCCAGGATGGGAACTGGGGACTCAACAAGATTGCTTGAAAGGTCAGCCACTCGGAGACGAAGCCGTTGAATGGCGGCAGTGCTGAGATAGCGACGCACCCGACGAGAAACGCGAAAGCTGTTTGCGGCATGCGGTGTATGAGACCTCCGAGGAGCTCCATGTCCCGTTCCCCTGTCGCCGTCAGCACAGCGCCGGCCCCAAAGAACAGCAAGCTCTTGAAGACGGAATGATTGAATACGTGCAGGAGACCCGCGGTGAGCGCCAGCGCGGCGGCCGACGGCATGCCAAAGTCCTTGAAGGCGAGCGCGAGCCCGAGTCCAACGAAGATAATCCCGATATTCTCCACCGTGTGGTAAGCGAGCAGACGCTTGAGGTCGTGCTGCATTAGCGCGTAGAGGACGCCCATCGCCGCAGTGATCCCGCCGAGCGCGAGCACCACGAGGCTCCACCACCACGCGAGCGGCCCAATGAGATCGAAAACGATCCGGACGAAGCCGTAGATCGCGACCTTGGTCATCACTCCGCTCATCAGAGCGGAGACGTGGCTTGGCGCGGCCGGATGGGCGAGCGGCAGCCAGACATGGAGTGGGACCAGGCCCGCCTTCGACCCGGCGCCGATCAGCGCCAGTGCGAGCACGAGACTGGCAAGGCCCGGCGGCCCGCCGTTCGCGCGCATCGCCGTGAAGGTATAGCCGCCGAGCGGCCCGGCCAACAATGCAAACGCGAGTAGCAGGGCCATTGTCCCAAGACTCGCCATAACAATATAGACGAAACCCGCCCGTGTATTGTCCGGCTCCTGATGACGCGCCATCACGAGCGACCAGGAGGCAAGGGACATGAACTCCCATGACGCCAGGAAAGTAAAACCGTCATCGGCCAGGAGCACGAGGTTCATGCCGGCCAGAAAGGCCGGAAAGAACGGCAGCACGCGCTGCGGCTCGAGCTCGTGACGTCCGTACCCGATGCCGTATAGGCTGGCCGCCGCGGCTCCAAGATTGATCACGACAAGAAAAAACGCCGACAGGGCGTCGAGCCGAAAATTTGCGCCGACCCAAGGCAGGCCGACCGGCAGGACGATGGCCGCCGGAGAAGCTTGGCCGACCATCTGGACGAGCGCGCCGGCGAGCAACGCAAGCGAAAGGACGAGGGCGACGCCATAAACAACTGCCGTGGCGGCCGAGCGGCGGCGCAACAGAACCGCGACCACACCCAGAACAAGCAGAGCCGCATCGCACAGCAAAAAAAGTGCGATGGGCATCAGGCATCGCCCTTATCGCCCAGGCTCCCGCGCGAGACCCCAGGGGGCGCGACGGCGGTCGCATTTCGTAGGCGCACGCCCCTCCCGCCTCCGGCACTGGAGGCGCCTTCGCCAATTAATTCGACGCCAGCATTCTGCAGGGCGCTAATCAGCTTGGTCAGCGAATCGACATTGCCGCGTATGACCCCATCGCTGGCCTCCATGCGCTGGATCGTCGGCACGGACAGGCCTGCGACTTCCGCCAAAGCTCGCTGATCGAGCGAAGCCAAAGCGCGCGCCGCTCGCAATTGTGCAGCAGTTATCATGTGTGAACCATCACACCTGACATTGGAGCATGAACGACTCAAGCTTAATACATGCATTCTTTGGGTTCAACGGCTTTGCTGCAAATTCGCTGTACGGCGAGCCGCCTCCGCAAAAGGGCCGAAATTTCAAGCCTAGAGCAAACTGGTTGACACGCCCAACGATCGACAGCAGGGGCCCGAGTTCAGCCTGGAGCCGACGCCATCATGAGGTCGGTGCCAATCATTCGTGGCGGCGGCCGAGGCGACGCTGGTGACCGGAACAGCCGAACGCGAGGCGGTGCCGCGCATGAGCCAGCGCTTGCCCAAGGGGCGACGCTCGCCGCGGACAAGAACTACGACGCCGAGGCCTTCGTCGAGGGCCTGAAGGCGCGCCGGATTGCGCCGCACGCGGCGATCAACGGGACGGTCAGCAAGACCGGCAAGGCCGCAAGACGGCGGTTGCGCCGGAGGTCGCAGCGAGCCTCCGCTATGCGATCAGCCAGCGGTTGCGCAAGCGCATCGAAGAAACCCTCGGCTGGAGCGAGACAGTGGGCGGCCTCGCGCAAGTGAGGGTGCGAGGCCTCGGTGCGCGGAATCTGCGTCTTCGGCGTCGCCGCCTACAACCTTGTTCGCCTGCCCAAGCTTCCGGCTCCCAACGGCGACGTGTGTCCAGTGGCGTGAAAAGGAGGTGGAAATGATTCCAAACCGAGGGCTCGACATATAGGATCGAGGCCGCTCAAACATTTTTGTCCTCTTTCACGAGCGTCATTGGCCTTATGCAATTTGCGCGCGGCACACCTGCGCGCGGATAAGCTGGGTGAGTTCTCAAATCCTCACCGCCTTATCAACATAGTCCCTTTGATTATGTAGTACTTCGTTAGGCTTAAGTCTGGCTTACCGCACTCCGCCTCGTGACCACAGTGGCGGGGCGTGATGGCTGATTTACGTAGTGAAAACGATAGTTTGCCTCCTCTTCATATTCCTGGCAGGTTAAATCAGCTGCTTGGGGTAGTTGATTTCCCGCGTCTCTCACGAATGAGAAGCGACCACTAGACCTTGGGGGACTCGATGAGTAATTCGCACTCGAACGTTTGGACGGCGACGCCCGCGCTCGGCTCCGGACTGGGGGGTGACTTCACACCGGAGAATATGGCTGAGCGGCCGGTCATCGACTGCGGTACGCTCTCGGCTAAGCCAATCGTTAGCGCCGCATCATCGAGGCAAGATAGGCATGCGCGCGTCTCATTCACCTATAGTCTCAGCAAACGGGCGGTGGATCTCGTGCTGGCGTCGATCGGACTGTTCGTCCTATCACCTTTTCTACTGGTCATCGCGCTGCTGATAAAGGCTGAGACCGCTGGACCGGCAGTCTTCAAACAACGGCGGAGAGGCCTTCACGGCCGCACATTCTGGATCTGGAAGTTCCGCACGATGTCCGTGCAGGAGGATGGTTCGACCGTCGAGCAAGCCCGGCGCGGCGACCGACGAGTAACTCGGATCGGCTACTTTTTGCGGCGCTCCAGCATTGATGAACTGCCGCAACTGCTCAATGTAATTAGAGGCGAAATGTCGTTGGTCGGTCCTCGCCCTCACCCGTTGGCGCTGGATGACACACATAGAAAGCTAATTTCTAACTACGACCTTCGCCACGGCGCGAAGCCTGGTATCACGGGCTGGGCTCAGGTCAACGGTTGTCGCGGCGAGTGTTCCGAATTCGGGCAAATGCAGGCACGGATTGACCACGATTTATGGTACATTAAAAATCAGTCGTTGATGTTAGACATATCGATAGTCTTTCGAACGATAGTATCGTTGTCGCGTTTCGACGCCTATTAAATTGCGTTGTTTGACAAGCCAGAGGCACTCGGAATGAAGTTCGGAAAACGTATCTTGGTGACAGGAGGTGCCGGCTTTCTTGGCTCGCACCTTTGTGAGCGCCTCTTGGATGATGGACACGAGGTCCTCTGCGTCGACAATTTCTATACTGGAACACGTCACAATGTCCACCGGCTTTTGTCGCACCCGCGCTTCGAATTGATGCGCCACGATGTCTGTTTCCCGCTTTACGTCGAGGTCGACGAGATTTATAACCTTGCGTGCCCGGCATCGCCGATCCACTACCAGTTTGACCCAGTTCAGACGACGAAGACGAGCGTTCACGGCGCGATTAACATGCTGGGGTTGGCCAAGCGTGTTAAGGCTAAGATCCTCCAAGCCTCAACCTCGGAGATTTATGGCGACCCTGCCGTGCATCCCCAGACAGAAGATTACTGGGGTAATGTAAATCCAATTGGACCACGGTCATGCTATGATGAGGGTAAGCGTTGCGCCGAAACACTATTCTTTGATTACTGGCGCCAGCACAAGGTCGCGATCAAAGTCGCGAGAATATTTAACACCTACGGCCCTCGTATGCACCCGCAAGATGGGCGCGTCGTCTCTAATTTTATTGTTCAGGCTATTCATGGAAAGGATATCACCGTTTACGGAGAGGGCAGCCAAACGCGCTCCTTTTGCTACGTCGACGATCTAGTCAGGGGCCTTCTTGGCCTTATGAGTACGCCGGCTGAGGTCACTGGGCCTGTCAATCTCGGCAATCCGGCCGAATTCACCATTAGGGAGCTTGCCGAGACGATAATTGACCTAACGGGATCATCCTCTCGCATTGTGCACAGGCCGTTACCGGTCGACGACCCCAGGCGACGACGCCCCGACGTTAGCAAGGCTAACGAATTGTTCGCATGGACCCCGACCACAGTGCTGCGGCAAGGGCTCGCAGAGACCATCGCTTATTTCGAGCGTTTGCTGACTGTTGAGACGTTGGCGGTTGAGGCCTGAAGCGTCACGCTGGCGAGTGGCTCCGTTCGGCGGCCGACTTCTTAAGTGCCTCGGCACATACGGCCCCGCGAGCAACCGGGTCCGGCCCGACCAAGGCCCCCGGCAATAAAAGGACTCGATTGAAAGCGAGCGGTCAATTTTTAGAAATATCATGGAGAAAATCGGTTTGGCCAGATCCATGCCCAATAGCCTCGATAACGCTCTGAAGGACAGGGCCATTCAATGGCAGCGAAACTCCGGAGATGGATCCACGAAAGGAGGTAAGGAGATGCATCCGGCTGACGTCCCGTCGTTTTCAATCCGAGGCATTAAAATCGCCGCGATCGATCTGCTTCGTGCCAGCCAGTTGATCAGTGCCCGCGCACGAGCCTCGCACGGGGATTATGTCACCGTAACCGGCGCGCACGGCATCGTGGAGTCGACGGACGACGACTTGGTGCTGCGCGCGCATCAAGATGCGTTTCTGGTTGTCCCAGATGGAATGCCGCTAGTGTGGTTGGGCAGACAGCTCGGCTTCCGGACGATGGACCGGGTCTACGGCCCGGATCTGATGGAGTGCATTTTTTCCAGGCCTGAATGCCGCGAATTGCGGCACTTCTTTTACGGTGGCCGCCCCGAGATCGTATCCAAGCTAACGAACGCCATTGCAACACGGTTCGGCCCATTCAACGTCGTTGGAACCTATAGTCCGCCGATGAACCCTCTCGGGTTCTGCGAGGACGACGCAATCATCCACCGCATTCGCGATTCCCGGCCGCAGATCATCTGGGTGGGGCTGTCCTCCCCGAAACAGGAAGTGTGGTTGCATATGCACATGCCCAAAATAGGGGCCGGTGTTGGAATCGGCGTCGGCGCCGCATTCGACTTTCTGTCCGGGACAACTCGACAGGCTCCGCGGTGGGTGCAACGTTCAGGGCTCGAATGGCTGTTCCGCGTCGCGACTGAGCCCAGGCGTCTGTTTTGGCGATATTTTTATGTGGTCCCGCGATTCTCCTTCATGTTCTTACAGACCTTGTGGTCGCGGCGGCCGAAGGGGACGAGATGGGGACCGACCGAGGCGCCGCTAACTTAGACAAGGATCGCGAGCTGGCGGACTGCGAGGGCGCCGGCTTTAGTCGCGCCGGAGGGCAAATCGGCAATCACGCAAAAGATAGCGCAATCTTTGTGTGATTATGATATTCGTTCGTGACGAACCATAGCTGCGCATTTTGAGGTCATCATGCT
Organism: uncultured Alphaproteobacteria bacterium; assembly: GCA_963730555.1. Lineage (GTDB taxonomy): Bacteria > Pseudomonadota > Alphaproteobacteria > Rhizobiales > Beijerinckiaceae > Roseiarcus. Next base: position 152,381 of record CAVSSS010000005.1, on the reverse strand, counting down.
CGACGCAAAGCGAGGCGGATATTTACTTCCGCCCGATCTCGCGCCGAAAACGGAACATGAACCATCGGCGGCGGAAACCATCGCGCGCGCGCTTGGGATTGTCCGACGGCAGATCTTCGTCTTCCTGGTTTTTTCGCTGCTTGGCTTGGCTCTCGGCGCGATCTATCTCCTGCATGCCGCGCCGAAATATACGGCCACGGCAACATTGTTGGCCGACACGCGGAAAATCGAATTAATCCAACAACCCACCGTTTTCAATGAAGCGTCAATACAATCCATTGGTGCAATGGAAACTCAAGTAGAGCTGTTAAGATCTGATGAAGTCGCCCTCCGCACAATTAAAAAGCTTAATCTATCTGACGATCCACGATTTATTGGAAGCCCTCGTCAAAATGTTCTTCAATGGCTATTGCGCAGCATCGCGTCCTGGCGTTTTGCTGAACTGCCCCCACTAAGCGAGGAGGAACGTCAAAGCTTAGCCTTGGCGCAATTCGACAAGAACCTGACTGTATCTCGAATTGGCGTAAGTTACGCAATCGAAATCGACTTTAAGTCGAGATATCCTGATCTTGCTGCCGAAATAGCAAACGCAGTCGCAGACGTGTACATCGAGCGGCAACGAACCACGGAATACGACGCGGCTCGCCGTGCCAGCGACTGGCTCGAGGAACGTATCCCCGGGGTGCGCGCCAAGAGCGAAGACGCGCAAAATGCTGTGGTCGCATACAAGCATGAGCACAATATCGTCGAAGCTGGCGGCGGTCGATTGATCGACGATCAGCGGCTGACTGACGCGAATAACAAGCTGAGCGCCGCCCACGACGAAACCTTGAGTGCTAAGGCGAGGTTCGACCAGTTTTCTGCGGCTAGAGGCACGGAGGTCCCACGCCCTCTTACGAGCGGATCGAATGCCAACAGTGCTGCTTCGGGTGATTCCCTAGACAAACTACGTAGCCAGTATTTTGACGTCGTTGCAAAAGAAGCGGAAGCTTCGGCGAAACTAGGGCCCAACAACCCGGAGATTATCAGCCTTCGGAATCAGAAGGCTCAGTTGCGCTCCGAAATAACTGACGAAATAAAACGTCTCAAGGATCTAAGTGAAAGCGACTATGCAGCAGCCCAATTGCACGAATCGGACGCAAGGAAGGAATACGAAGCAGCTCTAGTGCAATATCAGCAAGGCAACCAAGCGCAAGTGAAACTGCGAGAACTAGAGGCCTCAGCACAAGCATACCAAGATTTATATAATACCTTTATCGCTCGCTACAATGCTTCGCTTCAGCAGGTCGCATCGCCGATCGCGGAAGCGAGTGTCATTACGCCTGCTACCGCGCTGATCTCAAGGGATTATAAAAAGACCTATAAGATCGCAGTACTTTTTCCGGTCTTGGGTTTGATGCTAGGTTTGGGCGCCGCCGTTTTGCGCGAGATGATTGCCGGGCGTGTCTTCTTGACTAGCAGGTTGGTTCAATCACACTTGCGCATCCCTTGTATTGGCCTTCTTCCAAAAGTCCACGCTGGCAGACGGATGGGGCGGCAGGCCGCGAAGGCCCAAAGCGGGAGCACAAGAAGCTTGGTGCGTGGAGACAGGGGAATCAGCTGGACCGTAGTTCGACTCTCCATTGTCACGGTTCTCCGAAGGAGTCCGTTCGATCAAGTTGGCGATCGACACAGAGAACAGGTCCAGGCCGACCAAGGTCATCGGCTTCACCTCCGCTACTCCAAATGAGGGAAAATCTACGGTCGCACTCGCGCTTGGACAGCTGATCGCGCGCAACGGCGCTTCTGTCATCGTTGTTGATTGCGACCTCAGGAATCCATCGCTAACGCGGTCTGTCACCCCGAACGCGGCAAACGGAGTTATCGAACTTGCTCATCGCAGCAACTCCCTTGCAGACATTCTTTGGAGCGATCCGTCAACCCAGATGGCTTTCCTGCCAGCGATCCCCCATGCAGGGCCTCCTGATCCGCCCTCCGTTCTATCCAGCTCTGAGATGAAGCGAGTCTTCGACGAGTTGCGAAAGCAATATGACTTTGTCATCGTCGACCTCTCCCCGCTTGGCGGAGTGGTTGACGTATGTGCGACCAGCGAACTTATCGACGCATATGTGCTTGTGATAGAGTGGGGGCGCACGACAATAGACGTGGTGCAGCACTCCCTTCGCGCTGCACCAAATGTTTCGCAATCAATCCTTGGCGCTGTCCTGAACAAGGCCGACATAAAGTCACTGGCCAGTTACGACCCTTACCTGACGACTTATTACTTCGAGCAATAGATCCAGTTCATATTTAGTGCTGCCGCATTCTCAGCTCCCGAGCCCGAGAACACGATCAGGGTTCACAATAAAACCGCCAACGGTTGACCGGCCCCCAAGGTGGACTCACGCGAGTGAGCACGGGAACACCTTCTTCCGTAAAGGCGAAACTAGTCAAATCCTGGGCGATGCCTTCCCCGGTCGCCTTTATGAAAGCTTCACCGAGGGTCCAATATCTGTAGAATAGCGCTGTGCGCGCAGGCCACCCCGGGCGGCCGACCAGCGCTGCCCGCCCCTCCGAGGCAAACGCCGTTCTGGCAACAGCCATGAGATCACATATTGGTCTGCGGAACTCGATGTCAACGCCGACAGCGCATCCCGCCACGGCGACGGCGACGCAACCGCGAGTGTGGCTTATGCTGAACTGCGCCGCCGGGCATTGGCCCGTCTGTTTAAGATAGGGCTTTCCCTTCGTACTAGCCGCGAAGCTCAACTCATCAGGCGCACATAGCACCATCGGCCCTAACAGCGCGCGGAGTCCGGCGTGGGCGGCGGCGAACGACAAGCGGTCCGCTTCGAATCGAAATCTCTCCGCTCGCGCTCGCTCGTCCTCGCTGAGATAATTGAAAAGATCTAACCCGCCGCACGGGTCGGGAATCCCGAACCAAAGAATGAGTTCGTCCTCTTTGGGCAGCTTCCGTTTTCCAATGGGGAGTTCGTGCAAAACAAAGACGCTCAATCGCTCGGAAGCGGGACGCTCCAATGCCCAAGCCCACGAAAACTCCTGGGGCGGCGCAGCCACGGTCCGGACGAAGGCATTAATGGTCATTCGCCCAATTTGGAGCGAACGTTGAATATTCGCCAGGCCAAACATCACTAAAAGACTGCGAAGAGGGGTTTAGTCTGGCACCTCAAACAACGGGCGAACCGCCTCGGCCTGCGTTTTCGGCGCGATCCGTCCGAAGGAGGGCAATCGTGCGGCCCCCGTCCTGCCGCGCTGCAACATCAAGGCGATGAACCTTTATCTTGCCGAGATCGCCACGCAAATCGCACTCGGCGCGCACGCCGCGATCCTCGTCGATCAAGCCGGATTGCGTCTCTCCGGCGGGCCCGACCTTCCGTCCAACATCACGCTTATCCACTGCTCGCCAAGTGTCCAGACTTCGACCGTCAGGAAAATACCTCGCAATTTATGGGCGAAAACTGGGCTCTCAATCGCGTCTTCAAATCCTACGAGCAGATCGTGGACCTTTGTTGCAACGCCTGGAATAGGCTCATGGACCAGCCTAGGCGAATCATGTCCGTCGGGATGCGCCGATGGCCCTACCGGTTCTAGTCAGCGAGTTCTTGGTAGCGTCACCGGCGGGGCGGCGTGCCTTCGTCGAGTTGCGTTATGACCGCTGGCACTTCGACTGGGTTTTTCCGCAAAGCACATCCGGGCACCTCGTCTGGCGCCCTAAAGGCGTAGAATTAACCGCCTTTCGGGCGATGGCGCTCGCGCAGGAATGGCCGTATTCTTGACGGATCGCCTCTGGAGAAGAGGTTCTGAAATTTCTAACTTCGCTCAAATCGTGGGCGTCGATCGGTCAGTTCGCTTGGCATTTGCCGACGTCGCGCGTCGACCCGACGGCGCGACAGGCCTGCCTCGCTAGGAGCTACCCAAAATGCTTCTGAATAGAAGCGATTAAGTCTGACCGCAATGCTGGGATCAGGCCGTAGTGTTTTATCATTCTGGAGGGAGTAATGCGAAGTGCATTGGTATGTGGTGCAGGTGGCTTCATTGGAGGCCACCTGGTCAAACGCTTAAAGTCAGAAGGGTTTTGGGTTCGTGGCGTTGATCTGAAAAATCACGAATACGGAGTAAGCGAAGCTGATGATTTTGTCATTGGTGATCTTCGTGACCCATATTTCTGCAAACACGTCATCGACCGTAGGTTTGACGAGGTTTATCAGCTAGCGGCGGATATGGGCGGCGCCGGGTTTGTGTTCGTGGGTGAGAATGACGCCGATATTATGCACAACTCGAGCCTAATTAACCTGAATCTCCTTGACGCGTGCTGCAGAAGGCTGATTCCGAGAGTGTTTTACTCTTCTTCGGCGTGCATGTATCCCGCATATAACCAAACAAACCCGGATTCGCCAAACTGCGAAGAAAGTTCCGCCTACCCGGCAGCTCCGGATAGCGAGTACGGGTGGGAAAAACTGTTTAGCGAGCGGCTCTATCTTGCTTTCGCTCGTTGCCGGGGGATCGATGTTCGGATCGCTCGTTACCACAACATCTTCGGTCCTGAGGGAACTTGGGATGGCGGCCGTGAGAAGGCGCCGGCTGCGCTCTGCCGAAAGATCGCGATGGCACCAAACGGAGGAACGATCGACATTTGGGGCGATGGCAAGCAGACGCGATCGTTTCTGTATGTGTCCGAATGCGTCGAGGGCACGATCCGACTGATGCGATCAGGGTTCGAAGGACCTGTGAACATCGGCTCCGACGAGATGGTGACGATCAATCAGCTTGCCGACAGCATTATGGCCATCGCGGGCAAGAGGTTGGAGATACGGCACATACCGGGACCACTCGGCGTTCGGGGCCGCAATTCCGACAATAGATTGATCGAGGAGAAGCTTGGCTGGAGGCCCAAACAGCCTCTTTCCGCCGGTCTGGCCGTCACATACGCTTGGATCGAAAGTCAAGTGCGGGCAAAGTCCGGAACGATTGCTTTTCCGCAGGCCGCAGAATGACCTCGATTGCGCCGGTGGCACGACTGGATTGGTCCGTTCAGGATGGTCGCTCGCGCTTTGGCCTACCGGGCAAATTATTTCGATTCAGGAGAGAGGTTGTGTCTGTCTCTCAAGCTGAGTGCAAAACAAAAAGCGGCCTGACCAATTCGATGCCCGAGAGTCAGGATCCTTTTGTTTTTCTTCTTCGGAAAGGAGGAGCGAAAACACCACTCTATTTCATATCCGCCGGAGCCGACGAGCCGCGTCTAGCGAAATTGATGGGATCGGAGCGTCCGATATATGGAATTCAAATCCCTTGGCCGAAAGACTGGCTGCGAGCCGCGAAGAGTAACGACGTCTCGTCGATTCCCAGCCTGGAAGAATTCGCGCGCCTTTTTGTCGAAGCGCTGTATGAGCACAGACCCTCCGGGCCGTGCATCCTCGCGGGCCACAGCTTCGCGGGCATCCTCGCCTTTGAGGTCGGGCGACAATTGCAAATGCGCGGTGGCAAAGTCGACGCCGTTGTCATTATCGACAGAGCAGCGCGCATCGAAGTTATTTACCGTTCCGTGCTGAGGAATTTGCGAGAGTGCTGGTCCGGAACGCCTGCCCATCCGAGGCCCTCGGCCTACGAGGCGCTCGTAGGCCGCATCAATCGATTTACCCTTCTTTCGCGGTGGCTATTGGGAACAGCGAAGGCGCGGACCGCATGGGCTGTCTCGCCCGGGCGAGGGGAATTGACCACGACGTTGGATGCAGAGGGGGTTCCGCTCCGCTGGCCCACGCTCATGCGCTTCTATAGACATATGCATCGTAGCTATCGCCCCACGCCGCTAGACTGCCGCGGAATTGTTATTCGAGCCGCGGGCGGCCGTTATGAGTTCCATCCGCACGCCTGATAAGCAGATGGGGTGGAACGGGCTTTTCACTAAGGGAATTATTGCGGTCGAACTGATCGGCGTTGATCATAACTCGATTATCCGCGATAAGGCTCAATTCTTAGCTTCGGCGATTACGGAAGGGATCGCAACTTCAATCAACGCCTAGACTCGTTCTCGCGGTTTTCTCCGCGGGGCGTTTCCACTTTCCAGATGTTGCTCCAAAGAAAGGTCCTTGATAAACGAACAACCAATCACACAGCTCTCTAAACGGCTGTGGGAGTTGCTTGAGGTTACTCGCTACCTGATGCTTACAAAGAACTTGGAGGACCTCTCGAAAACGGTGTCTACATCCGTCGCGACGTACGTCCGGATCAGACAACATGTGGGCTGTTGTTTTTCGACGGTGAGTTGTAGGAATTATTCAGCAACTCTCTCGATGGGTCGGATCAACAACTGAAGGCACTACCAACTCTTGAGGTAGTCTCAATTGAAGATCGCGCGAAAATATGTTGGACGTCCTTATCTCCTAATCAACATTTGGATATGGAACCATCTGCTAGCTTCGGTGAAGTCCTTACCTTCTGTCAGCAGGTACGGTTGCCACTTACAGGGTTTGATTCAGCTCCGTCAGAGGACGCAATACGTCGGAACTTTTTTCTTCCGAAACCGCCCAGAGCTGGAGTTGCTGATTCGCTTACTGGTTCAATTCCGTGCCGGCTTTCCAGTGAACATCACAATTCTAGGGTGTAGCAAAGGAGCTGAAGTCTATTCTTTGTCGTACGCCATCCGAAGTCGACTGCCGGACCTGAAAGTCCACCTCCTCGCTTCGGATATTTGTAAAGAGGTGGTGGATTTCGCGGAAGCCGGGACTTATTCGCTCGAACACGAGGAAGGTTCGGGGGGTGGAAGTCGCATCTCTCTCGGTCGAGGCGGGAACATGGCTATAATGACGGCCGAGGATCAACGTCGGTCAATCTTCGAGCGCATGTCCCCGGAGGAAATGGACGCTTTGTTCGAGCGAGACGGGGCGCAAGTGCGGGTTAGACCACGCTTCCGGGACGGGATCAGTTGGCATGTGCTCGACGCCAATGATGCGGGCTTGGTTGAAGCCCTGGGTCTTCAGGATATCGTGTTTGCCAACCGCTTCCTGTGTCACATGCCTCCCGCCGCCGCGGAAGCCTGCTTGCGTAATCTTGCGCGTGTGGTGAAGAGCGGCGGCTACCTCTTCGTCTCCGGCGTCGACCTAGCAGTGCGAAGCAAAGTAGCCCGGGAACTCGGCTGGAAACCTGTCATGGAGTTGATAGGCGAAATCCATGAAGGCGATCCATCTTTACGGCGCGACTGGCCCTTACAATACTGGGGGCTCGAACCTTTCGACCGAGGACGAGAAGACTGGGAGATAAGGTATGCTTCGGTTTTCCAGATACCGGTTGCTGCAGCGCCAGACGATAGCACGTTGCGCCAATTCTAGTTTCCGGACCACCCGTGCTCGCGCCGGTTACCACGCTGGTGCGGTAAGCAGGGGGTCGGCGTTTCTCCTCTATACTGCCAGATGTCTTAGCGTGGACGGCATTGCTAGAGCGGTTTCCGGCCGGGTTGAATTGGCCAGCGTTCCCGACGCACTGAAAATGTGATTCTTGAGGTGCGCCGAATTGGAGGCGGCGCGGGATGGGGCCTTTGTCGGGGGACTTGCGCAAGCGGGTGGTTTCGGCGGTTTGCGAGGAAGGCATGAGCTGTCGTGGGTCAGCGCGGCGGTTCGGGGTGAGCTTCTCCAGCGCGATCCGTTGGGTGGCGGCTTTTGCTGTGACCCCCGAGATTTCCTCCAGGTGAAGCTAGAGTCCGGCCTGAAGGAAGGACCGGACAATGAAGCGATCGAGGTTCACGGAAGAGCAGATCATTGCGGTGCTCTGCGAGCAGGAGGCCGGGGTTTCGACCGCGGAGGTGTGCCGCAAGCACGGGATCAGTACGGCGACGTTCTACGCCTGGAAGGCCAGGTTTGGCGGGATGGAGGTGTCCGAGGCCAAGCGGCTCAAGCAGCTTGAGGACGAGAACGCCAAGCTGAAGCGGCTTCTGGCCGACGCGATGCTCGACAATGCCGCGCTGAAAGATCTCATGACAAAAAAATTCTGACGCCCGCCGCCAAGCGCGACCTGGATTCCGTCGCGAAGCGCAACGCGTTTAAGAGAAGCGGATTTGAACGTCCTTTCCAAGCTCAGCAATCAAGGCTTGGAATGGCGTCTTGAACCCGAGGCATTTTCGGGGGGTGAGGTTGGTCGTGAGGACGATCTCTTGGATGTCTTGGTCGGATGTCCGGTCGATATCCAGGTGGCGCGGCAGCCATCGACGTAAGCGTCCATTGGCGTTTTCGATGCCGCCTTTTTGCCATGAGGCATAAGCGTCGCAGAACCAGGTCGTCATGTCGCGCATGGTCCGGAGCAGGGCGTGCTGAGCGAAGGCGGTGTCGTTGTCGAAGGTGATTGATCTTCGCAGGTGAGGATCGATGCGGCCGAACACCGCGAGCATTGCTGAGATGGTTTCTGCGGCGGTTTTCCCTGTGAGCCGCGCGGCGAGCGTGACCCGCGACTTTCGCTCATGCAAGACGAGCACAGGCCGTGCGCATTTGCAGATGATGAGGTCGCCCTCCCAATGGCCGGCCTCGCCGCGGCTTTCAATGGTCTTCGGACGATCATGGATCGACGCTCGATCCTTGATGGTGTCGCGCGAGGCTCTGGCGCGACGCGGGCGACGGCGTTTGTGGCGACGCGTCAGATAACGCCACAAGGCCGCGGCCTTCTGTGCGGTCCGATAGATGAAGGCGTAGATTGTCTCGCAGCCGATGGCCCGCAGCCGCGGTTCATTCCCGGATTTCAACCAACCGGAGATCTGTTCGGGCGTCCATCCCTCGGCGAGCCGGTCCCCCACGAACAGACGTAAGGCGGCCTCTCGTTCGAGGATCGCTTCACGCCGCCTGCGCAATTGATAGGCTCCGGCGGCGTGAAGCGGCGAGTACCCGCCCAAAGGGAGTGCGTTCCGCTGCAGCTCCCGGGAGATGGTGGCTTTCGCCCGACCGAGCGCCCGGGCAATGGCGCCCATCGACCGCCCCGCAGCCCGCAAAACGCCGATCTGGTCTCTTTCGTCCTCCGACAGATGCGAATAGGATCGCATGGCAACACTCCTTAAGGTCTTGAACAACCTTGCCGATATCAAATCGGCGGGGGGTGTTGCACTTCGCGTCAGAACTCAGGCGAGGCTGTCGCCCGTCTCGTATCCGCCTGCGAGATGAGCGAGCGCCGGGCGTGCCGCCTGATAAAGGCCGATCGCAAGACCGTCCGTTATCGATCGCGTCGACCGCGAGACGACGCCTTGCGCGGCCGCTTGCGGGAGCTGGCGGCCGAGCAGCGCCGGTTCGGTTATCGCCGGCTGCACATTCTTCTCCGCGGCGAGGGCCACGTTTTGAATCGAAAGAAGACGCAACGGCTTTACCGCGAGGAGGGCCTGACCGTCCGCAAGCGCAAGAGCCGCAAGCGGGCGACGGGCATGCGGGCGCCGATCCTGGTCGAGGCAAGGCCCAACGCCCGATGGTCGGTCGACTTCGTCCACGACCAGCTTTCGAGCGGGCGGCGCTTCCGCATCCTCAACGTGATCGACGACGTCACTAAGGAATGCCTGGCGGCGATCGCCGACACCTCAATCTCCGGCCGGAGGGTGGCGCGCGTGCTTGACGCCATCATCGCCCGGCGCGGCAAACCCGATCTGATCATCTCTGACCACGGAACCGAGTTCACCTCCAACGCTATGCTCGCCTGGGCTCAAAGCAGTCGGACTGCTTGGCATTTCATTGCCCCGGGAAAACCAATGCAGAACGGGATCTGCGAGGCGTTCAACGGCCGCATGCGTGACGAACTGCTCAATGAGACGATCTTCTACGATCTCGATCACGCCCGATCGGCGCTGGCGCGATGGACCGCTGCATACAATCAGAAGCGCCCCCACTCAGCCCTCGGTTATCTCACCCCCGCGGCCTTCGCGGGAACCTTCACCGCAACGGGCGATCGGCTGCGCAACCCCGACCAGCTCCGCCGATCGCCCGTTGCACCCCCGGCGCTCATGCGCCAATCTCAACCCGCGAGCTCTAGCCCCGGCTGGATGAACTTCGGGGGTCACAGCACTTTGCACGAGCGCGGCAGCTATGCGCCGCTGCCGATGGGCGGCGATACGCGTTCACAGCGCGTCGAGGCGCACGCGGATTTTCTGCTTGGCCTTCATCGGCGCGAGCCCGACCTTACGCTCCACGAAATCTGCGACCGTCTGTCGCGTGCGCGAGGCGAGAAGGTGTCGCCATCGATGATCTGGCGATTTTTCGACCGCCACGACATCACGTTCAAAAAAAATCCGCGCACGCGAGCGAGCAGGACCGCCCGGATGTCCTTGAGCGGCGGCGGCGATGGTTCGACGGTCAACTCGACCTCGATCCGCTGAAACTGGTGTTCGTCGATGAGACGGCGGCGACGACCAACATGGCGCGCCGCTACGGCCGACGCCGGCGCGGCCAACGTCTGCGCTGCGGCGTTCCGCATGGGCATTACAAAGCGATCACCTTCGTCTTCGGCCTGCGCCTGAGAGGCGTCGTCGCGCCCAAGGCCTACGACCACGCCATGAACGCCGAGACCTTCGAAGCCTGGCTCGAGCACCATCTCCTGCCGACTTTGGAGGAGGGCGACATCGTCGTGATCGACAATCTCAAGGCTCACAAAAGCCCGAGGGTGGCGGAAATCCTGGCCAGGAAAAACTGCACGGTCCGATACCTGCCGCCCTACAGCCCGGACTTCAACCCCATCGAGATGGCGATCTCCAAACTGAAAAGCGCGCTGCGAAAACTCGCCGAGCGCACCGTAGCCGGCCTTCTCGCCATCCTGGAAGGTTGCGCCGGTCTCTTCAAGCCAGCCGACTGCCAAAACTATTTCAGGGCCTGCGGGTATGACCCGGCCGAACTCCCAGCCCTCGACACAACCTGAACGGATTCCGCTCTAATCAAACGCCCGTCTCTCGTTTGGCCGGTGCCTCAGGAAAACTGGCGAGTTCCGTCACTGAAGCGCTTGTTTGCGCGGGTCTCGACCGCTCAAGAACGAAATAAAAGCCGCTGAAGGCATCGAGCGAATGAGAGGCGTGATCTGGGATTCGGCAGTCGAACCCGGGAGTCAACCACTCGTCCACGAGCCGATAACCAAGATCGACGAATGCGGTGATAAACGACCGCCGATTGAAGATGCGGTAGGGCGCGAACGAGACTCCGGTAGCGGATAGCGTAACCACCTCCGCTTGGTCGCCCACGGGCGTTCGATTGATCAGGATGTGACGTGGCAAGGAAGCCGCGCGCTGCAGAAAACCGTTCCAATCCTCCAACACCTGCAACACGCCCGACGCGAGTAGGATGTCCGCCTCTGCCAAGCGCATGTAGTTGGTGGTGAACTCCAGATGGGACGCTGCTTCTTCCTGAGCGATGGTCCGTCCTAGTGCAACTATCGACGGGATATCATTCACTAGCCACGTAAAATTGTCCGGGTAAGCCAGGTGCTTCCGAAATGCGAGGTACCGACTCCCGACGTCGCCGCCGAGATCAAATAATAACGTGGCGGCAGGGATCAGACGACTCAGCCAAAACAACACGGGGTAGTCGCTCGGAAAGATGTAACGCCATTCATGCGCGCGCCGGGTCGTCGTGGCGTCGCCGTCGTAACCGACTTGCTTCCCGGGAGGCGCCGCAGCGGCGGCCGACGCGAAGTCGGGATATAGGCCACGGAACATCCTCTCGTAACCGCCCGCTGCCTCAAAATGACTTTCGTATGCGGCCCGCAAGATTTTGCTGCCTATGGTCGTTCGCGCGAGCTGCTTTACCCACGCCCGACCAGCGGCTTGCCAAAGACTCCGTCGATCAGTGGATTCCCGAGGCATGCTTTTCCAACAACTGATCGTCAGGAGTGCGACTAAGCCGCTTGGCCGCTGTTCAGTCTCTGAGTTACGAGCTTGCGAATTGAATCCGGGGCCGTTCGGTAAAACTTTTGGGCGGCGGTGTTCAACACCTCAAAGCGTCGAACCTCGCGCGAGAAGCCCGGCTCGAGCGGCTGAATTTGCTGTGCAAACCGTTTCAGCACCCACTCATAGAGCTCTATATCGTAACGGTTCATCTCGGTTAGCCGCTGACGCGTTGCGGCGGACACCCGTTCGAGGGGGGGCGGCCCGTGTCTGCCTTCAGCCGACGGAATAGGACACGGTGCAAGGGCCAGCCATAGAGCCTTTTAAAAAACCAGACAAGTGATGTGAATTGTTCCAGCGCAGCGGCAACCATAAAGCGCTCCTCGATGTTGTGCTTCGCCATCTCCAGGTGGCGGCGCTCCACCGGCGGGGCCGAGATGGGCCGTCCCTGCGGATCCCAGGAGGCGTCGAGTTCATGACACCCACTTAGCACCCGAACCTGGTGATTGTCCGAGTCCAAGCCGATTCCACTATCCAGATACTCCTCGAACGAAAGGTCCTTGATGAAAGGATAGCTGATCAAATGGCTTTTAGTACGAATGTAGTAAAAACTCGATACTACCCGATCAACCGGATGCCGCACGATGGTGAAGAAGCGAACAGGCCGGTCAAAGAGTGTCGCAATATCAAGGGTGACGTGCTCATCTACAAGGCACCGAACTGCCTTCCTCTCATTTGGAGAAAGTTGACGAAATAACTCGCCGATTGCGTCAGTTGACCGGATCAGCAAAGCCGAGGTCGAAATCGGAATGTGTCCATGGAAGGTTGCCCCGGAGAGACAGCGTTCAAAAACTGACTCCATCGTAGATCCGGCCGTCTTGGGAATACGAAGGAAAACCAGAACCTCGGGGGGAGTAAGGCCAGGAATGCCTGTCGCCCTTGGGTCGAACCATATCATGTGTGAGGGTTCCTTGGTGAGATATGTAGAGTTGGCCCAGAAGGGGTAAAATCTTACTTGCGCAGGATCAGCTAGACGGTCTCCAACCTGCGTCAATGCGCTGGTTTGCCGACTGCGGTCGGATGAGCCCGCGCAACTTGGACACTGTTCGGGCGCCAAGGACTTTCGCGCCATCTCCCCAGGACCCGTCTCGAGGAGATCTCGGCCTGAATCCGATACTGCGAAGCCGATGATTGGTCTTATAGATCGCGGTTAGCCGCTGTAAGGGGGCCAAGTCAAAATTGCAGCTTACAGCGATCGACACCTGCCCGCCGTTGCGAGCCCAATGCGGAGCTAGCGATGGCACGTGCACGCCGAGACCCGCGTTCAGGTCATAAGTTGTCGCCTCGGCCTCCCGATCGGGCTTGAAGTGCGCCGCGCTTAAATCTCCGTTGAAGAAGCACTCCAACTCCTCGTCTGTGACGAGCGTGCGGTCAGTCTGGTCAAACACGGCAAACAACTTGTCGCCCGCGACCTGGAGGAGGTAATTCACGTCAGAGTCAATGTGGTATGCTGTTGTCCGGTGCGGCGAGGCGATAAGAATGGTTGTTCGTCCAACAACCACATCCTCAACCCTCTCGGGGCGGGCGAGCCTGATAATCGCTGCAAGAATGTCGCGGAAAAGCGATCCGACGACTGGATCATGGACAACGTACTTGAGTATCACGAGTGAGTCATTGTGCTCGATGTTCTCAAGCGTCTGCCTCAGGGACTGACGCCGATCGGCGCCTTTCTCCCAGCGGTCGGTCACGTCGACCGAACCATTTGACCAATAACAGCCGTCGTATTTCTCCAACCGGCCGGCAAGGTCGATCAGGCTTGACAGTTGGAGAAATGGATGGCCAGACAGGCCATGCCGAAACATGAACGTCGACCGGTTGTAGGTCGGCGGGAATCGCCCCTCTGGGTCGGATAAAATCTCTGGCGACATCATAGGCCTCTTTAGTTTGTGGAATCCGTGAATGAGACGAAACCGCAGAACCAATAAGTATATGGTATAGGGCCCCGCGCGACAACTCGGGGTCCGCGGCTCACCTTGCACTCTCCTCGTGCAAGGAACCCTTCCATGTTTGGAGTCGCACCCCGGGAGGCGGATTGGAAAAGAGCGGGGATGCCTTGCCGTTCAGTACCTGCTCAAAGAACGCGACAGAATAATTGGCGGCATTTCGTATTGCACCGCCGTTATCCCGCGGACCTAGCACCAAAGCGCGGCGCCTCAGATAGACACTGTCGTTAAAATCTCCGTGGTCACTAGCCACGACGACCAGGTATACTCCACCATGCTTCGCAAACTCGCTGTAAATACGTCGAGCGTCAGTGTCGCTCAGTATAGCGGAATAACGTCTGGCCGGGTCCGGGCTGCCGATGTCAGCGGACGTTGGCGGGGGAGTGCCATCGCTAATGATCATGAGTGGTTGTTCAATCCAACCGCCGGGCGCCACATCAAACAGCCACCCGTCGATGTTGACCGCGGCTTTCAGCCTGTCATCGCGCCAACACAACTGCATGGCGATCGCACCGCCAAGGGAGTATCCCACGACACCTATACGATCGAGATCAAGCCGGCCATTGAACCGCCCAGCCGGGTCCACGCGATCCAGCCTCTCCAACGCATCGATGACATGCGAGGCCGCGCTTGAGACCCTCTCGATTTTTTGATGCGCGACCCCAACCGTGTGTTCGAAAGCAGACTGTGACGAAAAATCCATATCGGTTGAGGGGGGATTGTTTGCCGACCCGTCCACACCCGCGCAGGCCGGATCGCCATAACCAATCGCCGCAACGATGAAGCCACGGCTCGCCAGGTCCTGTACCAAAACGGTGCTCTCGCCCTGCGACCCGTCCCAGGCGGTCAAGTACACAAGAACGGGATACCGCGAGCGTTGGGACGAGACACTAGCATTCATCATTGCGCTGGTGCGAACCCAGCGTGCGGCTGAAAATAACCCCGCGCTCGCCGGACGGTATGGCGCACGTCCATCGCCGCTGCCCAGCTCCGCCGGATACCAGAGTTGCACTGAGACCGGGCAACCGCCGCGGGCCGACGGGACCGAGCCCGGGTGGATTCCCCACAGAACCGTTCCGACCTGAAATGGACCGGTGGGCGTCGGAAGATAAGGGACAAGATGTATTCCCATGGCAGTTCCGAAGACAAGCGCCGCACAGACAACCGCAACTGACCAGAGTTTCCAAGAGATGCGCCAAGATACGACGGCCGCAGAGTTCATGTCAGCAGAAAATCCGGGCTGCGATCGATCTCTGTGAAGTACGGCTAACCTCAAGGCCTCGGCCAATCGCAGTACGTTATGGCTTCGTCACGATTCCTGAATACTATCGATGAAGTCATGGTCGACATCGTTAACGTCCGATCGGATAGCGGCCTCGATAGCGTTAGCCAGGATCGAGGCGCCAGGTTCTTTGAACACCGTGAAGTGATCGCCTGGAACAACGACGAGATTGACGCCATCTGCCGCCATTCCACCCCAACCCAGTTTGGAATCGAGGAATAGGCCGGTCGGCTCGCTTGCACTGCGGAATATGGTCAACCGGGCAGCAATCGGTTTTGGCTGGTAGGCTTTCCGCATCTGATTTGTGTAATCGAGGAGCCAGTCGTCATAACCTTGCGCAGCTGCATAGGTAGGCTCAGAAACCGTGTTGGACATCTGACCGCGGCGGTAAAGGCGCCGCACAATTGCCCGGTCAGCCACGAAATCCCAGAAAGACTTGCGCCCAGAACTGACCTTATTCCAATCCAGCATGACTAAGCCCCACCGATAGCTGAGACTTGCAAGTTTCGACCGGAGCCATCCCGAGCTCTCGAGATAACCTGGGACCCACGCGTCGATCAGGAAGACGTCGGATACGCGCTCTCCAACCTCCTCAAGTTGACGGGCTGTCTCGAACGCAAGCGTGCCGCCATTGCACCATCCTAGCAAGGCATATGGGCCACGGGATTGAACCTCGCGGATCAACTGAACGTATTCACGGGCGGTCTCCTCGACAGTGGCGGGCAGGTTTTCTCGTTTGATCAATGGATCGAAAAGCTGCAGCGCCGTAATCGACAGATTCTCGCCGAGGCGGTGTGACAGCGTCAGAAAGATGCCGGTGTTGTTGATTGCGAAAATTCCTTTCTCGCCATGGGACGATCCCATCCGCACAATCTGGCGGAAGTCGAAGTCCCGGGGCGGAAGGGAACGAAGCAGGTTCGCAAATGCGGGAATGCTGCGTGACTCGAAGAGCGCCGACAAACTGATTCGACGCCCGAACACCGCCTCCACCCGGGCGATTAGACGGGCAGCGAGCAAGGAGTGGCCACCTAGTTCGAAGAAATCCGAATTCCCGTCGACCGACTCGACCCCCAGGATTTCGCTCCAGATTTGCGCAAGACGCATCTCAAGATCGTCCA
Organism: uncultured Alphaproteobacteria bacterium; assembly: GCA_963730555.1. Lineage (GTDB taxonomy): Bacteria > Pseudomonadota > Alphaproteobacteria > Rhizobiales > Beijerinckiaceae > Roseiarcus. Next base: position 136,151 of record CAVSSS010000005.1, on the reverse strand, counting down.
ACGTCCGCAATCAACTCGGTTCGGCCTTTTCCTCCTCGGGAACAGGCAAGGGCAAGGCCCGGCGGTCGATCTTGCCATTCGGCAGCACTGGGATGGCGTCGAGAACCATAATGCGCCGTGGCCGCATGTAGCCGGGCAGCATCGCCGCAACGTCAGCCCGTAGCGCTTCGACGATCTGTTCGCGAGAGGCTACTGCCGCCTCACCGCGCAAATCGACATAGGCAAAAATGGCAATCTCGCCCGAGGCCGTTTCAGCGGTAATTGCGATGGCGCGGTGGACCGCCTCGTGCCGCACCAAAACCGCCTCGATCTCACCGAGCTCGATCCGGAAACCACGCAACTTGACCTGCTGGTCGGTCCGACCAAGAAACTCGAATTCCCCCTGCTGGCGCATCCGCACCAGATCGCCGGTCCGGTAGAGTTTCGCGCCGGGCGCATCACGGAAGCGATCTAGCGGAAAACGCTCTCTGGTCAGGGCCGGCATGGCCCAATAACCAACGGCAACGCCATCGCCGCCTATCATCAGTTCGCCGACGCCGCCCTGCGGAACGAGCACATTATTACGATCAACGACATAAAACTGAGTGTTGGCGATCGGCGGACCGATTAGGATCGGACCGTCACCGCGCGTAATTCGCCTAACTGAAGACCAGATTGTAGTCTCCGTTGGGCCGTACATATTCCAAAGTTCGGGACTACGGTCCAACAGGCGATCCGCTAGATGGCGCTTGAGGGCCTCGCCGCCGCACAGCATCCGCAGTTGCGGGTCGCCTCGCCAGCCAGCTTCAATCAAAAGCTCCCACGTCGCAGGCGTCGCTTGCAGAATGCTTCCTCCTGCCCGCTTCAGCAAAGAGAATAGCAAGTGGCCATCCCTCGTTTCCTCCTCGTCCGCGATCACGACTTTGGCGCCGACCGTGAGTGGAAGGAAAAGCTCCAATGCAGCGATGTCGAAACAGATGGTCGTCACCGCAACGATTGTGTCTTGGGCCGTAAAGCCGGGCGTCCCACGCATGGCGCAGAGAAAATTGGTCAGCGCCCCGTGTGGAATCTGCACGCCTTTAGGTTTGCCCGTCGAGCCGGAGGTGAAAATGACGTAGGCGGTGTCCTCCGGGCGAATGGACGGCAGCGTTGGCAACTCGGTCGATGTCTCAGGCTCCGACCTATTGTGGATCGCAACGATCGGAACAGTGCGGAGGGGCGGCGGCACGACCTCGGTTTGCGCGATGATCGAAACCAACCCTGACTGTTCGACGATTTGGGTTAGTCGTCCGTCTGGATAAGCGGGGTCGAGCGGGACATAGGCGTTCCCCGATTTCAAGATAGCCAGTGGGGCGATGACCAGATCAGCGGTCCTATTGACGAACACCCCAATCCGCGCCTTCGGTCCGAAGCCGAGGCTTATTAAGCGCTGGGCGAGCGTATCGGAGCGTTGCTCCAACTCGCCGTACGTGAGTGAGTCCGCGCCGGCAACAACTGCGATCGCACGGGGTGTTGCGGCCGCCTGACGCGCGAGTAGATGCGGGAGCGTGAGCTCGCGGGGATACGCAACCTGCGTGTCGTTGCAGTCGACCACCAGATGGCGACGCTCGTTAGCATCGAGAATCGGGATTGCCGAGATAGGGAGCCTCGGGTCGGCCGAAATCGCAGATAGAATATTGACAAAATGCCGCAGCAGTCGCTCGATTGAAGCCTGCAAGTAGAGGCCCGCGTTGTACTCACAGGAAAGGCGCCAACCTTCCGGCCGCTCAACCATGAAGAAGTTCAGGTCATGCAGCGCACCTGCGGACAAGGACGGCAGGTCTACGAGCTTGAAGGATCCGTAATCGACGTTTTCGATGAAGGACCTTTGGTAAATGAAATTGATCGAGAAGACCGCATTGTGACCTGGATGGCGCTTCGGCGTCAGGATCTCGATGACCCTTTCGAGCGGCATTGCTTCATGTTCAAGCGCGTCCCCGATCAGGCTACGGGCCCGATCCAACAGCGCAATGAAGCTCGGCTCGCCGGTCAGATCGGCTCGAAGCACGAGCGTGTTGACGAACAGGCCAACGAGATTTTCAGTCTCGACCTCATCTCGCCCGGCGACTTGCGTGCCGATCGCGATATCTGTGGCGTCGGTATACCGATGCAGTAGGGTTACGAGGGCGGCGTACGCCAGCATGAAGAGCGTGCAGCCGTTCTGGCGGGAGACGATCGCAAGTTTGTCCGTCAGGCTCCGGTCCAGCAACTGCGATTGGATGGCTCCCGTTGATACTTGCGTTGATTTGCGCTGGAAATCGGTCGGGAACTCGAAAAACTCAACCCCGTTCAAGGCGCGGGACCAATAGGCGATCTCGTGCTCGAGCGCGCCGGAGGCAACCGCCTCCTTCTGACAGACCGCATAGTCGCCATAGGTGATTGGCAGGGTCGGTAGGTCCGCCCGCCGCCCTTCCCGCAGGGCCGCGCAGATGACGCCCATTTCGCGCGCCAGAAGCCCGATCGACCAGCCGTCGCACACAGCGTGATGCGCGGTGACAAGCACGATGGCGATATCAGGCCGCACCCGAACATGCGTGACGCTGATCAACGGCGCGATTGCCAGGTTGAACGGCCTCGTCGCCTCGATGCGTCCGATACGATCGCACTCCGCGTAGGCCTCCGCCTCGCTCAGCACCGTCAGATCGATAGACGGGACCCGCAATAAGGCCTCCGGCTGGACGATCTGAAACGGCTCTCCATCAATCTCGATGAACAAGGTTCTCAGCGTTTCGTGGCGGCTAATGATCTGAGCGAAGGCTTTTTCGATTAACTCTACCGGCAGATCCCCCTCGATGCGCCACCGCACCGCGACGTTCAGAGCAGGGTTGCCGGGCTCAAGCTTGTCCAGAACCCAGAAGCGCTGCTGCGCCAGGGAAGAAGGATATTGAACATTGTGCCGCGTCTTGATCGAGGTCGACACGTCCGACTCCTCCGCCTTCGCGGCAGCATCGGCGTCACTAAACCTTGTACAGAGTCAAGGCGGGATTCATGTTGCTCCACGCCCTTTGGCGCTGATCGGGTACAGCCGCCGCAATGGGTTGGGCTGCGACTCTGCAACCACGGAGGGACTACCCCCCGCTGTCTCGAGCAGCGCCGCCACCGCGGCCACAGTTCGATGGTTAAGCAATTGCCGTGCGCTCAGACCGATCCCTTTGCGATTGGCGCGCGCTGCGATCTGGAACAGATGGATCGAGTCGGCCCCCAAGGAGAACAGGTCGCTGTCTCGGCTCACGCGATCCAACTTGAGAACCCCCGCCCAAATCGAAGCCAGCGATTCCTCCAGCGGCGTCTTGGGTCCTGCAAACGCTTGCTCCTGCGACGCGGTGATATCCGGCGCTGGCAACGCCGCGCGATCGAGCTTTCCGTTCGGCGTCACTGGCAGGGAGTCGAGGCGGACCCAGATTGAGGGAATCATGTAGTCTGGCAAGTCTTCGCCTAGCTTCGAGCGCAATGCCTCGTCCGACCGTCCCTCTGCCGAAGCCCGGACGAGGTAACCAATCAACATCGGCTTTCCCGCGGTGTCCTCGCGGAGAGCAACCGCTGCGGCTCCGACGTTACGAGCCAGAACCGCCTCAATTTCCTCAAGCTCGATGCGGAACCCCCGCAACTTGATCTGCGTGTCGGCGCGTCCAAGCAGCTGGATTTCACCGGTAGGCAGACGCCGGGCAAAGTCGCCGGTGCGGTAGAGCCGGGAACTCAGCCCAAACGGGTCGGGGACGAATTTCTCAGAGGTCAATCCATCTTTGCGGAAATAGCCCTTTGCCATACCATCGCCGCCGATGTGCAGCTGGCCGGACACGCCGAATGGCGCAGGCTGGTCGTAGCGGTCGAGAACATGAAACTGCGTGTTCGCTATGGGCCGACCAATTGTGATCGGATCGTTTCCGGCCAGGACTTCGCCGCAGGAAGACCAGACCGTCGTTTCCGTTGGCCCATACATGTTCCACAAGGCGCCGCCGCCCTCGACCAGCCGGTCCGCCAAGTCGCGCGGCAGAGCCTCGCCGCCGCATAACATTTTGAACCCCGGCTGAGAGCGGAAGCCCGCCTCGATCAGGAGTCGCCATGAAGCGGGCGTCCCTTGCACAATCGTCGCTCCTGAGCGATCGACAGCGGCGAGCAGGCAATTCCCGTCCGAGAGGTCATCTCGCCTCGCAATCGCAACCGTGCCCCCGACCAGCAAGGGCGTGAAAAGCTCGAGCGCGGCGATGTCGAAAGCGACCGTTGTAATCGCGAGAAGCGTATCGGTTCGCCCTACGCCGGGCCGATCCGCGATACTGCACAACAGATTGACCAAGGAGCGATGCGTGATCTCCACCCCTTTCGGCGCTCCAGTCGACCCCGATGTGTAGATCAGGTAAGCGGTTGCCTCGGCGTTCGTCTTGACGACGGGCGTCACTGCCGGCCCGCTTTCGATCGCATACCGCTCTGACGTTAGGTGGACAACTGCGATGTTCGCCGGGAGTTCAAGCTCCTCAGAGAGGCTGCTGACGACGCCTGTAACGTCGGCGTCGGAAAGAATATAGCGCAGTCGCGCTCGCGGATGCGCGGGATCGAGCGGAACATAGGCGAAGCCCGCCTTCCATATCGCGAGGAGGGCAATGACCATGTCCGGCGAGCGCTCGACCAACACGCCGAATTCGGAGGCCGTCTGATCCGAGCCGCGCGCGTAGGTGATGCGCCAGGCGGTTCGCCCGGTCTTCCAGATCACGGTAGCTCAGAGCGACGCCGTCGAACGTGAGCGCAACTGCGTTCGGAGTTGCACGCGCCTGTTCCTCGATCAGCACGTGGACGCATTGATTGCGCGGATAGTCTCTGCGACTGTCGTTGAACCCCTCAATGATCTGATGCAGCTCGGCGCGGGGGATGTAAGAGATTCCAGTAACGGCTTTGTTGGCGTCCGCAACCACCGACTCGAGCAACGCCTCATAGCACGCGAGCCACCGAACAATCGTCGCTTCGTCGAATAGGTCGGTATTGTAGTCGCAATCGATGCGCAGGCCGTCAGCGGACTCGATGATATTCCAGAAAATATCGTAATTCACGAAGGCCTTGGCGTTCGGCTCGACGTCGATCGACAGTCCGGCGGCTTCGATCCGGGTCGTCAGCCGCTCGAGGTTGAATTGGAGTTCGGTCAGCGGAAGCCGGTTGACCTCGCGTGGAGGCGCAAGCTCCCGTACGATCGTGCCCAACGTGTAGTCTTGGTGCTCGTAAGCGTCGAGCACTTGTCGGCCGACAGAGCGCAGATGATCCGCGAACGGCGTCTCGCGAGCCCAACCGCCGCGGATGGGCAGGAAATTCACGCAGTGGCCGACGAGCGCCTTATCCTCGACCAGCGATTGTCCCGCAGTCGGGACCGCGACCACCAGCTCCTCTTCTCCGGCGAGCCGCCCCATCAGCCCCTCAAAGGCGGCGAGAAGTGTCACAAACAGCGAGCAGCCCTGCTTGGCGCCGGCGGCCTTCACCGAACGATAGAGCTCTGTACCGATGCGCCGGCCGGCTGTCCTTCCGGCATAGGACTTCATCGCCGGCCGCGGCCGGTCCGTCGGCAGGTCGATCGGGCGAGCCGGTTTCGCGAACTGCTCGGCCCAATAGCTAGCATCCGCCGCCTGTTCCTGGGGGGCGCGTACGGACTGCGCTCGAGCGTATTCGCTGAACGGCAGCACGGGTCCTAGATCCGGCTGTCGGCCTTCACGCAGGCTTGCGTAAATCTTCGCCAGCTCCGCGATGATGACATTGATCGACCAGCCATCGCAGATGATGTGATGCGCGGTCAGCACAAGCGCGTGCGCCGCCTCAGAGAGCTTGAACAGCCGCGCTCGAAATCGGCGGCCCGTCAACGAGGTCGAATGGCGTTGATGCGTCCGCCTGCACATAGGCGGTCAGGACTCCCTCCGGCGAGGTTTCCCCTTGCGAAAGATCGGTCATCGGGCAGGGAAAATCCTGGTCCGGCGAAATCGTCATGGTCTCGCCTGTCGGGCTGAACCTGGCCCGCAGCGCGTCGTGGCGCGCCGTGATTGTTTCCATCGCAGCGCGCAAGGCGGAGAGGTCGAGCGGACCGTTCAACCGGAGCGTCACGGACTCGTTGAACGCGCAGGACGCCTCATCCCCGTTCTGCGCTGACAGCCAGATTTCGGTCTGGCTCTCGGTAAGCGGCGCGACCCGATTGACAAGGTCTCCCGCGGTCTCGGCTGCCACCGAGGTCGTTTCAACCCTGCCGACGATTTCGCCTCGCGCCATCTCCTCAAGGCTAGTGGCGAAGGCGCTCGCGATCTGCGCGATGTCTTCTTCGGTATGCGCCGCGTTCAGGAACAGCGGGAATCCGTCCTGAGCGTAAATGCCGCGATCCCGCAGGTGATAGAACAGCAGCCCGGCGAGCGGCCCATCCGCGTGCAGGCTGAAGTAGAGAAAGCTCGAGTAGCGCTCCACTTTCGCCTTGAGCGAATGCAGAGCAAAAATCCCGTTCAGCGCTTCAGCCAAGTCGGCAGCGCGCTTGGCGATCCGTTCCTGCAGCGCCGGCCCCTGCGCCTTCAGGTGCTTCAGCACTGCGCGCACGCCCGCCAGCACCAGGGGATGGCGAACGAAGGTCCCGGCGAAGAAGGTCGGGGCGACCTCAGGGACGGACCCGTCGCCGTAACTCCATTGGCCGCCGTCGAGGGCGTCCATGAATTTTGCCTTCCCGGCGAGGATGCCGATCGGCAGGCCGCCGCCGATCACCTTTCCGTAGGTCGCAAGATCGGCCCGAATTCCCGTTACAGCTTGCATCCCGCCGGGGTGAGTACGGAAGCCAGTGACGATCTCGTCCATCACGAAGGTGACGCCGGTATCTGTCGTGATCTGGCGAAGCATCCGCAGAAATTCGAACGGCTGCAGATCGGGGTGGCGGCTTTGCACCGGCTCAACGATTACCGCCGCCAGATCGTTGGCGTTCTGTCTGATCCATTCGAGCAACTCCGGCACCCCATAGTCGAGCACGATCATGTTCTCGATGGCCGACTGCAAAATGCCCGCGGCAATCGGCGCCGAGCGTGGAGGGCCTCCCGGCCGGCGCGCGCTTCGCACCAGAACCTCGTCGAACTGGCCGTGGTAGTCGCCATTGAACATCACCACCTTGTCGCGGCCGGTTACTGCCCGCGCGACGCGCAGCGCGGCCATCACGGCTTCGGAGCCGGTGTTGCAGAACGTCATCCGCTCATTGCCGGTCATCTCGGTGAAGAGGTCGGCGACTTCGCCCGCCAATTCCGCTTGCGGCCCGGTCGCGAAACCTCTGTCCAGCTGTTCCTTGATCGCTTCGACGACGAAATCGGGCGAGTGCCCGAACGCCGTCGGTCCATAGCCGTTGACGAGATCGATATATTCGTTGCCGTCGATGTCCCAGATGCGCGAGCCGCTCGAGCGGTCACAGACCAGAGGGTAGACGAGTTCCTTCCATTCCGGTCGGAAGCCGGCGGCAGCCCGGGGATCCGCGAGCGTCGGGCGCGCTGCAGCCGTGCGCCGCTTGGAGCCTCCCGTCTTCGCTGTCAAACGCGCGGTGAGCGCGTCGATGTGCCGCCTCTGCGAGGGAGAGACGCCGCCTTCGCTGGGTACACCGGCTCGATAGGCATGGAATCGCGAAGGCCGGCCTTCGGCCTCGGGTGCGGCCGCAGGCGATGTTGCGTGTTGCGCGTCGGACGCAGACGCAACCGCGGGCGACCCCGATCCGGAGGCGGTAACGACGCTGTCTGACAATCCAAGTCGCTTAAGCGCGTCCAACTGCCCCTAAATCAGGCTCGACATCGCTTCGACTTGAGACCGCATGAGGACCGCGATGCCGGCGTCGGTTCCGTCTGCGAGGGACGGCGCACCGAAGGCGGTCCCGAGCGCGCTGATGACCGCAGTCGCCGCAGCGGGCGCAGCAACGGCGACCGGACGCTTCACCTCGGCGGGCGCCCCCGCCCGAATGAAGCGCTCGAGTGCGTCGATCGTCGACAGATCGCCAAGCAACTGACGGAAGGCGACTTTCACCTTGAGACGGCGCTAAATCTGTTGCGCGACCTGGCTGAGCAGGAGCGAGTCGAAGCCGAGTTCCAGGAAGGTCGAACTCACAGCAGGATCGACTGTCTCGCCGGACACATCCTGCAGGATCCCGGCGATCAATTCGCGAATTCCGTCCATCTCCGCCTCTTGAACCTTCCCTGATACGGCCAGCGAAACCGCGGCCGTCTCCGCCTAAATCGACGCGATTGCAGGCGGCGATGAAAAAGCAGGCACCGGACTTGCCACTCCCCTGACCGGCGCGTCGATCCAGTGACGGCGGCGCTCGAAGGGATAGGTAGGCAACGACACGCGGGTGCGCGGACCGTCGGCGACGGAGGCCCAGTCGGGCCCAACGCCGTTAACCCACAGCTTTCCCAGCGCCGCGAGCATGGTCTCTTCGTCGCCCAATTGCGCGCCCGCCTCGGGCAACGATCCGAAGACCCGGCCGGTCAGGTCACGTGCCGTCTGCAGCGCGAAAGTCGACAGCGTGACGCCGGGCCCAACCTCCAGCAGAATCGACCGGCTCGAGGCCGCGAGCGTCTTAACTCCAGCAGCAAAGCGAACCGGTTCTCGCGCGTGCCGCGCCCAGTAGGCGGGAGAAGTCGCCTCCTCGGGCCGGATCCATTCCCCCGTTACGCTCGAGACATACGGCGTCGTAGGCTCGCGCAGGGTGACGCTTGCCACCTCCTCGGTGAAAGGCCCGATCATCGGGTCCATCATCGGCGAGTGAAACGCGTGCGACGTGTGCAGCCGCCGACAGGCAGTTCCGCGCCCTTCAAGTTCTCCGGCGATCGCTTGAAGGGCCTCATCCGGTCCCGCAAGGACTACGTTGGTTGGGCTGTTGATCGCCGCGAGCGCGACACCATCGCCGGCCAGAGACGCTGCCTCAGGCTCCGACAGACGAACGCTGAGCATGCCGCCCGCGGGAAGCCTCTGCATCAGTCGCCCGCGCGCAGCGGTGAGACGGAGCGCATCCGGCAAGGAGAACACGCCCGCAAGACAAGCTGCGACGAATTCGCCCACGCTGTGGCCAATATATGCCTGCGCGTTTATCCCCCAGCTCTGCCATTGCCGGGCGAGGGCGTACGACACCGAAAAAATGGCCGCTTGCGCAATCTCGGTGCGCGCCAAACGCTCGGCTGTCGATGGGTCGGATGGACCGTAGAGCGCGCCGATGAGGTCGATATCTTCTGCCGACAGGATCTTCGCGCAACGATCCAGTTGGCTACGGAACGCTGGCAGGCGTTGATAGAGCCCGCGCGCCATACCGACATATTGGGCGCCCTGTCCCGGGAACATGAAGGAGACTGGCGGCGCCATGCCTGGCGCCTCGCCCTCGTTCACGCGCGGCGAGGGCGGCCCGGACAGTAGGGCCCGTGCATCCGCATGATCACGGCACGCGACGGCAAGCCGGTGAGCGAAGTGACGCCGACCTCGCTGCAGCGTGAACGCGATGTCGGCTAGCGGCACATCCGGGTTCACCTCCAGATAGTCCGCCAGGCGCGCCCGCATCCGCCCGACCGCGGCCGGCGACCGGGCGGCGAGCACCAGCAACTTCGGCCGTGTTGCCGCGTTCGGGGCGCAGCGCGCGGGCGGCTCTTCCAACACCACGTGGGCGTTCGTGCCGCCCACGCCCAGGGACGTGACCCCGGCGCGACGCGCTTCAATCCCCCCCGGCCAAGGCCCGCGAGCGGCGTTGACGAAGAACGGTCCGCCTTCAAACGCGATGTGCGGGTTGGGCGCCTGGAAATTCAAGCTCGGCGCTAGCTCATGGTTGCGGAGCATCAGGGCCGTCTTGATCAGGCCCGCCACGCCCGCCGCGGCGTCCAGGTGACCGATGTTTCCCTTGACCGAACCGATAGCGCAGCGGCCTTGCGCGTCGGCCGACTTCCGAAATGCTTTGGTGAGCGCCGCGACCTCGATCGGATCGCCCAGGGGCGTCGCCGTGCCGTGGCACTCCACGTAGCTTATGCTGTTCGCGGCGACGCCCGCCTGCGCCAGGGCCTGCTCGATGGCGGCGACCTGACCATCCACGCTAGGGGCGGTGAACCCGACCTTGCCCGCCCCGTCATTGCTGAGGCCACAGCCGAGGATGACGCTGTAGATCTGGTCGTCATCGGCGATCGCGTCCTCCAGCCGCTTCAGGAGGACAACGCCCGCGCCGCTACCGAAGATCGTGCCGCTGGCGGACGCGTCGAACGGCCGGCAATGACCGTCCGCCGAAACCATGCCGCCTTCCTGATGCAGATAGCCGCGATGCTGCGGAAACGAGATCGATGCGCCGCCTGCCAGGGCCATGTCGGACTGGTACAAGAGCAGGCTCTGGCAGGCTTGCGCGACCGCGACGAGCGAGGTCGAGCAGGCCGTCTGAATGGTCAGAGCCGGGCCCCGCAAGTCCAGCTTGTACGCCGCGCGGGTAGCGAGGAATTCTCGCCCTGCGCCCATGAGGACGGGATAGTCGCCGACCTGAAACGTATCGGTGAAGTCCTCGATGGCCTTGCGATCGCGGCAGACGTTGTTCAGAAAGTACGTGTTCATGCTGCAACCGGCGAATACACCGATTGCGCCTCGATAGGCTGCGGGATCGTAACCGCCGTCCTCAAGCGCCTCCCATGCGCACTCAAGAAAGACGCGATGCTGAGGGTCGGTCAGCGCCGCTTCTCGATCGCGCATGTCAAAAAATTCCGCGTCGAATTGGTCGACGTCGGGGAGCACCGGGCGGGCCTTGACATAACTGGCCAACGCCCGCGTCGAAGCCTCGACGCCGTCTTCGAGCTGGTCGTCGGTAAAGAAAGTGACGCTTTCGACTCCGTTACGCAGATTTCGCCAGAACGTCGCAATGTCCTGCGCCCCCGGGAATCGCCCGGACATGCCGACGATGGCGATACGGCCTTCGGTTTCGTTCGTCGCGCTCATGCCGTCGCCGATCTTCCGGCAGTGAGCTGCGCGCGCCGCAAAGCGGCGGAGCGCTTGCTCGCGCGTTCGGCGGTCGAAATAAACGCCGTCGCGCCGTCGACGCCGCCATCGATCCTTCCGGCGGCTGCTTTGACATTTGGATGGCCGAACAAATCGACGGCGGTCAGAACGGGTCCGAACGCCTCAACGATTTTCGCATGAATTCGAATAAGGTCTAAAGACGAGGCGCCGAGATCGAAGAAATTATCCTCGAGTCCGACGCCATCGCGCCCAAGAGCATTGGCGACGATGTCCCGAAGCTGGCTTTGCGTTGAACTCGTTCGGCCGTGACAAGGCGGGGGCGGTTGCCGACTGCGGAGCAGGATCGAGGGCGGCGAGTCGCGCGCGGTCCACTTTCCCGTTCGGCGACAACGGCAACGACTCCAGGACCGTGATCGAGGCGGGAATCATGAAATCGGGCAATTGCGCGCGAAGGGATCGCCGGAGAACGTGAGGGTCGAGGTCCCCAGGCGTGACAAACGCAACCATGGACCGCCGGCCGGCGGAGTTTGTGCGGACGATGACAGCCGCGTCTCGGACAGTCGCCTCGGAGCGAAGATGCGCCTCGATGGCGTCCAGTTCGACACGCTTGCCGTTCAGCTTTATCTGACGATCGACGCGCCCAAGGAATTCGACAACTCCATCGGACCTCTGACGCACGCGGTCGCCGGTGCGATAGAGACGTGCGCCGCTTTGCGAGGCGAATGGGTCCTCGACGAACTTCTCCGCGGTAAGCTCCGGCTCGTTCAAATAGCCCAAGGCGACGCCCGCGCCGCCGGCGTAGAGCTCCCCTTCCTCGCCGACCGGGACCGGCCGTCTGTCAGCGTCAAGCACGTAGACGGTCGTGCCCTGAATGGCCGATCCGATAGGAATTGCTCCCGAGGGCGGCGGAGTTCGTGGGATCGTGTAGCAGCAGGTGAATGTCGTATTCTCGGTAGGCCCGTAGCCATTGACGATGCGACAGCGCGGCAGCGCATTGAGAGCCTTGGCGACATGCGGGGGCGACAGCACGTCGCCGCCCACAATCAGCTGGCGCAACGGCTGAAACCCGTCCATCCGGTTCTCAACTATGAGATGAAATAGGCCGGCCGTCAGCCAGAGCGTCGTGACGCCATTCACGCGAATGGCTTCGGCGATATCGTCGAGCGAGGGGTGGGCGGCCGAAACAATCACCAGCTTTCCACCGTTGAGAAGCGCCCCCCAAAGCTCGAAAGTGGAGGCGTCGAAGGACAGAGGGGCGAGATGAAGGATCACCTCGTCAGGGCCAAGATTGACGAAACTGCAGTTCGACACGAGGCGAACGACGCCGCGGTGCGGTATCAAAACTCCCTTCGGGCGCCCGGTTGAACCCGAGGTGTACATGACGTAAGCGAGATCATCCGCACCGATCTCAGGGTCGCCGCCTAGAGCCTCTTTTGGCTTGGCCTCGCCGCCTGCTGCCCCGGAGCCGGTTTGCTGCCCGACCAATCCCTCTGAAAGACCAATATACCGGGTCTCGCCACTCCAAAAATTTGAGATCTCGGCGTTTCCCAACAACCCTTGCTCAACAAGGGTGAGGGTTAGGCGACTGTCATTGCAGATATGTCGCAACAGCTCTGAAGGATAAGAAATATCCAGCGGGAGATAGGCGCCGCCGCCTTTCAATATTCCTAGGATTGCAGCGGTCGCTTCAATTGACCGGCGCGCGAGAAGACCAACAACCTGGCCGCGCCGTAAGCCGGCGCGTCGCAGTTGAGAGGCAATTCGTGTCGAGAGACGATCTAGGTCGGTGTAACTAATCTGGGCGCCCTCGCACACGAGCGCCGGCGCGCCCGCAAAGCGGGCCGCGATGTCGGCAAATACCGAGCAAATGGACCGGCTCGGCGCCTCGCCAGACATCTCATTCCGTGCAAAGGTAAAAATTTTGAGCCCCTTCTCCAGAACCGTTCTGTCAACAATACGGCCGTTCCCTTCTTCACGCCATTGCCCAAAAGACGATCAGTGATAAGCCTTTCGGCCATAGCAAGCAGGTGGTTTCCGAAGAATGCTGGTTCGCCGCGCCCGCCAGACGCCAGGGATGCGCCAATGCCACAGCTCAGGCCAGGCGCGATGAAGAACGCGATAAAGCAGCAACAGAGCGGCCCGGTCCTCGCGCTCCTTCGCTACGGAAGGACCGATCACGTTGAGGCGTAGCGGCCGTAACCCTCGAGGCATCAGCATCGCCACGTATTCAGCAACGCAACGCCAGCCAGGCGGGGCGAGTTCCGTAACCTCGAAATCCTCGCAACAGGCCGGCTCAGGACGTCGACGCGATTTCTCGCACTTCAGCTGTGGTGCCGAGCCGTGGTCGAATGGGCAGCGAGGATCGTTTCATAAATGTCTTTCGCCTGCGCTGCGAGGGCCGTCCTGGAATAGAGACCTTGAAGCGCATTGGCGGCTTTCTCCGCGAGAGCCTGCCGCAACGGCTCATCGGTGGCCAGCTCCATCAGAGCCTCGGCGAGTGCGACGCTGTCACGCGGCGGGATGATCCTCCCCGCGCCAGTCGTCCGCACGACATCCGCGATTTCCCCGACGTCGGTCGCAATCACCGGGAGACCGAAGGCAAGCGCATTCATCAGGACGCCGCTTTGCGAGGCTTCGATATAGGGAAGCGCTACGACATCAGCGTCGATCAGGAGCTGAGCAAGCTCCAGATCTGGGATGAACCGGTTGCGCAGCTCGAAATTTTCTGTCGCGGGAATGGCCAAGCCTCCTTTTGCGAGGTCGTCGCCTCGCCCAGCAATGATAACGCGCAGGGACGGGAGGCGAGGTAGCGCCAAGTGAACGGCCTCCAGGAGATATTTCAACCCCTTATACTCGTAAATCCGCCCGAAGAAGAGAACGCGGAAAAATCCATCTTTGGCCCGCATAAGTTTGTTGCGCGCCGCGAGACGCGGGTAATAGGTGAGGGGCGGATGGGGGAAGACGAATACACGGCGGGACCGCACGGGCAGCTTTGCTAGAGCCGCCGACCGAAGGGACTCCCCATGGACGATAACAGCATCGGCCTTACGGATGAATTGGTCGATAAAAATTCTTGGTACGCGGCGAGATTCCGTGTCTCCGGGGTGATATTCGATGTCGTGAACGGTAGTTACGACCGGGATGCGCCCCATCAGCGGCGGCAGCAGATTCAGCCAGATATTGTTCTCGCCGAGAAAATGGACAATATCGGGGCGCCACGCCCTGACCCGGGTGAGCAGCTTGGCGACTAGAAAGAGATTGGCCGGTGATCTATGGCGCGGCCAGTGAAAAGGCGCGATCTCTACCCTCAGGTCTATGAAGGCTCGACCAGCAACGCTTTTATCTGGGGCGCAGAGCAAGACTTCGCAAAACTCTGTCAGCATCTCGGCATATTCGACGCAATAGTCGAACGAAGCCGTGGCGATCAAAGCCACTCGCATGCAGTTTTCCTCGGCCGCCAGCTCTAAGCAGAGAGCGCGCCAATCCCATTTGATTATAGCTGAACGAAGCTTGTTTCAAAACCATTGATCCGGGATTCCTGTAGCTCTCCCCAAAGGACAAAAGCTGGTCCCATCGTTCGCGCGGTTGCTGGGAATTCGAAGACGGTCATGGCAAGCAGGGGGCGCAAATCGCAGCGTGCGCCGATTTCCGTCGCCGGCCCGCAAGGAGCAGTCGGGCGTCTGCGCAGTAAGCTGCGGGGCGCGCCGACTTGGAAGTGCTTCAGCCCTAACCCGATGACGTCTTTGACTTTGGTTGCATTGCCCTGATCAATGTGGCGCGCTATCCAGAGTTTTCACGAAGATTGCCACTCGATAGACGGCGACCATCACGCCGTGTCGCGAGATCAGACCCGAAGGTGTTCCCTTGCCTGCGCATAAAGGCGCTGCACCTGATCGCGCAGAAGAAACTCGCCTGCCCTCTCGACGGCCCCCGCCGATAGCGCAGCAAGCCGCTCAGGATCGGTAAGAAGCGCGTGCAGTTCTTCGGCCAACCGCATGGCTACGCCCGATGTGTCAAGACCCGCCGTATCGATGATGATACCGGACTGCGGTGTGACGATGTCCTTCGGCCCGCCGAGATTGAGGCAAGCGACTGGCAGTCCTTTGCAGAAGGACTCCAGAACCACCCATCCCGTGCTGTCGTGCAGACTGGGGAAGACAAAAAGGTCATGGGTATCGTAGAGTCGTAGGAACTGCTCTTGCGGCATCCAGGACACGAACGTGATCTTCGCGCTGAGGTTCCGTTGCGCGATTTCAGATTTCAACCTGGCCTCTTCTGGGCCGTTCCCGACGATCGTCAGCTGCACATCGGGCAGGTTCTCGACGAGCTGAGCCATTGCTTCGATGGCGATGTGCAGGCCTTTCCAGTAGAGGAGGCGTCCCGCGTAGAGCAGCTTGCGAGGCGCCTGACGCACGGGGCGGGGGGCGCCGATCTGCGCCGGCGTCACGCCCAATTCCATCTGCACGTATGTCTTAGCGCGCAATGGCGAGCTCAACAGGTTTTTGGTGTCGGCCGTGCGGGCGAAAATCACTGCGGCCCTGCGTAGGCCCTGCCGGACGATTGGGTTCAGTTCGATCGTCGCATTCGACCAATCGCGCACACTTTCCAGAACGCGGCCACGCAATGGCAACCGGTCGCGCAAGCCGGCAGGAGAGGTTTCACCGCCACCGACTGGGCCGATGATCAGCGGCGCGCCGAGCGTTCCGAGAAAGGTAGGCGCCCGCACGCCTCCCCAGGTAAGATGATGCACAAGATCGAATGGCTGCTCTCGGTGCAGCGCCTGGGCGAGCGGCAACGCTTCGCGCTGCCATAGCAGATTGTAAGTCCGCTCCCAGACGGGCTCTTTTCCTTGTTGCAGTGGCCAAAAAGCGACCTCTGGGAACAGCCAGCGAATCCGTTGCAGCGCCGGGTCTCGCTGTGCAGCTGACAGCACCGCATCGCGATGGGCCGGAGAGACAAGAACCGTGACGTCCTCGCCAAGCCGAGCCACCTCGGACGTCCAATTCCAAGCGGACCCGTGCTCGGAACCACGATTGGGCGCGCAAGCGTAGGCCGAGATCAGCAGCTTCATTCAACAGGAACCTTTGTCACCAACGCAAACTCGGCGCCGTGTTATCTTGCAGTTTCGTCTTAACAGTCCGACACGCAGATGCGTCGGCAGGCGCGGAACCGAAACGTGTCGGGATGCGGGCAAAGGCTCGTAACTTGTCGCCGGCTTCAAAATCAACGCCCGCGCGGACGCGGGTCAACGCCCCGCTCTGCCATTCCCGCGTGACGATCGCCGCAATCCTGACGAGCCGCGATTTCAACGCCGGCCTCGACTTCGCGACCTTCGAGCAGCCCGGCGTGCAGCCGCGCCAGCCGCGCCGCGTAAGGGCGAACGTCGAAACGCTCAAGAAAGCGCTGGCGGCCGCCGGCGCGCAGACGTTCGCGTAACGCTTGATCGGTGATCACGCGGGCGATCGCGGCGACGAGCGCTGCCACGTCCCCCGGCGGCGTCAACAGGCCGGACCGGTCGGGTTCGATCACCTCGGCGTGCGCGCCGACCGGCGTCGCCACCACCGCCAGCCCGTGCGCCAGGCCCTCCAGAACCGACATGGCAAGCCCCTCCGCATGCGAGGGCAGCACGAGGATGTCCGCTGCGGCGCATAGCGCGCTCGCCGCCGGCTGATCGATCCAACCCGGAAAGATCACCCGGTCGGAGAGGCCGAGAGCGGCAGCCTTGACGCGGAATTCATCCACCGGACCGCCGCCGGCGAGGGTCGCGCGCCATGACAGCGCAGCCAGCGCCGGGCTCGCCAACGCCTCCAACAGCTCCGGCACGCCCTTGCGGGCGCTGAGATAGCCGAGGAACACTAGATGGATTGGGTTCGCCGCAGAAACGCCCCTGTCCGCCCGCGCAGCGGGGTTCGGATCTGGCACAGCGTTCGGCAGGACCAGGATACGCGCGTCCGGCAGCGCGAGAGCAGCGCGCAGAGCGCGCTCCGCGTCAGTCCCCAACAAAATGGTTTGCTCAGCGGCGGCGAACATCTCGCGCACGAGACGCCGCATCACTCCGCCTCGTGCGCGGACTTCCGCCGCGTAATCATAGTCGTGGACGTGCAGAACGTACGGCACCGCCACCGCGCGGGCGACGGCCGTCAGCACCAGCTTGCGCACGGTGCTGCCTCGGCCGGTGATGTTGGCGTGGATCAAGCTAGGCCGGCCGGCGATCCCCATCCACGCGATCTGCAACGCTGCAGCGATAAGGTAGAGGGCGGACAGGGGAATGCGCCACCGCGCGCTTCCGAGGAACCACGGCCCCCGCGTATCGATGACGCAATAGGCCGGCGTTTCGGCGGCTTGCGGCAGCGCGGACAGGAAATAGCCCATCTGCCGCCCTATGCCGCCGCCATGCTCCAGGCCGCCGGGACAAAGGAGGAGAATGCGTCTCATTTGATGAAGTCCAGAATGAAAGCTTCCGTTCCCAAATCGACTACCATCCATTCAGCAAGTTTCTCGCAACTGTTAATCGGACTGAGGTTCTCGCCTACGTCATCGAACTCGGTCTGCAAAACTGCAGGGGCTCCTCGTTCAAACCCATTGGGGAGCCGTTAATAGCTGATGCAACGGCGACTGAACAGCTAGCCTTACGGCGTAATCTCGAACCTACGAGCCGCGCCCTCCCGATGGTCCTGGCGAGTTGATCATCGCCCAGCGCGTGCGGCGCCTCGGCCGGTCCTCAAATGTGTGCAGTCAAATCTGCAGCTTTACGGCACGACAATATTGACAGTATGTTCAAATAATGCCCAAGGTCCGGCACCTGGTCAGATGGACGTACGGCCTATATGTGGACAATTTCGTTTAAACAGCCTGTGTAGTTCGCTAAAACTTGAGGACCGATATTTACAGATCAGAAATTTTCCGTGATTAGTCCTAAGGTAAAGGCATGAGGCCCGCACTTGCTGGAGTGCTGTCAGAAGGGAGAACAAACAATGACCGTATATTACGTCAGCTCTGAGATCGGTAGCAATAACAACGCGGGAACATCTCAGAGCGCTCCCTTGGCTAGCCTCCAGGCGGCCGCGAATCTTGTGAGGCCGGGCGACACTGTCCAAGTCATGAATGGTACTTATACTGCGCCGTCCTACGAAGACGCGCTGGATATCACCACCAGTGGCACCGCTAGCGCCCCGATCACCTTCGAGGCTGCGCCAGGGCAGACGCCAGTCATCGACAGTTCGGGAGGGTGGCAAGCTATCAATATCGAGGCATCCTACATCGTCATGAAGGGCTTTACGGTCGTGGGCGATGCGGCTGACTACAACTTGCAGTCCGCGCTAGCGGGCTACAGCATGGGAAGCTCAAACCTGGACGGAAACGGAATAGCGATTAATCCGAGCAGCAGTACGTCCATTCCAAACCACATCACTATCGAAGACAATACAGTCTATAACGAGCCTGGCGGGGGCATCTATACTGAAGGAGCCGACTACGTTCAGATCCTGAACAACGTTGTCTATGGCAACGCAAATTGGTCGGCGTTGGCAATAGCGGTATCTCCATATCGACCTCGGCAAACTCGGACACCGCGTCTGGTCCTCACGACATCGTAAGCGGCAACCTCGTCTATGATAACGCCCAGCTGGTTCCCACGAACGGCGCCGGCGTCATCACCGACGGCGAAGGCATCATTCTCGACACCAATCCAAATTACACTGGCGAAATTCTGGTTGAAAACAATACGGTCTACAGCAACGGCGGTCCCGGCATCGAGTTTTACCTGACAGACAACGCAATCATCACGGGAAACACGGTGTATGGAAACGATACGCAGAACACTCAGGCGCAGAGTGTCGCCGAAATCTTTATCAACCAATCCTCCAACGATACTGTCACCAACAACGACACGATCAACCCCAATGTAGCCGTTCCTGTTCTCAGTTCCGGCGTGGTCAACGCCAACGATACCGTCACATTGACTGGAACCGCGATCGCGGGCTCGGCTGTCATAGTGTTGGACGGGACGAACGCCCTCGGAGACACGGTGCAGGGGCCAACGGCTCATGGAGCTTCACGACATTGATCCTGGCCGGTGGCGCTCATGCGTTCACAGCCACCGATACGATCTCGATCGGAACGAGCGCGGCCTCGAACACGCTTAGCGTTACAGTCCCGACAAACGCCGCCAACACTCAGACGCCGGCGGCCCCGGTCGTCACCAATATTGCGGAAAATTCCGACCAACTCCATCACCCTGACGGGAACGGCGGTGGCGAACTCCACCGTGACCGTGTTGAGCATCGAGGGGACCAATGACGGAACCACGACCGCGAACAGCACCGGCGCCTGGAGCTTCACGACGCCGGTGCTGGACACCGGCAACTATGGTTATGTACGCAACCGACACGACTCCGGGAGGCACAAGCGCGGAGACGGCCGAAATCGCCGCTGACAGTCACTGCCATTCCCGTGACACCCTCCACCCGCCGTCCGGTCGCGGCGCCTGTCATCAGCCAGGTGCGGTCAATTCCAACGACTCCGTTACCCTGACGGGAACGCGCTGGCGAACCCCACCGTGACCGTGTCTAGCGCGGCGGGATCCAACGCGGAACCGCGACCGCGAGCAGCACCGGCGCCTGGAGCTTCACGACCGCGGACTTGACGGCCGGCCAACTATGATTATATCGCAACCGACAAGACTGTCGGCGGGAACGAGCGCAATATCCAGTGAGGTTGCCGTGACGGTGCCTGCCGCACCTGTCCCAGCAATCCACCCGCAGCCCCGATCATCACCAAAGGCGTCGTCAACTCCAATGACTCCGTCACCCTGACGGGAACCGCGCCGAACGGCGCCACGGTGACGGTGTCGGATGGCGGAGCGAACCCGCTGGGACCGCGACCGCGAGCAGCACCGGCGCCTGGAGCTTCACGACCGCAGACTTGTCGGCTGGCGCATACGCATTCACCGCAACCGACAAGACTGCGGCGGGGACGAGCGCAATATCCAGCACGCTCGATGTGACAGTCCCGACCGCAACCGTCAATACCCACCCGCGGCTCCGACTATCACCTATGGCGTGATCAATTCCAACGACTCCGTCACCCTGACGGGAACCGCGCCGAGCGGCTCCACGGTGACGGTGTCGGATGGCGGCGCGAACCCGCTCGGGACCACGACCGCGAACAGCACCTTTGCCTGGACCTTCACGACCGCGGACTTGTCGGCTGGCGCATACGCATTCACCGCAACCGACACGACGTCGGCGGGGACGAGCGCAAAATCCAGCGCACTTACTGTGACGGTGCCGCCCCTCACCAGCATCCGCCCCGACCCATCACCAAAATCGCGTCAACTCCAATGATTCCATCACTCTAACGGGAACCGCGCCGGACGGCGCCACGGTGACGGTGTCGGAGCGCGGAGCGAACCCGCTCGGGACCACGACCGCGAGCAGCACCGGCGCCTGGAGCTTCACAACCGCGGACCTCTCGGCCGGCGCATACGCATTCACCGCAACCGACACGACGGCGGCGGGGACGAGCGCAAAATCCAGCGCGCTCGATGTGACAGTCCCGCCG
This sequence comes from uncultured Alphaproteobacteria bacterium, assembly GCA_963730555.1. Lineage (GTDB taxonomy): Bacteria > Pseudomonadota > Alphaproteobacteria > Rhizobiales > Beijerinckiaceae > Roseiarcus. The sequence goes on along the minus strand of CAVSSS010000005.1, from coordinate 115,622 downwards.
CAACCGTCACCAGTAGCCCATTCCCGCGGCTCCGACTATCCCCTATGATCGCGGTCAATTCCAACGATTCCGTAACTCTGACGGGAACCGCGCCGGGCAACTCCACGGTGACGGTGTGGAGCACCACGGGGACCAATGACGGAACCACGACCGCAAACAGCGCCTGTGCCTGGACCTTCACGACGCCGGTCCTCTTGCCAAGCGTCTATGGCTACACCGCCACCGACACGACGTCGGCCGGAACGAGCGCAAAATCCAGCGCCCTCGGCGTGACGGTGCCTGCCGCAACGAAAACCGTCGTTAGCAACGCAACCGAAGCGGCCCCGGCGGAGGCCTTGCCGGCAGCTCCGAGCCTCACCAACATCGCGGTCAATTCCAACGATTCTGTGACGTTGAAGGGGACGGCGGTTGGCGACTCCACTGTGACTGTGTGGAGCATCACGGGGATCAACGACGGAACCACGACCGCAAACAGCGCCGGCGCCTGGAGCTTCACGACGCCGGTCCTGTTGCCAAGCGTCTATGGCTACAGCGCCACCGACACGACTTCGGCGGGGACGAGCGTAAAATCGAGTGCGCTCGGTGTGACGGTGCCAGCCCAGTCGTTTTCCGCCAACGGCCAAACGTATGGCGAGCGAAATCAATCTTAGCGCAACCTCCGACGAACTCGACCTCACCGCCAGCGGCTGTGACGATTACGCGAGGCTCGGGAACGGAATCCCTCAAGGCGGGCTCATCCGTCTTTCCCTTCAGTTCGTCGGATCATCGCTCGACGGAAACCATCGACGCCCAACCCGGGGACCACTTCGTCTTCAATCCGGGGTTCGGCCACGAAACCATCCAGGGGTTCAATGCATTGGGATCGGACGCGGACACGCTCCAGCTTTCGATATCCTCGTTCTCCTATCTGAACGCGGGAATGAGCCAATCCGCGGATCTGGCGGCGCTGCTCATGCACTCGACCAGTGGGACTTCGTCGACCATGATCACCGATTCGTCCGGCGACACTCTTACGTTGGCTGGCCTGTCCCATTCGACGATCGCCGCCGACGCCGCCGCAAACCCCTCCCTAGTCAAGTTTGTTTGAATGAATTGCGAGCGCTTGGTCGGCCGATCGAGTGCTCGCAAAGTTCGGGCACCAAGCTCCAATAGCCGGACGCTCTCTGCGCAAGCGGGCTTTTTGCCATCGGAACGGGTAGCCTGTCCTACCAGGCTGTGAAGCACGCTCTCGTTCAGCTTTGAGGACGGCCTCGTCGCCGTTCTGATAGGCGAATTCGATCTCAATGGCGCCCTCGAGCAGTTCGGCGAAGCGGTCGCCGGAGACCTCGTCCATTCCGTCGAAGCCCCCCAGGTAAAGCCCATTGACGACCTGGCTGTGTTCGATGTCCAGGCAGGCCCGCGCGACAGGCTGACTTCGAAAAAATTGAGAGTTGGATAAGGGGCTTTAACATAATCGTTATGTGCGCTAGTGAGGGTGACGGGACTCTCGCAATGGTCTTTAAAATTGACATTTGGGCTTACCCCGAGACGCTCGTCGCCCAATAGACTGCAATTCACGTGCAGCTTGAGGCCGCGAGGAACGACTGGCAGCTGCTGTGGTAGACGGGGATGCGGCCCCTGCTCGTTTTGCACGGCGTCGCCCGTGTGTTGTATATGAACGTTCGCCCATGCGCCAGGTCGGCGCTCGAGCGATTTAGCAATCGACGGCGCCGCCGCTCTACGGGGCCCGAGGATCATTGCGTCATTCGGAGCATGGGCTCAAAATGGGGATGTAAGTCTCTACGATCGTTCTTTTCGACCCCGCAGGATCTAGAGATGAAATGACGGCAATTCCCAGACTGTCTGCTAATCCCGTTCGTTCAACAACATTTCGTGGGTATTATCTCGCGGTCTGCTTTTTCATCATGCAGACCAGCGGGATTTTTGGCGTTCATCGATCGTCTTAAATATGGGGAATGGTCAGGAAAAACCGGCGATCCGTTTACCCAATCTCTCAATCTTCTGCAAATCCTAGTTAGCATCTTCATTTTTTCGGTCGGATACAGCAATTCAAAAACGATAAGTCTAGGCGCTAGCGCTCCTTCTGATAATCGTATTCTATCTTTTCATTTCTACACTTTGGTCAGTCGATGCGGAAACCTCGTTTCGACGTGCGATCGAATATTTATTCTTTGTCCTTGGAGTGATCGGAATCGGCAACAGTCTAAACGCAGACGAGTATTTGGGTCTGGTGAGGAAGCTTGTCTTTCTGGCCGCGATCGCTTCTCTGCTTTTGCTTGTGATCTCACCGGCCGCGGCCCTGATGCCCGATGGCGCGTTGCGCGGTATCTTCCCCCATAAGAATTTTCTAGGTCAGATCATGGCCGCCGGAGTGCTTGCAAGCCTATACGGGATGAGGTCGGGAGGGAGCAATCGGCGCTCATGCGTCGTAATGATCATACTGTTTGTCGGCCTTACGGTCGCTGCTAGATCCTCAACCTCTCTGATAACGGTGTTGGTCTTTTGTGCAGTCGAAATCCTTCTAGCGGTCTCTGGAAGGTATTCCGCCATCATCATGACTATCGTCTCTGTACCAACGTTGCTAATAATTTTGCTGTCCCCAGACTTGATTCTAGACCTTCTCGGAAAAGATGCGACACTTACTGGCCGTACCGATTTGTGGTATTTCGTTAACATCTACATTTCACAGCGGCCGCTACTCGGTTGGGGGTTTAGCGCGTTCTGGTCGCAGACCAATCCGGCGGCAAACGAAATTTCGATGAGTCTAGGTTGGAGCATTCCGGAAGCGCATAACGGACTACTGGAGTTGTTGCTTGAAGTTGGGGGCATCGGAACCTCTCTTTTTGCGATCGTATTTGTTCGCAATATCTGGATAGCCATCCGCTGCTTGCGCACGCCAGCGAATGAGTTAGGAAAAACACTCTTGCTCTGCTGCGGAGGAATTTTCCTAGTGGGCGTGTCAGAGGAAGTGTTGATGGACCCTTCGCAAATCTCCGTCGGTTTGCTCTTTGTGATGGGGTTGATCGGTGAAAGGACGTTGCGCGCCGTGCACCAGCAACAGTACTTTCCAATAAGCCCCTCCAATTGGATGCGGCGCGCGGACTGGATCTGTAAAAAAACCGCAGGTCCCGAACGTTGAGAGCAGATGCGATTGAGCAGGCTGAGATCGATTCTGGCGCGTTCCTAGCCTTGACGCAGCTGGACGGTTCTATAAACGCGTTTTTCCGGACGGAGACGGGTCGAATGACGCGATTTTGAGGCGCGGGATCTCGGTTTTGGCTGCGGCGTAGGATGCCGCATGGTGCGGCGACCGGGCGGCCCTTGGCGCGGAGGTCAGGCGACAGCGAGACGATCGAGGAAGACCAGCCTGCGGAAGTTGTAAACGAGGTTGGCCATGCCGATCTTGGTTTTCGCCCGGGCGATGCCGATGGTGCGGACGAAGAGGTCCATTTTGTCCTTCTGCACGGCGAAGACGTGTTCGACGCCGGAGCGGACTTTGGACTTGAGCGCGTTGGCGCGCCGCGTCGTCTCCGGCCTGAGCCGGCCCGCCGGCTTCTTGCGATGGACGCGGCTGACGAACCGGTTCTTTTCGAGGAACGCCTCATTGGCCTTCGAGCGGTAGGCCGTGTCGGCCCAGACGGCGCACGCGGTGTTGGTCTTGTCGAGCCCCCCTCACGCAGCCGCGCGCCCTCGTAGGCCGCAGCGTCAGTCGCCTCCCACCGCCGGATCAGCCCATGTTCGCGGTCGATCGAGACATGGTTTGGTAGCCGAATGTCGGAATGGCGATGTCGACCGGAGGAACCGTCCCATCCGGCCTGGCCTTGGCCTTGCTGAACTTGACCGTCCAGCGCGCATCGCGGTCCTTCTGCTGGAGCTTGGCTGGCTTGGCTTTCCAGGCCTCCGGAATGCGCCCTCCTTGACCGCCTTCTTCTCCTCCTCGGTGTTGCGCTGCTTGGGCGCGGCGATCAGCGAGGCCTCGACGATCTGGCCGCCCATAGCGACGTAGCCAGCCTCGCGCAGCGCCGCGTCGAACCGGTCGAACAGTGGCTTGATCGCCTCGGCCCCGGATGAACTCGAATCTCGTCACCAAAGCCTATAGCCCCAGCTTCGAGCGAGTGAAGGCAGCAGTCTAAACGTCGGAATTCTCTGTGTCCTGCTCCGTGGTTCCACCGCTGACGCCGACGCCACCGAGGAAAGCGCCGTCAATACGCAGCGGCCGGCCACCGCCGAGCACAGTGTAGCGGCCGCCGCCGACGGACGCGAGCGTATGCAGTGCCTTGCCGGGCGCGGCCAAGGGCGTCATGTCCGCTGTCTTCATGTCGAGCGCCGCAGCCGTGTATGCTTTTCGCTCCGACATTTCGATCGAGATGAGCTTCGCGCCGGTTATCCGCTGCTTCAGGATGACATTCCCATGGACGTCGATAGCGCAAAACGTCACCGGCACCCGTAACCTCTGGGCTTCTTTCTCGACAAGAGCAGCAAGCTCCTTGGCGGCGCGAAGAGCATCCATGTCACCTTCCTCCCATCTATCTTCTATTGGTCGCTATTCGACAGCAACTCGGAACAAAGCGGCCTGGACGCGATCGGCGCCAAGGGAAAACGGCCTCCGCGATTGGAATAAGCGGCGCGCCGGCGACCAGGGCCCCCGAGCACAAATCCCAGCCGGGTTCGTTCCCGTCGACGAGCTGTATCGATCAGGCAAATCGAGCCGTGCCGCGCGCGCGACAGGTTGATCATCCCGCCAGACGCCGTACATACAAGTCCGTAGCCACGGCAAAGATCACGATGACTCCCCGCGCGGCCAACTGGAGGGCTGGACTGACCTGCAGCAGCAACAAGCCTGTGTCGAGCACCGCCAGGACTAGCACGCCGAGCAACGTTCCAAGGGCGCTCCCGCGTCCGCCGAAGAGAGCGGTCCCGCCGATGACCGCCGCGGCGATGGCGTCGAGCTCGATGCCCCGCGCGACGTTTGCATAGCCGCCCTGAAAGTAGCCAGCCATTATGACGCCCGCGAAGCCGGTGAGCAGGCCGCTAAGCGCAAGCACCGAAGCTTTTGTTCTGGCGATATCGATACCGACGAGCCGCGCCGCGCAGCGATTAGAGCCGACCGCAAAGATCCGATAGCCAAGCGCTGACCGGGACAGCACAATCTGGATGAGGACAACCACTACGATGGCGTAAGCGAGCGGAAGCAGCCCCCCGAACAACGCTGCGAATGCGGGGCCGCTGATCGTGATCGATTGCTGAGAGGGCTCCAATGCGCCGGCGAAGCCTATGCAGACCCATTGGATGGCAAGCGTAGTGAGAAAGGATGGGAATAGCGGAATCACGCCAACGAGTCGCGCTGTCAGAACGCCGTTGACGACGCCGACCACACCGCCTGCGGTGACCGCCGCCACTGCCGCGATCGGCCAGGGCGGCCCTTCAAGAGCATGAACGCCGTGAGCGTGCTTGACAGGCCGACAACCCCGGCAACCGAGAGGTCCATTTCCGCTGTAATAAGGCAAATCGTCATCGCGCCGCCAACCACCAGCAAGGGGCTGGTGAGATCGGGCACGGCGCTCAGGGTCCCGCCGCTCAAGAAGGACGGAGCGAGCACCGAGAAGACGACGACCAGAACAACAAGATACAGCAACACCGCGACGCCCCGCGCGAAAGCTTGGCGCAGAAGCCGGCGGCTCGGAGCAACTGTTGCGGATGCCGTCATGGCCACGGTCGCACTCTGTCACAAGAAGCGATGCGCTCACCAATATCCGGGCGATGGAAGGAGAACACGATTCACCGCATCGTAAGAACGACCAGAACGAGGGTGATCCTCATCGTGAAGTCCTGCCACGCCTGCAGCCATCCGAGTCCAGCAATACCGTAAAGCGACCGTCAGGACCAAGGCCCCAAGGAACAGCAGCAGCACGCCTCCAACTGCGGACAAAACGCCGGCCGTGACAAAAACGAGGTACTTGACGCGGCGCGCTCTGACGCCCTGGAGCACCGCGCTCGTCTCTCCAGAGCCAACGGCGCGGACGTGAAACCCAAATCGCGAGGTTGGGAAGAACCACGCCGCCGCCGCTACAGCTGCGAGCGCATAAATCCCGGTTAGCGGCGCTCCATAAATCCTGTTGGTGAACACGGCGGCGAAGGATGAGCTGGTGACTGTCTGGGGCGTCAACGACACCATAACCGCAAGTCCGCTGACAATCGCCATCGTGCCGAGCGTTGTGATGAACGAGGGAACCTGAAGCCTCAAGGTTATGGCGGCGTTTGCAAGGCCAACCGCTGCGCCAATGACCAACGCCAAAAGGACGGCGATCGGCATTGGGCTTCCGGCAGCGAGCAGAGAGGGTACGACGACGGACACCAGCCGACCAATGGCCCCGATGGAGAGATCCAGCTCGCCTGCAATGATCACGAACGTAGCGCCGATTGACACAACCATCAGCAGGGCCGCCTGCTGCCACATGTCGAATAGGGTCTGTCCGCTTACGAATGCAGGAATACGCAGACCGAACGCTGCTGTTATGGCGATAACCACAACGGCGAGGACAACGTTCCGCTGCCAGGCGGATTGGGAACCCTTGCCCCCGAGTCGAACCAACGCAGACAAGTTCAGGCCACCTCACTGGCGATGGGTGAATCCTGGCCCGAGGCGAGGTGAACCAGATCGGCTTCGGATACGCCTTTCACTTCAATTTCGGCGACCACTTTTCCTTCCTTGAGGACAAGGATCCGGTCGCAGACCTCAATCAAATCGGCGAACTCGGAAGAGCTGAGCACGACCGCCGCGCTGCTTTGCGCCAGCTCTCTTATGATTTCGTAGATCGAAGCCCCGGTGGCGACATCGATCCCAGCCGTCGGATCGTTGAGAAGAAGCACGGCAGGTTTTCTTGCGAGCCACCGCGCGACGATCACCTTCTGCTGGTTTCCTCCGCTCAGGCGGTTGATCTCCTCATTGATGGAGGGAGTGGCGACTGCGAGTCGCACACATTCATCGCGCGTGAAGTTCTGCACCCGCTCCGCGTCGACCAGACCGAACTTGCCGCGCCATTGATCCTGAAGGCCGGCAAACGCCACGCTCTGCCAGAGTCCAAGGCCAGGGAAGATGCCTTGCCGCCTCCGATCCTTCGACACAAGGCACACGCCAACAGACATCGCGTCCATCGGAGATCTCAGCTTGACTATCTGGTCGCTGACACGAATCTCGCCTCGCGATATGGGGCGAGCACCAAAAATCGCTTCGAGCAGTTCGGTCCGACCGCTTCCGAGCATACCGGCCAACCCCAGGACTTCTCCGCGCGCGACCGAGAAAGATATCCCGCGAAGGAGGCCGCACTCCAAACCCGCGACCGCCAATGCATGGTCCGACGCGGCCGCCTTTTCTGGTCTTGACCGCTCTCGACGCTACGCCACTTCCTTCGAGACGCTATGGCCGACCATTGCCTCTACGATCTCGTTTTCCGTCAGATTCTCGGCCGGACGGTTGACGACCGTTCGGCCGTCTTTGAGCACCGTCACGGTGTCCGCGACCTCCAGGACCTCGCTGAGCCGATGCGAAACATAAAGGATCCCGATGCCTCTCTTCTGTAGGGTCGCAATGAGACGGAAGGGGCGCTGACGCTTGGGCGCTGTAAGCGCCGTAGTCGGCTCGTCTAGAATCAAAAGGTTGCAACGGCGCGAGATGGCCCTGGCGATTTCGATCAGCTGGAGATCGCCAACGCTGAGCCGTTCACACAACGTCTCAGGCGGTGCCGCGAGTCAGATCGCGCTCAACAATTCTAAAGCTTGCTGACGCAGGTCTCGTCGACGAAGGACAGTCGAGAGCCATACAGGCTCGCGGCCGAGCAGCAAGTTCTCGGCGACGGTAAGGTCCGGCAGGACTGACAGTTCCTGGTGGACCATCGAAATGCCGCGCGACAGCGCTTCGGCTGGATCCCGCAGGAGAACTGGCGCGCCGCTGACCAAGATCTCGCCCTCGTCCTGGCGAACGACGCTAGCCAGGATGCGCATCAGCGTGGACTTGCCGGCGCCGTTGTGCCCCACGACCGCGCGCACCGAGCCTTGAGACACGACCAGGCTGACCTGATCAAGGCCCGGGTGGCGCCAAACCGCTTCGATACGCTTCTGACCTCAATGACAGGCGAGCCTACGGTCAGTCTCGTTCTCCTTCCATCATCGAGCCGCCGACCCGATCGGCGTGTAGTCAATGCGCCTCCGCGCGTCTTCTACGCGCGCTGTTGGTCGAACTCGAGATCGCTTCGAAGATAGAGACCGACCGCATCTAGGTTCTTGGGCTCCCCGCGCTGACGTCTCTCAGCAAGGCCCTAGTGCCAGGGAAGCTTTTCTCCGTTCCACATCTTGGAGTAAGCCTCGGCGACGTTGTCTGGAGTAGTGACCATGCCGCTGCTCTTGACGAGAAGCGGCGCCTGCTTGCCAAGCAAAAGCTTGCCCATCACATTCGCAGAGGCGAAGCTGGGCGATCGGCAAACTAACCGTGGCGTATGTCGGCCAACCACCGCTCTGCAACGCCGTCGCCGCGCCCTCGTCCAAATCTGACGCGACCACCCACACGTCGCGTCGATCGTGAGCTCGCACCTCCGCTTGGCAGCCGAGGTACTGATGGGCCAGCATGATGAAGAGGTGGAGGTTCGGGTACCGCTGAAGGGCTTGATTGGCGGCAGCTTGCGCAGCGGCGGAGTTGCAACAGGAATGTTGTCCTGGACGACATTGATCTTGCAAATGCTTTCGTACTTCTTGATGCCGTTCTCGAAGCCCTGATGCCGGGCGCCAATCCAGAACGACGGCGAAGCTCGACCATCCAAACCGCGTCGACGTTGGTGAAGCCCTTTGAGCGCATCAACTCGCAGATCGGTTTTGCGAGCGCCTCGAAGTTCGCGAGGTCGTCGGACACGCAACTCGCCGGATAAAACGCCGATGGCGGGCTGACGATGCCGACGGTCGCGATATCGTGGCCGTAATACAGCTTCATGAACGAGTTGAACAGCATCCAGTCGAAAGACATCTGGTCGGCTACTTTGAGATTTTGAGAGAGAGCTGGGCCGCTTCTTTTTCTCTCTGCGGCTGCCCTTGCTGATCGAAGTTGACAATATCAGGCGCGGCCCATGCGCTGGCTTTCTCGCTCCAGAATTTTTCCATCCTTCGACGGCGTACACCGTGAGGTCGTACCATGAGAAGCCAACGCGCGGCTTCACCGCTTTGAGCTGGCTGATCTCTTCATCCGTCAAAACCACTGACGGGTCGGAGTCGCTCACCGCGTTGTTCGTCAATTGATCCAGCCACCATTTGAGCGCGGCGTCAGGGTTGTCGGCGATGGCGTCCTTGCCCCACTTCCAGGGATAAGGATTCCACGGCGCGTCTGCCGCCGTCGCGGAGGTCGAGGAAAGGGCCCCCACATCGGCGGCAAAGACATCCCGGCAAGCGCGGACTTCGCCATGAAGTCGCGACGATTTACGACCCTTGCCGGCAACTGCCGCCAAGTCGGATTCCAATCGTTGCTCATCTTTGGTCTCCTCCCAAATCGAAAGCTCCGTCTCCGATGATCGGAGTTGGATAGCCCTCTTTGCATTCGTTCATTCGCGTTGCCGCTGGGCGGCAGCGTCTTCCGTGCTCGCGATTGGACTGCGGTGCAGAGCACCCGGACGTCGCGGATGGAGTCCAAGCCGAAGCGTTTGGGAATCCGGGTGTTCACCAACTCTACGATGCGTTGAACGGCAGTCTCGGGATCTTCGGCAGGCACAAAATAAAAGTCGTTGTCGCCGGTCGGCGCAGTGAGATCGGGCATCGCGCCCTGGTTGATCCGATGGGCATTGATGACGATCCGGCTCGCGGCTGCTTGCCGAAACACCTCTGTCAGGCGCACCACGGGCACGACGCAAGATCCGATGACGTCGGCCAATACCTGCCCAGGTCCGACGGAGGGCAACTGGTCGATATCGCTGACGATCAGTAGCGCTGCGTCGTCCGGTATCGCTTTCACAAGCGCCTGCATCAGCAGGACGTCGACCATCGAGGCCTCGTCGACTACGAGCAGATCGCAATCGAGGGGATTGTCAGCGTTGTTTGAAACCGCCGCCCTTGGGATCGACCTCTAATACCAAAGGTCATAGCGACTGACCGACGTGGGCCCAGGTCCCGCATCCCTATGGATGTGATCCTGTCTGGGTCTGCGGTGAGCTTTCGCCAAGCGTCGCAGGCGGCGTCGATGATGGCGTCGTAGTTTTCGAAGACGGTGTTTGCGAGCCAGTTCTGGCGAAGATACTGCCAGACGTTCTCGACCGGGTTCAGTTCCGGCGCGCGGGAGGGCAGGAAGATCGGCGTGATGTTTTCGGGCACGTCGAGCTTTCCCGTGATGTGCCATCCGGCGCGGTCGAGCAGCAGCACGGCATGGGCGCCGTCGGCGACATTGCGCGAGATTTCGTCGAGATGAAGCTGCATCATGTGGGTGTCGGCATGAGGAAGCGCCAAAGCCGCTCCGACGCCGCGGGCCGGACAGATCGCGCCGAACAGATAGGCGTTGTCATAGCGCTGATCGGCGGGCTGTGTTGGCCGCGTTCCACGCCGTGCCCATTGGCGGACGAGGCCGTTCTTCTGGCCGATCCGGGCTTCATCCTGGAACCAGATTTCGACCGGCGTCGTCTCCGGCAGCCCTTCGAGATGGGCCTTCAGCGCGCGCGGGAAGTTTTTTTAAATCCTTCGACGATCCGCTCGTCCTGGGCCGGATGACGCGGCCGGGCGCTGATGTGCGAGAAGCCAAGCTTCTTCAGAAGCTTTCCGACATAGCGCGGATGAAAATCGACGCCGAACCTTTCGGCGATGACGCCCTTGAGGTCGATCCGCCGCCAGCGCCGTCGCCTCCTCACGATTCGGACCCGCCTCGACGATCTGCGCCAACTGAGCCAGTTGCTCCGCCGACAGGCGCGGCTTTGGACCTTCGGTCAAGTTGTCGATGAGGCCCTTCGGACCAGCCGCGTTGAAGCGATGGACCCAGTCGCGCAGCGTCTGCCGGTCCATGCCGCCGATCTTCGCCGCCGAGCCGCGATCCATCCCGTCGCGAACCGCCGCCAGCGACAGAAGCCGCCGGCTCTGGTTGACGTCCTTGGAGCACCGCGCAAGCGTCCGAAGCTCCTTAGCCGAATAGTCCTCTCGCAATCTGACCGCTGATGGCATGGCGCGAATCTCCCCGCGCCAAAAAAGTCAGAAAATTCCCGCCTTGGGAATCCCCACGTAAGTCAGCCCACGGGGCCTTTGGTATAAGAGGCGGCGAATCGTCTTGGCCTCGACGCCCGTCGCTTCGGTCATGCGCTTACCCACTAAAGGGCATAGAGCCATGAGCTCTCGGCCTCTATTTTGCCTATTGCTGAGGGCATCTGACGCCCCGGCGGAGCATCTGAGGCCGTGACAGGTTTCCGATCTAATACTGACGAAGACCAGCCTAGACGCGCGTAAGCAATGAGACTCGCCGATCGCCCGCGGGCGCCATGGGAAGCTGAGTTAGGCGAGGCTCCACGAACCTTTGACGCAAAAGTTCCGTCGCCTCGAGCGCTGGGACCGGCGCGCTGTAGTAAAAGCCCTGCACCTTGGCGGGCGATGGTGCGCAGCTCAGAAGGTCTCGGTGCTGCTCAGTCTCCACGCCCTGCGCGACAACATCGACTCCTAACTCGCGGCCGAGGCCAATGATGGCTCGCACCATCGCCGAAGCCTCTGGATCCCGTGTCGCAGAATCAATCATCGAGCGGGGTATTTTGACCCGGCTCACGCAATAGGTCTTGAGATAGTCGAGCGAAGAATATTGCGTTCCAAAATCATCGATGGCGATTTTCACGCCGAACTTCTGCAGCCGGTCGAGCACATCAGTCTTATGCAACGTGACATGAGCAAGCATGGATTCCGTCACATCGAGCTCCAAGTCCTTGGGCGAAAGCCCCCATTTCGTCAGAGTCTCGGTGACCGCCCCGACGAACCCCTCTCCGGCCTGAAGCTGCTTAAGCGAGAGATTGACCGCGAGGATCGCCGGAGCGATTCCAGCCTGCCGCCAGTCGCTCATCTGGCCGCACGCGTGGTCGAGCACCCATTGCCCGAGGGTCAAGACAATAGGGGTTGACTCGATGATCGGTAGAAAATCGGGTGGCTGGAGCAGACCACGTTTGGGGTGATTCCAGCGGATCAGCGCCTCCATGCCGACAATCAGGCCGGTCGACAGCTCGACTTGCGGCTGAAAGTATAGTTCGAGTTCGTCGTGTTCGAGGGCCTGCCTCAGATCGTTACCAAGAGTTACGCGTTCTTGCACTTCACGGTCGAGGTCAGCGGTATGGAAGCAATATTGGTTGCGGCCTTCGTCCTTGGCCCGATAGAGCGCAATATCGGCTTGCGCGAGCATTGCATCAGGTCCCACGGTCTCGGACATGTAGGGCGAAATCCCGATGCTCACGGTGATCCGCATTTCCCTGTCGCCAAGCGGATAGGGAGCCGACAGAGCATCGTGAATTTTCGAGGCCAGCACCCCGGCGCTGGCGACATCGCCCAGCGTTGCTTGCAGAACGGCAAACTCGTCGCCGCCCAATCGCGCGACGAGATCGGTCTCGCGGATACAGCCCTTGAGGCGCTCGCCGACCGACTTGAGCAGCAAATCGCCAGCAGAATGCCCGAGCGTATCATTGATGTCCTTGAACCGGTCGATATCAAGATAGAGAACTGCGAACGGAGGCGCGCCACGCTGAGCCGCAGCGAACGCTTCGCGCAGCCGGTCGATGAAGACCGTGCGGTTGGCGAGCCCAGTAAGCGCGTCGGTCGTGGCGAGGACGCTAATTTTGTCGGTGGCTTCTTTTCTCTCATTGATATTGGTCAAGAGCCCTTCGATTTCGACGAGACGCCCGCCGGCGTCGCGGATCGGCGTGTAGTGGCACTCGAGCCAGTTATAGGCGCCGTCCTTCGAGCGCATGCGAAATTCGTCCAATGCAGGCTTGCTCCCCGTCATCACCATCTGCGTCAACGATTCCATCACCCTGAGCCTGTCGTCGGGGTGGATGATGGTCTGGTAGAGTACGGGTGACGCGATCATAGCGGCGGGCGCATAGCCGTACATCGTCACATTGTGTGAGATATAGATCAGTGGCAGGGCGGGATCGCCGCGCAACCGGAAGAGAATGGTCGGGCTCGACTCGACGATCGTGTTCGCATTCTTCAGTTCCTCGACATAGCGGCCACGGATGATCGCGCCGCCGATCATGTCGGCGACAATCCTCAAGATATCGATTTCGGCTGCGCTCCATGTTCGTTCCGTCGTGCAGTCATCAAGGCCAACGTGGCCCCAAACCGAGCCTTCGACGGTTATGGGGACCAGGATAACGGATTGGATTCCCAACTTCAGGAACAAGGATTTGGCGGCGCCGTCCGGCATATCCTTCGGTATGGCGCGAAGCGCTTCCCCTTCGTTGAGAGGCGCGAACCAAGCGTCTGCTAGAATGTCAGGCGCATTTGCAACTGTGGCGGCGTCCACGATCACGGGCGCCTGCGGCGAATGCCAAGCGTATCGCAGCCTGACAGCGGAGGCTCCCGGCGGAGGCGTCTGCTTTTCGAACACAAGCATGCGGTCTGCTCGCGCCGCTTTCCCTATGGTCTCAAGCACCGTCGCCATCGCCATGTCTACGGTCGTGGCGGTTAGCAACTCCTTGGCAGCGACCGAGATAGCATGGAGAAGTTCGTTACGGTTTCTAAGGCCGCCCTCTGAAGCCGCCTGTGAAGTAATCCAGCGATTGGTATGGAAGCTGAGCCACAAGAGCGCGGCACAACATGCCAAGGCCACAAAACCCATCGCAATCGACGTTCGGGTTGCAAGGGAGAATAAGACGAAGATTGCGGGCAGAGCGATCGGCGCCATAAACCCGATCATCGCCGGCGGGTACGCTGAATTACTTACTGTGGCGGCGGCGGTCAGACCGGCCACGACAAAGGCTATGAAGGCCAGGTGGGGTGGGTCCGACGCTAGTAACAGGACCGATCCGATCACCCCCCAGAGACAACCAGTCGCGATTGCGCCGACGGTGAAGCGCAAGGCCCAGCTTGCAGCCGCTTCGGCCGGCTGAAGCGTGCGCCTGTATCGCCATAAGTCATAGAGCCGCGCCGAAATAACGACGATCAATCCAGCCCACGCAACACCAAGCCAGCTTGGATAGAAACCTCGTAATGAGAAAGCAATAAGAACTACAATAGTCAGGCTGGCCAGCAGTAGCAGCGGGCTCTCGTACAGTATCCGAACCTGTTCGTGCAAAATCGCCGATTGGAGCGCGGTCGGCTCGGCGGGCTGCTGCCGCTCCCTCGTGCAGTTCTCGCTATTTGCGATAGCTGGGCTCTCGTCTGCGCGAGACCCAATTGCGGACTTGAGACGGCAAGTCACGCTGTTGTGCTCTCTGGTTTGGCAGTGGCCGGCCGTCGCGCCGCCAGGTGGCGCGAGACCACACCTTGGCGTAACAGCTGCGTAGCCTGGGCTGCTGGCACAGGGCGGCTGAAGTAGAAGCCCTGGATGCAAGTGCACCCGGCGTGCATGAGAAATTCCAGCTGGCCGTCGGTCTCGACGCCTTCGGCGATGATCTCGATGTCAAACTCTCGCGCAAGCCCGATCGTCGCCCGGACGATCGCCGCGCTGCTATGATCGTCGGGCAGACCGTTTACGAACTGCTGCGCGATCTTGATCCGGTTGACACGATAAGTGAGCAAATATTCAAGGGAGGAATAGCCGGTGCCGAAGTCGTCGATCGCAATTCGCACCCCGAGCTCTCGCAGCCGGTTGACGACGCCGCCATCGCCGTGTCTCGTTTCCATCAGCAGCGATTCGGTCAGCTCGAGTTCGAGCTTTCCAGGATCCAGGTGATCGGCGCTTAGTCCCCGCATGAGTTCCGGCAAAAAGTCGGATGGCGAGATCAGCTGGGCCGCCGACAGGTTGACGGCGGTGACCCGGGGAGAGATCCCCTCGATGGCCCAGACTTGCAACTGCCGCAGGACTTTTGCAAGCACCCATTGCCCAATTGCGCCGATCATCCATGTCTTCTCGGCAATTGGGATGAAGTCTCCTGCGGTGAGTAGGCCACGACTCGGGTGGTTCCACCGGAGCAGGGCTTCGAGGCCGACGAGTTTTTGTGACGGAACCTCAACCTGCGGCTGGTAGTAGACTTCGAACTCGCCACGATCGAGCGCGGCCCGCAGCTCCTCCACCATCGTCACACGCTGGAGCATCGCGATTTCAAGCGCCTCAGAGTGGAAACAATACGTGTTGCGCCCGCTTGCCTTGGCCTCAAAAAGAGCAAGGTCCGCCTCGCCCAATATATCCTCAGGCTTGGTCAATTTGTCGCGATAGATTGAAACACCTATGCTCGCCGTCACATGCAATTGGCTGCTACCGATGGAATACGGCGCCGTAATCGAGCTGATGATTCTGCCCGCGAGCGCCGCGATGGCGGCGCGGTCCGCGAGGCCGCTCAGGATTACAGCGAACTCGTCCCCGCCGACGCGCGCAATCTGATCGCCCTGACGCATGTCGTCGGCGAGTCGTCGCGCCACTGCCTTGAGCAGGGAGTCGCCAAACGAATGCCCGAGCGCTTCATTGACGTCTTTGAAATTGTCGAGATCGACGTAGAGGACGGCAAATGGTTTTCCCTCTTCTTTGGCCGCGTCGAAGGCCTTCTGTAGCCATTCCATAAAGGCCATGCGGTTGGGCAGAGCGGTGAGCAAGTCCGAGAAGGTCAGACGCGCCATTTCCGTTTGGGCAAGCTTCCGGTCGTTGACGTCGAGGAGGATCCCCTCCACCGCCGTCAGCTTGCTAGCCGTGCCGAAAACCGGATGCATCCTGTTTTCAAACCAGGTGTAAGAGCCATTGGGCATGCGTAGCCGGAAGTCGCAGCCGGCATCTATTGCTTTCTCGCTAACGATCTTGGCGATATTGGCGAGAATGGCTGAACGGCTATCAGGATGCACAAGCTCCATAAAGGATTCGGGTCCAGACAGGAATTGGCTTTGAGTGTACCCATACCGTTCGATGTTTCGGGACACATATTGGACCGCGTAAGGGGCCTTCGGACCGAGCCGATAGAGCATCGTCGAACCGCTCTCCACGATGCGGCCTGCATCCGCGATTTCCGTGAGATCTCTGGTGTGGGCTATTGCAGAGCCCACGACGCCCGCTAGAGTGCGAAGTGCATCAATCTCGACCCTCAACCATGCACGATTAGTGTCGGCATCGCCGACACCGAGGGCTCCCCACCAATTCCCGCCGGCGAAGACCGGAACCAGGAGAAACGACTGGACGCCGCAAGTTTCGAGGAAGTTCCGATCAGCGTCGTCCACCTCGTTTATTCTGATGAACTGAGCCTTTCCCTGCGCGAGAAAATGCCAATACCGAGCCTTCAGGTCTGGCAGACTGCCAAAGGCCTCGCGTCTCGACCGTAGGGGTGCCGCTTGTAGCATTCCACATATGCCGCACGAAGAGAGTACGGTTGGCAGCGTCATTGTTCGCGTACAAGTGTGCGCAGTTCACGCCCAGCGAACGGCCGATCAGTTGTAGCACCTTTGGAACTGATTGGTCGAAATCGAGAGAGCGCAGAACCGCGGTCGCGCTTTCTGCTACGGCCTGTAGAATTTTATTGCTTCGCTGCAAGTCACGCTCAGCGGCCTGCTGTTCGGTCATTCGGCGGACGAGATCAGCGGCCAAGCCCGTCTGTATGATCTCGCGGCGAGCGAGGGAAGCGATCCAACGATTGGAACGAAAGCCGACTAATCCGAGCACGACGGTGAATGCCGCAACCAAGAACCCCATGATGGTCGATGTCGGATCACCCCGGGCAAAAAATGCGAAAGTTAGTGGAAGGGCGGCGGGAAGAGCAAAGCCTATCAACGCCGGTAAAAAAGCAGAATCGCCCGCGACGGCGCCGGCCATCATGCCGCTAACAACAAAGGCAATGAATGCGTGATCGGCTGGATTTGGCGTAATGAAGATGCCTGCGGCGGTTAGTCCCCAAAGGCAACCCGTGGCAGTCGTGCCAGCGGCATAGCGCCAACCCCAGATGGCGGGCATTTCCATTTGCGGCGGCCGGCGAAGATAGCGCTTGTTGTTGAGGAACCGCGCCAGAATAACGACGCAAAACAATCCGACCCACCCAATGAACATTCGGGCGGGCAAAAGATCGCGCAGCACAAACGCCGTGAGAGCAGCATTAGCGATATTGAAGAACGAGATCCAGCGCGACTCGTAAAGCACGAGGATTTGTTGCGACAGAACGGCGCTTTCCAACTCGGTTCCCCCGAGACCGAGTGACGCCTCTGGCGAGGTTGTCCGGTTTTCTACGGCGTCGCCGCTTTTATCCATCCAGACACCCCGGTGTGATGAAAACTAGCGATCGGAACTTTGGATAAGTGGGGGGACCTTTCACTCGTGCCTGGGCGCCCACCAATGCGCCGCTCAAGATCCTACACCTTAACTCCTGTGCTCAGATCGGATTTTGACCCATCTCAATGACGATCCGATGTTTTCATTGCTCGATGGCTGCGCGATTCTCGATGTCGACGACATCGACTTACCTAGGCCGTGCAATTTGCGTCTTTTCAGGCTGCAGCGCAATGCGTCGCTAGCCACATGGTCATCTTTCCAGGAGCTGGTTCGCGACCGTTTACGGCGACAGTAGTCATCAGGACAAACTGAGCCATGGGCCACAAGCCTAAGATCGTGGTTCCATGGTTCCCGCAGTTTCGGCAACTGCGCCATTGGGAGCTACAACCATGACGCTCAACGCGACAGCTTGCTATCCGATGCAACATTGAGGCGGGCGAGATCGGCTTGCAGCCGGACCCGGCCTCGGAGAACTTTGTCATGAGTTGCGACACGACCGCTTCCGCAATGCGTCTGGACGGCGGGGGCGAGCGCGTGAGTTCGAAGCCTCGAGATCGCCGAGCGCAAGCCTGCTGAGGAGACCCTCCGCGAAGAGGGGAGCGCATTGCGCGCACTGGTGGAACAGGAAGTCGCCGGCATCTACATCGTCGCCGCGGACGGGACGCTGGCCTATGTCAATTCGTACCTCGCGAAGTTGGTGGGCTATGAGCGTGTCGAAGTCCTCGGCCGGCCGATGCTCGAGTTCATTGCTAACTCGGAAAAGACAGCCGTGAGCAAACGGTTTGTGGCGCAGATGACCGGCCGCGAACAGTTTTCCGCATTCAATTCGACTCTTTTGCGCAAGGACGGCGCACTGGTCGATGTCCTCGTCGACAACAATGTGGCGGCTTTCCGGGGCCAACAAGCATCGATCGGGGTGATCGTCGATATTAGCGAGCACAAACGGGAAGAAAAGCGAATCCGAGAGGAAGAGGATAAATTTCGTAGCCTCGCCGAACAGAACGTCGCCGGCATCGTCATCGTCCGCGACGACGGGACGATCGGATACTCTAACGGCTACTTCGCGCACATGATCGGGTACGCGCCTGAGGACATCGTCGGCCCCCCGCTGCTGGACTTCGTCCCTGAGGCGGAACAGCCGATCGTCGCGCAAAATCTACGTTCGCCACTCGTTGAGAAGGGCGCTCTCCTGGAGATCGCCTCGACCCTGCGGACCCGAGACGGCGGCCTCGTCGCGGTGCTGGTCAACGCCTCGAAATCGACGTTCGAAGGCGGTTCAGCCTCGATCGCCGTCGTTGTCGACGTGACCGAGCGAAACAGGGCCCAACGCGAACTGACGTCCACCGCCGCGATCCTCGCCACCGAACATGAATCCTCACCGGACGGGATTTTGGTTGTCGATTCAATGGCGCGCATCATCTCGGTCAATCGACGCTTCGGTCAGATCTTCGACGTTCCGGCCGAGTTGCTCGCAGCTGGCGACGATGAGCAAGTGCGGGCGCTTGTTTCGCAACGGGTAGCCGATGTCGAATCGTTCCAGCGCCGGGTGCAATACCTTTATGACCATCCCGAGGAATCCGGTCAGGACGAGTTGGTTCTCAAGAATGGTCACGTCCTCGATCGCTTTTCGTCGCCGTTCAAGAGCTCAGATAGCGAATATCTGGGCAGGATCTGGTTCTTTCGCGACATTACCTCGCGCAAGAAGGCCGAGGAATCGCTGCGAACCAGCGAGGAGCGCTTCCGACTGTTAGTCGAGGAGGCGCCCGACGCGATCCTGCTCTTCGATTACGACCAAGACCGCTTTGTCGCCGCGAACAAGGCCGCAGAACGCCTGTTCGACGTTCCTCAGGAGGAAATTCTCGCGCACGGACCGCAGCACTTCTACACGCAGGAACAACCCGACGCCCGGCCAGTGGCGCAGTCCTATTCAGAGCACAACGAACGCGCCTTGGCGGGCGAGGAAATCACCTATGAGCGGCGGATCCGCCAAACCTCAGGGGAAGAGCGTCTGTGCGAGGTGACCCTTGTCCGCCTTCCGTCGAGCATTCGCCTGCTGCGAGCCAGTTTCGTCGACGTCACTGAACGCAGGCGCGCCGAGTTGGCGCTTCAGCGACTTAACCGGACGCATAGGACCTTAAGCGCCGCTGGCGCGGCGGTCGTGCGCGCCACGACCGAGAAAGAATTGCTCGATGACATGTGCCGCGTTGCGGTGGAAATGGGCGGCTATCGCCTGGCCTGGATCGGCTTCGTCGAACAGGACGAGAATAAGACCGTGCGGCCGGTGGCGTGTGCCGGCGAGCACCCCGAATTTGTCGAGGCGGCGAACATCACCTGGGCGGACGCTGCACGGGGACGGGGTCCGACTGGGACCGCGGTCCGAACTGGCGAAGTACAGGTCAATCAGAACGTGGCAACCAATCCGGCCCTGGCGCCATGGCGCGTGGAGATGCTCAGATACGACCTCAAATCGAGCATCGCCCTGCCGCTCAAGAATCGATTGGAAGTGTTCGGCACTCTCACATTCTACTCTGGGGAACCGGACGCCTTTGGTCCGGAGGAGGTCGTGCTGCTGGAGCAGTTGGCCGCCGATCTTGCCTATGGAATTTGCGCTCTGCGCGATCATGCTGGGCATGAATCCGCCCTTCTCACACTCCAGGAGAACTTGAAAAGTACCGTTCAGGCGATTGCAACCGCGGTCGAAATGCGCGACGCCTACACCGCCGGCCATCAGCGTCGTGTGGCCGAACTTGCAACAGCGATTGCGCGCGAGATTGGTCTAAAGGAAGAGCAGATCGAGGGCCTCTTCCTCGCCGCCACGATCCACGACGTCGGCAAGATCAATGTGCCGGCCGAGCTCTTGAGCAAGCCCGGCAAGTTGACATCGCTCGAATATCGGATGCTCCAGACCCATGTGCAAACCGGCTATGAGATCATAAAGGGCATCCAGTTTCCCTGGCCGATCGCGCAGATCATCCTGCAGCATCACGAACGGCTCGACGGCTCAGGCTATCCGCAGGGCCTCAAGGGCGAGGCCATGCTGCCGGAGGCCAAGATCCTTGCGGTCGCAGACGTAATAGAAGCCATGCTGTCGCATCGCCCCTATCGCGCCGGCCTCGGTCTCGATGCCGCGTTGGCCGAGATCGAGGCGGGGAAGGGCCGGCTCTACGATCCAGCCGCGGTCGAAGCGTGCGTCGGCCTGTTCCGGAACAAGGGCTTCAACTTCCAATGACCCCAGCCTCAGCGAGAGGACCAGTTATGATGAGCCTCAAAGCCTTCGTTTCCGGATCACTAATTTTCGCTCTCTCCGCTGGCGCGCGCTTCATGCTGCGGACCTGCCCAACCCGCTGGCTAGGCCGAGCCCTGCTGCGGAAGCGGCCCCCGCTGGTACGTGAAGCTCGGTGCGCTAGGCGCACTCAATCAAAGTTGGTCCAGCTTGTTCGCGCAACCCGTGGTGGAGGTCGCGGGCCTGGGAATCGAACTTGTTCCCGTCGGCGGTTTCGGACCCCAGCTGTCGTTGGTCGGGCGAGGCGCGAGCTATTCGAGCATTGTTTCCGCAAGCTTCCAGGCCGGCTATTTCTTTACCCCGAACTGGTCACTTGAGGTATCGACCGCAGTTCCCCGTTGGCCTGACCATAAAGTTTACCGGGTTCTCGCCGACGCCGCCATTTTCAGGGGCCGTTCTCAGTAAGTTGTTGCCAGGCGTGGTTCCTATAACAGCCGTCTATCATTTCACGCAGTTTGGCGCGATCCAGCCTTGTCTGGGTGGCGGAATCGCGCCGAGTTTCGAACTTGCAGTTCAGGACGGTTTTAACACCGGAGGCTCGTTTGCGCCCACGGTCGGCCTCGTTGCTCAGGCCGGCTCCGATTACATGTTCAACCGGAATTGGGGTGTCTTTTTAGACGTCAAGAAGCTCTTCGTTTGGTCCACAGGAAAGTCGACCGGATTCGATCTCGGTCTGCCGGTCGGTACGATTCCAGGGGCCGCCACCATCAAGACGACTTTCCAACCGTGGCTGTTCTCCACGGGTGTCACGTATCGCTTTTGAGTTTGTCCCAAGCGGATCAGCCCAGCGCCTTCGTGGCACCGCCTCGAGGGCGATTACAGCGAAGATATCAGCACCGCCAGGGCGATCGAGGCTTCGATCGCTAAGTCCTGCGCGACGCGCTTATCAGCGAGGCCGAGGTCGCCTGCGCGGGACGTCGCCTCGAAGCGAGTAGACGCGAATTGGCTCAGCGATATTCTTGAGTTGGATCTGGTTGAGATCGCTGACCGCGCGGGCTCTAATTGGCAAAGCCGCGGGGGAAGTCGTCTTGGTGGGCATTGCGAGATCAAGATCTCTGCATCGAGCCCGGGCGTAAAGATGTTATCGAGCCATCGTGACTCCCACGATCTTTATTAAGGACTGGCTTGGAACCGTCCTGTCGCTTGCCAGATGGGCGGCAGGTACAAGGCGTCGACGACAAAGGCGAGATCGAATTCCTAACGCCCCGGGAGCCGACTACTTGACGACGCGCCGCCTCCTCGATCCTGACGAAGCGCTGCGCCGTCTGGAAACCCGACTCGGGCCGTTTCATGCACAGCTCCGTCTCGGCATGGAGCGCGAGCACGAGGCGCAGGCTTTTGGCCAGGGGCTAAGCTTCTTGCACCTCGAGAACTTGCCCTTGATGCAGGCGATGATCGAGATAGCGCTTCGCGTGACGGGGACCTATTGGCGAGGCCGAGCTAACGCACGCGAGGTGCAGGTGCGGCGCAACGTTGTGCGTCTTCCAAATCTGCCAGGCGCTTTCGATGGTTTCACGGTCCTGCATCTGAGCGACCTGCATGCGGACCTTAGCGGCCCCGCCATGCAGCGGGCGGCCGAACTCGCGCATGACCTCGCATATGATCTCTGTGTGCTGACAGGCGATTATCGCGGACGCACCCACGGCGATTGCAGGCCCTGCCTCGAGGGGGTCGCGCGCCTATGTGAAGCGCTACGCGGCGACATCTATGGGGTACTCGGCAACCACGATTCGATTGCGATGGTTCCCGACCTGGAGGCGCTGGGGATTCGCATGTTGCTGAATGAAACCGTCGCCATCGACCGCGGCGGCGCTTTAATCTATCTCGCGGGGGTCGACGACGCGCATTTTTATCGCGCTGACAACATCGAAAAAGCGGCTGCGGAGATTCCCCCGGGTTACGTCTCTGTCCTGCTCTCGCACACTCCGGAGATCTACCGGCAGGCCGCGCACGCTGGTTTCGCCCTAATGCTGAGCGGACATACGCACGGCGGGCAGATCTGCTTGCCCGGCGGCATTCCTATCCTGCTCGAAGCCGATTTGCCCCGCGCTTTCGGCGCTGGCGCATGGCGGCATGCGGGCATGGCGGGCTATACGTCAGTCGGGGCGGGGTCCTCCGTCGTCCCGGTTCGTTTCAACAATCGGCCGGAGATCACGCTGCACCGGTTTGACCGCGGAACCCCTCAGTAGGGACGATCCCGCAAGCCGACGGCGAAGAAGAGTCGCGACATCGCCAACTCCCCAACGGAGAACACAAGCACGATCAAGGCAACGTCGAGAGGACGGAGCGGCAAGTAAGCGCTGCAAACTACCGCAGGAAACAGCGATTCAGGGACCTGATCGAGACCGCGCGTCATGCTGCTCGGCTCGAGTCCAAATCGCCGTTTGACGAAGGACGAGAGACAATCGCCCGCCATTGCGCAAGCAGCGGCGAGCGCGCCCAGCCGCCACGGCAAACTCATGAGGACTGCGGCGCAGGCGGCAAGAAGAACAGCTGCGGCGATGCCTCGAACAGTCTTGGAACGACCGAATAGAGAATGGCCGTCACGCAACACGATCCCCCCGTCGATTGGATGAGCAAAGCGCGCTCCCAATAGCCGGGCGAGCAGGACTGGCGCCCCGTTGGCTGCGATGACGAGGACAAGGCTTTGAAGGATCGCAAGCGCGTGAGCGGACCTCCAGATATTGATGAGCCCTGTCAACGTACCTGTCCGCCTGGTCTTTACGGAAGCGGCATATCCTTATCGCAGTGCGAGCTAGGCCATGTGGACGAATTTGATCAAGCAGAGGCCGGCGGCGAAGCTGACGATTGATCTGAAGTTTCGTTCGGTCTTTTCGCAGCGGAGCGCGACGCGCTTGAAGCGCTTGAGCCGTCCGACGCCCTGCTCGATGCGTGCGCGGGCTTTGTAGAGGGTTCGTGCGAAGAAGGCTGGCTTGTCCTTTTCGTTCGCCTTGTGCGGGATGACCGGAGCGATGCCGCGCGCTCTTGCGGCATCCCGATTGGCCTTGCTGGCGTAGCCTTTGCCGCAGATGACGGCGCGCGGCTGAATGTCGGGCCCGATATCGAGCAGGGTTTCGAAGTGACGCCCGTCGAAGGCTTCGCCGCCGGTCAGGTCGAAGGCGATGATATCCCCGGAGGCGTCCGATTTTGCGTGGATTTTCGTGGTGAAGCCGCCACGCGAGCGCGCGAGCGCCTGGCCTTCTTGCCCCCCTTTGCTCCGGCCGCCGATACATGAGCGCGCACGACGGTGGAGTCGAACATCTGAAGGAGATGGGCCGTGGAGCTCATCGACGCGAGCGTGTCGAAGAAGGCCTCGAAGACGCCAGCCTTGCTCAAGCGATCGAAGCGCTTCCACACGCTGTTCCAATGACCGAAGCGCTCCGGCAGCGCGCGCCAGCGAACGTTCTCGACGGTGAAGAAATGAAGCGCCTCGAGGAAGCGGCGGTCGTCGGCGGCCTTCCGTCCACGCCGAGGCAGGCAGGCGCGGAACACCGCAAGCGTGTGCGCCCAATCGTCATCATCCATCTTTGTCGACATAGGCTCCGGCCTCTGATTCGGTCGGAGTCCTGACGAATCATGCCTGATTCACCGCGGGAATCCCAAAAGCGTCGACCGGCGAAAATTCGTCCACATGGCCTAGTGTCCTGATCGACAAATATATACGATTCTCTGCGCGCGTTGGCGCGGAGGATGGCGATGGGCAAGACGGCGGTTGGGATCGATTTGACCGACAGCGAGCGGCGCGAACTTGAGAGCCTTGCGTCGCGACGCAAGACCGCGCAGGGGCTGGCGCAGCGGGCGCGCATCGTCTTGCACGCGGCGGAAGGGGTGGCAAACAAGGACATCAGCCTGCGGCTGGGCGCAGCCCCCAACACGGTTGGAAAATGGCGGCGCCGGTTCGCCGAACATCGGATGGCGGGTCTTTATGACGAGCCCCGTCCCGGCGCGCCGCGCCAGATCGGCGATGACGAGGTCGCCGAGGTCGTTCGCCAGACGCTCGAGGCGACGCCTCCGGATGCGACGCACTGGAGCCTGCGCTCGATGGCGAAAGCAGCCGGCTTCGCGCCTTCGACGATCCACCGCATCTGGAGGGCTTTCAACCTCCAGCCTCACCGCACCGAAACCTTCAAGCTCTCAACCGATCCTCTTTCGTCGAGAAGGTGCGCGATATCGTCGGGCTTTATCTGTCGCCGCCGGAGCGCGCGCTGGTTCTTTGCGTTGACGAAAAGAGCCAGATCCAGGCGCTGGACCGAACGCAGCCGCTTTTGCCGATGCGCCCGGGCCAGATCGAGCGGCGCACCCACGACTATGCGCGTCACGGAACCCTTAGCCTGTTCGCTGCTCTCGACGCCGCCACCGGCAAGGTCATGGGGCGCTGCTATCCCCGTCATCGCGGACGCGAGTTCCTGAGCTTCCTGCGCGAGATCGAACGCAATGTCCCGCGCGGCCTCGACGTCCACCTCGTGATGGACAACTACGCCACCCACAAGACCGAGCCGATCCGAAAGTGGCTCGGCGCGCGGCCGCGATGGCATGTTCACTTCACCCCGACCGCCAGCTCGTGGGTCAATCAGGTCGAGCGCTTCTTCGCCGACGTCACCGAAAAGCAAATCCGCCGCGGCGTCCACCGCTCGACCGCGGAATTGCAAACCGCGATCCGAGCCTACCTCGCCGCCGTCAACGCCGACCCAAAGCCCTTCCGCTGGACCAAATCCGCCGACGATATCCTCGCCGCCATAAAACGCTTCTGTCTCAAAACCCTCGACATCGCCGCAGCCCAAGCCAAAATCGCACAAACCTCAGAATCAGGACACTAGCATATAGCTCACTGGCCGAGACAGCGCGCTTGGCTTCAGGCCGCAGATATCGCGCGCCGCCTGATCAAGATCGAAGCGCCTATGGCGCATCTTAAGCGTAGTGAGCCACCATGGACTTGCCTTGGGAAAGTGGAGAGCTCTTCTGAAGGAAAGAGGAGCATTTCATGGGCAAGCCGCAGCGACGGTTCGGGAAGGAATTTGAAGCCGAAGCCGTTCGGTTGGTTGAGGTGAGTGGTCGGACGCAAAGGGAGATCGCCATGGACCTCGGCGTCGGCCTTTCGACGCTGCGACGCTGGCTCGACAAGCGCCGCGAGCACGAGATCGAGGCGCCGCCGCCCGAACGGCAGGAGGACCTGGCGGCTGAGCTGAAGCGGTTGCGGCGCGAGAATGAGATCTTGCGACAGGAACGCGAGATCCTGAAGAGGGCCGCGACTTTTTTCGCCAAGGAGGGAAGTCGATGAGGTTCCGTCTCATCGATGCGGCGAAGAAGGAATTCCCCGTCCAGCGTCTCTGCAAGGTTCTTGGCGTCAGTCAGAGCGGCTATTTTGCCAGGAAGGATCGACCGGCCTGCCGTCGACAGCATGAGGACATGGTGCTGCTGGCCCATATTCGCTCGGCCTTTGCACTGTCGAACGCAACCTACGGCAGCCCGCGCATGACGCGCGAGCTTCGCGATGACGGGATCACCATCGGTCGTCATCGGGTCGCCCGGCTGATGCGAGAGAATGCCCTGAAGGCGCGGCAGAGGCGGCGCTTCAAACGAACGACCGACAGCCTGCACGCCTTTCCGGTCGCGCCAAACCTCTTAAATCAAGACTTCAACGCAGCGGGGCCGAACCAGAAATGGGGTGCCGACATCTCCTATGTCTGGACACGCGAGGGCTGGCTCTACCTTGCCGTCGTCATTGACCTCTTTGCTCGGCGCGTCGTCGGCTGGGCCGCCGGCGACCGGCTCCATAAGGAACTGGCGTTGTTGGCCCTACGCCGGGCCGTCGCCGTGCGGTGTCCATCCGTCGGGCTCATTCACCACGCGGACCGTGGCAGCCAATACTGCTCCGTCGAGTACCAGGCTGAGCTGAGAAAGAACGGCATCTCGATCTCGATGTCGGGCAAGGGAAACTGCTTCGACAACGCCATGGTCGAGACGTTCTTCAAGACCCTCAAGGCCGAACTCGTCTGGCGCACCATCTTCCAGAGCCGGATCGAAGCTGCGATCGCAATCGGCCGTTACATCGACGGCTTCTACAATCCCGTCCGCCGCCATTCGGCGCTCGACTTCATCAGCCCGCTTCAGTTCGAAGGGCGGGCAGCGTAAAATCGAAAACGCTCTCCACAAATGCCGGGCAAGTCCACCACGCCCGCTGTCAGAGCACTGAATGAGCCGACTCTACGACTTAGCGCGTTTCTACGCCTGCTTGATCGCCTCAAGCAGTGTCGCGGCGGAACACGAATTTCGGCAAGTTTCGAGGGACTCCGGGATTGGTTGTTCTCAAGCCCGAACTGGAGAACCAAGCCTCCGGAAATAGCTCGAGACGTCGTAAGCGTCCAGGTATCGCGCCGCCGGGTGAGGCCGAGGTGCTCGTTCTCTCCCACTTCAAGCGCGTCATGAGCGTGCGGCCGAGGATGAGTTGCCGAGCCTGCGACGTGAGCGTGGCGCGCCAAGGCGCCGGTGCCGACGTTGCCAATCGAAAGGGACGTCCGGTGCCCCTTCGCTGCCAGCCCATGTCATTTTGTCGTTCTGCGATCATCTGCCGCTGCGTCGTCAGGCCTACATCGACGTCCGCCGGACCGGCTCGCCCTTGGTGCAAATATCGAGCGCCACGTTCACGCCGGCTTCGCGTTGCCCGCCGTTGTCGATATTCGTGCCGTTGGTCAGGAAACTCGCGTCAGGTTG
The DNA here is from genome assembly GCA_963730555.1 of uncultured Alphaproteobacteria bacterium. Classification (GTDB taxonomy): domain Bacteria; phylum Pseudomonadota; class Alphaproteobacteria; order Rhizobiales; family Beijerinckiaceae; genus Roseiarcus. The sequence continues at coordinate 88,242 of CAVSSS010000005.1, read as the reverse complement.
CGAGTTCGATAGTTTCACACGTCCCTTGGTGGACAAGGAAAGACCCTAGCAAAGTCCTCCAAGGACGTTGGGTCGCTCCTCCAAGGACGTTGATCATGCATTTTGCCCTCCGAGAAAGGCGCGTTCAAACGGGGCGCAGACTCCTTTAGGCCCTTGGGAATCCTATTGTTAGCGGCGTTCAAGAGAATGGACGAAACATCTGCCGTCCCGACGTCTTCCCGTAACCTTGGCGATACCAACCGGATTTATCCAAGCGCGTCTACCGCGTCGATTTGCGAGGCGTCTTCAACTTGCTTGCCTCCACCGCCAAGGACAACAAAATCTCGCGATTTGTTGTCCCAAACGTTGTCCCGGATTTTTGTCCTTCATTTTTATCTGTAGAAGAAGCCTACTAAGTCTTTGATTTAATGGTGCCCAGGGGCGGAATCGAACCACCGACACCGTGATTTTCAGTCAGTTTTTAATGCAGTAGAATCAGACACTTAGCTCGGAAAAAGTTGTCAAACTCGCTAATAGAGGTCAGTGGGATAGGCGGATTTTGTCAAACCGTGGAACGCGCGATTTTAAGCCATAAACATGAAACCGAACCTGCTGCTTTCACCTCATAATTGAGCGGACATACGCGACAATTGTGGGAAGCAGAGATGATGCTGAGACCGCTGTTATAATCCCTGTAGCTGTGGCAGCCAGCACGCCCGCGACGCGCACCCATCTCTCTACGGGAGCATCGCTCTCGGCCTTTGCACGAACAGTATCCGGATATTCGTCCGGGTGCTCGCGCTTGTACCGCTCGAAATCGATACCCTCATGATTGATGGAATACTTACCCAAAATCTCGTCAAGTCGGCGTGCGAAGGGAAGTAGCTGCTCCTCCGTCGTTACATGCGTACTTCGTAATTCGCGTCGCAGACTGTTCAATTCCAAACCGCAGCGATGATGCTGTTCGGCACGAACTGGATCGGAGTTCGAGTACTGGATAAGCGACATAGCGAGGATGAAGATTGAGAACGCGATTGTGAAAAAGCTGACCGCGCTTGTGGCTGTTGTGCCGACCGGGAAATAGACCGGCAGAAGCGTAACGATGATAACGCATCCTGATATGAACGCGATCATACGATTGAGCAGTTTATCGCGGCGTCCCAACCGCTGCGCCGCGTTGAAGCGCGAACCCTTAGTGGTTTTGATTTCTCGTAAAAGTTGTTGCTTCTCCTTTTCGATATCAATGGGCGGGATAGGCGGAGTACCGGCCACGCGCAAACCGATGGGCTGAGTAGGTTGCGGTTCCATATCTTGCGCGCTTTTCGGCATAGGGGCTGTTGCGACCTTCAAGGCGGTGCAACCTACATCATTACGCTGTCGCTTGCCATAAGCGGGTCAGCAAAATGCAGCAGCAAGCGACAGTCTTTGCTCTTACGACGGGCAGGCGTCCGAAAAACGAAATACAATTACCAAAACGACTATGTACTAGATTGCCTATTGCCGGTATTGTCAATTTAGACACAACACCGGCGCTCGGACGGGCGGGGAAGCTTAAGGGAGAATGCAGGATTTATGTACGGTAGGGCAGGCAGTTGATGTTGAGGCGCTGTGTGCAGAACTCGCCAAGCGCGTGGAGCATGAACACGGCAGCACAATAATGTACGATGCTGCGCCGATATTGAAAGATGTTATCGCCCAACACGGCCTTCTCCGCACTGAACCAGCGCCACAGCGCGTCACTGAACCGGGGGCGTATCACCCCGATGACACAGCCATCGATAAATTTGCAGCGGCCATGAAACGAAAAATGGCTCAAAAGCGCGAACAAGGTCGTGGTGGATGGAGTAATCCGAGTGAATGCACCGTGGCGTTCCTGTCGGACTGCCTACGCAAGCATGTCGATAAGGGCGATCCGGTGGACATTGGCAATTTCGCTATGATGCTTTTCAATCGTAATTCGGCGGTGCTTTTGGATGCCTCGGGCAAATCCAGAGATGATTATACGCAATCGCGTATAAATGACGAATATACGGGTTCGCGTATAAAGCCCGCTCTGAGGGTTCCCGAAGAAGCCAAAGAAACGCACAATCATGTGTACGGGAATATGACCCCATTTCCCCGGAAATGTATAACGTGCGGTGCGGACGAATTCGAGGAAATCCAAAAGGTTGCAGTGGAGAAAATTCTATCGGCGCTCGACTCTAAACTCCTTTCCGTTAATGCGGCTGCCGCCGATCAGATTCCGTATGAAGAACATGAGCGAGAGTGTCTTAAGTTAATCGAAGAGCGTGATGGCGCGGAGGAGGCGCTTAGCCAAGCATATTATCTTGTGACGGGCAGATCGCCACAATGGAGCAACATGTTTGGTTTCGAGCAAGCATTGGAAGACATTGGAGACGCGGTTTCCTCCTTAAAACTTGCCGTGAGGTCACAAGTCCCAATGAAACCGGTGAGGCTCAAGTTTCCAACTATGTTACGAAAAATGTGGTCAGGTTCAGAGGTGCAGGAATGGCTTGATAGACAAAGTGAACAATGAAACCGGTAACCGCTGGCTTTTTATGCCGTGAAACAGCCAGCGCGAGATCGTCTCAGGGTTTAAAGTCGTAAGGCTTACGGTCCTTCATCTTCTGAAGCAGAATGAGTAGGCTATCTGAATATTTATGAGTTCGAGGACTTCTTGCCCGTTTTTGTCGTTATATGATAGCGGTTATCAGAAGTCTTGATATCGACCCCGTGCTCCTTCTTAAGTTTTGAAATCATCACGTTAACCTGGTTCCAGTTGGTATCTGGTCCAAAAAGATGTTCAGCAAGCATCGTAATTGTGTGGGGATAATTCGCGTTGGAAGCGGACGGATCGCTTACGGTGGTGATACCGAATAGTTTGGCGAAGTCCGCTCCAGATTGGACCGCATGTTCGAGCATTTGAAAATCGGCGTCCACGCGCTGGCGAGGAATATCGTGGCGCACAAGGTCGTATGAGCGGTGGAGTAAGGTACGAAGTACCTTTGGGCTGATGCTGTTGAGCGGCTGGCCGCAACTGAACGCGTCGAAAACCCACTTGAAGTCGTCCGCCTCGATTGCTTTGACGCGGACGGACTTAGCGCCCTCGATCTCTATGAGCCGTTCTTGCGCCGGAGCCTTGGCACCGGCGGCTTTGTTCCACTCCAAAATGTAGACGTTCGGTATGACGCCGTCGGTCTCGGACAGGAGGATCTCATCGATGTCCGAGAGGATAGCTCTGATGTTTGAGTTGGTGGCGCTGTAGCCGACGAACAGGAGTGGATGCTCGCTGAAATAGGTGACCAGCTTGGCGCTCAGGTACTTCTTCTTCTTGATGAACTGGTCGTAGTCCTGCTGCGTGAAGACCAGACTGTTGGGGTCCGAGACGCAGCCGTGAATTTTGAAAAGCTCGCCATAAAGGACGGTCGATCCAGAGATCACCTTTTGGCCGATGATCGGCTGATATTCGGGGAAGAGAACTTCGAGAAGCTGATCGTAATTGGTGGTGATAATGGCGTGGGGTCGGATTGAGAGTAGGGCGGCGATCTCGTCCTTGAATGCCGCGTCAATCGCAAGGATCTCTTTGGGGGTGATCCCCGCGAGGTGTTCAGCGATTTTGAGTTTTATGTAGGCGTCCGGCTGAACATTGCTCTGGAACATGTCAGCTGGAAATTGACTGCGCCCCTTTCCCCACGCCCACTCTTGGTACAGCCGTGCGAACTCCCGACCAATGGCAAGCGGCGATACGAGCGTTTGCTTGTAGTAGGCGTAATCCTTGTCGATGAGCGGACATTGCTTCGCGAGAAAGGCGAGAAGCTCCTCCCAACTCGGGCCAGAGAAGTAGCGCCTCGATAGGCCGGACCCGATGAACAGGATCGGCTGGCAGCCCATTTTAGAAATGCAGGCAGCGATGTCTGCGGATATCAGCGTCCGGTACGAATCGGGACTGGCCATACTCCACTTAGCCGGAGCAAAATCCCTGATCAAGAAATCCTTGGCGGCCGAGGGGTCCGTGGCCGTCGTCGAGGGGAGGTTGATATGAGCGCCGATGAGTCACGTGCTCTGTCAAACTTATTTGTCAAACTCTATAGTGCACTGCTTGAACTATCTGCCATAAGTTATTGAAAACAAATGGTGCCCAGGGGCGGAATCGAACCACCGACACCGTGATTTTCAGTCACGTGCTCTACCAACTGAGCTACCTGGGCGCTTCGCGCCGTCGAGACGCGGCGCGCGCTTATAGGCGTTGGCGCTGCGCCTTGTCCAGCCCGTCTGGCGTAGTCTCGACGCGCGCTTTTCGCCATCAATATGCCGTACTCGAAACCGCAATGCTTCGCGCGGTGATTTTGTGATAAAGACAGATATCATGCGCTTCGTTATCGCTTGTCTTTCCGCCGCTTCGGTCTGTGCGGCCGCGGCTTGCCTGCAGGCCGCGCCGGTTGTCGCCGCTGATTTGCCGACCGCTCCGTCGAATTATCCTGCGCTCGGCCCCGGCGCGGCCGATGCCGCGCCCGATTATTGGGCGGGTCTTTCGGTCGGAGCAGGGATCTCCGTGTGGGGCGGTAAGGGGATCAAGGGCGGCGTGGGGGGCGAGACCGACCTCAATTATGAACACGTCTTCGACAACGGAATCATGCTGGGGGTGCAGGCCTCCACGGGTTATATGCCCTATCTCCAAACGAGCCCCGGATTCTCACAGTTCACCGGCGGCGCCTTTGCCGGCGGCTCGACGATTGTCGGGTACAATTTCGGCGCGGTGACGCCATACGTGATCACCGGGGTCGATTTCGTTCGTTCGACCCGGTTCAGCAGCGGCGCTTTCAACGCAAGCGATGCTGTCAACTCCGTATTCTCCGGCCCCGGTGCGGTCCAGGCCGTCGGTACGTTCGGCGTCGGCGTCAACTATCGCATCACCTCGAACTTCAGCATGGGGCTCGAAGCGATCGTGCATACGAACACCAATAGCGGCGGCGGCCCGTTAGCCCCATGGTGACCGGACCGGGGCTGCCGGCGTCTCGCCTTGGCCCAAGGTCGCGGAGCACCCAGCCTGATCTCCTAGCCTGTATGACGCACATGCTTGATCTGTCTCGCCGCGCGCTGCTCGTGGGCGTCGTGGCCGCCTCGGGCGCGCGTCTGGCGGCCCCTGCCGCCGCGCAGCAGACCGACGCGCCGCCGCCGGCCGCCACGCCCACGCCTGCGTCATTCGGCTACCAGGACGTTGTGAAGCGGGCACAGGATCTTGCCGCTGCGCCCTTCGACAGCGCGATACCGCCGCTGCCCGACGGCCTGGCGACCCTCGATTTCGACGGCTGGCGCGACATTCGCTTCAAGTCCGAGAAGCCTCTGCTCGGCCAGGACGGGGCCAATTTTCGCCTGGAGCTGTTCCATCTCGGACACCTGTACAAGCGTCCGGTGGTCGTCAATGTCCTGCGAGACGGCATCCCGGCGCCAATCCCTTACGCCGCCAATCTGTTTGACTACGGCGGCGCCAAGCTAGGACCGCTGCCGATCAACCTCGGTTTTGCCGGCTTTCGGCTGCGTTTTCCGATCAATGCGCCACATATCTGGGACGAAGTGATCGCGTTTCTCGGCGCGAGCTACTTCCGCTTCCTCGGCCGCGGACAGCGCTACGGCCTGTCGGCGCGGGGCCTTGTCATCGGCGCGCCTCCCCGCCTCAACGAGGAGTTCCCATTCTTTCGCGAGTTCTGGATCGAGACGCCGGACGCGACGGCGGAGCACACCGTCATCTACGCGCTGCTAGACGGCGAATCGGCGACTGGCGCTTTCCGCTTCGATCTGAACCCCGGCCAGGAGACCTTTATCGACATCAATGTCACTCTGTTCGCGCGCAAGGCGACGCCTGCGCTCGGTCTCGCGCCCCTGTCGTCGATGTATTATGTCGGCAAGGCTGACCGGCGATACGCCGACGACTTTCGCGGCGAGTTGCACGATTCCGACGGTCTTCTTATGCACACGGGCGCGGGCGAATGGATCTGGCGGCCTCTGAGCAACCCAAACCCTCTCAGGGTCTCGGTCTTTCAAGACGCCAATCCGCGCGGATTTGGGCTTCTGCAGCGCGACCGCAATTTCAGCGATTACGAGGATCTCGATCTCGCTTACGAACTCAGGCCGAGCTACTGGATCGAGCCGCACGAGGGTTGGGGCGAGGGTGGGATCGAGCTGGTCGAATTGCCCACCAGCGACGAGACCAACGACAACATCGTCGTCGCCTGGGCGCCGAAGCAGGGGCTCGAGGTCGGCAAGCCGCTTGTCTTCGGCTATCGCATCACCGCGTTGTCGATGGACCAGAGCCTGACGCCAAATGGCCGAACCGTGGGGACGTTCCGCGTCGCCGCGCGCGCATTGGGATCCCCGGATCCGCGGCCGCCTCCCGGGACTACGCGATTCCTCATCGATTTTTCCGGCGGCGACTTGTCTTACTACATGAGCGACCCCTCTCTCGTTGAGACGGTTGCAACAGCGTCGACTGGACGAATCGTGCGCACGTTCCTCACCCCCAACGCCCATATCCGAGGTTTTCGCGCAGGCGTCGATGTCAGCGTAGATCCGGGCCAGAGCACGGACCTCCGTGTCTTTCTGCGCGCCGGGGCTAAGGCCTTGACCGAGACCTGGACTTTCCCGTGGCGGGCCTGATCAACGAGGCGAGCACAAGTGCGCGCGACTCTGTCATTTCAGAGGCTTAAGTGCTATTTTGCGCAACTCCGCGCGATTGCGAACAAATACTTAAGCATCTCGTCTGCAAGGATAATACAATAATATCATATAATTAACAGATATTATTATATTGATTGATTGAATTACGGCAGCAAATCTTTGTATAGTGACGCGTCTTATTGGGAAAGGACCACCATCGTGGTGCGCCACGGGCCCGGATCCCGTGATGCCGGCCTCGCTGTCGCGCGCCGCCGCCGTTTGAAGTCTGTCCGGCTGGCGCGAGATGCGGGAATTGTGGAGGTGCAGCCGATCGGTGGCGTCTGCCTAATCCCAGAGCCACCTTGGGGGGCGCTTTTACATCTCTCCTGCTCGCCAGCGCGAGCGGTTCCTGGCGGGCGATTTTACGTCGGAGGTTCGTTGCGAAGCCGCACAGCGGGTCGGTATATTGCGGAGCCTTTGGGGGGAAGCCGGAATGGCGCTCGAAACCGCGCAGACTGACAATAGGCCGTCCAACACCCAGGTCCTGATCATCGGCGCGGGTCCAGCCGGCCTTTTCGCCGCGTGCGAACTCCTCCGCCACGGAGTGAAGCCGAGGATCATCGAGCGGAGGCTTGCGCCCCATCACGAGACGCGCGGGACAGCGATCCAGCCCGCGGTGCTCGAACTGCTCCACAAGGCGGGCGTGATTGAGCCGTTTCTTAATGAGAGCGTGCGCATCAAGGAGGTCGAGCTTCTCGGCCCGGGGCAGGCGCGCATCGGCCTCACTCAGCTGGCGGGCCTTGGCTGCAAATACGAATTCCAGTGCAGCCAGCCCCAATGGTTTACCGAGGCGGCGCTGCGCAAGCATTTGGCCGGGCAGGGGGTTGAGGTCGAGTTTGGCGTCGAGGCGACGTCAGTCGGGGCGGACGGCGACGGCGTCACTATGAGCCTCGACAGAGGCGGGCGGAAAGAGATCGTGCGAGCCGATTACCTGATCGGCGCGGACGGCGGCCACAGCGTATCGCGCCATTCCATGCAGGAACGTCTGGACGGCGAGACTTATGGCGGGCGTTTCATCGTTGCGGACGTGAAACTGACATTGCCCGCTCCGCCCGGACGAGGTCGCGTTGTCATCGGGCCGAAGGGTTTCGTGCTGCTGGCGCCGCTGCCCGAAGGGCGATTGCTCATCTTTGTCAATCGCGACGAAGCCGATCAGCGCGTCGAGGCTTCGTCCATGGCGGAACTTGCAGCGCTCCTGAACGAGCGGATCGGAACTGACGTTGGACTCTCCGATTTGCGTTGGACGTCCTACTTCCAGATGCACAAGCGTGTGGCGCCGTTTCTGAGCGATGGCAGGCGCTTCCTGTTGGGCGATGCGGGACATCTTTCAAGCCCAATGGGCGGGGAAGGGATCAATTCGGCGCTCATGGACGGGGCCGATATCGCGTGGAAACTTGCCTTGGTGCTTCAAGGGGCGGCGAAGCCCTCGCTTCTCGCGACATATCCGATCGAACGTGGCCTGGCCGATCGTCATGTGCTCGAGGTCTCGAACGAGATCCATGCCTTTGTCATGCAGCTGGTCGAAAAATGCCGAGCGGGGGAGTCGCTGTCCCCGGCCGCGCAGGATCCGGCCCAAGCGCTCGCAGCCTTGCGCAAGCGCTCGATGCTTGATGTCTCCTATAAGGGCAGCCTTCTCATAGACGGGGGCGCCGGCGAAGCCGAGCCCAGCGCAGGAGTGCGCTTTCCCGGCTGGTGCGATCTTGAGGGAGCAACCCACCATCTTGTCGTTTTCGGCGACGGGCCGCAGCTTGACATTTTCCGAGCGCGATGGGGCGCCCTCGTCTCGGTTGTCGAAGGCGGCCAGGCGGGGCTCGATCCCGCCCGCGCCGGGCTACCAGAGGGCGGCGTTGTTCTGGTTCGCCCCGACGGCTTCATCGGCTTCAGGCGCGCCTCGGCGGATGAAAGGGCGATGAAGGCTCTCGACGCGCATCTTTCGACTTATCTTCATCCCGTCGCCGCCGCCGTTGCAGACTGAGCTTCCGATCGTTGCGGCCCAGGAGAGCGTCGCCCGCCGTCGAGAGGCGGGGTGGAAGCTGACTTTCGGCGGCCATAAGAACGCGGTGACCTCAAGGCCTTCTTGCGCGCGCCGCGCTCCAGCGCTCGTGGCCAGCCGGGCCGGTTCAAACCAAATTGTGCACCGGGCAATGACAGGCGTATCCTAGCTGGTCATTCTATGAATTTGCGTAAGAAAAAAGAAAAATAGCCGGGTTACACGAACTTAACGAGATTGAAAACATTTGTTAATTTGCAACCCGAAATCGACAGCTTACATTCATGTTCGCAGCTTATATTTAAGCCGGGAAGCGAAGGAATCCTATCCTAAAGTATAACCGCTTTGGTGTTGGGGAATTGAATGCGCGATTGGTACGTTGGTCAGAAGATCGTTTGCGTGAATGCGCAGCCAATCGATGGCGTGAGAAACCGCTTCGTTGATGAATATCTGTGCGAAGGTAAAGTTTATATAATTCGAAAAATTCTGGGGTTTAAGTTTAGATTTTCTGAGAGGAACGAAGAGAGACTTGCTTTCAGACTGGAAGGTGTCGTTCCTTATTTAATCGACGGCATAGAATACGCCTTTTTCCATGGACGATTTAAGCCGCTAGAGAACCAGGACGAAGATGAGGAAATCGACATCTCGATATTCCTCAATGGCCTACGCGAAGTGAACGAAGGCTCGTTTGCTCTCAGGAACGAAGATATTCGAGAACTCGAGACGATCACCTAACCCGACGAGCGCCGAATATCCAGGCGCTTTGGGAACGACGTGCTGCTCCCGCGACCTCGGCCGCAACGGTAGAAAAGCGCAGCTTTCCTCACGACGAACGGGTCCTCGCCGAACATTGCATCTAAACGCTTTCACCCAAGTGTTTTCGCCATTGAATCAGGCGGACTTTCCTGCTAGCGGCTGGCCCTCGCCGCATGGGCTCCCCATGTAGCGACTGCACCTGGGTTTCCGCCGTCGGCCGATGCGCCGGCTAAGCCGCGAAGAGCGGCGATGAGGATCGTGCGTCACGCGCGAACCTTCCGATCGGTGGGCGCCTGAACGTCAACACGAACCCAAGGCCGGCGTTGCCCGATTAAGGGCGCGATTAGGAGAACCAATGGCTTCCACACAGTCCCTTGCGCCGACGCGCGAGGATTTCACCGCGCTGTTGAACGAGACTTACGGCGCCGACGAAGCTTTTGAGGGGAGCGTCGTCAAGGGCAAGGTCGTCGCGATCGAAAAGGACATGGCCGTCATCGACGTCGGCCTCAAGACCGAAGGCCGCGTGGCCCTCAAGGAATTCACCAATCATGGCCGCGACCCGGCGCCCGGCGTTGGCGACGAGGTTGAAGTCTATCTCGAGCGGATCGAGAACGCGCTCGGCGAAGCCGTCATCTCGCGCGACAAGGCGAGGCGGGAGGAGAGCTGGGTCAAGCTCGAGCAGGCGTTCGAGAAGAATGAGAAGGTTGAAGGGGTCATCTTCAACCAGGTCAAGGGCGGCTTCACTGTCGACCTCGATGGGGCGGTCGCCTTCCTGCCGCGGAGCCAGGTCGACATTCGTCCTGTGCGCGACGTTGGCCCGCTGATGAACGTGCCCCAGCCGTTCCAGATACTCAAGATGGACCGGCGGCGCGGCAATATTGTCGTTTCCCGTCGCACCGTGCTCGAGGAGAGCCGCGCCGAGCAGCGCCACGAGATCGTCGCCAACCTCGCTGAGGGGCAGATCATCGACGGTACGGTCAAGAACCTGACTGATTACGGCGCGTTCGTCGATCTCGGCGGCATCGACGGCCTCCTGCACGTGACCGACATCGCCTGGCGGCGGGTCAACCATCCGAGCGAGGTCTTGACCATCGGCCAGCAGGTCAAGGTGCGGATCATCAAGATCAACCATGAGACCCATCGCATCTCGCTTGGCATGAAGCAGTTGCAGGAAGATCCGTGGTCGAACATCGAGACGCGTTACGTCGTTGGGCAGAAGCTTAAGGGCCGCGTCACCAACATCGCCGACTACGGCGCGTTCGTCGAGCTTGAGCCCGGCATCGAGGGCCTCATCCACGTTTCCGAAATGTCCTGGACCAAGAAGAACGTCCATCCCGGCAAGATCGTCTCGACCAGCCAGGAGGTCGAGGTGCAGGTGCTCGAGGTCGACGCGTCCAAGCGCCGAATCTCGCTCGGCCTCAAGCAGACGCTGCAGAACCCGTGGGAGGCTTTCGCGGAGAAGCATCCGATCGGCTCGACAGTCGAGGGCGAGGTCAAGAACAAGACCGAGTTCGGTCTGTTCATTGGCCTCGACGCTGATGTCGATGGCATGGTCCATCTTTCCGATCTCGACTGGAACAGGCCCGGCGAGCAGGCGATCGAGGACTACAAGAAAGGCGATCACGTCAAAGCCAAGGTGCTCGACGTCGATGTCGAGAAGGAGCGAATCGCCATCGGGATCAAGCAACTGGCCAGCGACCCGTTCGCGGCCAGGAGCGCCGGCGAGGAGGGCGAGGGCGAGCTGCGCAAGGGCTCGGTCGTGACCTGCGAGGTCCTCGAGGTCAAGGACGGCGGCCTCGAGGTGAAGATCGCGGGCACCGATCTCACCGCCTTCATCAAGCGCAACGAGCTCGCGCGCGACCGCAGCGATCAGCGTCCTGAGCGTTTCTCGGTTGGCGAGAAGGTCGACGCGCGCATCATCCAGTTCGACCGCCGGGCGCGCAAGATCGCAGTCTCCATCAAGGCGCTCGAGGTCGCTGAGGAGAAGGAAGCGATCGCGCAATATGGCTCAGCCGACTCAGGCGCTTCGCTCGGCGATATTCTTGGCGCAGCGCTCAAGGCGCGCGACAGGAGCGATAAGGCGAAGTAAACCGCCGCCTTTTCCGTGAACAAGAGCCCGCGCGGGAGCGAATCCCGAGCGGGTTTTTACTGGCCGCGCCTCGGAATCCAAGTGGCCTTGGTCGCCGTTCCGGAACGCCTCATGGTCGGGAGCTTATGTTCAGCTCTCGACGAGGAAAGCCGAGTTCGACGGGCAGTTGCAGGCCCGTCACCAGGGCATTTGTCTGTGAGGCCATGCCCACCACGGCCAAAAAATCGGAGTATTGCGCGTCGGTCATCCCCTTCGCTCGCGCCGCCGCCGTGTGCGAATGGATGCAATAGGAGCAGCCGTTCGTTATTGAAACGGCGATGTAGATCAATTCCCGAGTCAGGGGATCGAGCGGTCCGGGCGCGCCCATTACCGCTTTCAGGGCGCTCCACGTGCGTTCGAGAATCTCGGGCTGGTTGGCCAGACCGCGCCAGAAATTGTTGACGAAGTCCGACTTCCGGGTCGCCCGGACATCGTCGAAAACCGCTTTGACCTTCGGCTGCGCTTCCGCCTCCGCATCGGTCCAGAGCCTGACTGTCGCCATCCTCACCTCCTTGTGAACGCACGCCCCGGGCGGCAGGGCCCGCGTGGATCACGGGCGAGCGTGTAGCATGGCAGCGACGATCCTGGAGGACTGTTCAGCATCCGAGTCAAAGCGGCCATTTTTGTCGACCGGTTCGACCGTTACGAGACGGTCTCCACCGCCAACCAGGTCTACGACGACGAAGCGCGCAAGAAGCTCATGGACAAGATCAACCGTATGGCCGCCAATTTCGGCATCGACGAGGCTTTCGCAGCGGCGGTGCGGCAGCACTTGAAGGCAATCGGCGAAATCCCCGCCGATGAGCCAGTCGAGGCCGACGGGAAGGGGGCGGAGCTTGCGGAAGCGCCCGAATTCACCTACGAGGCGGGCGCGCGCGAGACATCGCCCGCGGAGTCCGAGGCTGGCTCCCGTTTTTTACTTGAATCGCTCGTAACCCATTGACAAGTCTCGATTCGGAAAACTAAACGCTAGAAAAATCCAGCACTTTTACTAACGGTTTATGCGTGCTTAGTGGCGTCTACGCTCGTTTATTTGGGCCGCGCGGGCGGCCTCGTCGCGATGCGCCTGCGCGGATTCGCGGTCCAGGCTGAAGACGCAACGTTTGACCGCCCCGCGGCCCAATCCTACATGAAGGCATGACCCGCCTCATCGACCTGACCGAACGGCGCGCGAGCCCCGACGTGCGCCACCCCGAGAAGGCGCACCGGCCGGACCAGCCGGTCGCCCGCAAGCCGCCCTGGATCCGAGTCCGCGCCCCCGGTTCGCCGGTGTTCGCCGAGACGATGAGGCTCGTGCGCGAGTTCAAGCTCGCGACCGTTTGCGAGGAAGCGCGCTGTCCCAACATCGGCGAATGCTGGGACAAGCGTCACGCCACCTTCATGATCATGGGCGACACCTGTACGCGCGCCTGCGCCTTTTGCAATGTGCGCACAGGGCTACCGGGCGCGCTCGACGAGGGCGAGCCCGCGCGCGTCGCCGACGCGGTCGCCAAGCTTGATCTCAAGCATGTCGTCGTTACCTCGGTCGACCGCGACGATCTCGCCGATGGCGGGGCGCGGCATTTCGCGCTCACCATCGCCGCCATCCGCCGCGCCGCCCCACAAACGACGGTCGAGGTTTTGACGCCGGACTTCTTACGCAAGGAGGGCGCGCTTGAAGAGGTCGTCGCGGCGAAGCCGGACGTGTTCAACCACAATCTCGAAACGGTTCCGTCGAAATATCTAACCGTGCGGCCGGGCGCGCGCTATTTCGCTTCGCTGAGGCTGCTCGAGCGGGCCAAGGAGCTGGATCCCGCGCTGTTCACCAAGTCGGGCATGATGGTGGGCCTCGGCGAAGAGCGCAACGAAGTGCTGCAAGTGATGGATGACATGCGCGCCGCCAAGGTTGATTTCCTCACCATCGGCCAATATCTCCAACCGACGCCTAAGCACCACGCGGTCGAGCGGTTCGTCCCGCCCGAGGAGTTCGCCGATTACGCGACGATCGGGCTCGCCAAGGGGTTCCTGCTCGTGTCATCGTCGCCGCTGACCCGCTCCTCGCACCACGCCGGCGACGATTTCGCGAGGCTCCGCGCCGCGCGAACTGCCCGGCTGATGGCGGACAATGGCGTTGACCCATCCCCGATGAGGCTGTAGGCACGGGGCCGCGCCTTTACGGCCCCAAGGCGAGCGCGTAGCTCAATAGGTAGAGCATCTGACTTTTAATCAGAGGGTCGTGGGTTCGATTCCCACCGCGCTCACCAAGCAAATCAATGCCTTAGCGAATAATTCGGAGGTAGGTGCTTCCCAGCGTTGAGATTGGGAAGCACATGGGAAGCAGCGGCGGGACGTCGCGAGCCGCCGGGCACTCGCGGTCGCCGCTGAACCTCCGATTGCGGCGCACTGCGCACTGGATTGGGACTAACCTATCGGTCTCGCATCCGGCCGATCGCCGATGCATTTGACGTCGCGGCGCTTGTCGTCGCCCGTGTCGTCACGGTGCCGGTTCCGCAACATGGGCGCGCGCGCCTTGCGGTCCGCACGTAACTCGGGGCACGACCGAGGGCCTCCCCCTCGCCCATAATTTTCTAGACCACGCACGAGAACCGCACGCGATTTTGAAAATTCCACTTGCTACGGATGGATAAGATTCGGAACTTCGATCTAGCCGCCGAGCACGACTTTCCGCGCGTGTTTTTCCGCTCCCTCGCAGGCGAGCAACTCTATCAACAATCAAGGACGACAGCCCGCCTCTGCATTGTGGACATGCCTGACAACTTCCTGGTCTGGTCGCTGAGTTCTAAATCTTTGCGCTGAAGACCCAGCTCGAAACGGAAGGCCGCATGCAGCGGCAGCACGCAGCAACGCTCGATGCTTTTGCGACTTTGAATGTGTCCACAATCGTCCGGTATCAAGTATCTATAAGTGAAATCTATCGCTATTTGACGCGGGAAGAAAATTACTCAGGTAGTTACTGTGCCGTTCGTGATTACCTGAAGTTTCGATTTTGTGCGCGCCAAGCGCCAAACAAAATTCTTTGGGAGCATCTTTACGAAGAATTTATCTCCAGTTCAAAGAAAGACGCGATCAATATCCTCCGCTCGCTTTCCTTTAATGGCTCACCCTTGATTTCGTCGACCCGCCTCCAACGGCTCCAGCGGCACCTCGCGAGCTTACGTGAGCATCAGGTGCTCTGCTCTCCGCATGCGCGGAGGCAACAAGACGCTGACTGGTTAGCCCGAGTCTTGCGAACCGATGTCCCCCCGATCGAGCTAGAGGGCCACTACCGCGATCCCAGCGACTCCAACGAGTTGATCGACAGATTACACGTCGGTTCGAAGCCCGTCCGTAACAGGGCTATTGCCATTCTCGCTCACCTGCATGGCATCAGCGATCATACGATCGCGACCGCCTTGGGCATGTCGCGTCTCACGATTCGACGCTGCCGTCGCATTTACGGGTCCGGCGGCGTGAACGAGCTTTTCACACGGAAAGCCAAACCCCGGCTCAAAATCAACGACGAAGGACTCAAGGCTTCAATATTCGCGCTTCTGCACGAGCCTCCTGAGTTCTGACGCGAAGTGCAACACCCCCCGCCGATTTGATATCGGCAAGGTTGTTCAAGACCTTAAGGAGTGTTGCCATGCGATCCTATTCGCATCTGTCGGAGGACGAAAGAGACCAGATCGGCGTTTTGCGGGCTGCGGGGCGGTCGATGGGCGCCATTGCCCGGGCGCTCGGTCGGGCGAAAGCCACCATCTCCCGGGAGCTGCAGCGGAACGCACTCCCTTTGGGCGGGTACTCGCCGCTTCACGCCGCCGGAGCCTATCAATTGCGCAGGCGGCGTGAAGCGATCCTCGAACGAGAGGCCGCCTTACGTCTGTTCGTGGGGGACCGGCTCGCCGAGGGATGGACGCCCGAACAGATCTCCGGTTGGTTGAAATCCGGGAATGAACCGCGGCTGCGGGCCATCGGCTGCGAGACAATCTACGCCTTCATCTATCGGACCGCACAGAAGGCCGCGGCCTTGTGGCGTTATCTGACGCGTCGCCACAAACGCCGTCGCCCGCGTCGCGCCAGAGCCTCGCGCGACACCATCAAGGATCGAGCGTCGATCCATGATCGTCCGAAGACCATTGAAAGCCGCGGCGAGGCCGGCCATTGGGAGGGCGACCTCATCATCTGCAAATGCGCACGGCCTGTGCTCGTCTTGCATGAGCGAAAGTCGCGGGTCACGCTCGCCGCGCGGCTCACAGGGAAAACCGCCGCAGAAACCATCTCAGCAATGCTCGCGGTGTTCGGCCGCATCGATCCTCACCTGCGAAGATCAATCACCTTCGACAACGACACCGCCTTCGCTCAGCACGCCCTGCTCCGGACCATGCGCGACATGACGACCTGGTTCTGCGACGCTTATGCCTCATGGCAAAAAGGCGGCATCGAAAACGCCAATGGACGCTTACGTCGATGGCTGCCGCGCCACCTGGATATCGACCGGACATCCGACCAAGACATCCAAGAGATCGTCCTCACGACCAACCTCACCCCCCGAAAATGCCTCGGGTTCAAGACGCCATTCCAAGCCTTGATTGCTGAGCTTGGAAAGGACGTTCAAATCCGCTTCTCTTAAACGCGTTGCGCTTCGCGACGGAATCCAGGCCTCCCAACAATCATGGCGTAAACCGCACGACTTGGACCATGGCCGACCTCCGCGCAGTTCTTGCGAAACAAGGCCGCCCCGCATGCGCTGGTGTTGTCAGGGCGATCACCAAGGCCGCGGGATACAAATGGCGCAAAGCGCGGCTCGTGCTGACCTCGAACGATTCTCAATACGCCGAAAAGCTCGCCCATATCCGTTTAATCCTGTCGGGACTTGGTCCCGATGAGGCTTTTTTCTCCATTGATGAGTTCGGCCCGTTCGCGGTCAAAGCAAAGCCAGGTCGCGTTCTCGCGGCACCCGGGGAGATCCCACAGGTGGCGCAATGGCAGAAGTCCAAGGGATGCCTGATAATCACGGCGGCCCTTGAACTTTCGGGGAATCAGGTCACCCACTTTTACAGCACCAAAAAGAACACGACAGAGATGGTCCGAATGAT
This sequence comes from uncultured Alphaproteobacteria bacterium, assembly GCA_963730555.1. Taxonomy (GTDB): domain Bacteria; phylum Pseudomonadota; class Alphaproteobacteria; order Rhizobiales; family Beijerinckiaceae; genus Roseiarcus. Next base: position 71,600 of record CAVSSS010000005.1, on the reverse strand, counting down.
GAATTTGCTCCTCGATCGCTACCGTGACCGGCGAAAGCTTTACCTGTCGTGGGACGCAGCCTCATGGCACATCTCGAAGCGCCTGTCCGAGCGGATCGAGGAAAACAATAAGGCTGCGACGGAGTCCGGCGGTCCGATTGTGGATACCGCGCCGCTGCCGGCTCGGGCGCAGTTCCTAAACGTTATTGAGTCGATCTTTAGTGGGATGGCACGCGCGATCATCCACAATAGTAACTACCAGAGCGTCGCAGAAGCAAAGGCCGCAATCGATCGCTACTTTGATGAACGCAATCGTCATTTCTGCGAACACCCGCGCCGCGCTGGCAACAAGATCTGGGGCAAGGAGCGGGTACCACCTGAGTTCGCCGCGGGGAACAATTGCAAAGACCCGCGATACGAGTGAACGTCTCAGGCTCAAAATGAACGCTCATCTGAAGGTCCGCCCATTCGACGGCGACCGCTGTCCCTCCTGGAGCAGACCATGGGTCTGTTTCCGCTTCTCGCTCAACCGTGACGTCCACGGCCGCGATCCGCAATGTCCGCTTCACGAGCCGTCTGCTGTGCGCAAATAGCGGTCATAGCCTAACGGTGCGGCGAACGGGTGAAGTCGACCCTTTGCGACGTTCCGGGCCGGTCCCGGGGACGGAAAGAATGCGCACATGAGCGGTCCTTCCGTCGAAACACGCAGACTCCGGGTGACATTTGTGTTAATCCGCCAACAGCCGGAGGGGCGCAATGAGCGAGACCCGGAAGCTCGCGGCGATCTTGGTGTCCGACGTCGTCGGCTATTCGCGGCTGGCGGGTGCGGATGAAGATCGAATCCTCGCTCGCCTTCGGACCCTTCGCAGCGACCTGATCGACCCGACCATCGCAGTGCATCACGGGCGCGTCGTCAAGCGCACCGGCGACGGCTCGATCATCGAGTTCCGCAGCGTGGTCGACGCTGTTAACTGCGCCATCGAAGTCCAAAGGGCGATGGTCGAGCGCAACGCTGAGGTCGCGCCCGACAAGCGCATCGAATTTCGGATCGGCATCCATCTGGCGATGTGGTGGAGGAGAGCGACGGCGATCTGATGGGCGACGGGGTCAATATCGCCGCGCGGCTGGAGGGTGTCGCCAAACCCGGCACGATCTGCCTTTCCGAGGACGCATATCGACAGGTGAGCGGCAGGCTCGATATGGCGGTCACGGATCTCGGGCCGACGCAGCTCAAGAACATCGAGAGGCCGATCCGAGCCTATTCGCTGCAAGTCGGCGTCCCGGCTCAGGCGAAGCTCGCGAAACCGGCGGAACCCGCGACGCCCGCAGCGCGCACGCCGCAGAAGAGGCGTTTCGGGCTCGCGCCGCTCGCCGCCGCGCTCGCGGCGCTGCTGATTGTGATCGCGGGCGGCGCGTGGTGGTTCCTCAATGCAAACCGGCCCGCAAGCGTCGTCACGAAAGCGGCGCAGGCCGCGCATCTTTCGATCGTGGTGTTGCCGTTCACCAATCTCTCCGGCGATCCGTCGCAGGACTATTTCGCCGACGGCGTCACCGAGAATCTCACCACCGAGCTGTCTCGCATCAAGGGCAGTTTCGTGATCGCGCGCAACACCGCCTTCACATTCAAGGGCAAGAGCCTCGACGCCAAGGAGATCGGCAAGGAGCTGGGTGTGCGCTACGTCCTCGAAGGCTCGGTGCAGCGCGACGCCAACCGGGTGCGGGTCAACGCGCAGCTGATCGACGCCGAGTCCGGCGCGCACCTCTGGGCCGACAAATTCGATGAAAACCTGGCCGATTTGTTCAAGCTGCAGGATCAGGTGGTCGCGCGACTGGCGAACGCGTTGGACTTCGAACTCACCAAGGCGGAAGCGGCGAAGGGCGCCCGCTCGACCAACCCGGATGCGACCGATCTGGTCATGCGCGGTTGGGCAATCAACAACGAGCCGGGTGCTTTTTCCAGCAAGGACAAGGTCGACGCGATGCGCGCTTTGTTCGAACGGGCGCTCGCGATCGACCCCAACAACGTGGAGGCCATCAACGGCGTCGCTTACACATATAGTGAGGAGCGCCTCTTTGGATGGGGCAATCCCGGGACCGATTACGACGCCAAAATACTCGGTCCGTTAGACCGTGCGATCGCCCTCGATCCAGATTTCGTAGCTTCATATATCAATAAAAGCATTTACTTGAACCAGTCACGCCGCCACGACGAGGCGTTACGCCTCGCTGACGCTGGGCTCGCCGTCAATCCGAACATTCCGTGGCTCTACGGGGCGCGAGCAATGGCGGAATTGGACCTGGGCCGTTTCGACGAGGCCAAGTCTGACATCCAACAGGGGATTCGATTGAGCCCGCGCGATCCGTCGGTGCCGGTCTTTCATACATTTCTCGGCGACGCAGAAATTGGCGCGGGTCGCCCCGAAGCTGCTATTGTGGAATACAGAAAAGCGCTCGACACCGGCGATCACACGTTCTGGGCCTATGCAAACCTCGCCGCCGCCTACGCGCTCTCGGGCAAGATGGACGAGGCGAAGCCGTTCGTCGCCGAAACCCTTCATGTCAATCCCAGCTTCACCGTCAAATGGTTTCAAAACCACACCGCCTATGTCATTCCGAAGCGAGATGAAGGCTTCCGCAAGGCTGGGTTTGCCGAAGAATGAAGGCCGACTGCGTTGTTAATCTTAGCGACACAGCCAAGACCGGCGACAACCACGTTAGCAGAGTGCCCTTGTCGAGCCGGGAACTTCTTTTTTGCGCGCGCGGACGACAGACAGACCGGAACTGCTGCTATGGGTACAGGCCTATTCGCGCTCGATATGGATTGTCGGCTTTGTGCGGACTCCGGTCCTTCCTGAGGCGGCCCCTGTAAGGGCGCTATCCGCCCAATTGAGGCGTCCAAGGACGCAGTCTGCTATGTCCGCTTGACGTGTGCGCCGTGAGAAGGCGGCGCGTTCCAGTGGGTGCAAGCCCCACCCGGCAAACGCTCCAGCCGGAAGCAACCGGAGCAGTCATGGAGGTGACGAAATGGCTGAAGCCTTCGGTGTAGCTGGTCACGTATAGGTGACCGCGCGAGTGTGCGGGCCGCAACGCGAGTGAACGCCGAGCAAACCTCGAAAAGGACGATGTGCAGGCCGACCCGACAACGTTATCGGGGAAGGCTGATACGGCTGGGTGAGATGAGCGACGACGACGCCCAGCCGCTGCACCGGGGTAGTGGCGGCAGCACGTACACAAGGAAAGCGTACGCAACACGGGAGGCCCCATGGCGTGGTCAAGGGTGATCAACCGGACGCCCGTGAGGGAGAGGCCGGGCGCTATGGGGTGGCGGAGAGGTTCGTAGTACCGCTGAAGCCGGGTAACGCCGGGGGAGGGAAGGGGCCTCAGTTCAAGGCAGACGCAAGACGCGGTGAAGGACCTGGAGATTGGGCAACCTATCAACTCCGGACAGCGTTCAGAAACTGCAGACGGCGTTGCACGCGAAAGCGAAGGCAGAACCCGGCTACCGCTTCTACGCCCTCTACGACAAGATCAGCCGCGAGGACATTCTGGCGCACGCCTATGCTCAGTGCCGCTCCAACAAGGGCGCGCCGGGCGTGGACCGTCAGGACTTCGAGGCCGTCGAGGCGTACGGGGTCGAGCGATGGCTGGGCGAACTGGCGCTTGCGCTCAGGCAGGAGACTTACCGACCGGACCCTATCAGACGCGTGTACATACCGAAGGCCAACGGCAAGTTCAGGCCGCTGGGCATCTCAACCTTGCGGGATCGGATCTGCATGACGGCAGCGATGCTGGTGCTGGAGCCGATCTTTGAAGCCGACCTTCCACCGGAACTTTACGCCTACCGTCCTGGGCGAAACGCCCAACAGGCGGTGGTCGCGGCGGGAGAGCTGCTGTTTCGCGGCCATCCGGAAGTGGTGGACGCCGACCTCGCGGACTACTTCGGGAGCATTCCCCATGCCGAGCTTTTGAAGTCGGTAGCGCGTCGGATCGTCGATCGACGCGTGCTGCATCTGATCAGGATGTGGCTGGACTGCCCCGTGGAAGAAACCGATGATCGGGGTGGGAAGACGCGCATGACTGAAGCGCGGGACAAGCGGCGCGGCATTCCGCAGGGCTCGCCGATCTCACCCTTGCTGGCGAACATTTACATGCGCCGGTTCGTGCTGGGATGGAAGATGTTCGGGCTCGAGCGAACGCTGGGCACGCGGCTCGTGACCTACGCCGACGACCTCGTGATCCTGTGCAGAAGGGGCAAGGCCGAAGCGGCCTGGCAAAGCCTGCGCGAGATCATGGGCAAGCTGAAGCTGACGGTGAACGAGGAGAAGACACGGATCTGCAAAGTGCCGGGAGGAGAGTTCGATTTCCTGGGATACACGTTCGGGCGAATGTTTTCGGCGAGGACCGGCGAGGCCCGCATCGGCTACCGGCCGTCAAAGAAAAGCATTGAGCGCGTGGTCGAGAAAGTCCACGCGCTGACCGACCGAGCGGGAACATGGCAAGAGACCACAACGCTGGTGGGCAAAGTGAACCGCACGTTGCGCGGATGGGCGAACTACTTCCAAGTAGGAACCATCAGCAAGGCGTATCGGGCGCTCGACGCTTACACAGCGGTGCGGTTGCGCCGGTGGTTGCGCTCCAAGCACAAAGTCAGGCGACGAGGGGGCGGGAGCTATCCACTCTCGCACCTCTACGGGCACTTCGGGCTCGTACGCCTGAGCCGGCTTGGACACGACGTGCCGTGGACGAAGGCGTGAGGTCTTGTCCGAGAGCCGGATGCGGGAAATCTGCACGTCCGGTTCGATGAGGGGGGTGTGGAAACGGAGCTACGGCTGAGCCACTAAGGCACCGCCAGACGAAAGGGGCGGCAAACAGACATGCTCAACCTAACGCCATCGCGCCACACTCCTACTCTACCGACTCCGGCCGGATTGCGCAAATACCGGTCATTCCTACGGCGGCGAGGCGGACAGCTCATGTAGACCCAAAGCGTCCTTCGAGCGACGGTCGAGGTTCCTCTCATCGTCTGAATCGTTTCACGTCGATACGAGCGGATTTGGCCGGGTCTTTGTGTTAGCCTCAGTGGCGGCGGAGGTTCGCCATGGTCGAAACCCGGAAACTAGCCGCGATTTTGGCTGCAGACGTCGTCGGCTTTTCGCGGCTCGCCAGCGCGGACGAGGACCGCACCTTGGCGCGGCTCCGGGCGCTGCGCAGCGATTTGATCGATCCTACCATCGCCGTTCACAGAGGCCGGGTAGTCAAGCGTACCGGCGACGGCGCGATCGTCGAGTTCCGTAGTGTGGTCGATGCGGTGCGATGCGCGATCGAAGTGCAGAACGCGATGGTGGAGCGCAACTCGGGCGTGCCGGAAGAACAGCGCATCGAGTTTCGGATCGGCGTCCATCTCGGCGATGTGGTGGAGGAAGAGGACGGCGACCTGATGGGCGACGGCGTCAACATCGCGACGCGGTTGGAAGGCGTCGCCAAGCCGGGCGCGATCTGCCTGTCGGAGGACGCCTATCGGCAGGTCAGGTCGCGACTTGACATGAATGTCAGTGATCTCGGCCCGACGGCCTTGAAAAACATCGCCGAGCCTCTGCGCGTCTATTCGGTTGAGGTCGGCAAGCCCGCCGCCGCGCTGAAGCCGAAGCCGACGCCGGGAGGCCGGTTCGCGCCGGTCGCCGCCGCGCTCGCGGCGCTCATCGTCATGGTGGGCGCCGCCGCGTGGTATATGACGGCGGGCAAACCCGCTGCGGTCGTTGCGTCTTCGGCGCCCGTGCCGGCGACCCGTTCCGGCGTGCCGACGGTCGCGGTTCTGCCGTTCGCCAACGTCACCGGCAATCCGCAATATGACCCGCTCACCCAACGTCTCGGCCACAAGACGATGGACGCCGCTGGCAACGCGGCGATCTGGCGCATCGTCGGGCGCCCGGGTGGCGCGGCCGGGAGCGCCGGCGACCCAATCGAAGCCGGGCGGCAATTAAAGGCCGACTATGTCGTCACCGGAAACCTGGAAGCGGGCGGCGATGCGCTGCGGGTGACGTTTCAAGTTGATGACGTTCATTCGGGCGCGCGGATTTGGTCCCAAACGATTTCGCCAGTCCTGGAAAGCGTCAACTCCCCCGCCGCCGAGGCTGAAGTGGCGGGGCGCGCGGAAGGGTTGTTGAGCGCTGCGATCCTGGACGCCGAGCGTACGCGCCTTTCTGCCGCAGGCGCCATCGAGAAAACGACCTGGGGCTGCGTCCTCCTAGGCTTTGCGTCTGACCAGAAGCCAGACACCGTCGCGCGCGCTCGCGATTGCTTGGAAGCGGCCGCGCAACGAGAGCCCTCCAACGCCAATGTGTGGGAGGCGCTCGCCGTTGCCATCCAGAACCAGAGGCTTTGGGGCTGGGGATTGCCGCCTGAGGAGGCGAGTGTCGAAAAGCGCTCGCATCTGGCGGACCGGGTGTTGCAGGCGGCGCTACGCGCCCGCGATCTCGCGCCCTTGGACAGCCGCGCTCAGTTCTACGTCGCGGCGGGATACTACGCCACATGCCAACCGGAGCGCGTTCTGGTGGAGGCGGAAAAAGCGGTGGCGCTTGGTCCCTACGACGCCAACGCGTTGGGAAGCCTCGGGTTATTTGTGGCGTTTACAGGTCACTGGGATGAAGGGAACGCGCTGGCCGAGAAGGCTCTCAAGTTGGCGGGGCCCTCGGCCGCTCCATACTGGTGGTGGGCGAAGGCGAAACGAGCCTGGTTCCGCGGCGAGTATCAGGAGGCTTACGAGGCGTTCCAGCGCGCGTACATCGAATTGTTCTGGCTATCGCATCTCGATCTCGCCTACACCTTACCGTTCCTCGGCCGCGTCGACGAGGCCAAGCAGCATGTCGGGGCGCTTCTCAAGATGTACCCAACGATGACGATTCGCGAAGCGGACGCGTTCTACAAGCTCGCCTGCTTCGACGCTGCCTATCGCGAGAAGATGGTGGGCGCTCTGCGCCAAGGCGGGCTGCCCGAATAGTGACTGCTTCCCCACCCACGACATCGGCAGCGTCCAGAGCGTCCGCTTTACGTCGACTCCGGCCGGTCGACGTCGAAGATTTTCTTCTATGCATAAACCTTCGCCACGACCATCCGCGCCATTTCTGGATTAAGCCGGCAAACACCGTCGGTGCGAATGACAAAATCGGCCGGATCTAAAACGTACCCCTTGACGAAATCGAGCACCGCACGATCGACCTTTGGTCGCTCCGGCTCCATTAAATCGAAAATGAATTTTGACGACCCGTTGTTGCCTTCGTGCTGGGGGTCCGGGGTCGCCGCATCACGGTGGGCGAGATCGTGGGCACCGCGATGTCTTTATCTGGCGCTTCACAGCCCCGCGATCTTCGGGTAGCATCTTCTCCCTCGTGAGACCAACATTCCCGCCGGCACGTTCTGTTGCTGCAACGGCCACGCCTCTGTAACAAATAGTGAACGCGGACTAGGTAGATCCTCGGATTGTCTAGCCGTCACATATGGTACAGTGATTTACATACCGGACCATCTCTAGCACGTTCGTCTCACGCTAATGGGGGCGCTCGAATGTTGGTTTACGAGGATAATTACGGCTTCTCGACCCTCAGCGAGCCAGAGGAGCGAGCATTCTTTGACTTCGTACGGCGTCACAGCGTATTGACAGTTTGCGAGCGTTGCGAACGTCCGGTGCGGCTCCTTCCGCCGAAGGCCCTCTGCGCTTCTTGTGTCTCCGCGCTAGAATATGGCGCGCCGGCCTCGATGAAAGATTATGGCAGTCAGGAAACGCTTCTGGACTCTGCTCGCCCGTCGTGAGGGGCGCTTTCTTCCCGAGTTCGGCAGCTTTGCGCGCGGCGACGTGATCGTCAAAATGAGCGAATTGCGGCGCAAAGGAGTTCCTCGCAGCGACCTCAAGATTATTGCATCCGTTCCTGATCTGGCTGCGATCACAAAGGACGTTGAGGCGCTCAATGACGCTTAATGGCAGCGCGATTGCCTTCACGAGCGCTTTCGAGGCCGCAAGCGCAATTGCCGGGAGCAGCGGGCTCACTCACCCCTCGCAACACGCAGGATGACGTCGCTGTAGCGCTAGGGCGGGGCACGCAGACGAGTTTGCCGAGCACATCATGCGGCAGCCAAATCAGGTGGGTCGCCCTCGAGGATTCCAATCTCGTAGCCCCGCGCGACAGCGTGGGCGATGTTGGCCGCGTTCATCTTCAATTTGAGATTGGTGATGTGGGTGTGGATTGATGCGTACGAGATGCCAAGGATCATCGCCGTCTCTGAATAGGTCTCGCCCTTGGCGGCCCACGTGCGGACTTCCGGCTCGCGCGGCGAGAGGCGTTGAGTGTGACCCATGCTGCATGGCCGACTACGAGCCCGATGGATCGGAGCTGAGAAGCGCCGGGCGACTCGGATTCCACGAGCCCGGCCCTATATGAACCGGAATGCTCTGGCGTATCCCCTCGTCGCGTTCCCGGCGCCTCCCGCCTATCGGCTTCATTCAGCCTGCCAGGCCGTTGCTCACGACGAAGCCGCGATCGGGCCCGGAGTGGGTGCACGAGATCAAATTCGACGGCTACCGCCTGCTCGCCCTCAAAGACGCCGGCCAGGTCATCCTCTGGTCGCGTAGCGCCACCATTTACACGGACACCTTTGCGAGGATCGCCGAGGCAGTGCGTGCCTTGCCGATTGACAACGCACTGATTGATGGCGAGGCCGTCGTTTTCCGGCCTGACGGACACTCCGACTTTGCGGCTCTTAGAACCAATCGGGGCGCGGCTCAGGCGTCCTTCGTGGCGTACGACCTTTTGCGGTTTCAAGGCGAGGACTGGCGCAGCATGCCGCCTGAGGTCCGGCGCGCCCAACTGGAATCGGTCGTCTCTGGAATTGATGGGCTGACGTTTAGCGAGGGGATCGAGGGCGACGGCGCGCTTGTGTTCGATCACGCGTGCAAGCTCGGCCTCGAGGGCATCGTGTCAAAGCGCCTGGGCGGCCTCTACGCGAGCGGCCGCTGTCGAAGCTGGTTGAAGCTCAAAAACCCCAATTTCGAGCGGCGGTGAGAAACCACGCCCATAGCCTCTCGGACTTGCTGGCTGGGCTTGGCAACGCCTTCAAGCGGGGCAATAATCGCATTCCCCAACGAGAGGGATAAAAAATGTCCGACTGGAGGATTCGCCACCAAGACGCCGACGGCCACGACGCTCAATCAATAGGTCTTTCCAGAGAGGCGGCTATTGTTCGGGCCCTCTACCTGGAGCGCCGTCGACATTGCCGAATTAAGATAATTGAGGGTCCGGGGGGGTGAGTTGATCGACCGAGAGACATTTGAACGCGAGCACTTAAAAAGGCGGCGCTGGTGATCTCGGTCGACAAAAGTCACACTGAAGCGGGGCGAAAGACCAGTGCGAGGCTCAAGGCATGAGAGGGTTCGATGTCTTTCTGCGGGGTGTCCGGACTCGATCGTTCGTTCTTAACGCGGCTCTTGTTGGTCGCCGCTATTCCCCTCGCATTGATGGGCGGCGCCCCCGCGCAGGTGGTTGGCGCAGGCACGCCGCCCGGGGCGCCCACGCGCGTGATCGAGATCGGGACGAGGCTCGTCGAGAACGAGAAGATCCAGACCACCGCGACCGGCAGCGTCCAGGTGCTGCTCATCGACAAGACGACCCTCAACGTCGGCCCCAACTCGACGCTGGTGATTGACCGCTTCGTCTACGATCCCGCCACCATGAAAGGGGAGCTCGCCCTTTCGTTGGGCAATGGGGTAGTGCGCGTCGTCGGGGGCGTGGCGACGCATTCCGAGGGGGCGACGATCCGAACTCCTGTCGCGGCGATTGGCTTGCGTGACGGCATCGCCATCATCTTGCATAGCGCAGCCAACGGCACGCACGCGATTCTCAGCTTTGGCCGCATGTCGGTCACGTCGCTCTGCGGCGCAGCAAATTGTACTCCGGCCACGGTTGATGTGTCGCGTCCGGGCTATGGCGTGACCGTCGCGGAGCTCAACCAACCTCCCTCTTCCCCCGGCCGGGCAAGCACCCAGGAACTCGCGGCCTTACGGGAGGCCCTGGCGCGATCGCATGTGGCCGCACACGGGAAATAATGCCGCCGCCAGCGAGGCCTTTACTCTCAGGCGCTTGAGGTCATAGCGCTGGCCGCTCTCGGCCCCAGTTGTCGCGCGCAAGACGGCCAAGGGTTGTTTACCTGTCGATAACGGGCTACCAATGTTTCTTAATACGACTCCAACGCGTACCGCTCGCACCTTGGCGGCGCGGTTCCGTTGATCGAGCATTCTTTCGAGACGCTGGCCGCCGCGTATTGCGCCTTGTCGGGCTACGGATCGGAGATAAGACCGATCGGCGCAGATGGCGGATCGAATTTATGGAAGCTGTCGCCAAGCGCGCTGACGCCTTCCGGGGGCTATCGCCGCCGTCCTTGCCAGTGCGGGCTACAAGTCCCCCAACCCAAAAAAAGACGCGACGAAATTTGACCAGATGTTGCAACCGTTGGTGCAACCATTTCCCTGGTAATCGCGACAGCCTGAACGATTTCACAATACCTCATAGACCCCAGGCAAACCCCGGGGACATTCCCTCCCTTTCGACCCCGAGGGAATTTTATTTTAGCATTTTTGTGCTCGATACCCGCACCGGTCGGATTTCTCAGCGCGTTGCGGAAATTTTTTGCCGCCAAAATACGCCACCGTACCGGACGGAGGTCCCTCCCCGGCTTGGCGCTCGACGCGGGGCCTCCGGTCACTCCACGACCGGGGGGCGGTGGCGTGGACGCACAGACGCAACTAGGGCCGTTTTGGCTATTTTTCTAATATTCTCTCTCGTAAGAAAAAACCTGAAAACAGGTCAAGTTGCGTCTGTGCGTCCCCGGGGGCGGGGCGACGGTCGAGCTTACCGCACGACTTGCAGGTGCGCAGTCGAACCAAACGAGCCAAACGAGTGGGGCGGCTTCAACTTGAGCCCTCGTCGAGCCCGCGCGCCGTCCTTTTTGCAAGCGGCGTAGCCCTTCCGTTCGAGCTCCTCGCTGAATCTTCGCGCCCCGAACGGCTGCACGTGCCGCCCTGGCGGCCCTAACCAAAAAACATAGTCGCTATGTAGGGTTTTGACGGTCGACTCCGCCTCCGGGTCCGGGTCTGTCCTCTCCTCGATCCATTGCCCGACGGTATCCATCTCCGACCGATATTCGGCGGTCGCCGCGCGCACGGACCCGGGCAGGCCGAGCCCGTCGCGCCTCCATCTCATCAACCCCTCGACGGCCCAATTCAGGATGCCGGGCAACTCGGGGCGCAGCAACCTCTCTCGGAAGTCTGCTACTTTCGCTTCCTCAGCGATCGTCGCATTGAAGCGCACGATCGCCAGCCGCCGCCAAATGCCGTGGTCCGTTCCTCTCACGTGCGGCCGGTGGTTGGTCGACAGGATGATTTTGTGTGTCGGAGGAAAAGTGAACGGGTCGCGGTGGAGCCTGCGCGCGGCGATGACCTCGTTCGAGACGATATCCTTGATCCGCGCCTCCGAAAGTAAGCAGCCGTCCTCGGTTTCCGAGACGACAGCGAGCCGCATGCCCCGAAGCGCGGCAACGTCGGGCGATGGCGCGCCTTCCTTGCCCTGCGCATGCACCAGGAGATCGCTTCGCACCTTGACCGCGTAGTCGCCGAACAGGTCGTATAGCGTCATGACCAGGGTGCTCTTGCCGTTATCGCCGTCGCCGACGAAAACGCACATCTGTTCCTCGCAGACCTCGCCGGTCAGCGCATAGCCGGCTAACGCTCGGAGGAATGCAGCTCGCTCGCGGTCGCCCTGCGTCGCCCAGTCGAGAAACTCGCGGAAGCGGGGGCACGTCGCCCCGGGGTCGAACGCCACGCCGATCTGCTTGGTGATGAAGTCTTCCCGCCGCGCCTGCCGCAGCTTGCCTGTCCGTAGGTCGAGCGTTCCGTTCGGGCAGCCGAGCAACCACGCATTCGCGTCAAGGACGTTGGGCTCGATGCGCGCGCGCGGCTCGCCTTTGGCGAGGTTGATCATCGCGCGCAGTCGCGCGTCTCTTTGGGTTGCGAACGCGTGCTTGATCGATGCGTCACGATCCGAATTACCGGCAGGCTGAGCGATGGCCGATTTCAGCATTTCCTCGGTCGCCCGCCGGGCGAGTGGCAATATGGCGATGTCAGAGGCCTCGACCCAACGCGAACCGTCCCAAACGATCCAACATCGCCATTTCTCGACGAACTTCAGGTCATCGCCAAATAGGTCGAGAAAGGCGAGCGCGTTGCCCGCATCAGTCCGAAGCCGCCGCGAGAAATCGATGCCTTCCTTCGGCGCAACGAGCGACGCATCGAAACAAGTGCTCGACCGATCCATCCATCCGTGTTCCTTGGCAAGGTGATAGATCGTCGCCACGGTGATGCGCGGCCCGTCATAGTCCCGACACCCAAACGACGCCCACGTCTTTTCTTGATCCACCGGGTTGAACTTCTCCTGGCAGGTCCTCGACCATTCGTCCCACATCTCGCGCCCCGGCCAGCGCGGACCGACCGCCGCCAAGTCATACAAGGCGAAGCCGACCTTCAACCACGTGTCACGATCGAGGGCAGGAATGAAGGCGAGCGCCGATCGCAGCCGCGCCTCCCCGGTTTCGGTCCAGGGCTCGGGGGCGCGGGCTGGCGCGAATTCATCGAACGGTCGCGGACCGCCTTCGCCGGCCAGCCGCTCGCCTTTGCCATTCGGTCGCCTCAGGCGAGCCGCAGGAACGCCCTCGTCGGCCCGCCCTTTGTGTGAGACGCTGTTTCTTTCAGCCGCCGCGAGCGCGGCTCGGAAGGGCTTCGCTTCGTATGGGCCAGAGTGCTCTCTCGCCTGAAACCATACCAGATGCGGATTGGCGGGGTTCTTTTGGTGCTGGGAGCCAGGCAAGCGCATGACGCGGGGCAAATCACTGACGCTCGGATCGCCGCCCAAAAGAGCCGCAAGTCGCTTTTGCAGATCAGTGAATTCGGTTCTCTCGATATCTTTGACCTTCCAATAGACGTGAAATCGCGACGGGCTGCTTATGACGATGATGTGAGGCGGCAGGCCAAACCGCTCGAGGACGGAAAGCGGCGCGTCGTCGAGATCGGCAACCAGCGCGCGCACGGCGACGATGTTCGTTTCACGCCTGCCCCTCAAGTCCGTTCGGTTCACGGTTACAAACATCCCCGCGCCGAGGGTGGAGAGGCGCGCTAATTCGGGAAGCCACTCGACAAGGGAGCCGTGCATCACCCGCGCCAGTTTGGGCTGCTTCGCTTCACTGTCATCAAAAGTTTGGAAGGTGAAATGGGTTTCGCCCGGCGCGAGCGCAGTGAGGAAGTTCCGCGCCTGTTCAAGATCTATCGGCGCGCCCGCGGCGCTAGCTGCGGACGTCGCCTTCGCGCCCGAGCCTATCGGCGGGCTGGCCGGGTCTTGTTGAAAGCGATCCGCGCTCTGTCCCCAGTCGAAGCGGGAAGTATCGTGAGCGTCATTCATGACCCGCGACCACGCCTCATCGGCGCTGCCGCGCGAGGGACTCGCCCATGGCCAGCCTGACCATCGCCCGTAGCCGGGCAGCGCTTTGGCTTGCGACAGCGTGCTTTTCCCAAGCTTTCCGGATGCCTGGCGGCTGCCGAACCGACCATTTCAGCATTTCCTCGGTCGCTTGACGGGCCAGCGGCAGCAAGTTCAACTCGACCACCTGGACCCAGCGTTTGCCGTTCCACGCGTCCCAGCAACCATCGATGAAGCGCAGGGTCTCGCTGAACAGGTCGAGGAACACTAGTGCGTTGCCGGCGTCCGTCCGCAGATATTGAGAGAAATCGACGCCGGGCCTTGGCGCAGGCAACGCTACTTCGTCGAGCACGCGTTCCGGGTCGGGCACGCTGCTAAAATTGTTCTGCATGTTGAATCTCCCGCGGGGTGCCGCGTCAGCAGCGTGGGGCCGTGCGTCGTTCGGCGTTGGCGGGGTCAGGCGGCCGGCAGAGCAGCTTGCGCGGCCAGGGCGTCTTTTGCGCGCCAACCGATCCGCCTCTCGCCAATACGAAGCGCGCCCGGAAGCGCGCCGCGCCGGTGCAGGCGGCGAATCGTGGCGATTGAGACGCCAAGCAGCGCCGCCATTTGCCCGACGCTCAGAATACGATTGCCGTCGAGAGCCGTCGGCAGAGAAGGCAACGGTCTTTTCTGCCCGCTGGATTGAGCACGCTCATCTTCTGCGATTGTCAGCATAGACCACCCTGGGTTAGCGCCCGCAACCATGCGAGATCGTTCGCCCGCAATGTCCTCCAGGGGCGAACTTAGGTCATTGCCACGATAAGGCCCGATATCGTAGCAAGGACAGTTTAGATTGGATGTTATTTATTTTTTCTCGTATATAAAAGAGCTACGGCATTCAGAGAACGTCAATTCTCGATTACTCGACGTAAGAGATTTTTTGCTTTAGAGAATTTCTTTTCGTCAAACTGGAGCCAGTTGGCAAGCGCTGAGTTTGGATATTTTTTTTGCCCTTCATTTTCAAGCCCGTCCCGCCACGCAAGCAATTCTCCCACTTGAATGAGCTTGTTTCTAATCCAAACCTGAAAATCGTTATTGGTGAATGTGGCGTTTACCGCCTTTCTCCCTGGTGCAGAAACGGGCAGGGGATGAGTTTCTCTCCACTTCTTCAAGGCAAATTCTACTTGAGCAAATATAATTTTGTCCGGCGCTGTGAGCCTTACGACCAAAACGGGCGGCGAAATTGTGACTTCGTCTTGTTCGCGCGCAAACAACTGCACTACGAGCCGAGAATTGGGGGGGGGGGGGGGGCAACTAAAGGGTGTGTCGTTTGTTGGGGGGGAGGGGGGGCGGGGGGGCAGGGAAAAGGCGGAGAAAAATTATAGGAGGGTGGGGGGGTTTGCCGCGGTCCTCATCGGGGGGGGGGGGGGGGGGGGGGGGGGGGGGGGGGGTAGGATAATCGTCGATCGGCCGTTGATAATCATTGCGGTCTCCCCATCCCGGACACCATTCCTCTTTCTCGGCTTTCGGTGCCGATCTCCAGTCGAGCCGCGCAATCTCTTTTGCCCAGCCTAAAGGGTCCAAAACATGCAGATACGACCAATCATTTTCGAGGATTTGACGCGCGGCCGCCGGGGGGTCGGGGTAGGCTGGCATCAAATCAGCCTGCGCGCGCCGCCAGCGAGACGACTTTGCTCGCGCGCCCTTCGACCAGCGCGGCAACATGCTCCGCCCAAAGGTCGAGTGCGCGTCGCTTCTCGCCCGCGTAGCTTGCGCGATTGTAGACGCCCGCGACCCCCGCCTTGTGGCCGCTGATATGGTTGATAACGGCTTCGATGACGTGCGGTTGGACGCCGAGGTCGGCCATGCGGGTAGCGACCGTGCGGCGGATATCGTGCAAGCGCCAAGGTGCTGGCGTATGCCCGAGTGCGGCCGACACACGGGCGTCGAGAGCGCCCTTGGCGTTGCTCCATCCCTGAAAGGGGCCATCGCCCGCGCCGAATACGAGGTCGCGGCCCTCCCTTAGCTCCAGGCCTCTCAGAACCCCCAGCGCCGGCGCTGAGAGCGGTACCTCGTGCGCCAAGCCATTCTTAGTCCGCTCTGCCCCAATGCGCCACCGCGCGCGTTCGGTGTCGATTTCCGACCACGGCATTCCGCCCACTTCCTCGCGCCGTTGGCCTGTGAGAATGAGTAGGCGCACAATCGCCGCATAGTCGCCGATGCCGGCCGCGCCCCAGACTGCCCCCAACTCTGGGTCGGTCAACACTCGCTCGCGCCTGATTTCTTCGGTTGGCCTGTTGGTACCGACGACGGGATTGGCGTCGCAGAGTCCTTCGCCGATTGCCCATGAGAAGAGAGCTGACAGCGAGGCACGGGCCCGGTTGGCGGCGAAGGGGCCGTTTTGTTTCGCGATCTTGCCGAGTTGCGCCGCAACGTCTGCGCGGGTCACACGCTTGACCGGGAGTTCGGCGACTGGCGACCAGAGAACCCGCAGATGCCGCTCGACCTCTTGCAGGCTGCGGGGCTTCAATCGGTTCGCCGCGCGCTCGTCCAGGTAGCGTTCGACCAAGTTTCGCAACGTTGCCGACGCTTGCGCCCGCGCCTCCGCCTTCTCCATTTGCGGATCGCCGCCCAGATACACTTTCGACAGAATGTTCTTGGCGCGGTTACGCGCTTCATCTGCCCGCGTCGTTTCGACCGTTCCAATGCTCACTCGGCGCTGTTTCGCGCCGACGCGATATTGCGCGATCCAACTGCGCTTGCCGCCGTCTCGCAACCGAAGGCCGAAGCCCGGAAGATCATCGTCGAAAAAGATTTTGTCACGTGCGCCGACCGGGAGCGTGAGCCGCTCGGCGTTAGCTTGCGTAAGCTTCATGGATCACCCTGGGAAGCACATGGGAAGCACGCTCATGGCGCGTCCTGACCTCTCGTGCTTCCCAATATCTGAGATTAGCGAAGATTTTGCAAGCCTTATCGAGCCTTCTGCACTCTAATGATCGCGTTTGACGCACGCCAATCGCAGTCTTTTAATCAGAGGGTCGTGGGTTCGATTCCCACCGCGCTCACCAATAATACCAAAGGTCATAGCGACTGACCGACGTGGGCCCAGTCCCGCATCCCTATGGATGTGATCCTGTCTGGGTCTGCGGCGAGCTTTCGCCAAGCGTCGCAGGCGGCGTCGATGATGGCGTCGTAGTTTTCGAAGACGGTGTTTGCGAGCCAGTTCTGGCGAAGATACTGCCAGACGTTCTCGACCGGGTTCAGTTCCGGCGCGGGAGGGCAGGAAGATCGGCGTGATGTTTTCGGGCACGTCGAGCTTTCCCGTGATGTGCCATCCGGCGCGGTCGAGCAGCAGCACGGCATGGGCGCCGTCGGCGACATTGCGCGAGATTTCGTCGAGATGAAGCTGCATCATGTGGGTGTCGGCATGAGGAAGCGCCAAAGCCGCTCCGACGCCGCGGGCCGGACAGATCGCGCCGAACAGATAGGCGTTGTCATAGCGCTGATCGGCGGGCTGTGTTGGCCGCGTTCCACGCCGTGCCCATTGGCGGACGAGGCCGTTCTTCTGGCCGATCCGGGCTTCATCCTGGAACCAGATTTCGACCGGCGTCGTCTCCGGCAGCCCTTCGAGATGGGCCTTCAGCGCGCGCGGGAAGTTTTTTTAAATCCTTCGACGATCCGCTCGTCCTGGGCCGGATGACGCGGCCGGGCGCTGATGTGCGAGAAGCCAAGCTTCTTCAGAAGCTTTCCGACATAGCGCGGATGAAAATCGACGCCGAACCTTTCGGCGATGACGCCCTTGAGGTCGATCCGCCGCCAGCGCACGACGCCGTCCCTCTCACGATTCGGACCCGCCTCGACGATCTGCGCCAACTGAGCCAGTTGCTCCGCCGACAGGCGCGGCTTTGGACCTTCGGTCAAGTTGTCGATGAGGCCCTTCGGACCAGCCGCGTTGAAGCGATGGACCCAGTCGCGCAGCGTCTCCGGTCCATGCCGCCGATCTTCGCCGCCGAGCCGCGATCCATCCCGTCGCGAACCGCCGCCAGCGACAGAAGCCGCCGGCTCTGGTTGACGTCCTTGGAGCACCGCGCAAGCGTCCGAAGCTCCTTAGCCGAATAGTCCTCTCGCAATCTGACCGCTGATGGCATGGCGCGAATCTCCCCGCGCCAAAAGAGTCAGAAAATTCCCGCCTTGGGAAATCCCCACGTGAGTCAGCCCACGGGGCCTTTGGTATAAAACCGCTGATCTAGTCGCGGTACCTGAAAACTCAAATCCTGATTGATAAATTTGAATTGTCTGTGGTGACCATATGGTGACCACCTCTCGCTAAGGTTTCAATTCCATAGGCCGGCGCGTTCAGGCTCTTTCAGGCTCATAACCTGAAGGCCATCCCTTGGCCCGACGAGCACGTCGCTTTGTTTCGCAACTGGATGAAGATGGGCCACCGCCCCTAGTCGGCGCAAAACCAGGACACCAACGCTCGACGCCGCGCCTTGGGCGGCTAAGAAGTCGTCAGGCGCCGAGATAGGCAGCCTTCACCTGCGGATTTCCGAGCAATTCCTTGCCCGTTCCGGTCAACGTCAGACGCCCCTGCTCAATGACATAAGACCTGTCCGACAGCTCCAGCGCAGCGAATGCGTTCTGCTCGACCATGATGATTGTGGCGCCCGCAGCCTGGATGCCTTTGATCACATCAAAGACCCGATCGACGATATTCGGCGCGAGACCGAGCGAGGGCTCGTCGAACATGACGAGCTTAGGGCGCGACATGAGCGCCCGGGTAATCGCCAGCATCTGCTGCTCGCCGCCCGAGAGCGTGCCGGCCATTTGCGTGCGGCGCTGATAGAGAATCGGGAAGCGTTCGAAGAACTTGTCCATGTCGGCCGAGATTTCATGCGCGTCACGGCGCAGATGGCAGCCCATCTGCAGGTTCTCGACGACAGTCATGTAGGGGAATACGCGCCGCCCTTCCGGACAGTGGGCGACGCCGAGCTGAAGAACGCGCCGGGCAGAGGCGCCGGTAATGTCTTCGCCATCGAAGATGAGCCGGCCGCCCGCCGGCGCGATGAGCCCAGAGATCGCCTTGAGCGTCGTGGTCTTGCCGGCCCCGTTAGCGCCGATCAGCGACACGAGCTCCCCTTTGCGAACCTCCAGCGACAGCTCGCTCACGGCTGTGATCTTGCCGTAGCGGCAGGTCAGCCCCTCAACCTTCAACACGAGCATGCCTTTCGCCGAGATAGGCGCGGATGACGTCCGGATGGCGTTGGATCTCCGCCGGCGGGCCGTCAGCTATGATGCGACCCTGATTGAGACACACAACCCGATCCGACACGCGCATCACCATCTTCATGTCGTGCTCGACAAGGACAACGGTGACCCCAAGGGCTCGGATCCGACCGAGGGTCTCCATGAAGCTCGCCGTCTCGGTCGAATTCATGCCCGCAACCGGCTCGTCCAGCAGAAGGAGCGTCGGCCGGGCGGCGAGGGCCACCGCCACCTCGAGGAGCCTGAGTTCCCCATAAGCAAGCGAGGAGGCGAGATCGTCCTTGCGCGACTCAATGCCGAGGAAATCCAACACCTCTCGCGCTTTTTCAACGAGGCGCCTTTCCTCGCGCGCGACCGACGGTAGGCCGAGGATGATGGCGAGCGGATGCTGCCGCGACTGCAAATGCAGGCCGATAAGAATGTTGTCGAGCACCGAGCGTCCGGCGAAGACGCTCGTCTTCTGGAAGGTGCGCACAACGCCGAGGGCGGCGATGCGGCTCGGCTTGAGGCCGTTGAGCCGCGCACCGCGATAGACGATGTCGCCCGCGGCGGCGGGAAGATAGCCGGTAATCGCGTTGAACGCTGAGGTCTTGCCGGCGCCGTTCGGCCCGATCAGCGACAGCACCTGCCGTTCGGGGACCTCGAAGCTCATGCTCTCGACCGCCGTCACGCCGCCAAAGCGGATCGACAACCGATCGACCGAAAGCGCGGTCCGAATGTCGTTCATCTCGCGATCTGCCTCTCGGCCGCGTCAACGGTCGCGCGACTGCGATCGCTCCACCGGGCGGCGAGCGCCGGCACGATGCCGTTCGGCAGAAAGGAGACGATCACGATCATCAGCACGCCGTACGCGACCCACTGCAACTCAGGCCCGATGTGCAGCGAGCGCAGCGCCTCCGGCAGGAGTCCGAAAATTAAGCCGCCGACGATCGGGCCGGCGAGTGTGCCCTTGCCGCCGACGACGACCATGATGACCATCGTCACGGTATAGATGAATAGGAAGATGTTCGGGTCGACGATCTGGATGTATTGCGCGTAGAGCGCTCCCGCCGCCCCGGCGATCGCCGCCGAGACCACGGCCGATAACACGAGATAGCGCGTCACTTCGATCCCGACCGAGGTGGCGAGCGGCTCATTCTCCTTGAGCGCGATCATCGCTCGGCCAGCCCGCGAATGCACGAGCCGGGCGATGACCACATAGGCGACGATCGCTGCGACGAGAACGAGGTAGTAATTGGCGACCTTGCCGATGAATGAGAATTCGAAGACTCCGGGGATCGACAGGGCAAGCGGCGGGATGTTGTTGAGCGCCATTGGACCCTGGGTGAGCTCGTCCCAGTTCAGCGCGACCAGCCGAACGACTTCCGCGAAGCTGATGGTGACGATGACGAAATAAGCGCCGCGCACTTTGAAGGAAATGCGGCCGAGCACCCACCCGCAGAAGCCGGCGATGGCGATGGCCCAAAACATCCCGAGCCAGACGGGCTGCGGGTCGAGTGTCACTAGCGAGTGGGGCGTGAGATGGACCGCAAAGCCGAGCGACACCAACGACGACACATAGGCGCCGATACCGAAGAAAGCAACGTGACCGAGACTAAGCTGGCCGGTGTAGCCAAGCAGCAGATTGAGGCTCATCGCCGCGATCGTGAAGATCCCCGTGATGATCAGGACATGCAAAACGTACAGGCTGCCGACCCAAAGCGGGATCGAGAACAGAAAGGCGAGTAACGCCACGGTTGCGAGGCGACTCATCCGATCCGCTCCTTGCGGCTGAACAATCCCGTCGGGCGAACGATCAGAACGAGAATGATGAGCAGAAAGCCCATGGCGTCGCGATACCCCGACGATACATAGCTCGCGCCCATCTCCTCAATAAAGGCGAGAAGGAAACCACCGATGGTGGCGCCAGCGATGCTTCCAAGCCCTCCAAGAATGACAACAGCGAAGGCCTTGAGCGCCGCCAGATCGCCCATCCCCGGCGTCACGACGAAGACGGGACCGAGCAGCGCTCCCGCGGCTGCAGCGAGCCCGGAGCCGAGCGCGAAAGTCGAGAGGTGGACTCGATCGATGTCAACGCCCATCAGCTTCGCCGCATCATTGTCCTGAAAGGTCGCACGCATTGCGCGGCCGAGCCGGGTGCGGTCAACGAGGGCGTAGGCGCCAACGATCAGTGCGATCGCAACGACGAACACGAACAGCCGGCTCCAGGCGACCGAAAGCCCTCCGAGCACAAATGGGGTCGACGGGAAGGGGATCTTGATCGATTTAGCGACGCCTGACCATACAAGCTGCTCAAGATTCTGCATGGCGATCCAGGCGCCGATCATCACCAGCATCGTCGTATCGATGTCCGCTCCGCGCAACTTGCGCAGCAGCACAAACTCGATGGCAGCGCCTAGCGCGACGCCGAGCGCCATCGCCAGCGCCAACGACAGAAAGAAGTTCATATGCAAAAGCATCACCAACGCGAACATCATATAGGCGCCGAAGCTATAGAGCTCGCCGTGGGTGAAGTTCACCACCCGCATGATGCCGAAGATGAGCGTCAGCCCGATGCCTAGCAGCGCGTAGATGCCGCCGAGCATAAGAGCGTTTACACAATGCTGGAAAAATTCGTTCACGCCGGCGTCACTCAGAGCTGCAACTTGATCAAGCTCTTCGCTGGGGAACCCATGCGGGTTGCGTAAGGCTCGTGCGAACTCACGCCCGAGATCTCATCGGGCCTCGTCGGCGGACACAGCCAGCCTTTACGTCTGGGCGGCGGCCGCTATTGCCTGACGACCTTTCCGCCGTCAATCTTCACCAGATAGACGCTGGGTACGCTCTGGCCGCTCTCCTTGCCGGTGGGGCCCTGCTTGAAGAAGGCGATGTCGCCGTTGACTCCCTTGACGTGGACGCCCCACAACGCCTTGGCGATCGATTGCGCGTCGGCCTTGCCGCCGGCGTCTTTGATCGCCGCCGCGATGGTGTAGACCCCGTCCCAACCACGGAAGCCTTCGGTCAGCCCGCCGACATCGTATTTGGCGGCTTTCCAGGCGTCCATGAACGCTTTGGCAGTCTCGGGATTCTTCACCGCGTCCGGGAACCAGGGCGTGAAAAAAACCAGATGATAGGAGCCGTTCGCGGCCTCGCCCGCCTGCTCGATGAGCTGGTCCGGCGAGACCGAGCCGCCCGTCGTGATGATGCGGGCGGTCACTTGTTGATCCTTGGCTTGCTTCAGAATCAGGGTGAGCTGTTTGACGTCAGTGGTGACGAAGATCGTATCTCCGCCGGAGGCCTTGATTTTGGCAAGCTGGGCGGAGAGATCGGTCGCATCCTCACCCATGGTCTCGGAAGCGCCGATCGCGACGCCGTTCGCTTTCAGCATCTTGGTGAACTCTTGCATCGAGCCCTTGCCGAAATCGTCGTTGGTCGCCAGGAAGTCCGCCTTCTTAATGCCCATGGTCTTCACCAGCGGGGCGAAGGCCTTCGCCTCCATCTCAGAGGTCGGGCTGATGCGGAAGATGTAAGGGTTCCCCGAGGTGGTGATCTTGCCCGACGAGGACGTCTCCACCACCATCGGCACCTTATATTCCTGGAGCTTCGGCATGACGGCGAGTGTGAGCGACGAGCCCCACGCGCCCAACATGACCGGGACTTTATCCTCGACGATGAGACGCTCGGCGGTGGCGGCCGCCTCGGTCGGGTTCGACTTGTTATCCTCGATGACGAGCTGAATCTGCTTGCCGTCTATTCCGCCCGCCTTGTTGATAGCTTCTGCGGCGAGCTTGGCGCCTTGCGCCACATAGTTGCCGTCGGCAGCGAAAGCGCCGGTGAGAGGCTGCGTGACGCCAATCTTCACCGCGTCCTCAGCGAATGCGGCGCCCGCCAACATGAACGTCCCAGCCGCGCAGAGCACCGCTTTAAGAAGATTCCGTTGCATCGACCTTCTCCCCTTCTTGTTCACGCGCTGCACTACCCGCCATCAAGCAAAAATGTTGCTTTTTCCGACTTGGGCGCTCGACTCGTTAGCCGGGTTCGCGAACGCATGCGTAGACCCACATCGAGCATCGAACGCGTTACTGACGCCTCGACCGCCGACTTCGGAGAAGCGCCCCAACCCCGGCGTTCACAACGTCACACTATCATTCTATCCTTAGTACCACTATCACCCAGATTGTTCGGCGGATCAATAGCAAACAGCGCTGGGCGCGCGGTCCGGCTCGAGTCGTTGCTGGACTTCGACCGCCGCACCTGCGAGGGGACGCTCCGCGCTGTCGCCTGCTATCGTCGCTCGGAGCCGCGCTTGAGCAGGTCGTTGCGCAGGACGAAGCAATTCTTGAGGTAGTGGATGTCGGCGACGTATATCGCAACGCCGTTGTCGTCGGTGACGGTCAGGTGGCAGTCGGCAGTCGGCTCGCCGAGCCCGATCTCAAGTAGATCGGCGGTTTCGGGATCGGCGACGCCGATCGTGAACGTTTGATACGCGTGAGTAATAACTACGTCTTCCATCTCGACGATCTTCGGCAGCGCGGCTGAACGCGTAAAGCGCTTGCCGTCTCGCAAGAACAGCGTCTGATCGAGGTGCAGGTTGACAACCGAAAAAGGTCTGCCGCCGTTGAATTGGACGCTCCTCAAAAAAGTATAGGCCTCTGCAGGAGTCCCTTCGTCCGGAACGAGCGCCGGCGGCTCGGCATCCCGCTGAATGAACACGCGCTTCAGCACGTTATTGCGGATCGATTCGACCAAAGAGTCGAAATCGGTCGCTAGGTTGAGCCAGCGATTGTTCGCTGGTCTGCCAGAAACGAAGGTGCCTCGGCCCTGCTGAGCTTGCAAGAGGTCCTCAGCGCGCAACAGTTCGATCGCCTGGCGAACCGTCACCCGCGCCACGCCAAATTCCTCTTCCAGCTCCTCGAGTGTCGAAATTTTTTCGCCTTCGGCCCAGCGGCCAGAATTGATACGCTGACGCATCACCGAGGCGACTTGAAGATAGAGCGGCACACGGCTGCGGTCGTATATCGCGGAAAATTTCCCCATCGGCTCTTCATACGACAGATAGGACAAGCATTCCAGCTCGCGACCGCCACTACCAAACCATGGGCCTGCGCAAGCAGGTCAGGAGCGGCCGAAGAATCTTCCGAAGAAGCGCCTCACCTTACCGAACAGCACCTCTGCGATCAGCGAACCAGCGTTGAGTTCGCGAACCACGAGCGGCGCCGAGCCGGCGTTCCGAGAGGAAAGGCGCACCTCGAGGTTTTTCGCGAAGGCGGCCGTCAGACGGCTCGCCAGATCCTGAACCAAGCTTGTGCGGCTGAATTGCGCCAGCATTCCCGTCAGGGTGTAGCCGACATCGACATCGATGCGTGAGCCGCCCCCCTCGTCCGGCGTGATGGAATAAGTGATCATGCCTCGCGTAGCGGAGTTGCTGCGCGCGTCGCGACCGGCCCCCACGATCGTACCGAGCCGCGTCTCATTATTGCGCGTGATGTGGGCGACACCGCTGAACTCGGCCGAGATCGGACCGGCCTTTACCCTGATCTTGCCGTCGACCCTGCCGTCCTTCTCGCCGCCGTCAAGCGACGCGCCCGGGAGGCAAGCCGCAACGTCTTCAATCTGGCCAAAGAAGGCCCACACCTTTTCAACCGGGTGTGCGATGACGAAGCTTCGCCGGAACTCGACCTGCGGCTTCCACTCGGTCTCGAGGTTCGCGCCCGCGCCTGCAGGCACGTGTGGGGCGGCGCGAACGACAGCGGAAACAACGGTGACGGGAGCCATGTACGCTTCGTCTGCGCGCCCCGATCCGGCAGGACCCAGTCGGTCACGATTGCCCCTGGAGACAGCCGCAACACCGCGCGCGCGACGATCGCCAATGACGCTCTGGATCGCGCGCACGATGCCGACATAACCGGTGCATCGGCAGAGATTGCCGCTCATCTCGACCCGGATGTCATGCTCGCTGGGCGCCTCCATGCGCAACACGACATCGCGCGCGGAAACGATCATGCCAGGCGTGCAATACCCGCATTGGAGCGCGTGGTGATCCGTGAACGCCGCCCTCAGCTCGCGCGCGATTTCGTCCTCGTCGAGGCCTTCGATGGTGGTGACGTTGGCGTTTTCACAAGCGACCGCGAAGGTGATGCAGGAGCGTATCGGCGCGCCGTCGACGAGCAGGGTGCAAGCGCCGCAGACGCCGTGCTCGCAGCCGATATGAGTGCCGGTAAGGTTGTGCGTCTCGCGCAACAGGTCGGCAAGATGCGTGCGCGGCTCGACTTCGGCGCTCAGCGCGCTGCCGTTGACCGTCAGGGTGACCTTGTTCATCGGCCTGTGGCCCGCTCCACGGCTCGCCGCAGGGCGACGACATGCGTCTGGCGATCCAGCGGATCGCTTATGCCGCCAGAGCTTGCCAACTCGTCGGCGGCTCGGCCGTCGAAGCGACCCGGAGCGCCGTCGGCGAGGACGTGGCGGGCGTCGGCGATGACGATCGGGCGCGACTCAGTCGCGCCGATGACCGCTCGGCAAACGCCACGATCTGGATCCACGACGAAGGCTCCAATAGCATGCGCGAATTCGCCAGTCTTGCGACAGATTTTGTAATAGCCCCATCGGGCTGACCGGCTGAGCCGCGGCGCCTTCACTGAGACGAGCAGTTCTCCTGGCCGGAGATCCGCCTCAAGCGCGCCAAGCATATAGTCCTCGACGGGGATTGTACGGGCGCCTTGCAGGCCGCGCAGCGTCACCGACGCGCCCAGCGTAGCGAGAATCGAAATCCAGTCAGCCGACGGATCCGCGTGGGTCAGACTGCCACCGATCGTTCCCCGATTGCGGACCGCGCGATAAGCGATGCTATGCGCGACGCGGGGCAGCGCGCCGCCGGTCACGTCCGGGACACGGCGGTCTTCAATATCGGAGTGGGTAATACAGGCGCCGATCACGATGCCGTCCGCGTCTTCTTTCACCTGCCGAAGTTCGTCGATGCCAGTGACATCAACGAGAAGGTCCGGCCGCACGAGCCGCATGTTGAGCATCGGCCCCAGAGACTGGCTGCCGGCAACCACCTTGGCGGAGACTCCCGCTCCGGCTAACAGCGACAGGGAAGCCTCGACATCTTTCGGGCGGGCATAGTCGAAATTGACCGGCTTCACCCCGGCAGTTCCTCTAACACGACTGGCGCTCGCTCACGCTTTGCTGCCGCAATCGCCTCAAGTACGCGGCGCGGCGTCGTCGGCGAATGAAAGACTTCGGCTCCGAGAACCCGCAAAGCGTCGTTGACAGCGTTTCCAATTGCTCCTGGCGGGGCAATGGCGCCGCCCTCGCCGAGCCCTTTCACGCCAAATTCCGTGTAGGGTGCAACTGTCTCCATATGGCGCAACCGAGGCGCGGGAATCTCGGTCGGACCCGGCAGGAGATAATCCGCAAAGGTCGAAGCCAGCGGTTGGCCCGAGGAGTCGAAGTTCATCTCCTCGTAGAGAGCCGTGCCAACGCCCTGAGCGAACCCGCCATAGATCTGGCCGTCGACCACCATCGGATTTATGAGCTTGCCGCCATCCTCGACGATGACGTAATCGACAATCTCAACGCCTCCAGTCTCAGGATCGACCGCTACGGTCGCGATATGGGCCGCGTAGCTGAAGGTGCCGGAGTCACGGCCGGGCTTATAACCGAGCGTCGCCTCGAGGCCGCGTGGATCAACCGAAGCCGGAAGGTCCTGCGGGCGCCGATACCAGGTGTGAGCGATCTCCGCGAGACTGACGCTGCCCGATTGCCCGTGGACTGCGCCGTCGCGCAGCACGACGGATTCGGCGTCGGTCTGTAGGAGGTGCGCTCCGATTGATTTTGCGAGACGCGCCACTTCGCGAGTCGCAGTCGCCACCGCTCCGCCAGCCATAACGGCACCGCGCGAGCCCCAGCTACCGGTCGAATAGGGCGTGTATTCCGTATCGCCATGGACAAGTTTGATGTTCGCGATCTCAATACCGAGAATCTCATGCGCCACCTGAGCGAGAGTCGTCTCCATGCTCTGCCCATGCGAGTGGACGCCGACCCGCAACTCAAGCCCTCCGTCGGGCGTCATGCGCGCCGTCGCCTGCTCATGCCCGGGCACCATGGGAATGCCCCACCCGGCGTAGACCGAGGTGCCGTGCGCGCCTTGCTCGCAATAGACCGCAAGACCAATGCCGATGAGGCGTCCGTCCGGCTCGCCGCGCCTCTGGCGCTCACGAACGCTCTTGAGGTCGGCCGCATCTAGCGCTCGCCGCAGCGCCTCGGGATAGTCGCCGCTGTCAAAATGCTTTTTCGTGATGTTGTCGAACGGCATTTGCTCGGGCCGGACGAGGTTCTTCATTCGCACCTCAAAGGGCTCAAGCCCTGCCTCGCGCGCGATAAGATCGAGCATTAGCTCGAGCGCATAGCAGACTCCGGTCCGCGCGACGCCGCGATAGGGAAGGATCGGACATTTGTTGGTCGCGACCGACCAAGTGCGACAACGATAGGATTGGAAATCGTAAGGGCCGGGGAGAATGCTCGCGACCTGCGCCGCTTCAAGGCAGGCTGAAAAGGGATAGGAGGAATAGGCGCCCGAATTGACCGTCGCTTCACAGTCGACCCCGCGAAGCGTTCCGTCCCGATCTGCGTAGACGGTGATGCAGTAATGATGCTCACGACAATTGGCGCCGGCGGTCAAATGCTCGCGCCGGTCCTCGAGCCAACGCGCCGGATGGCCGCTGCGCATCGCCAGCCAGCCGAGGCAGACGTCCTCCGGCAGAAGAATGCCTTTGTAGCCAAAGCCGCCGCCCACATCCGTCGAGACGATGCGGACCTGAGTTTGCATCAGCCCCAAACATTCCCCGAGCCCCGTGCGCACGATATGCGGCATCTGATTGCCGGTGTACAAAACCAGCTGGTCCATGCGGCTGTCCCAATAAGCGATCGTGCCGCGGCCCTCTATAGGAGCCATGCATTGGCGCGCGGTGGAAATCTCGCGCGTGACCTTGATCGGCGCGTCAAGCGCGGCCTCGATATTGATGTCGACGAACGTCTCAAGGAACGTGTTGTCGCCCCAGTGCTCATGCAGGAGCGGCGCGTTCGGCAAGCGCGCCGCTAGCATGTCGTGCACG
Organism: uncultured Alphaproteobacteria bacterium; assembly: GCA_963730555.1. Lineage (GTDB taxonomy): Bacteria > Pseudomonadota > Alphaproteobacteria > Rhizobiales > Beijerinckiaceae > Roseiarcus. The sequence continues at coordinate 43,774 of CAVSSS010000005.1, read as the reverse complement.
GCCGGCAGCTCCTCCAGGTCGACCTCGATGCTTGCGGCGACATCCTCAGCCTCGGCCCGCGTCCGGCCGACGCACATCGCGATGAGCTCGCCCACCTGTCGCACTTTTTGGTTCGCGAGCACCGGTTGCTCAGACGCCTTGAATCCCGGGAGGGCGGAAACCGCGACGATTGGCTTCACGCCGACCAGGTCCGCGGCGGCGAACGCCTTGCCGCGATACTCCTCAGGAATGTGGACGGCACGCAGCTTTGCGTGGGCAAGCGGCGAGCGGACGAAGGCGACGTCTTTCATTCCCGCCAAGTGAATATCGCCGACAAACTGGCCTCGGCCGCGTAAGAATTGGTCGTCCTCCTTGCGCTTAACCGAGGCGCCTACGCCCTGATGGTTCATCACATAGCCTTCCTTAGCCGCAGCTCCTGGCTAAGTCGTACGGCGCGCCTTCCCAACCCGCGAGAGGCGCCACTCAACCAGCCACAGCGATCGCCTTATGCGCTTCGGCGCAGCGGTTCGGCGTTGCACCAGTCGTAAATCGCGAGCGCCATCACCTTGATCGACGTGAGGTAGTCGTCGATCGAAACATACTCGTCATCGGCGTGCATGACAGCCGTCGAACCGGGTCCGAAAATGACTGTCGGCGTATTGCCGTACAGGTTGAGAAAGCGCGTATCCGCCGCCCCCTGTCGCCCGCTGATCACGGGAGCCTTGCCGGTGATCTCAGTATACGCGCGCGACACAGTATCGACGATTGGATGATCGCGTGGGATCTCGGACGCCTCGGCGTCGTAACCGACAAACCTCACCTCCGGCGGATGATCTTTCATCCAACGGTCCGCCGCGGCGGCGCGCGCTACCTGATCGACAAGGCTTTGCTTGACGCCATTGTGATCCTCGCCGGGGACCGTGCCGATGCTGCCCCTCAAAAGGCAGTTTGCCGGGAAGGCGCTCGGATATCCGCCCGCCTGAAAGCTACCGACGATGCACGGTAAAGAATCGATCGCGCTAGGATAGAGTGGATGAGTTACGGTCGCGATTCGCTTGGCCTCCAGATCCGCGACTGCCTTGGCGATCTTGTTGCCGAGATCGATGCCGCTAATGCCTTCGTACCGCTTCTGGATCCCGGCCGGCTTGCCCTGAATCTCGATTTCGAACCAGATCCGGCCAATACAGGCTGGTTGCACGGCGAGGTCGCTGGTCTCGCCTGAAATGCCGGCATCGGCTTTGTAGCCCCGAATCACGGTGTCGAGGGTGCCGTGGCCGCTCACCTCCTCGTCAATAACGACATTGATCATGACGTTGCCCTTGGGAGTGAGACCAAGTTCCCTAAGGTACTGCACGGCGAGGATGTGGCTCGCGACGCCGCTCTTCATGTCGCAAGATCCGCGCCCATAGATGCGTCCGTTCTTGATTCGTCCGGACCAAGGATCGTCGCTCCAACCCTCGCCAACCGGGATCACGTCGGTATGGCCGTTAAGCAGCAGCGACCGGCCACCGCCTGTGCCTTTCAGCACGCCCACGATATTGGGGCGCCCTTCGTAACCGCGCTGGACCGGTCGATAGCCGGGATGCTTTTTGAGAGCCTCCCAGTCCGTCTCCCAGAGATCGACCTCGAGACCAATCTCCTTCATGTAGCTCAACACGAACCTTTGGATCGCCGCCTCATCTCCTGTGACGCTCGGAATGGCGACCATCTTCTGCAAGAAGCCGATGGCCTGCTCGCGGCTGGCGTCGACCTTGTCGAGAATTTTCTTATGGTTGGGATCGGTCATTGGCCTTTCCTTCTTTCCTAGTCCCGCCATCCATTAAAGCGATTTCAACCGCGGGATGATCTGGCGCGCGATCGTCTCGATCTGATCCGGACGGTACTTGTAAGGAACGAAGATGATCTTTTGCACGCCGACGGCGAAATGCTCACGCAGCTGCGACACACAATCATCGACCGTGCCCATGATTGCGCTTTCCCGCGAGCAGTCGCTATGGGCGGGAAAGTCCCACTCCTTATTCAGCCAGTCCATCATCTCTTCGCGCACCGCCTCCTTGGACGGCCCTACCATGATCGGAAGCTGCGAGGCGTTGAGCAGGGCGTCGGGATCTTTGCCAGCCTCCACGGCGAAACCTCAGAATCTTATCCCACGATTTCTTGAAGTCAGCGGGACGATAGAAATAGGTGAGCCAGCCGTCGCCCGCGGTGGCCGCGCGCTTCAAGACCTTATCCACGTAGCCGCCGATCAGGACAGGCATGCGGGGCTTCTGATAGGGTTTGGGATACATGACTGCGGCGGAAATGTTGTGATTCAGATACTTTCCGTCGACCTTCGACTCCATCCACAGTCGCTTCATGATCTCGAGATTCTCGTCCATGAGCTTGCCGCGCTTGTCGAACGGAATGCCGACTGCGTCGAACTCGCGCTTATACCAGCCAGACGCCATGCCCATGATGAGGCGCCCCTCCGAAAGGTGATCGATGCTCGAAAGCTGCTTGGCGAGCGTGACGGGATTGCGCAGAGGCAAGACAAGGACGCCGGTGCCGACTTTCAAACGGCTCGTGCAGGCTGCGATTCCGGTCAGAACGGTAAGTGAATCAACAATCGGGAAATTCGGTTCGACGCCGAGCAGGATATGGTCCCACACCCATACCAAGTCGTAGCCAAGCTCCTCGACGCGGACGCCATATTCGACAAGCGCCTTCGCGCTGGGCATTTCTGGATAGGCGGTGAAGTTCCGCGCGGCGACGCCAAACGTCTTGGCGAGACTCTTCATCAACATTTCTCCGGAGCGACTTCCTCAAGCCGTGAACAGACGGTCGGGATCAAGAATCCGCAACACTTCAATCTCGCGACTTGTTGGCGGTTCGGTCATCGAAAGAGCCTCGTCGAACAGCAGCTCGAAGCCGGTGTTGTCTTGAACCTGCGCTCGTTCTACGCCGGGATTGAGGGCCAGCACCTTCATTTGGCGCGTTTCGTCGTCGAAACCGAACACGGCAAGCTCGGTGATCACACGGAACATGCCGCCTGCGGCCAAGCCGCTTTGAGCGCGTGTCTTCCGTCCGAGGATGAAGCCCGGGCTCGTGATGAAGTCGACCTTCTCCACGAATCGCCTCTTCTCGTGCTTCATCGCCACAATCATGTTTGCGAGGCTCGCGATGTCGTTTCCGCCGCCGGTGCCCGGCAAGCGCGTCTTCGGCGCGGCAGGATCGCCGATAAAAGAAGAGTTCAGGTTACCGAACTGGTCGATCTGTGCTCCTCCCATGAAGCCCACATCGACATAGCCGCGCTGCAGCAACAGCAACACGTCTGCGCTGCCGAGCACCATATTCGCGCGCCTGGTGCACCGCTGGTCGTTGGTCGAGGGCGGAAGCTTCCCGGGCTCCACGAACGCGCCAACAACGCCGCCCTCAAAAAGGATCGTGAGGCCTGGACAATGCAGTCTCTGAGCAAGCGTCGCCGCAAGGAGGGGAACGCCGACCCCCGCGAATACAACTTGCCCGTCCTTAAGCTGGCGCGCGCTCAAGATCGCCAGCATTTCGGAGGCTGTACAGGTTTGGCTGTCAGTCATTGTAGATACTGCGTCCCTTGTTGGCGGCCTCAAGCAGGCCGTCCAGGCCTATCAGCGACAGAAAGTCGGTCCACGTCTTCGGCTCATAGACATGGCGCTCAAGGTAGGCGCGCATGCCTTCGACAGGCTCAGCGTTCACTTTCTCCACATAAGCCTCCATGTGACGCATCATCGGCTCGTAGACCCCGAAGCACTCGTGCGGGGCCGCGCCAAAGGGGACCTCGATGACCGCATCAACGCAGAAGAAGGGAATTTTGGTCTGATCCGGCGCCCGCCTAATCTGATCATTAGAGATGATGCGCTCAGTCGTCAGGATCACCCGATCAGCGGCCATCGCGAGATCGATGTCCATGAACTGCAGCCCGTCAATTTGGGCGTTGCCGTACGGATCGCAGCGGTGCACGTGGATTAGCGCCACATCTGGGTTGAGCGCGGGCACGAGCAGTATCTTCTCGCCTGTGAACGGGCAGTCAAATTCCTTGGCTTCCGGACGCTGCTTGAGAACGTCGGAGCCAAGCATCGAGCGGATCGGCAAAAATGGTACGCCCATGCCGCCGGCGCGGAAACGCATGCCCATCGCCATATGGCTCCATTCCTGGAACCGCTTGCCGCCCTTCTCGACATGGTGGCGCATGACCTTGGACAGACCCCAGAGAATGCCCTGCGCGAACCAGCTGGTGATAACTTCGTCGGCGATATCGGAACCGAACAAGAGGTCGCCGTCGGTCGAAACGATGCCGCGCGAACAGGTAAGCCGCCTTCGCCGCTGACGCATCAACTCCCAGATCATCGCCATCGGCGTGCGGGACATCGTTGACCCACCAATGCCGACAGACATTCCGTCTTGCACAAGAGTTGCTGCGTCGTGCAACGACGTCACTTTCTCGCGCAAGCTGCGATCCCGCTGCGCAAGGGTTTCACGCAACCTCGCGTACGGTCGCACTTCGTACCCCGTCACTCCATCCTCCTCGAGCGGCTGCCGCGCCGGATCAGTTGATTCCAGCCTCACCGTTGAACTCCGTGATGAGGCGGTCCCATTCGCGCGCTGAGCCAGCGACCTCGCGCCAGAAGTCTTGGTCTTTGCGGCGGTCGAAATCTTCAACCGGTATCCCTTGTTGCTCGACCCAGGTAAAATAGCCCAAGTTGAAGATCCGGCGCCGTTCGGACGAACCTAGGGGAAGCACGTTCTCGGTTGATGCTCCCGTGAGGCAAACATCAATGACGCTCGCGGCGTCTTTCACGCCAAAGCCGCCAGGGAAAAATCTGCTTCGCGCGCCGTCGGCCTCGGTGCGATAGAGGCGTGCGCTGTCCGTGGCGACCGTCACGATCGCGTCCCCAGGGCCGTAGTCTTTTGACCGGGCGAGCTTGATCGAAGCAAGGATATTGGCCCAGCTCGAGATCCCGATCTCACTGAAGACTGCCACCAGCGACGGATCGATATCTCTTCGGGAAGCAATGTAGGCCGCGCCCTCAAGTGAGTTAAAGGCGAGGTTGAGACGATCGGTATCTTGATCCGAAACGGCGATCACGGCGTCGGTGTTCATCACATTATGTATGAGCGGGATATGCTTGTCGCCGATACCCTGGATGTTATGCGCGCCGTAGCCATTCTCGAGCATTGTCGGACATTCGAGAGCCTCGACGGCCGCGATCGACGAGCCGTGGCGCTCCTTGAGATAATCGCCGGCCGCGATTGTTCCGGCGGATCCGGTGGCCGAGACGAACGCGGCGAGCCTCATGTTCTTGTGGCTCGAGGAGAAATGTTCGAACACTGCGCCGCACGCTTCGCCCGTGCAGACATAGTGAGCCATGTAGTTCGAGAAAGCCGAGAACTGGTTCAAGATGACGTTGTCCGGCGATGCAGATAGCTCTCGGCACTTATCGTATATTTCCTTGACATTGCTTTCGGTGCCGACCGTGCGCACGATGTGGGAAGGGTCACGCACCCAGCGGCCGAGCCACTCGAAGCGCTCTCGGCTCATTCCTTCAGGCAGGACGGCGACAGCGTCGCAGCCAAGGATGCGTGAGACAGCGACGCCGCCCCGGCAATAATTTCCGGTCGACGGCCAGACCGCATGATGGCGAGCCGGATCGAAGCCACCCGTTACGAGCCTAACGACGAGGCCCGCATAGGCGGGTAACACTTTGTGTGCGCCGATCATCGGGAAGCGGGATCCGATCATCACCACGATCGGAGCGTCGACGCCAGTCAGCGCCTTCGGCAGGAGTATATGATCTGGGATAGGAACTGTGCGGTGGCGATCAGGCGCGTTGCGCCAGTGGATGCGCCAAAGATTGTCCGGATGGGGCGCGTCAGGGTCGACGTTCGGAAGGCGGCCGACGAAGTGTTGTGGAATGGGTGCCCGCGAAGAGAGTTGTGCGAACGTTGGCAGCACGATCTTCTGCGCTCGCACGCATTCAATCGCGGAGCGGCGAATCGCTGCGTTAACAACTGTCGGCGCGACTGCGAGCCCAATGTGAGCGGCTTCGTTCATTGGGCCCCTTCACCCTCCTTTCAATGCTGCTAACGGAGGCGAGACTATCATACTAATCTTAGAATGATCAACGTTGCCACGCCTCTTGCGATTCGCTGACCCAAGCGTAAGAGGGAGGGCGCAGCACCGCGCAGATGCCGGGATCGAAGTCAGCAGGCCGCTGCGCCGTGCGCCCTTCGGCGATCCGCTGGGCCGCCGAACGAGGATCTCAGGGCAATGGACAGCCGCACGATCGATGAGGCCGTGCAGCGAGACGCATGACGCTGCCTCAATTCACGACCAGAAGAGGCGGGTTCAGGCGGGAGACCGCACGTTTCCAGATGTGTGTCACTTTTCCACGCCGGATCAAGGGGCGGATTGGCTGATTCATAGGGGAAGCGGGGAGGGCTTCGGCATGGCTGATTTGTTCTTGCTGTCTCAGGCTCAGATGGGTCGGATTGAGCGGTATTTTCCGCTGTCGCACGGAATCGCGCGGGTAGACGATCGTCGGATCGTGAGCGCGATTGTGTTTGTGATCGAGAACGGGCTTCGCTGGCGCGACGCGCCGCCAGAGTATGGCCCGCACAAGACGATCTACAATCGGTTTGTTCGTTGGAGCCGTCTGGGGGTTCAACAAGATTTTCGCAGCGTTGGCGCATAAGGGCCGCAAGCCCGAGCGGGTCATGATCGACGCCACGCATCTGAAGGCGCATCGCACCGCCGCGAGCCTTTTAAAAAGGGCCTGTTCCCCGACATATCGGGCGCACCAAGGCGGTCTGAACTCCAAGCTGCACGCGGTCTGCGACGGTAACGGACGTTCGCTCGTCATGCTCTTAAGCGAGGGGCAGATGAGCGACTACAAGGGCGCCCGCGTTGATGCTGTCCGCCATGCCGCAAGCCAAGCAACTTCTGGCCGACAGGGGTTACGACGCCGATTGGTTCCGCGCCTCCCTCGCAAAGCGCCGCATCGCCGCCTGCATTCCTCCCAAAGCCAATCGGAAGGTCGCGCGATCCCCCATGACGCCGTCCTCTACAAAACAGCGCCACAAGATCGAAAACATGTTCGGACGCCTCAAAGACTGGCGGCGCATCCACACTCCATACGACCGTTGCGCCCACACCCACTTCTCGCCAATCTGCATCGCCGCAGCCGCCATATTCTGGCTGTGATCGATCAGTCCTGACCCTAGGTGCAGAGACGTCGACAGCTTAAGACGCCGCCCTCTAAGGCCAACCTTCACCGTGCTTGACGACGATGCGTGCGTCACTCGAAAAGGTTTCTTAAGTGATCGTTCAGGAAGAGGCCCGACGGGTCCATTTTGCGGCGAATTGCCTGGAAATCATGAAAGCGTGGATAAAGCGACGGCATGTCGTCCGCGCGATTGAAATGCAGCTTGCCCCAATGCGGTCGCGCGCCGTGTTGCCGGAGGATCGCATCGACGTCGAGGAGATAGCTCCAATAGTCAATTCCCGGTCCGCCAGAGACGGAAATCGTCACGCTGGCGCGCTCGTAGTAAGGGCTCAGCATGCCCAAGTCGCCAGCGACGAAACGATATTCGACCGGGTAGATGCAATTCGTATGCTTCGTCAGCATCAGCTCGCGGATTTGCCGCAAGGCCTCCTTCCCGCTTTCGACCGGGATCGCGTATTCGAGCTCGTGGAAGTTCGGGATGTATTCGATCGGATAGATTTCTGAACTGTAGGCGACCCGCTCCAAGGTCTTCTCGTTCGAGTAAGGCGCTTCGTCGGTTAGGTTCATCACCTTCATCTCGCAAACGTCGCATTCGCGCTTGACCTTGGAAACCGATGCGACGTCGGGCAAGCAGTAGAGGCGCCTGGACTCGGTGACCGGACACCAGAAGAAACTGAAATGGCGGTTGGTCTTCGCCAGTTCGTCGTGCCTTTCCATGCAGGACTCGAAATCCTCGCGCCATAGCGTCTCTTTGAGGTTGTACGCGGGGATCGCCTGCAGCGTGATCGTCGACATCACCCCAAGCATGCCGACGGAAACCTGGGCAGCGGCCATCATTTCGCGATCCCGATCGGCGTCGACCTCGAACACCGATCCATCCGCCTGAACCAGCCGCATGCCGACCGCCTGGGACGACAGACAGCCAAGAGCGATCCCCGTGCCGTGCGTGCCGGTCGAAAGGGCTCCGGCGATCGCCTGGGTGTCGATATCGCCCTGATTGGCAAGTGACAGACCAATCTCCTTAAGTGCGCGCCCGATATCGCCAATCCTCGTGCCTGCGCGCACGACGACGCGCTTGCGATCGAGGTCAGCGCCGACAAGCCCCTGCATGTTCTTCAAGCTCAAGAGGAGGCCGCTCGTTACGACTACGGGCGTGAAGGAATGGCCGGAGCCGGCAACGCGGACGGGGAGATTTTGCTGCGAGGCCGCATGCACGAGCGCCGCCAATTCGTCTTCGGAACCGGGCTCCGCTTTGTGCCGCGCAATGAAGGATTGGTTGCCAACCCAATTACGCCAGTGCCCGCCTGGCCCTAGCTGCGCTGACGACTTTTGCGTCACATTAGTCATGCCGTCGTTCCCCTCACGGCCAAGAAGGCGTTCGACTGAGATCACGCTGGCTCAGTCGGAAGGCTTTGACCATAGGGCGCGCGATGCTTGATCCGATCCGTTTCGTTGCGCCGCCGACGATCGGAGTCTTGCCGGCGAGAGGCTATCTTTCTCGTTCATGTCGGAGCGCTCGTGGAGGTCGCGGCGGCGTACCAGTCGAGGATCTCTGCCCCGTTCATGTGCACCACGCCTTTGCGGCTGTTGATATCCGCGTAAGCCTGTTCGAGGTAGCCGATCCTATGGGGTTGGCCCATGATGTAGGGATGAAGCGCGATCGCCATTATCTTTGTGCGCTCAGAACTTTCATCCAGGTAGCGATCCAGCGTGTCGCGGCACTTCGTCACCCAATAAGGAAACTCGTGGTGCTGGAGGACCATCGTCGCAATGTCGTGGGTCTCAAAATTGTAGGGCAGGGTGACAAGGGGCCCATTGGCCGTGCGGATCGTGGTGGGTTCGTCATCGTAGACCCAATCGCCAATGTATTTGACGCCCGCCTCGGTCAAAAGATCAGGCGTCTCGAGCGTTTGGGTCAGGCCGGGGCCGAGCCATCCGACCGATCGCTTGCCGGTAAACTTCTCGATCACGTCCATGGCCTTGTGGATCGTGCCTCGCTGATCCTCGAGCTTGTGCATGGGAATTTGATCGTAGCCGTGCGCCATGAATTCCCACCCCGCGTCACGAGCCTGCGCTGCGACCCGCTCGTAGTCCTCGCAGACACGCGCGTTGCATGACAGCGTCGGGCGGATGCCCAACTTTTCGAACAGCTTGAAGTAACGCCAGACGCCAACCCGCATCCCGTATTCGTGCCAGGCCCAATTAGCGACGTCAGGCAGCATCGTTTGTCCGGAGGGCGCCGGCATGGCGGTCCGAGGCATAGGACGGGAGATGTCCCACACCTCGAGGTTGACGATCGTCCAGATAATGACATTGCCACCATTGGGCGGCTTCAGGCGTGGCCGATCTACGATCGCCGAGTATGGACTGCGCTCGTGTGGTGTCATGGCTCTTTCTTTAGTCTTGCTTCCAGGCTGGGTTAGCGCCTTTCGAGAAAGCCGCCCGAGCGAGCGTGCTGCAAAATTCCGATCACGCTCGACAACCGGATCCGCGGATCAGACGCCCCAGATCTTCTTGTAGACGTTTCGGTAACCGTTGTCCGGATCATAGACATTATTCGGTCCGCCGTTGGAGCCGATGTTCTCCTTGGTCACAAGGTGGGTTGGGGCGACATAGCCGCTCCATTCCACGCCAGCCAAAGCCCGGTTCGCTTCGTCGATCAACTGCCATCCGTGGAGGCTGAGCGGCTCCGCGACTGTCGCGAATTGATAGTTGTCGCCGCGAATTCTCTCGAAGGCCGCCTTTGAGCCGTCGCCGCCCGAAATGTTGACCGGCGGTCCGCTGCCGGGGCTGCCGGCGGCGCGCAGGGTCGGCGCCATGAAGTCGAAAAATCCGTCATTGATACCAAGACTGTGCGTCCATTTTTTTTCAAACCGTTGGTTGCAAGGACTGGGTCATTTGTGGAATTCGGGTGGAAACGCTGGCGAGCGGCGTGTCGATGGTTTCGAGCACGGTGCAGCCTGAGCATTCCTTGATGTTAGCCGCCATGGCGTTCGATTTCATCACCGAAATCTTCTCTGTCGCGTCGGTGAAGACCACAACACCCGCCTTGCCGTCTCCGTTCGCGATGGCGAGCGCGGCCGAGACTTTCGCCACAACCGTCGGATCGGTCGAGATGTTAGTGAACAACGGCACGCCTTCCATCGGACCCGGCTTGACGTTGGAATGCCATCCCAGGACTTTGATGCCGGCGTTCGCGGCCTTGATGATGTTGACCTTCTGCTCGGTCGCGTCATCGTTGTCGGCGATGATGACGTCGGGCTTTAGCGCAATCGCCTGGCCGAAAGCGGCCGAACGATTGGCGATGACGCCGGCCCCGTCGAGAATGGTCAGCTTCCAGCCGATCGTCTTCGCGGCTTCAGTGACGCCTTCGCTGACGCCCAACGCGCCCCCGTTACGCTGGTCCTCGGAAATCAGTATCACAGTTTTTCCGGACAGCGCCTTTGGGCCGGTCGTCGGACCGTCCCAGGGCACGCTGCTCGCTGCGGCCTTGGCGACCATTTCTTTAGCCGCCGCGACCTGAGCCGCAAGATCGCCCTCGGCCGCAAGCGCCGAATTGCCGATATGGAAGAGCGGTAGCGCTGTCGCTCCAACGCCCCCGAATTCCAGTAAACGTCTGCGAGTCAGCAAAATGCGTTTGGTCATTGTCCCACTCCTTGTTTTGGATGCTCAAAGCCTTGTGTGCTTCCCCACATCGTTGGACAGAGCGCCTCGGCCGCGGCTGACCCCTATTCTTCAAGCGGGGCACTACGGCGCCCTTGACATAGTCAGTCGCCGAAGCTCGGCTCCGATCGCTTCGTCGGCCATCGCGGCCCGCCATGCCTGTTCACGGGCTTGCTCATTTTCAGCCTGCTTGATCGCTCTCGTCGCGGAGGCCAAGCGTTCGACATAGTCGTGCGCACGGTGAAGCAAGTCAGGGTTGGGAACCACATGCGCCTGAATCGAGGCGGCCTTCGCGCTGCTTTCCTCGCCGGTCCGAGCCGCTGCGCCATCGCATTTGACGCGGCCAAGCGTCGCGGCGCTCAGTTTCTTCTTGACGCCGCCAATCCGCTTGCGCTGCGCATAACCGGCAATGCCAATCGAGGCGATCAGAGTGACGCCGTTAAACAAAGGCTCCACATAGAAGTCGGCGCCCAGTTGCTGGATGCCGGAGATCCCGACGGCGAGCACCGTCACCCCGACAAGCGTTCCCCACACATTCACACGACCCGGCTTGATTGTTGTGGAGCCAAGAAAGACGCCAACGAGCGCAGGAAGTAGGAAGTCGAGCCCGACGCTCGCTTGTCCAATCTGCAGCTGCGATGCGAGAACCACTCCGGCGAAAGCCGTGATCACCCCGGAGGCGACGAAGCTCAGCGTCACATATTTGCGGACCGAAATGCCATTCAGAGCCGCCGCGCGCGGATTGGCCCCGATCGCGTAGATGAATCGCCCGAGCGGCAGGTAGTCAAAGACGAGCCAAAGGGCCACCGAAAGCACGAATACGTAGATGGCGCTGATCGGCAGGCCGCCAACGTGAGTGCCATCGATCGCGTTGAAGCCGGCAGGAAGCTGCCCGACGACCTGTCTGCCGCCCGTGTACCAAAGGGCAATCGCATAGGTGATGGTGCCTGTGCCGAGCGTCGCGACAAAAGCGTCGATCTGGGCGAACTCGACCAGAAGCGCATTGATCAGGCCTAAGCCGGCGCCGAGCAGAAGGACCAGGAAAACCGCGACCTACCATGGCATATGATAGTTCAGTTGCAGGCTGATCACGAGAATGTGCCAGAGTACGATTCCGAAGCCGATCGTGAGATCGATCTTGCCGGCAGCCATCGGAGCGAGCACCGCCATGGACAGCAACGCGATGATGGCTTTGTTGTCGATAAGCGCGTTCGCGTTCTCGAGCGTCGGAAACGTGTCGGGAAAACAGCGCAGAGAACAGAGCTATCAGCAACAGCGCAATGAGAGGCAGTCCGTAGACCGGAAGGAGCCTACGGATTCGCTCGCTGGTCGACAGGCCCGCGAGCTCGGCGCGAGTCGGTTCGAGCGCGTCAGACTGCAGCGATAGAGCCATGGGCGCCCTCCCGTGACCTCGACGCGGGGTCGCCAGATGCAGGTGTTACGGCCGCCGCCGCGAGAAGGGCCTCAGCGTTCAGGGCGTCTCCGGCAATCTCCGCCACGATGGCGCCGCGACTGAACACCAGAGCCCGATGGCAGATCGCCGCCACCTCGACGAAATCGGTCGAGACAACGATGATCGACAGACCGCTCTCCAACGCCTCGAAAAGCAAGCGGTATATCTCACTCTTCGCGCCCACATCGACGCCCGCGGTCGGATCTTCGAGGATCAGGAGCTTGCCCTTGAGGTCGAGCCACCGGCCGAGCACCACCTTCTGCTGGTTGCCGCCAGAGAGGTTCTCGACGATCGCCTGGGGGTCGTTAGGACTCAGCCGGAGGAAGCCGCCCAGTCTTCGAGCGGCCTGCCTTTCAGCTCCCGGATGGATAGGAGACAGGAGCGGCTTATCTTTGATGCAGGGATTGAGGAACAGGTTTTCGGCCACCGAGAAACCTTGCACGATGGATTCCCCCCGCCGGTCTCCGCTGGCGAAGCGCAGACCCGCGGCAATAGCTTCCGTCGGATCGTTGACGACCGCTTCCTTGCCGCCGAGCAGGCACTCTCCCGCTGTGAAAGGGATCAGCCCGAAGATGGCGCGGCCGATGGTCTCCTGGCCGGCCCCTCGCAATCCAGTCAGACCGAGCAATTCTCGGGGTTTCACTGAAAAGGACACGGGGCCGACGCCTCCAGCGGCAGCCCCGACCAGTTCCCAGACCCGATGACGGGTGTCTTCGACCGTAGTGCGCGTGACAGGTTTCACGGCCGAGCCCACGATCAGGCGGACGAGGTCGTTGGGATCAGTCTCGTAAATCGCGCGAGCGCCCGCCACGCGACCATCCCGCAAAACGATCACGCGATCGGCAATGGAAAAGATCTCCTCGAGCCGATGAGACACGTATATGACCGCGGCCTCGTGTGCGCGCATGGAGCGCACCGCGTCGAACAGGCGAGCCACCTCGTCGGCTGGCAGGCTGGCGGTCGGTTCGTCCATGACAACAACCTTTGCCGCGGTGGTGATGGCGCGAGCGATTGCGACAAGCGACTGTTCTGTTCTGCTGAGCGAACGCACCCTGGTATCGGGGTCGATATCAACCCCGATCTGGCTCAGCGCGTTTTTCGCGGTGGTCCGGCAGCGCGCCCAGGAAATAATCCCGAGACGACGATCGAAGCCACGCGTGAGCGCCATGTTTTCGGCCACAGTCATCCAATCGACAAGGCCAAGATCCTGATGGATGAATGCGATCGGAAGCTCCGCGATCCGACGGTTCGCGGGCTGGCCCTCGAACGCGATCTCCCCCTCATCGAGATTGTGAACGCCCGCGAGGATCTTGATCAGCGTCGATTTCCCAGCGCCATTCTCGCCGAGGAGAGCCAGCACCTCACCCTTTCGAAGGTCGAAGCTGACGTGCCGAAGCGCGTAGGCGCCCCCGAACTTCTTATGGATGCCCCGGAAACTCAGAAGCGCTGTCTTGGAGCCCTCGGTGCCAACTTCCATCGTCACCACCGGATCGCTCACAACGGCGTGGGAATTGGCTGGCCGCTAGAAAACACAGGCGCGATATTGTGACGCGCCCCACGGGTGCGCTCTGTCGACGCATCGAGGCTGTGGGCCAGCACGCCCTCGTGCGCCCGCGGCGGCCCGCGCATGATTCGCTCGGTAACTGAGCCCAGATCGCGCCGATCCGCGAACAACGCGTCGAAATCATCTGACAAGCGGCCGGCGACGAGCCCGGGCAGGGATCCGGCGATAGCGACGCGTGTCCTCATCGGGTGTCTGCTCGAACCAAGGCCACCGAACGACCCAAGCGAAGCTAGCAGAGCGATTAGACGGCTTTGCTGACGAAATATTATGCAATTTTTTGCAATAATCGCCGTGCTCCGAGGTTTGCGCGGGCGGAAGCTGCCCGCTCCGAGCATGGCCTGGATCTTGCGGGACGGTTCGTTCACCGCAAGCACAGGGCTAGACCTCGAAGCGATGGACTTGAAGCAGTTGAAATGTTTCGTCGCTGTTGCTGAGGACTTGCATTTTGGCCATGCGGCTCAGCGCATGAACATACTTCCATCGGCGTTAGGTCGTCAGATCAAGATGCTTGAAGAGGATCTTGGAACGCGCCTCCTGACCCGATCGACGAGGCATGTCGCGTTGACCCAGGCGGGGGTCGTTCTCGATCGCGACGCACGATCGATCCTCGAACAAGTCGCGGCCGCCGAACTCAACATCCGGCGACTTTCCAGGGCAAAAGACACGGCGTTGCGCATTGGCGCTATCGACAGCGCCGCGGTGGGTCTGCTGCCAGCTTTGCTTGGTGAATTCAAAGAACTGCACCCCAAGATTGAGACACGGCTCGTGGAGTGCACGTCAGCGCAGCAGCTGCAATTGTTGCTTTCGGGCCGTCTTGATCTCGCATTTGTGCGTCCGCCAGTCCGCGAGAGCGCCCTTGAATACGAGTTCCTAATGTTCGAGACCTTGGTGATCGCCTTGCCGTCCGATCACGCGCTCGCAGCAAAGGATGGAATCGACATTCACGACCTCGCTCTGATGCCGTTGATCGTTCCGGCCCGACAAGTCAGGCCGCACAGCTACAAGGCGATCATGCGCGCGTTCCGGGCTGCCGGCGAAGAGGCGAAGAATCGTTCTGGAGGCGGCGGAAAAACAGACCATGGTCAGTTTGGTCGCCGCCGGCATCGGCTTAGCGCTGGTGCCAAACTGGGCGGCGAAGTTGCAGGTGCCGGGCGTCGTCTACCGCTCTCTTCGACTGGGGTCTTCTGTGGAAGGGCCGGAATCGGCGCTTGGTCTTGCTTGGTCCGAGGATGTGCGAAGCGAAGCACGTGAGATGTTTGTAGACCTTATTCACGCGCGCTTCGCGAAGCCTTCGGACGCGGCAACGCCACTCTCGTCATAGCGGAAGCCGACTGGCCCGCTGTTGCGCGTGGCACGCAGGTCGTCGTCGCATCCCGCTCTCCACAAGGTCGCCGAACGCCCATTTATACGCCCGGCGGCGGTGGCCGACGATCTCAAGCAAGCGGGCGCCATCTTCGCCGGGCGATCTCAGCAGCGTGAAAATGACAGTGTTCATGGCGGTTCTTTTTGGCGCCGGTTATCACACTTGATGATTTCCCAAGCCGTCGAAACGCGAGGTTGATTGTTGTTGGTCTCGGGTGACAGGATTGTCCTGCGCATCTTGAAAGCAGGGGTGGTCGAATGAAGCATCAGTTCCGAGCCGATCCGCTTGTCTGGGGGCGTGGGGCCAGGGTGTTCGAAATGTTCCTCGAACCGACCTGCCCATTTTCCGCGAGGGCGTTTGGGAAGCTGGACGAGCTGCTCGCTCAAGCCGGAGAGGATCGCGTCACCGTCAAGATTTGGCTTCAGTCGCAGCCTTGGCATTTGTTCTCGGGCATTGTTGTACGATGCGTTTTGGCTGCCTCGAACTCTTGAGAGTGGTAAGCATGCCGCGAAGGCGGTCATGGCGGCGGTGGCGACGCATCGAGAGGAATTCGAATTCGACCACCACTGCGGCGGTCCAAACCTGAACGCCACGCCGAATGACATGGTCGCTCGAACTCGAGGGCTACAGCGGCATCCAGCTTCGTGACGCCTTCGCCATTCCTGATCTTGACCGAGAGATCAAATGGCACAGCAAATACGCACGCCAGAACGGCATTCACGTGTCGCCCACGTTCATGATCGACGGTTTGGTGGAGGCTAAAATGAGCAGTGGGGACGCGGTTTCCGATTGGGCCTCGCGTTTACTGAGCTGATGATTGAGGTCCGAGCATTGGGTCGTTCTAGGTGGTCCTACCCCGTGCAGTTATTTTCTTGGGAAGCGCCTGGATGTCGCCGAGGTTGACACCAGCGACCTTGCGGTCCTGTGATACCGGAAAGATGTCATTTTTTATGATAGCCCCAGTCGTTTTTCTGGGACTGCTTGGCCTTCCAGGCAGGTGTTCGAGGGCGTACGGCTCGGTGAGATCCTTCACATTCGGTGCCTCGTGCGCCATTCGCCTCTCGGAAGCGGGGTCCTCACCTCCGTCGACCCGCTTGCCTCGTCGCGAGCGATGCGCGGCGACCAGTCAGGAAACGAGCCGATAGTAATCCGACGCTCAGTTCCGCTGATGTGATAGTTGACGAAGAAGGACCGGTCGCCGTCGGGGTGGCGTCGGCTCGGTGAAGACCTGAACGCCGAATCCGGTGACCTCGTCATCCCAATAGGCTACTCGTCGCAGGCGCCGGGGCGCTCTTGACCGCGCGCTCGTCGACCCTTATCGCCATCGCAGGAGTTCGCGTCCTTGAGCCCGCCTTGTTGGTTTCGAGTTAGCGATTAGTCAGCGCGTCTCGTCGCCAATCATCGCCGCACAATGCCCGAAACGCCTAGGCCCGCAAGGACCTGCTGTTGATTCTCAAGGGTTTTCCCACGGTTTCTCGGATAAACTCCAGAAATCAATGGGTTAAAAAATGCCCTCGGACGCGACTGCAAATCCTTGCACCCCGGTTCGATTCCGGGCGAGGCCTGCAAGAATTTTTAATCCGGGGCGGCGATCCGCCCCATATCGCGGGGTCTGAGCCAAGGGGGCGCACATTTCCGCCGAGACGATGCTTGACCGGCGCCTGCAGATGGTCAACGGCCAGCTCCGCACTGGAGGGGTGGTCGATAGGGTTGTCCTAGCCGCGTTCCTAGACGTCGCGCGCCAGCGCTTCGTCGCGCCCGTCCATGAGTCTCTCGCGTATCTCGATCGCGAGCTGCCGGCCCGCGGCGCCAAGTTTCGCCGCCTGCTGGCGCCCATGGTCCTTGCGCGGATGCTTCAGGCGGCGATGGTCGTTCCCGGCGATCGCGCGCTCGACGTGGCGGGCGGCTCCGGCTACGGCGCGGCTATTCTTGCCTCCATGGGCGCGAAAGTCGTCCTCCTGGAATCCGACGCCGGCGCGGCGGAAGCGGCCAAGAGCGAGCTTCACAATCGCGCGAACGTCACTGTGGTGGTTGGGCCGCTCGATAGCGGAGCCGCCGATCTTGGACCGTTCGACCTCATCGTAGTCGAGGGGGCATTTGGAGTCTTTCCGGACAGTCTCATAGCCCTAATCGCCGATCCCGGCCGTCTCGTCGGCATCGACGCATGCTCGGAGCCCTCGCAGGCGGTCCTTTATGAAAAGACCGGCGGGGCGATCAGCCGTAGGGCGTTGTTCGAGACCAAAGCGGACCTGCTCGATGGCTTCAGGCCTAAGGTGAGTTTCGCCTTCTAAGCCATTGGGCTTTTATTCGGCACACGAGTTTCCGCAGCGTCAAGTGTCTCATCTTTGCGACGCTCGGCGGAAAAATGGACGCCATTCCGGCGGCCCGGCGCGGCTCCCGTAGCGCGATGGGGATTTCTCCGCCTATGATGCTTGCCGTTTTGGCTGCTTTCGGCGAGCGAGCGGGAGGCGGCGTGGGTAAAGTGCGTCCCAGTTGTAGCGCTCGCGTCTTTGATTTTTGTGTTGGACGTGCAAGTTAAGCGACGGCGCGAGGGTCGGCCGCTTGACTTCACGATGCGGTGAAGGGCGCGTGAGGCGGGATGATTTGGGGCTCAAGCGCATTTCAAATACGGTTGGCTGCAATGTGCAGCTGGAGAACGTCCCACCTCGTGCGCGCAGCGCTCCTGGCGGCGGGCAGTCTGGCGGCGCTTGGCGTTAGCCCAGGTCGGGCGGAAACGATCGGCGGAGCGCTCGTCAAGGCCTACTTGACCAATCCGGACATCAATACGCAGCGCGCCGCGGTCCGGGTGGCCGACGAAAACGTCCCAAAGGCGAACGCAGGGTACCTGCCGACCGTCGAGGCGACGGGCAATATCGGGATCGAACGCGCCCAAACGAGTGAGATTGGTGCTAATAACACCGCCGCCGGCAGCGTAGGGGTTTTTCTCAAGCCACGCGGCTATGGCGTCACCGCCAACGAAACGGTTTTCAACGGCAATCGGACGCTTAACTCGATCCGTCAGGCCGAGTCGCAGGTCTTCGGCGCGCGGGAGCAATTGCGCAACACCGAGCAGAACACCCTCCTTTCGGCCCTGACCGCCTATATGGATGTGCTAGAGGATACGGCCATTCTCGACCTCGACAACAACAACGTCGATGTGTTGAAAGAACAGTTGCGCGAGACACGGGACCGCTTCACTGTGGGCGAGGTGACGCGCACTGACGTGGCGCAAGCGGAGGCGAGCCTGGCTCAGGGCCAGGGCACCGCGCTCAGCGCTGTGGCGACCCTGCAGGCCGCGGTGGCGCGCTACCGCCAATTCATCGGCGATCAGCCGACCCGCCTCGCGCCGGTGAAGCCGCTCATGAGGCCTATACCGAAAACATTGCCCGAGGCGATATCGATCTCGCAAGTCGAGCATCCGGCGATCAGCGGTTCTCTGCATGGCGTCGACGCGGCGCAACTGCAGGTGAAGATCGCCGAGGGCGCGCTCTACCCTACGATCGGGTTGAGCGCTGGGATCTCCAACCAATACGACGCAAGCGGGATCCCCGGGTTCCACGTGCTGTCGGGCCAGATCACGGGCCAGATCACCATCCCGATCTATCAAGGCGGCGCGGAATACGCTGCTACCCGACAAGCGAAGGAGAGCCTCTCGCAGCAAGAGATCCAGACCGATTCCTTGCGCAACCAGGTCCGCCAGGCCGTGGTCGCCTCCTGGGGCCTCAATCAAGCTGCGGTCGGCGTGGTGCGCGCCGCCCGCGCGTCAGTCTCCGCCAACGAAGTGGCGCTGACCGGCGTGCGCGAAGAGGCGAAGGTCGGCCAGCGGACGACGCTCGACGTGCTCAACGCCCAGCAGGCTTTGTTGCAGGCGCGAACGACGCTGGTTCAGGCCGAACACGACCAGGTGGTCGATTCTTACCAGTTGCTGTCAGCGATTGGCCGGCTGAATATCCCGACCCTGGGACTTGCGGTCGCCGAGTACGATCCGAGGGTTCATTTCGACCAGGTGAAGAGCAAGTGGATTGGCCTCAGGACGCCGAGCGGACAGTGACGGCGTTTGGTTTGGGCCGCTTGCAGATGGCGGCTCCGAGCCGCTATCATATATTCGACTGCATCGAGGCGCCGCTCGGGCGGCGGCGTTGACTCAGTCCGAGCTCGCGATAGGCGCGTAGAACAAAGCTCCCTGGATTGGAGCAAGGCGATCCGATGAGCCCAATCAATTCGAATTCCAGCGAGCGCGATTTCGAAGCAATTCATCGTGCACAACGGGCGCACGAGCCGTCGATGGAGGAGATTCTCGCCTCGATCCGCAACATCATCGCCGATGACCCCGCCAAGAGACCCGCGCCCAAAGCGCCACAGTCGGCGCCGCCGCCTGCGCCGCAGATCGTCTATTCCAAAGACGCCGTCGCGCCGCACGGCGAGACTTCCGGATCGTTCCAGCGCGTGGACGCGAACGCGCCGACGGTCGTTTGGCGCCGGCCGCAAGCGGTTGAAGCCGAACCCGCCGCCGTCGCGCTTCAGACGAGCGAGGAGCCGCTGTTGTCGCCCCAGGCGACCGAGGCGGCGGCCTTGTCGTTCGGGGCCTTGTCCGCCGGTCTCGATGTGCGCAGCGCCGAGCTTGCCGACGGTATGGTGCGCGACATGCTGCGGCCGATGCTCAAGCAGTGGCTGGACGACAACCTTCCGGTTATTGTCGAGCGGCTGGTCCGGGATGAAATTCAGAGGGTCGCGCGCGGACGAAAATAGGCGGCGCCGTCGGCGGCCCACGCGTTGACTTCGGCCGGGACGATGCATTTATAGCGCCCTTGGCGCTTGCGCCTGCCACGTCGGTAGCGACCAGCGCCGCTCGGAAGGCCGCCATCTGATCTCAACGGCGTCTCCGACGGGAACGCGGACCAGTATTCCATGATGGACAAATCGTTCGACTTCGCCGCGGCGGAAGGCCGCGCCTCCGCGCTTTGGGAGGAGACGGGCGCCTTCCGGGCCGGTCGCGCCGACCGGGCGACGGCCCGACCGTTCTGCGTCGTCATTCCGCCGCCGAACGTCACCGGCAATCTCCATATGGGCCACGCGCTCAACAATACCCTTCAGGATGTGCTGTGCCGCTACTGGCGCATGAACGGCCGCGACGTGCTTTGGCAGCCGGGCGTCGATCACGCCGGCATCGCCACGCAAATGGTGGTCGAACGCATGCTCATGGAGCGGCAGGAGCCGGACCGTCGCGCCCTCGGCCGCAAGGCGTTCGTCGAGCGCGTGTGGGCGTGGAAGGCGGAGTCGGGCGGCGCGATCGTGGCCCAGCTCAAGCGCCTCGGCGCATCCTGCGACTGGAGCCGTGAGCGCTTCACCCTCGACGAGGGGCTCTCGCGCGCGGTCGCCAAAGTGTTCGTTCAGCTCTATCGCGAGGGGCTCGTCTATAAGGACAAGCGCCTCGTCAATTGGGACCCCAAGTTCCAGACCGCGATCTCGGATCTCGAGGTGGTGCAGATCGAGACCAAGGGCTCGTTCAAGTGGTCGCGGACGGACGGCGTTCCGCTTGACGCCGCGGCGCTGGCCAAGGTCCTGGCCAAGAACCCAAACGGCCACCTCTACTATTTCGAGTATCCGGTGGTGGACGCGGGGGGCGAAGAGACCGGCGAACGGGTGACCGTCGCGACCACGCGGCCTGAGACGATGCTGGGCGACACGGCGGTCGCGGCCCATCCGGACGATCCGCGCTATCAGCATCTGTTCGGCAGCCATGTCCGCCTGCCGCTGGTCGGCCGCCTGATCGCGGTCGTCGCGGACGAATATTCCGATCCGGAAAAGGGCGCCGGCGCAGTCAAGATCACGCCCGCGCATGACTTCAACGATTTCGAGGTCGGCAAGCGGCACGAGGCCGAGGGCGTCCGTGCGGTCAATATTCTTGACGCCCAAGGGCATGTGACGCTCAAGGGCAATGTCGATTTCTTCGAGGGGCTGGAGAGCGACCACGACCACGCGCGGCTCATCGCTGCGGTCGATGGCCAGGACCGCTTCGTCGCCCGCGGTCGGATCGTCGAAATGATGGCGCTCGCCGGTCTTCTGGCCAAGATCGAACCGCATGCGCACGCGGTGCCGCACGGCGACCGGTCGAATGTCGTGATCGAGCCCTGGCTCACCGATCAGTGGTACGCCGACGCCAGGACGCTCGCCGAGCCGGCGATCGCGGCCGTCCGCGAGGGCAAGACCCAGTTCGTCCCCAAGACCTGGGAGAGGACCTACTTCGATTGGCTCGAGAACATCCAGCCGTGGTGTGTTTCGCGCCAGCTCTGGTGGGGGCATCAGATCCCGGCCTGGTACGCGCCTTGGGGCGCGGTCTATGTCGAGGAGACAGAGGACGCGGCCTATGCCGCGGCGCTCTCCGACGGCATCGAACGCGGCGCTTTGGCGCAAGCCGACGCTGACGCCCTCGCGGGCGACCCCGCGCGATTGGCGGACATGTTCACGCGCGACGAGGACGTGCTCGACACTTGGTTCTCTTCCGCGCTCTGGCCCTTCTCGACCCTCGGCTGGCCCGACGAGACGCTGGAGCTCAAGCGCTTCTACCCGACCGACGCGCTCGTCACCGGCTTCGACATCATCTTCTTCTGGGTCGCCCGAATGATGATGATGGGTCTCCACTTCATGGAGGAGGCGCCGTTTCACGACGTCTACATCCACGCCCTCGTGCGCGACGAGAAGGGGGCGAAGATGTCGAAGTCGAAAGGAAACGTCATCGACCCGCTCGACCTCATCAGTCGTTTCGGCGCCGATGCGCTGCGCTTCACACTCGCGGCGATGGCGGCGCAGGGCAGGGACATCAAGCTGAGCGAGGCCAGGATCGAAGGCTACCGCAACTTCGCGACCAAGCTGTGGAACGCCTCGCGCTTCGCCGAGATGAACGGCTGCGTTCGGGTCGAGGGTTTCGATGCCTCAGCCGCGCGCGAACCTCTCAACCGGTGGATCCTGGGCGAGGCCGCCTCGGCGGCGGCCGAGACGGCGGGCGCGATCCAAGCTTATCGCTTCAACGACGCCGCCAACGCCGTCTACCGGTTCGTCTGGAGCGTCTTCTGCGACTGGCATCTCGAACTGGCCAAGCCAGTGCTGCAAGGCGCCGCCGCCGACCCGGCGGCCAAGGCGGAGACGCAAGCGACGATCGCCCATGTGCTCGACATGATTTACGCCATGCTGCACCCCTTCATGCCGTTCCTCACCGAGGAGCTTTGGGCGGTCACGGGGGAAGCCGGCCCCAAGCGGGTCGGTCCGCTGGCGCTCGGGCCATGGCCGGCCCAAGGTTTCGAAGTCGACGAGGCCGTCGAAGCGGAAATCGGCTGGGTGGTCGATCTGATCGCCGAGGTGCGCTCGGTGAGGTCGGAGATGGGCGTCGCGCCATCGATCCAGACGCCGCTCATCCTCATCGCTCCAAGCGAGCGGGCGGCCAGGAGCGCACGCGCCTGGAGCGAGAGCATCGGGCGTCTCGCCCGCGTCAGGTCAATCGATACCGCCGAGGCGCCGCCGCCCGGCGCTCTGCTCCTCGTCGTCCGCGGCGAAACGGTTGCGGTGCCACTCGCTGGAGTTGTCGATCTCAATGCGGAGAAGGCGCGTCTTGACCGGGAGATCGCGAAGGAGAAGCTCGAAATCGCCAAGGTCGAGTCGAAGCTCGGGAACGACGACTTTGTCGCCCGCGCGCCTGAGGAGATTATCGCCGAACATCAGGATAGACTTGAGACGTTTCAGGCGCGACTTGTTAAGCTTACCGGCGCGCGCGAGCGTCTGGGCCGCGTTTGAAGCGGCTCTCGAAGCCCGAAATGTTGCTTTTGCGCAACATCTCCCATGCAACTCTAGCGAGTCGAGATTCCGGCTGGAAGGCGCCGCGATTGCGCCATAAACCGCCCGCACTTTGAAATCATTCAAGATGAAAGTCGTCCGTGTCGCGAGCGCCGTCAAAGGACCGCGACGCGGGCGGATGGCAACTCGGGATCGATATGCGCGTGGCGTGTGCGAAGGTAGCGGTCGAGACAGCGTCGTTGCGCCGCCGCTTAGCTTTCGCAATCATTGGATCGATGACGCTCGGATTGGCGCCCGCCTTTGGTTTCGACGGGTCAACGTCCGATCCCTCGGAGAAGATCCCGAAAAACTTCACCGATCCTAATCAGGCTCTGCGCGCCGGCCTCGCCGACTTGAAAGCCGGAGACGCCGATGCGTCGGTCGCGGCGCTGACCTACGCCGCAGACAGCGGGCAAGATCTCGCGCGATGGAAACTCGGTGAGATGTATGCGGACGGTCAAGGCGTCCCACAGGATGACCTCAAGGCATACCATTATTTCAACCAGATGGTCGAAGACTACGACGAAGACCAACCGGACCGGCGAAATCTCAGCGCAATCTCCAATGCTTTCGTGGCGGTCGGCGTCTATTGCCTGAACGGCATACCGAACAGCGAGGTGCGGCCTGACCCACGCCGAGCGCACGAATTGTTTCAATACGCAGCCACGATCTTCGGCGATCCGAACGCGCAATATAATCTTGCCCACATGTACACGGTCGGGGCAGGAGGCCTCGCTAAAGATAACGTCGCCGCCGTTCGTTGGCTGGCGGTCGCGGCGCAAAAGGGCCACGCTCCCTCGGAAGCTCTGCTTGGGCATATGCTTTTCTTGGGCGATGGCGTGCCGCGCCAGCGCGCGCGCGGATTGATGTGGCTTGAGTTGGCCAAGGATGCTGCGCCCGCGCAAGGCGACCCATGGATCCGCGACCTCTACCAGCACGATCTCGAGTCAGCGAACGACAGTGATCGACAAGCAGCCGCGGCGCTCCATGACGCGCGCGCAAAGCAGGCTTTGCCCTCGGCGCCCGTCAGAGACGTAGTGAAGTTCATCCTCAAGCCGCTCCAGATCGGGCCGCTCGCGGCTACGCCGCCCCCGCAATAGGCGATGGCGGCTGCCTCGCGTTAACTCCGTTCGCCGATAGCCGTGACGCCCCGTCGAGCTCTACAACTATCAGGGACGTCGAGCCGTTTATCGACCTCTTCCGGAGGCTGCTATGGAGTGGTCTTCTTCATTTGCTGGTCGCCGTCCGCGGGCCGTGTATCGGAGTGTGCGAACTCCTTGACGCATATTTGAAGTCAGGCGCGCTTTCAGCTGATCCAGGGTCACGTTGAGGATCGCCTTGTCAGGATAGCCTTGGCTTGCCTCAGCAGTCGCCGGGTCCGTTTCCGTCCATGAGCGGTCCTTGGGCGGTCGTTGTCCCAGCAGCGGCCGGATTGCCCGCCGACGATGGAGGCTGATCTGGGGCCGGCGCCTTCCCGGCTTCCGTTCGCCACAGCACGGTGGAGAACGGCACTGCGACATCTTTCTTGCCAAACCCGAGGAACCCGTACTCCAATCACCCATCGCCTGTGCGGCGCCGTTACGATCCAGCAGCAAGTCTCGCAGATTTGCTTGGCGCGCTCCAGCGAGAGCGCTCCTGACACTAACTTTCGACGAACAGAAATGTTCCTTTTCAGGAACGGCCTCGCCCTTCCGGGAGCACTTGGACGGCCTACGAGACTAGGTTACCCGCATGACATCGCGCTGCGAATAGGATAGGCGGCGCAACGGAGGCAATGGCCGGGCTGACGCGAGTTGGATGCTCGGGAGATTTGAACAGGATGATTGAACTCAGCCTTCGGTTGTTCAAAGGCCCATGGGCGACCGCGGCGATCGTCTGTCTTGCGGCGTTCGTCGTTCTGTTCGCGCTCGCCGGTCAAACGATCAACGCCCCGTTCGTCTATACCGCGCCGAAATGAAGCGCAGCGCCTCGCTCGATTTCCTGCGTGGAGCGGCGGCGTTCGCGGTCGCGATCCCTCACTATCTGACCGCCAACGCGCCGTTTCAAGCATTTGCGGAAGCGTTCGCGATCGCCGGCGTCGAGGTCTTTTTCGTGTTGAGCGGCTTTGTGCTCGCGCCGCAGATCGTCGACTGGGTCGTGGGCAAGCCGTCGCGCAATCTCGGCGTGTTTCTCATCCGGCGCTGTATGCGCACCATCCCGCCCTACGTTGTTGCGCTCATCGTCATTGCGGCGTTGAGCGGCAATCTGATGACCGCCGATTTTGTGCGCTATCTCTTCTATGTCGAGAACCTCTTTTCCTCCGCCAACCATGTCGATTTCTATCCCGTCGCCTGGAGTCTCGCGGTCGAGGAATGGTTCTATGTGCTGTTTGCTCCCGCCCTATTTCTCGTCGGAAGACTGCTCGGGAGACGCGACCGGCCGCTCGAGGCGATCTTCGCGGTTCTTGTCATTCTCGTCGTCGCGGCGCTGCGGCTGGCGTTCGCGCCGCACGATTGGGACTTGAACGTCCGCCGGGTCACGCTGTTTCGCATCGACTCCATCGTCTGGGGCTTTTTGCTTTATCTCGCGCTCGAGCGTCGTCCGCCGATTGGGCTCAATGACGCCTCAGGCCAAGCGCGTCTGCGCATGCTGCTCGCGCTGCTTGCGGTTATGATCCCGGTGGAACTCGGCGTCGCTATCTCGGCCGTTAAAGGCGGCCCCTCGGCTCAGCTCGCGTTTCCCTATGTCTCGGCGGCGTTCGGCATGATCGCGGTTGGCGTCCTCTGGCAGGCCGAGGGCCTCTTTCACAGTCGCATCGTGAGAGGCGCGAGCTTCTTTCTCGGGCGCGTCTCGTATTCGGTTTATCTCTTCCATCTCATGGTCATCATGGCGCTGAAGCCGCTCATCGCCTCAACGCCGCTCCCGCTCCAACTGACCGTCTATGTGCTCGCGATCCTGGCGCTGTCGACGATCTTCTTTGCCGGCTTCGAGCGGCCGATCCTCCTGGCGCGCCCCTATTACGGCGGTCCGGCAGCCGAGGCCGTTGGGACCGTCGCGCCACACAAAGAAGCTCAACGATCATGTCCCTCGCTTCTCATCAGTGCGCTCGCTCTCGCCACGCTCGCCGCGGGCGTGTTCGCCCGCAACGCCTTCATGGCCGACAAGCCCTACGCATTCTACCCTTTGCTCGCCGCGACGGCGGTTCTCGTCCTTGCGTTCGTGGAGCAGGCGCGACCGCTCTCGACCGGCGCGATCGCAATCGCTGCGCGCGCGTTCCTTCTGTTCGCGCTCGTGCTGCCCTTCGCTGACGCTCTCTACCGCAGCTCGACGGGATTGCCGCTCGTCGCGACAGTCGCTCAGCCCACCTATTCCTATCGCGCCGCGCACGCCAATCCGACCGCCTTCGCGACCTGGTGGTTCTATTATCTGAACGAGTGGATTCGCGAAGACGGCATAAGAGCGGCGATCGATGCTCCTGATCCGCAAAAGAAGCTGCCCTTCGTGCTGGTTCCGGGCAGTTCGGGGCGCATGTTCGACACCACGATCCACGTCAACAATCTCGGCTTCCGCGGGCCCGACTTGCCGCGCGACAAAGGCGCCGCGTTCCGCATTGTCGCGCTTGGCAAGTCGCAGACCTTCGGCCCCACTTTGCGCGATGGCGAGAAGCCATGGCCCGAACTGCTGCAGGACTTGTTCGACCGGCGCGCCTCGTGCGGCCGCAGGATCGAAATCATCAACGGCGGAACCGAGGCCTATACGCTTGAAAACAATCTCGAGCGCCTGCGCCGCGACATCCTGCCGCTGAAGCCCGATCTCATCGTTAGCACGCACGGGATGAACGGATTCTTGCCGTTCGGCCTGAGGCGGGTCCCGGAGCCTAACGAGCCTGGGGTCAGGCCCCGAGCCTCGGCGCTCATCGGCCGCGCGGTGCTGACGATCGAGCGCGCCGCGCACGATTGGCGCGATCGGAATGCGGCTCAAGCGAGCGCGGTCGCTCTTCCGCCGATGTCCGATGCTGAGCTCATGCGGAGCCGGTATGCCGACGACTACCGCAAGCTCATCACGCTCGCGCGCGCGAGCGGCGCGGATATCGCGCTCGCCGACGCGACAATGGCGGTCAACGAACAGAGCCCGCGCGAGGTCAAGGACTTTTACGGCGCGGTGTTCAAGCCGATCGACGACATCATTGCCGCCAACGAAGCGCATAACCGCATGGTCAAGGTCATTGCCCGCGAGGAGGGTGCGCCGCTGATCGATATGGCCGCCGGCGTCGACGGCGTATGGGACGACGACCTTTATCTCGACATCGTCCACTTCACTGAACGGGGCAACGAAAGGGTGGCCGGTCTCATGTTCCGGTCGCTGCTCCCGATCCTGGCGGAGCGGCACGGCCTGCATTGCGACGTCAATTGATCTGCTGATTGTGCAAGAGCGCGGTTGATCGTCTCGGTTGCCCACATAGAATGCGGGGAAGGCGGGAGGATCGTCCGTGTCTCAAAGCGAAATCGACGCCATTCGTGCTCTTCTCAACGCCAAGCCGCGGCCGGTGGGTTGGCAGGAACGGCGGCGCCGAATCGAGGAAGTAGGGGGAGTCTGGCCGGTCGCGGACGATGTCAGCCTGGAGGCGGTCGATCTCGACGGGGTTAGGTGCGAATGGTCGATCGTCCCGGGCGTCGACGGCTCGCGCGTGCTGATCTACTTTCATGGTGGTGGCTATTGCTCGGGTTCGATTGTTAGCCACCGCCGATTGGTGACCGAGGCTGGGCGGGCAGGCGGCTTGAGGACGTTGGCCATCGCCTACCGCTTGGCCCCCGAGCATCCTTTTCCGGCCGCGCGCGACGATGCGCTCACCGTCTGGCGGCACCTGCGCCGCGACGGCTACGCGGCCCAACACATTGCTGTCGGCGGCGACAGCGCAGGCGCAAATTTGACGCTCGCTCTGGTCGGAGAGCTCAAGCGCACGGGCGAGGACTTGCCCGGCTGTCTCTGGCTCCTGTCGCCCTGGGTCGATCTCGCCATGTCAGGTGCGACGCTCGCAAGCAAAGGCGCGGTCGATCCGCTCATTCAGAAGGGATATCTCGAGGAGCTGGCCAAGGCTTTCGCGCCGGCTGGAATGGACCGCAAAGATCCGCGCCTTTCGCCTCTCTACGCGGATCTGAGGGGGCTGCCGCCCATCCTGATCCAGATCGGTTCCGCAGAGACCCTGCTCGACGATGCTGTCCGCCTCGCCTCAGCCGCCGGCGCCGCCGACGTCTCCACGACCCTCGAAATCTGGCCGCACATGATCCACGCTTGGCCGCTCTGGAACGCCCGGCTCGAGCCCGGCCGCCGCGCGCTCGCGAATGCGGGCGCGTTCATGGGCCAGAACGTGTAAGGGCCGCAGGTCTCAAGGATGCGCTTGCCAAAGCCGCGCAACGCGGGCAGCAAATCTCGGGGCCGAACGGGGTCGGGAAACCGGGCGGATGACTTGACCAGCGAATCGAACCTCGAGCCGACGACGGCCCCGAACGAACCGCGCTCTGGCCTCATCGGCAATTCGGCCTTCATGGTCATCCTCGTCGCGACGTCGCTTTCGAGCGTCGGGTTGGCGATGTTCGACACTGGCTCGGCCTGGATGATGACCAGCCTCAATCCGAGCCCGAGACTGGTCTCGGCGGTTCAGGTCGCCACGACCCTGCCGCTGTTCCTCTTGACCTTGCCGGCCGGCGCGCTGAGCGATGTCGTGGACCCGCGCCGCCTCCTGATCTTGGCCGAAGCGATCGTGACGGTGATTTCGATCGTCTTCGCGGCGGTGGTTTCGTATGGGCTGGGGAGCCCGCTCTCTCTGCTTGGGACCTCGTTCCTCATGGGCGTGGGCGGGGCGCTCGCGGCGCCGGCGTGGCTGCTCATCACGCCAATCCTTGTGCCGAGGTCGGACCTCGACAGCGCGATCGCGGTCGACACGGCGGGCTACAATGTGGCGCGGGCGATCGGTCCGGCGATCGCCGGATATGCGATCGTAAGCTACAGCATCGCGATTCCGTTCTGGGCCTGCTGCCTCGGCAATCTCGCCTTGCTCGCGGCCTTGATCTGGTGGCGGGCGCCGCGAAGACCGAAAGAAACGCTTCCCGCCGAACGCCTGATCAGCGCGATGACCACCGGACTGCGTTACGTTCGCTACAGCCGCGAAATGGATGCGACGCTCATCCGCGCCATCGCCTTCTTTCCCTTCGCCAGCGCCTACCTTGCCTTGCTGCCGCTCGTGGCTCGCCGCCAAGGTCGCGACGGAGCGGAGATCTATGGCGAGCTTATGGCCGCAATCGGCGTCGGCTCGATCGTCGCGACATTTGCGCTGGGCTGGCTAAAGGCGCGGCTCGGCGCGAACGGGCAGGTTGCGCTTGGCGCGCTCGGAACCGTCGTCTCTCTCTGTCTGCTTGCCGAGGCGCATGAGCCGGTGCTGGCGCTCATCGCCAGCTTTATCTCCGGCGCTGCGTCGATCATCGCGCTGACGGCCTTTTTCGTCTCGGCGCAGGTGGCTCTGCCGCAATGGGTGCGCGGTCGAGGCCTGGCGATTTTCCTCACCGCCTATTTCGGAGCGCTGACGCTGGGCAGCGCTCTGTGGGGCGAAGTCGCCACGGCAAAAGGGGTGCCGTTCGCCCTCTACGCGGCCGGCGGGGCCACGTTGATCGGCCTCGCGCTCACATGGCGGTGGAAGCTGCAAGCGAGCGAAGCCGACGACCTGACCCCGTCCATGCGCTGGCGCGCGCCTTCTTTCGCCAATCGGGTGGCGGACGACGAGGGACCGATCCTGGCGATCATCGAGTATCTGATCGACCCGTCGGAAAGCAGCGCCTTCCTCGCCGTCATGCAGAATGTCAGTCTCGAGCGCAGGCGCGACGGCGCCTACGCCTGGCATATGTTCGAGGACCCGATTGAGCCCGGCAAGATGGTCGAGACCTTTCTTATCCATTCCCTGCTCGAACTCAGATATCGCGAAGCGCGCGTCACCAAAGCCGACGAGATGCTCGAAGACCGGGCGAAGAAGTTTTTGAAAGCGCCGGCGGAGACTCGCTATCTGGTTAGGCCCCAGCGTCGAGAACGGTCGCACTGGTGGACGCGGGCGAGGGTTGATGCGGCCTAACGCCGTTGCTTCCACCAAATTGCAGCAGGCTCTCGCTAGAAGGCGCTCTTGACCACGCCGCCGTCGACGCGGAGCGCCGCGCCCGTGATCCCAGATGACAGCGGGCTCGCAAGATAGGTGACGAACGAGGCGATCTCCTCCGGCGTTTCGAAGCGCCTGAGAAGCGAGGTCGGGCGAAATTTCTGAAAGAACTCGCTCTGGACAGCCTCGAAGCTTGCGCCCGAGCCCAGCGCGGCGACGAAATCGTTCACCCCCCGCGATCTGGTCGGGCCCGGCAGCACGCTGTTCACCGTGATACCTGTGCCGGCAAGAGTTTCCGCTAGGCCCCGGGCGACTGCGATCTGCGCTGTCTTCGTCACGCCGTAATGGATCATTTCCGCCGGGATCTGCAGGGCGCTCTCGCTCGAGATGAAAATGATGCGCCCCCAATTCGCCCGCTTCATCGTCGGCAAATAGGCGCGGGAGAGGCGCACCCCGCTCAGCACGTTGACTTCGAAGAACCGCATCCAATCCGCGTCCGGGATGTCCTCGAACGGTTTGGGCTCAAAGACGCCGAGGTTATTGACGAGGATATCGACCTCGGGATGACGGCGAACGAGGTCCTCGATCGGTCCGGCCGTTCCAAGGTCGCCGGCGAAGCCTATCACTTCGCCGCCGGATTTCGCCTTGAGCGTAGCAACCGCTTTCTCGACCGCCTCCGGCAGGCGGCCGTTGACGATGACCTGCGCGCCCTCCCTGGCAAGCCCCGCGGCGATTGCGGCGCCGATCCCAGCGGTGCTGCCTGTCACCAGCGCCCGCTTGCCGTTGAGGTTGAGGTCCATGGGATTTCCTGTAACCGACGATTGCGCCAGGAGGTGTTTCGCGGTCAGGCTTGTCAATAGTAGCGTGGGATCGGACCGTTATGCGGCGTCTTGCGGTCCGAGAGGTCGAACATCACTTCGTCGACATAGCACCACCCCCAGCCCTCCGGCGGGTCATAGCCCTCGATGATCGGGTGGCGGGTTGAGTGAAAATGCTTGGTCGCGTGCCGGTTCGGCGACTGGTCGCAGCATCCGACGTGCCCGCATGTGCGGCAGATCCGTAAATGCACCCAGGCGTCGCCGGTCTTGAGGCATTCCTCGCAGCCGAGCGCGCTCGGCGTCACGTCGTGAATGGCGTTCATATGCGTGCAGGTCTTTGTGCTCATCGGTTCGCCTGGCGGTTAGAGATGGGGACCTGGAGAGTGCGCAAGGAACTTATGGATCGCCGCCACCACCGCGGCGCCTTCGCCGATTGCCCCGCCGACCCGCTTGACCGAGCCTGACCGCGCATCGCCGACCGCAAACACGCCGGGCACTGAGGATTCCAGCGACGACAGCATCCCGCCATCCGCCGCCACAACCCCGGTCATGACGAAGCCCGCCTCGTCCAGCGCCACGCAGCCTTCCAACCATTCGGTCGCGGGATCAGCGCCGACGAACAGAAAGACATTGCGGATCGGAGCCTCGGTCTCCCGGCCGGCGCGATGGTCGCGCCATCGCACGCTCTCGAGAGCGCCGCCGGGCGGCCCTCCGAGGGCGACGATTTCGGTCTAAGTCATGAGCTCGATATTCGGCGTGCCGGCGATGCGGTCGATGAGGTAGCGCGACATGCTTTCGGCCAAGCCCGGTCCTCTCACCACCATGCGCACTTTGGAAGCGTGGGCGGACAGAAACACCGCGCCTTGACCGGCCGAGTTGCCTCCGCCGACCAGGACCACCTCCTCGCCGGCGCACAGACGCGCTTCAATCTGCGAGGCCCAGTACCAGACCCCGCGGCCCTCGAACCGCGCAATATCGGTGATCGCGGGATGGCGATACCTCGCGCCGGTGGCGACCACGACCGTACGGGCCTGGATGCGCTCGCCGCCTTCCGTTTCCAGAACGAACGCCTTGTTGGGACGCGAGCAGTCCAGGGTCCTGACCGAGACCGGGATCATGATGTCGGCGCCGAATTTCTGCGCCTGAACAAAGGCGCGAGCGGTGAGCGCCTGGCCGCTTATCCCGGTGGGAAAGCCAAAGTAATTTTCGATCCGGGCGCTCGCCCCAGCCTGACCGCCGAAAGCGCGGCCGTCGAGAACCGCGACTGACAGACCTTCGGAGGCGCCATACACCGCAGTCGACAGCCCTGCCGGGCCGGCGCCCACCACCGCGACGTCATAGATGAAGTTCGACCGCGTCGTGGCCGTCAAGCCGACTTGACGCGACAGGGCCTGCTCGGTCGGATTGCCGAGCACCGAGCCGTCCGGACAGACAACCAGCGGCAATCCGCCCGCTATGTCGGCATAGCGGCTAATCACCTCTTTGGCCTCGAGGTCTCGCGCCGGATCGAGCAGATGATGGGGATAGCCGTTCCTGGTGAGAAAGCCCTGGAGCCGGATCACGTCCGCGCCGCTCGACGAGCCGATCAGAACGGCGCCGGCGGCGCCGCCCTTGAGCAACGCCACTCGCCGAAGGATGAGCGCCCGCATGATGCGCTCGCCGAGTTCGGCTTCGCCGACCAGAAGCGCGCGCAGGCCGTCGGTCGGAATGAGCAAGGTCTCAACGTCGCCCTCCGCTGTTGCGTCGACCAGCGCCGCGCGGGTGGAAAGCTGGCCGACGTCCGCCAGGAACTGACCCGGGCCTTGTTCGGCGATCGGCGCCACATGGCCCAGGCCGTCGCGCTGGCTGATCGCAACCTGGCCCTTGAGCACGACGAACATGCCGGGGCTGATCTTTCCGGCTTTGAACAGTGGTTCACCGTCCGAATATTTGCGGCGCGAGCCATAGCGCCGCAATCGATCGATCTCCTGCGCCGTCAGCTCAGGAAATGTCTCTTGGTAGCGAGGGACCTGCGCAGGGAAGACGGAATCTGCCATTGGTCTCGACCATTTGCGCCGAAAGCTCAGTGCGTCGGCGCGCAAAAATCGTCTCAAGAGCCGCGCTTTGTAGGCCTTTTTTGAGCCCGGCCGCAACGCGCAAGACGACCCGCCAGCAGCCGACCACATGGCGGCGCCGCCTCACCCCAATTAACGCTTGCATAGCCGACGATCGTTCCCGATGAGGGGACGCGCCGGATGGAGCCCAATTGGACGATGACCGAGACGTTTCAAATTCTGATTCTGCTTCTGGCGGTCATCTCCGTCGTCGGGCTCATTGCGCGACGATTGCAGATTCCGGCCGCCATTCTGCTCGTGATCACGGGCGTTGGGCTCGCGCTCATTCCCGACCTGCCGACGCTGCAGCTCGCTCCCGATCTCGTCCTGGTGCTGGTGCTTCCGCCCATCATCTATTGGGACGCGGTGAAAATGAGCTGGAAGGAGTTCCGCTTCAATTTGCGCCCGATCGTGCTGCTGGCGATTGGCTGCGTCGTCTTTACGACTGTCGCCGTCGCCGCCGCGACCCATTTCCTGCTGAGCTTTCCTTGGGCGGTCGGCTTCGTCCTGGGCGCCATCATCTCGCCTCCCGACGCGGTCGCGCCGCTCGCGATCGCTCGGCGGATGCAGCTTCCGCGGCGCCTGCTCGTCATTCTCGAAGGCGAGGGGCTGGCGAATGACGCAACCGCGCTCGTCCTCTATCGCTTCGCGGTCACAGCGGTCAGCGTCGGATCCTTCTCTCTCGTCCAAGCCGCCGGCACGTTCACGGCGATCTTGGCGGGGGAGGCCGTGTGGGGAGTGGGCGTCGGTTGGATCATGCTTCGCCTGCGCCGGTGGGTCCGCGAGCCCGGCGTCGAGTTCCTGCTCTCCATCCTGACGCCATTCATCGCCTATTGGCCGCCCGAGCACCTCGGCGGCTCAGGGGTTCTGGCGACAGTCGCGGCTGGACTTTATGTCAGCTGGAACGGCAACCGCCTCATCCCCGCGGCGACCAGGCTTCCCGGCGTCGTGTTCTGGGATTTCCTCACTTACATGATCGAAGGCATGGTGTTTCTCATCACCGGCCTGCAGGCGCGGACGCTGATCCCGTCCATTCGACACTACACGCTGCCGGAAATCGCCATGGCGGCAGTCGTCGTCTGCGCCGTGGTCATCGTCACCCGCTTCATCTGGGTGTTTCCCTCAACCTATCTGCCACGTTGGCTCGTCCCCTCGATCAGGCGCTACGATCCGTCGCCGCCATGGCAGCAGCCCATGCTTCTGGGCTTCACCGGCATTCGCGGCATCGTTTCGCTTGCCGCGGCGCTCGCCATCCCCTTCACGATTGCCGACGGAAGCTCCTTTCCGCACCGCGATCTCATTCTTATTCTCGTCTTCGCCGTGATTTTCGTGACTCTGGTCGGCGAAGGCCTGACCTTGCCAGCGGTGGTCCGCGCGCTCGGTCTCGCCAACGCCGGACGACGCGAGCGAGAGGCCGAGAGGGAAGAGGAGTTCGAGGTTCGCAAGCTCGCAATCGCGGCGGCGATCGAAAGGCTCGAGGCGATCGCCGAGAGTCGCAAGCTTCCCGAGCCCGTCGTGGCGCCGATCCGCGCTCATCTGCGCAACCGGCTCAAGGACGTCGAGAACCGCAAGGATGGCAATGACCATCACAAGAAGCTCGCCGAGCTCGGCGATGAACTCGAACTCGCGCTGATTGGAGCGGAGCGGGAGCTCGCCAACACGCTCTATCGCACGGGCGAATTGAAAGACGAGGGCCGTCGGCGCATCGAGCGCGAGCTCGACCTGCGCGAAGCGGTGCTGGCAAATTTGCGGACAGCCGAGTGAGGACGCGCGCAGCGGCGAGGCGCCGGAGCGTGGCCTCTCGGCGACGAGGTCCAAGAGCTCCTTCGCGCTGCCGTCAGGACGACGATCTTCACCGCCGCGTCGCAGACCGCCTTGCATTTGGATGGAGCCGGCTCGACCGCCTTCTGGGCCCACGGACCGGCCGCTCATCCAGTCGATTTGGGTTTTCTGGGTCCCGGGCCGTTTCGCTGCGAAGTCGCCTGCTTGGACCTATTGGATTTCTTTGGAGTCTCTCGTACGAATCTAGACTTATCAATGCGTTAGGGGGCTTTTTGCCGGAACCAATTTTTCGCGCGCTTTCACGGTCGGCGCCGTCGGATCGGCAGCCGTCGGTCGAAGTCATGCGGAGGGGATGGATTGTTCATCGGTCAAGCCTACCGCCAGTTCGGATTTTCCGCAAGCCCTTGCAGTCCGGCGGTCCCCTTTTGGTCGACTAAATCTAACAACAGCGAACGAGGCGGTCTATCAGATCGCCTGCTTCATGGTGCTGCGCGAGCCGACCGTCTGGCGTTGGAGCCATGCGCGGCATCACACAGATACGATCATCGTTGGCCGTGATCCTGAGGTTGTGCAGCCTCGACCGCCCAATCTGCTTGAGATTTTCCTGATGTTCTTCGGCATCAAGCAGGCGCAGTCCTACATCTCAAAAGTCGCGCTCCATGCGGTCGGCAGGCTGACGGCCGAGGAGGAGACCTTTATCCCCAAGTCGGAGCACGGCAAGGTTTATTGGATCGCCCGCGCCCACATCCTGATCTATGTCGTGTTCATCGGTTGGGCCATCTATCTTCGAAGCATCTTGCCGCTCATGTACGTCGGCTGCCGTCGCTCTATGGCACCTGGCATTACGTTCTCACCGCCTTGATGCAGCATCTCGGGCTGGCGGAGGACGTGCTCGACCACCGGCTCAACGCGCGGACCGTCTATCTCAACCCGATCTCCACGCTTCAGAGCCCGATACCGAACCGGCGGCTGATCCACAACAACGATACGCTTACGCCAACGGTGCTATAGCCGAGCACGCTCGACGACGCGTCTCGAACTCGACTACGGCGCGTTCCAGGTTCAGCGACGTCAAACGTCAGTGGCCAGCCATATGGCGTCCGATCGTCGTGCGATCGGCGGTGGCTGCGTCCGTGAGGTAGGCGACTTTGCCGCCCGACATCACGGCGATGCGGTCGGAGAGCTCCAGTATCTCGTCGAGATCCTCCGACACCAGGAGAACGGCCGCGCCACGGTTACGCTGCTCCATGATCTGCGAGCGAATGTCGGCGACGGAAGCGAAGTCGAGGCCGAAGCAGGGGTTGGCGACAATGAGCACGTCGACGTCGCCGGACAGCTCGCGCGCAAGTATGGCGCGCTGCACATTCCCGCCCGAGAGATCGCGAATTGGAGTTTCGGTCGACGGCGTTTTGACATTGTAACGGCCGATAAGGTCCCGAGCGGTGGCCCGCATGGGCTCTCGCGACAGCCAAAAGCCGAGACGCGTCATCGGCGCCTTGTCGAACCGGCGAAACGCCATGTTCTCGGCCACCGACATCGTGGGAACAGAGGCGTTCTTCAACGGCTCCTCGGGCAGGCCGAAGACCTTGAAACGATCGAAATGGTCGCGTCTGGGCTCGAAGTCCTGGTCGCGGATGAGGACCTGGCCAAGCTTGATGGGGCGTTGGCCGGAGAGGGCCTCCACAAGCTCGCTTTGGCCGTTGCCGGAGACGCCCGCGATGCCGACGATCTCGCCCGCCTGCACCTTAAGATCGAGACCGGCGACGGCCTCCCGGCCCTCGTCGTTCTCGGCGAAGAGCCCAGCGATCTCGAGCGTCACGCCGTTCTTGGGCGAGGTTGCGCGCGCAGCAGATGGGCGCACGACCGCGTCTCCGATCATCATCGCCGCCATCTCTCGCGTCGAAACGGCGCCGACCTTGCCGCCGCCGACCCTGGCGCCGCGTCTCAGCACCGTGAAGTCGTCGCAGAACGCCTCGACCTCGCGAAACTTGTGGCTGATCATCATGACGGTGATCTTATGCGCATGCGCCATGTCACGCAGCAGGCCGAGGATCTCGTCCGCTTCTCCAGGGGTCAACACCGAGGTCGGCTCGTCCAGGATCAGGAATCGCTGATCCAGATAGAGGAGCTTCAGGATCTCGAGCTTCTGTTTCTCGCCGGCCGCCATTGCCGAGACCGGCTTGTCGAGCGGCACGCGAAACGGCATGTGGTCGAGGAAGCTTTCGAGCGCCTTCGTCTCCTTGCGCCATTCGATGACCCTCGGCGCATCCGCCCGACTGACGACGAGATTCTCCGCCGCAGTCAGGGCGGGAACCAGCGTGAAATGCTGGTACACCATGCCGATTCCGAGCGCCTGCGCATCTCGCGGGTTATGGACCGCGACCTCCTCGCCGTTAAGCAGGAGTTGCCCGCGGTCGGCCGAATAGAACCCCATGATGCATTTGACGAGCGTCGACTTGCCGGCGCCGTTCTCGCCGAGCAGCGCATGGAACGAACCAGCCGGGACCTGGATCGAAACGTCCTGCAGCGCTTTGAGCGCGCCGAACGACTTCGACATGCCAATCGTTTCGAGTGACGGCGCGCGAGAAGGATGGTGTGCTTCGGTCACGGCAGCGCCTCGACGAAGGCTTTCGAGGTCGCGACGGCGCCGAATACGCCGCCCTGCATCTTGATCATCTTGAGCGCCGCAAGATGATTGCCGTAGTCCGTCGCGGCGCAGCAATCCTCGAGCAACAGGCACTCAAAGCCGCGGTCGTTCGCCTCGCGCATCGTTGTGTGCACGCAGACGTCGGTCGTGATGCCGGTGAGGACGAGATTGTCGATGCCGCGCGTGCGCATCATGAGCTCGAGATCGGTCGCGCAGAACGAGCCCTTGCCCGGCTTGTCGATGATCGGCTCTCCGGCCAACGGCTTCAATTCGTCGATGATATCCCAGCCCGGCTCGCCACGCACGAGGATGCGTCCGCAAGGTCCCTTGTCGCCGATGCCGGCGCCGATCCGCTGCGAGCGCCAGCGCTTGTTGTCGGGAAGGTCCGCGAGATCGGGGCGATGGCCCTCGCGGGTGTGGAAGATGTGGTATCCCTTCGCCCGCGCCGCTTCGAGCAGCGCCTTGATCGGCGCGATCGGGGCCTGCGTCAGGGAGAGGTCGTAGCCCATCGAGTTGACATAGCCGCCCTTGCCGCAGAAGTCGGTCTGCATGTCGATGACGATGATGGCGGTGTTGTCCGGCCGCCACTCGCCGTTATAGGGCCAGGGATAGGGATCGGCTTCGAAAGTGGGCATCGTCTATTCCGCGGCTTGCGACAGCTTGTCGCCGTAGCGGCGAGAAGGTTTCGGGAAGCCGTAGGCGGTCCCGTCCTTATGGATGACCTCGTCCTCCCAGGGCAGACGATAGCGGCCGGCGACGAGGTCCTGCATGAAGGTGTAGGGGCAGTCGCCGGCGCCGCCCGCGACTGCGGTCATGCCGCGATGGCCGAGCTGATAGATATTGTTCTCGACCGCCCAGTGCTTGCGCGCCTCGCGGATGAGGTCCGGCCGAAGCTCCGCGGTGATGATCTCGTCGGGTCGCCCCGTTGTCCCTTCGGCAAGGATCGAGCCGTCGAAATTGACGATCATGCCTTCGCCCATGGAGTTGAAGTCGCCGTCCGAGCCGCACATGCAGACGTTGGCGGTCGCCATCAGGTTCTGGAAGCTGTTGGCCTGGTTGGTGAAGCGCCAGGCGGCGCGGATCGGCGCCGTATAGCCCGCCGTGCGGATCATGATCTCGGCGCCCTTGTAGGCGCATTCGCGCGCCATCTCGGGAAACATGCCGTCGTGGCAGATGATGAGCGCGAGTTTCGCGCCCTTCGGGCCGTCGCAGACGGGTATGCCGATGTCGCCAGGCTCCCACGGCTCGACCGGGGTCCAGGGATGCATCTTGCGGTAGTAAAGCTTGAGCTCTCCCTTATCGTCGATGATCACGCCCGAATTGTAAGGGTTCCCATGCGGGTTGAACTCCATGATGGAGAAGCAGCCCCAGATGCGGTTGTCGCGGCAAGCCTGCTTGAACGCGGCGATCTCCGGCCCATCGAGCGAGCATAGAATCGCCGGATTCATGTCCATCGACAGGCCATGCAGAGAATATTCAGGGAAGACGACGAGATCCATTGTCGCCATGTTGCGGCGCGCCTTGCCAACCGTCGCCACGATCTTTTTCGTCTGCGCGGCGAGATCCGCAGGCGTCACGACGACAGGCAATTGCAACTGCACGACGCCGACGACAACGCCGTTAGGAGACTTGTTGAGGCCGCCGAGTCCGCTCATCGCTCGCCTCCGATCGTTCCCACGCCCACGACGCGCTTACTTCGCCATCGACAATTCGCCGGGCATGTCGCGCGCCGAATGCTTGGCGCTCGAGGTCGCGATCATGATGCCGAGCGTGAGGATGTAGGGGGCGGCGTTGAAGAAGTAGTAGCCTTGGGTGATCCCGATCGACTGGAGCGAGGGCCCAAGCGCGCCCGCCGCGCCGAACAGAAGCGCAGCGGCGATGCAGCGCAGCGGATTCCAGCGGGCGAAGATGACGAGCGCCACCGCCATCAAGCCCTGGCCCGAGGAGAGGCCTTGATTCCACGAGCCTGGATAAGAGAGCGACAGGAATGCGCCGCCGACGCCAGCGAGAAACCCGCCGACCGTTGTCGTCAAGAGCCGCACCAGGTTGACGGAAATGCCCATGGCGCGCGCCGCTGCGGCGCTGTCGCCGACCGTGCGCACGATCAGGCCCCAGCGCGTGTTGCGCAGCGCCCACGCGATCACGAGCGCGAGCGCGATGCCGATGAAAAACAGCGGATTGACCTGGAGCGCGCTTTTGAGGCTCGCGCTGTCGCTCCAGAATCCGAGTGGAATCGAGGCCGAGCCTCGGCGCCTGCGGCTGGATGTAGGGTTTGCCGAAGAAGAACGCGACGCCAACCCCGAACAGCATCATCGCGATGCCGACCGCGACATCGTTGACCCGCGGCAGGCCGCAGATCGATCCATGCATTGCGCCAAGGGCGGAGCCGGCGACGCCGGCCGCGAGAACGCCGAGCCACGGATTGCCGGTGTGGTAGGAGGCGGCGTAGGCGACCATTGCGCCGAGCACCAGCGTTCCTTCGAGCCCGAGATTCACCCGGCCCGATTTTTCGGTCAGGCATTCGCCGAGCGAGACGAACATGAACGGCGTCGAGACGCGGATGGCGCCGCCGAGCATAGCGACAAGCACCGTAAGCAGCGCGGGTTCGTTCATGTTCGGCCCCGCTCGGCCGGCGGCTTGAAAATGGAGAAGCGGCCGTAAAGCGTCTCCGAGGTCAGAAGGACGACGAAAATAAGACCCTGCAGAACAAGCACCGTCGCATCCGGCAAGTCCATCCGCCGCTGAATGAGGCCGCCCGAGGCGACCAGTCCGCCCAGCAGGATCGCGACCGGCGGAATGGCGAGCGGATTGTGGCGGGCGAGGAACGACACGAGGATGCCGGTAAAGCCATAGCCGGCGGCGAGCGAGGCGTTGGCGCGGCCCTGAATCGCCGCCACTTCGAAGAAACCGGCGAGCCCTGCGCAGGCGCCGGCGATCGCCGAACAGGCGACGATCAGACGACCGACGGGCAATCCTTGCGCGAGCGCGGCGCGAAAGTTGCCGCCCGTCAGCCGCGCCGCGAAGCCGAAGGTCGTGCGCGTCATCAGGATATAGAGCCCGATGCAAAGCGCGAAGCCGAACACGATTCCCCAATGGACCTCGGTCCCCGGAATCACTCCGACCATGTAGGCCTTGCCGAGCGGCTTGGTCGACGGCTTGTTGGGATCCGAGAGGTCGCGCAGCGCGCCCTCGACGAAGAAGTTCATGATCGCGATGCCGATATAGGTCAAGAGCAGCGACGAGATCGTCTCATTGACGCCGCGCGCGTAGCGCAGGAAGCCGGCGAGGCCGACCCAGAAGCCGCCGACGATCATCGAGCAGATCGCCATCAGGATGAGGGTCGGCATCGGCGGCACGTGGTCGAGCATTGGAATCGCCAGCACCGCCGCGGCGAAGCCTCCGAGCACCAGCGCCCCTTCGCCGCCGATCATGATGAGGCCGATCCTGGCGGGGATCGCGACCGCGAGCGCGGTCAGGATCAAGGGCGCCGAGCGCTGCAGAGTGTTCTGCAGCGAGAACGAGGTTCCAAATCCGCCTCGCCAGACATAGGAGACGAAGTCGACCGGCGACTTTCCGATCGCCAGCAAAAAGACTGCGAACAGTGCCGCCGCGATCAGAAGCGCGATGAGCGGAATGACGACATATTCGGAGTTGGCGCGAAACCGCGCGGCAAAGTCCGACCCCGCCGCAGGCGTTGCGACCGGCCCGACGATGTCACGCGGGGCGCCGGTTGCGAGAGGCGCGTTAGACACCGGCTCTTTGCCCTTCGCTTTCAGGTCGTCGAGCCGACGACGCCCTCCAGCAGGTAATCCATCTTATCGAGGTAGGGATCGAGATTGTCGTAGGTCTTGTCGATCACGACCTTGCCGGTCTTGTTGTCCTTAAGCGGCCCGACATAGATCGGCTTTTTCGCCTTCAATCCCTCGATCGCCGCCAGCGCAGCCTTTTTGGCGGGCTCGGTCGCCGCGGCCCCGAACGGCGTGTTCTGAACGAAATCGACCTCATAGCCGCCAGCGGTGAAGTTCGGCAGCGCCTTGCCTTCGGCGAGATCGCTCGCGTAGCCCTTGTAGATCGTGATCCACTTATATTCCGCGCCGGTGATGAAGCCCTTCGGGGCGAGCGGCGCCTGGCTGGCGTTATGGCCGCAGCTCATCACACCGCGCTTTTCCGCCGTCTCGATCACCACCTTCGGCCCGTCGACGTGGCAGGTGATGACGTCGCAACCGGCGTCGACGAGGGCGTTCGCCGACTCGGCCTCTCGGACCGGCATCGACCAGTCGCCGGTGAAGATGACCCGCACGGTCGCGTTCGGGTTGACCGATCGCGCCCCGAGGAGGACCGAATTGATGTTGCTGAGCACGCTCGCAATCGGCTTCGCCGCAACGAACCCGATCTTGTTGGTCTTGGTGCAGAGCCCCGCGGCGACCCCGTTCACATAGTGAGCCTGGTTGAGATAACCGAAATAGGAGCCGGCGTTCTTCGGGTCGGTGTCCTTATTCCAGAGCGGAGCGGCGTGACGAAACTCGACATCCGGGTATTTCTTCGCCAGGTCCACCACGAACGGCTTGTAATACCCGAACGAGGTCGCCAGGATGAGCCCGGCGCCGTCGAGGTTAATCATCGATTCCATTGACTTCGAGACCGCGTCGGTCTCGGGAACGTTCTCTTCCTCGACCACTTTCACCCCCGGCACTTCTTTGAGCGACTTGATCGCCACGGCATGCGCCTGGTTCCAGCCGAAGTCGTCCCGTGCGCCGACGTAGACGACGCCGACTGTGAGGTCCTTGGCGGCGAACGCCCGACCCGCGGCCCCCATATTCAGCCAGGCGCCGGCAAGGCCGAAAGCGGTCGTCTTCAGGAGAGAACGTCGGGAAATCGCAAGTGCAGTCATCGTGATCCTCGGGCGGGCAGCGCTCATGCAGGCAAGGCTGCGGCTATGCAAGTTTACGGCAGCAAAGAACGTGCCGCCCATGAAGGTAACGAGGCTGCGGCGTGGCTGCGCCTCATCCTTCGGCGCCGCCGCCTGATTGTTAGTCGTGGCGCGCCTCATTTTAGCAGCCGCAAGAGGCGAATCTCGCTTGGCTTGCGCACGCAGGGGCAGCTCGGTCCTTTAATCCAGGCACTTGGACAGCAGCGCCGAAGTCGGGTCCGTCAGTCCGTCAATGACGTCAAAGTGATGCCTGCCCCTTTCCGGCGTCCACGGGCACGACCAGGCTTCGGACAAAACTCGAGCCTGCCATAGAAAAGCTGGCCGTTCCTGCGCGCCGACCCAGACGTGGGCCTCAACGCCGGAACGGAGCGCGAGCAGGGCAGGGCTCTCCCGCGCGATTTCGGCCGCATCAAGACGCAGGTCGGCGTTCATTGCGGTGAGAGAGATTGGCTCCAAATCGGCAAGCGGCGAGATCGGCAAGACCCGCTTAACGGGCGTCGACAGGGACACGTCGGCGCAGCCCATCCGGGCGCTGAGGTGACCGCCTGCGGAATGTCCGGTAAGGACGACCGGTCCCGCAACGAGACCCGCGGCCACATCTACAGCGCGTGCGATCTCTTGGGTCATCGAGCTGATCCTCGCGTTGGGCGCTAGCGTGTAGGATGGCATGGCGCAGGCCCATCCGCGCGACACCGCGCCTGCGGCGAGATGCGACCACAGGTCGCGATCGAACCTCAGCCAGTAGCCCCCATGGACGAACACTAAGAGACCCCGCGGCGCGGCCTCGGGTAGAAAGAGGTCGAGCCGGTTGCGCTCTCCTGGACCATAAGGGATGCCGGTCCGCGCTCGTTGGCCGAGGGACGCGCGAAAAGCCGCAGCTTCCTCAATCCAACGGGGCGGAAATGTTTCGGCGCCGCGGATGAAGG
Organism: uncultured Alphaproteobacteria bacterium; assembly: GCA_963730555.1. Lineage (GTDB taxonomy): Bacteria > Pseudomonadota > Alphaproteobacteria > Rhizobiales > Beijerinckiaceae > Roseiarcus. Next base: position 371 of record CAVSSS010000005.1, on the reverse strand, counting down.
GGCCGTTGGCGTAAGCGCGATCGTAATCCACTCGAGTGTCCAGTCTGGAAGCGTGAACTCACGGCCCTTTGAGACTGTCCGCCATCCTTCGGAGCCAATCTCTCAAGATCCCTATCTCCTCTGCGGAGAGGCCGGTCAACGCGCGATCGGTTTCTGCGAGGGCCAGAGGCAAAATGCGCGCGAACATCCGTCGGCCATTGGCGGTGAGCGAGATCGCTACGCTGCGGCGGTCGCTCTTCCGTTCTCGACGAGCGATGAGCCCCGCGTTTTCCATAAGCCCAAGCGTGCGCGTCAGCGTAGTGCGATCCACTGATGTGAGATCGGCAAGCCGCCCCATCGTCGCGCCGGAATGCTCTTGCAGCACGGCCAGG
>CAVSSS010000004.1:0-234009 GCA_963730555.1 uncultured Alphaproteobacteria bacterium | reverse complement strand
GTGGCGAAGGCTTGCGGATCGATGATATCGCCGTCGTGGTTGCCGACTATTGACGATCGTCGGCGCCGCAAGATTCGCGAAGATACGCAATACCTCAAGATCAATCTTGCCGTTGTTGCGCACGCCCAAAAACATTGCCAAACTCAAAGACGTCACCGTTGACCTAATCGCGGCTTCGCGGTCGTGTTGGCCACGACCAGATCGCGCACCGCCTTCACCAGCGCAGCGGTCTCAGCGTCACCCCGGAATGAAGATCGGCGATGAGGATGAGCAGAAGGTCGGGGCCTCCGACCGCATTCGCCGAGCGAGGCGTCCCCCCCATCATAGCTGACGCGCCAATGCCGAGGGTGAACTCGCGACGTGTCCGAGAAGCCGGGTTCGCGGGCGGACGGAGGTTTGGTCACTCGACATCCCTAATATGCAATGTTGGCGCGGCCTAATGTTTTGAGCAAGCCAGATGTCATATCTTTCAACGCGTCGCGAAAGGCGCGTCGCGCGACCACACGCCAGTACTGCCTGTGACCCATCGCATCGCTCGCGTCCTCATGCACGCGCCTATAATTCTGCTGCTTGCTTACTCTTGCTAACAGATTTTATCTGGACTACGAGCCACCGACATCAGGAGCACCCGAAAAACAGCGGAACAGGGCGGCCAGGCCGGACATTATGGGCTTATGCGACAACGACCGGCGTTGCTGAGGGATGCCGATATTCTGCCCATGCCTGTCTCAAGATTTGCACCGAGGACGAGAGAAAAATTCCGGCCATCAGCGCCGCCACAGCCAGATCAGGCCAGGCGGTCGAGGTTGCCCATACGCCCAGAGCGGCGACCATCACGGCGATATTCCCGATTGCGTCGTTGCGCGAGCAGAGCCAGACCGAGCGCACATTGGCGTCGCCGTCTTTATAGCGAACATTAACACGCTGGGCGAGATTGGCGGTCAGCGCCAGGACGCCTATTCCGCCCATCAATTCCGCGCTTGGCAAGCCGAGGATGAGGGCATGGTAGATCGTTGAGCCCATCACCCATGCCGCCATGAGGCTTAAGCTCGGGCCCTTCATTAGCGCCGCCGTGGCGCGTGTGCGCAGGGTAGCCCCGATGACCGCGAGGCTTAAGCCATAGGTGACGGTATCGGCGAGGAAATCGAGAGCGTCGGCCTTGAGAGCTTGGGACCTGGCCAGGTGGCCCGCGATCATCTCGGTGAGAAACATCGCTCCGTTGATGGCGATCACTGTCCACAGTACGAACTTGTACCGCGCATCGAGTCCGTCGAAGCGGGGCACGCCGCCGTGACAGCCGCAAGCCGTATCCGCCTCGCAACTCGTCGCCCCATCGACCTTGATGGCCTGCGCTTCAGGAAAGCGCAGCGGCGGCGGCGTGCAACAGAGGTCGCCAGAGTCGCAGCAATTGTCAGCCATGCCAGATCCTTTTCAGCATCCGAAAAGGAGCCTACAACCTCTAGCGACTAGAGGTTCAAGAGGCTGCCATGGACATTTTGATCGGGGAACTGGCGCGCCGCACAGGCGTGAAGGTGCCGACGATCCGCTACTACGAGCAGATAGGGCTCTTGCCTGCGCCAGCGCGCAGTGAAGGGCGACAGCGACGCTACGCGGCGTCGCAAATCGCTCGCCTCAACTTTATCCGTCACTCTCGCGAGCTTGGCTTCCAGGTGGAGGCCATTCGGGACTTGTTGGCGATGAGCGAGCGGCCGGAACAGTCATGCGCCGACGCCGATCGCATTGCCCGGCGTCATCTCGAAGAGGTTGACCGGCGCATTGCTCAGCTTGTGGCTCTTCGCGCCGAGCTGCAACGCATGGTGCAAGAGTGCAGTCACGGCCGGATCAGCGATTGCCGCGTGATCGAAACGCTCGCGGTGCACACTGCATAAATTCAGAATAGTGAAGGGGAACGCGTTGCTCGATCCGATTGTCTACTACAATCCAGAGGTGGCGATATTTCCCGCAATAGCGCAGAGCTTTTCTGAGACCGGCACCCTTGATCCAGAGGAGTTCTATCTGATCCTTGACTGCAAGGCTCCGCGAGCCCGGGCGTGGCATCGTTCCAGGCTTGCTAGAAAAGCTGGAAACTTCGATCGGGCGGTGAGCGATATCGCCGCTGAACTTCATGCAGCGACAGCACCTGAGGAGAAACTTCGATTGCTTTTGACCAACTGGGGCTTTCCACTCCCGAGCGCCTCGGCGATCCTCACCGTCCTATACCCCGATATATTCACCGTCTACGACGCCCGCGTGTGCAATACGCTCCACGACTTCCACAAGCTTGGCAGCAGGAAGTGGTCTTTGAAAACTTGGGGAGAGTATCAACGGTTCATCAGCGCAGTACGACACGCCGCGCCTCAGGGTTGACTCTCCGCGACTGCGACCGCTGGCTTTGGGGGCAAGACAAGCGGGAGAAGTTGCTTAGGGAGCTTGCCGAAATCCGCGTAAACGCGCGTGGGCCGTTAATCTCGCAGCGCTTTTCCGTTGCAGAAGTCTGGTCCGAACGTCCCGCTGCCCCCCGCCCCCGCCCGTGCTTCTTGCGCATGATAACGTCCTGTATCATGCGCAATATTATTGGTGTTGTGAGATCGTTCGCCGAGCGGCGAGGGTTACGACAGGCGGTTGAGAATGTCTGCAATGGGCGGATACTGTTGAAAAAAGTAGAATTCTGAACTCCGATCATAATTCTCGCAGCCGTGGACCGGCTTTAGCAAAATTCATTCGGGGGGATACACGGCGTCCTCAACCTCACGTTCGGCACCGATGCGAGATTTTCGAGCCAGATAGTTTTCCGACTTTTTCAACGATATCGGCGGAGAGCCGACCTACAGGGGTTGCGCAGGGAACAGCCGGAATCGGCCGGAGACCGGGCATTCCGCGTCACGCATACCGCCTCATCCTCGCCCGCAGCGGCCCTACGCCAGGCACTCGATCAACGCCTGCGCCTCGGCGATCTCGGGCATTTCCGGGGTCGGTGAAAAGCCTTCAAGCGCGGGTGCGAGGACGGCGTGGGCGTCGGCCGGGCGGGCGGTCGATTGGTAGAGCTTGGCGAGGGAGAGCGCGGCAAGGAGATGGTAGGTGACCGCGCCTTGTTCCTTTGCGACAGCCATGGCGGAGCGGTAAGCACCTTCGGCGGACGCGGGATTGTTGGGATCGCTTTGCGCCAGGATGTCACCGCGGATGCGGTAGAGAAGAGCTTCGGCGAAACGTTCGCCTCTTGCCGCATTGAGCGCAAGACCCTCGTCAACGAGCGCCGCAGCGGAGCCGAAGCGTCGGGTTCTCGCCTCTTCGCGTGCCAGCAACCCAGCCAGTAGCGGCGCTCCAATCCTCGATCCGGTTTTCAAGTAGGTCGTTAGTATTTCGCGACATTCGGTCAGCTCGGCTCCCGGTTCATCGGGCCCACGCCGCGCCCAGCCGGCAAAGGCTTCGCTCACAACGGTATAGAATTCCATCCGGTCTCGGCACAACGCGATCAACTTTTCGGCGGCGCTCATCGTATGGGTAGCGTTGAGGCGACAAGCTTCCAGGACCATCTTAAACACCAAGGCGTGGGCGATGGTGGGCGCGTGATCCAATTCAAGTGCGTCCTGCAACGCTTGGTCGCTCTGTCGACGGGCTCGCGGAACGTCTTCGGCAAGCCCCGCAAGAGCGAGATAGGCGGTTGCGCCAATCGCGCCATCAAGGCCGCACGCGAACCTGTCCTCGCCAGCGCTTCCAGCTTCCGCGCACCGAATTGCCTGCTCCAGGCGCGTGCGCGCCTTCGCAAGTTCGCCTCGAAACAGGGAGGTCGCTCCGACTGCACGGAGCGCTGCACTCATCTCCAGGTTGCTTCCACGAGCTTGAGATTCCTTCAAAAGGCGCTCTGCGATCTCCTGCGCAGCCATAAGGTTGCCGCGCGTCCATTCCCTCACCCATTCGCCATAGCTCGCCAAGAAACTCCCGGTGCCCACCTCTGGCGAGGCTACGAGTTCACGCACGCGCGCAACAGCGTCCTTGGTTTCTTCGGCCGGGAAGCCTTTCGACCACATTACCGCCTGCCCGTAGTCGGTCCGCAATTTCAGGCTGCGACTCGTCGCGGCTGTTTCCTCTGCCTCCTGCGCAGCGCCCCCTGACTTGTCCGCCATCGCGATCGCCTTGCCGAGATGGGCGATCGCCTCCTGGAATGCCGAGCGGCGAAGCGCCTGGTCGCCTGCCTTCCCCCACCATTCGATGGCGAGATCGTCGAGACCGGCCTGGGTGAAATGATGGGCGATCGCCTCAGGCTGGCTCCCGGCTTCGACCAGCGCCTCAGCAGCGCGCCGATGCAGCGCCTGGCGACGGCTCCTGAGCAGACTGTCGTAAGCTGCGTCTTGGATCAGCGCGTGCTTGAAGCGATATTTAGCCTCTGGTGCCGCGCCCTCGACAAACAGCAGGTCGGCGTCGGAGAGCCGATCCAATGATGCTTGCAGCGTTGGGTCATCGGCCTCTGCAACGTTGCGCAGCAGCAGATAGGTAAAGTGGCGTCCGAGAACCGCGCCAACCTGTGCGACCTCGCGCGCCGGCCCTAGCCGATCGAGGCGCGCAGCAAGGGACTGCTGCAAGGTCGGCGGGATGGCTTGTACGCCGCCTTGCACGCCACGCTCCACCAGCAGCCGGGTCACTTCCTCAACAAACAGCGGCACGCCGCCTGTGCGCTCGTTGACCCCCTCAATCAGCTCTTTTGACAGTGCATGGCAGGCCGAGATTTCTCCGACCATGCGCGCCACCCCGGTGCGATCGAGAGGGCTGAGCGAGATCACGCTGTGGTGAGAGCGCAGGCTCCAGGGCGGTCGAAACTCAGGACGGGTCGTAGCCAACACGAGCAGCGGCGCTTGCGCACCGCGGTCGGCGAAGGCGCGTAAGAGGTCGAGCGACGTTGGGTCGGCCCAATGCAGGTCTTCGAAAGCGAGGACAAGTGGCTGGGACCGCGCCCCCGCCAGAACCCAGGCGGTCATTGCCGCCAGTTGCCTTCGCCGCAGCTCTTCGGGTGGGAGATTCGTGGCGCGGTCAGGCGGCAGCGGGATGTCAACGAGCGGTGCGAGCAGGGGCGCATGTTCGGCTGGGTCGAGGCCGGTCAAACGCAACGTGCCTTCGAGGTCGGCGAGGCGTTGCTCGGCTGGCGCATCCGCACCAAATCGCAGCCTCCCCCATTCGGCGATTGGATGGAGCGGCGTGTTTTGCAGGAGTTGCGAGGCGCTCCACTCGCTCCAGGTATGAGGTGTCTCTGCCAACTGCGAATGGAACTCCTCGATGAGCCGCGATTTGCCGAGGCCGGGCTCGCCTACGACCAGCACGAGTTGGCCTTCGCCCGCGCGAGCGCGCTCCCAGCGGCGCGCGAGCAGGCTCATTTCCTCCTCGCGGCCGACGAACGGCGTTAGCGTCCTCGCGCCACCCCTTCGGCCGCCGCCGCTGGCGCGAACGATGCGGAAGAGCTGGACAGGCTGAGACACACCTTTGAGTTCGCGCGCGCCCTGCTCCTCGGCGACGAAGAGCCCGGCAACCTGGCGCTGGACGTTCATGGTGACGAGCACCGAGCCCGGCTCTGCAGCAGCCTGCACCCGCGCTGCGACGTTCGGCGCGTCGCCGAACACCTCGCCGGTTGCGTCTACCACGACCAAGCCGCTCTCGAGGCCGATGCGCGCCGACAGCTCCGGCGCGCCTTTGGCGACGTGCCTGGCGTTGAGGTCGGAAAGCGCCCGCTGGATCGCGAGCGCCGCCCGCACGGCGCGTTCGGCGTCGTTCTCCTGCGCCTGCGGGTAGCCGAAGAGCGCCATCAGCCCGTCGCCGAGCTTCTTCAGAACGTGGCCGCCAAATCCGGTCACCGCCTTTGACGCTTCATCGAGATAGGCGTTGACGAGGTTGCGCCAGTCCTCGGCGTCAAGTTTTGCGGCAAGGCTCGTTGAGCCGACAAGATCGCAGAACACCACGGTGATGGGGCGGCGCTCGGCCGAGACCTCACGGGTTTTCGGCCGCCGTGCCGCACTGGGCGGCGAGTGAGGCTCCGCCGAGGGCGACGGGGCGGCCAACTCCGCGATCGCAGCTAGCAGTTTGCGGCGATCGCCGACGGTCGCGATGCCGATCTCCTTGAGGTCTTCCGCCGTCAAGTGACAGAGGACCTGCTCGTCGATCCCGTTCTCGCGAAAAGCGGCCTCGTACCTGTCGAGACCGAGATTGCGGAGCCACCCGCAGACGTCCATGGCCGCGCCTCACATGGCCTGGTGGGATAATGGTTCAGTCGCGGCAACGTGTCCAGCGGGGCGGTCGGCGCTCCTGCAAACTAAGAGATTTGAGGGCCGCTTCGGTCGATCGGACCCGTTCGGAAGGCCGTTTAAGGAACGGCCGGTTGTGGCCGCGCAATCGCCGCGTTCAGCCGAAGTCCGCTTCCTCGCCCTTCCCGTCCGTTCATACGGCCGATCTTGAACGCGCGCTTTGGGTCGATTTCGTTGAAAAAGTCGCTTGCCGCGATGACTCGCTGGTGATTTAATTTTCACAGCGAATTGGGGGCTCACGCCATGATGGGCGAGCGGCGGGTGATGCAGGAGGCGCTGTTCTACGGCTTCAGCCTTGAGCGTCATGTCCCGAGCGATCACCTCTTGCGCAAGATCGACCGCTTCGTCGATCTTTCGGAGGTTCGGGCGCATCTTGAGCCCTACTACAGCGAGGTCGGACGGCCTTCGATCGATCCCGAGCTGATGATCCGGATGCTGATTGTCGGCTACTGCTTCGGCGTGCGCTCTGAACGGCGACTATGCGAGGAGGCCCACCTCAATCTGGCCTACCGTTGGTTCTGCCGGTTGGGGCTCGACGGCGAAGTTCCCGACCATTCGACCTTCTCGAAGAACCGCCACGGCCGTTTTCGCGAGAGCGACCTTCTGCGCAAGCTGTTTGAGACCGTGGTGGCGCGCTGCATGAAGGAAATGCTCGTCGGCGGCGAGGCGTTTGCGGTCGACGCGAGCATGATCGTGGCCGACGCGCACCGCCGGCGGGGCGTGGCCAAGGTCGAGGATCTCGATCCAACGTCGAGCCGCGCGGTCGCCGAATATCTTTCAGTTCTCGATGACGCAGCCTTCGGGGGCGCGACGCCGGCCGAGCCGAAGGCGATCTCGCCGACCGATCCTGTCGCCCGCTACACGGCCGCGGCGAACAGCGCAGCCGTCTATGCCTATTCCGACAATTACCTTGTTGACCTGAAGCACGCGGTGATCGTGGACGTCGAAGCCACGACGGCCATTCGTCAGGCGGAGGTCGGGGCGGCCAGGACGATGCTCGACCGCACTGCCGAACTATTCGACCTCACTCCGTCGCGTCTGGCCGCCGACGCAAGCTATGGCTCGGTGGAGATGCTTGGTTGGCTGGTGGACGAGCGCGGGATCGAGCCGCACGTGAAAGTGTTCGACAAGTCGGAGCGCACGGATGGGACTTTCTCGCGCAGCGACTTCGCGTTCGATGCCGAAAGAGACCTCTATGTTTGCCCTGAAGGCAAAGAGCTAAAGCGATATCGCCGCGCCTTCTCGACGCCGCGCGACGGCGTCAGGAAAAACGGCACGATCGGCTATCGGGCCAGCAAGTTCGACTGCGACGCCTGCCAACTCAAATCGAAATGCTGCCCCAACGACGTCGCCCGCAAGATCGCACGCTCGATTTACGAAGCGGCCCGCGACAAGGCCCGAGCGATCGCAAAGACGGCTGCTTACATCGTCTCACGCCGAGAGCGGAAGAAGGTCGAGATGCTGTTTGCCCACCTCAAGCGCATCCTGAGGCTAGATCGATTGCGCCTGCGCGGCCCGAGCGGAGCAAAAGACGAGTTCCTGTTAGCGGCCACCGCCCAAAATCTGCGGAAACTGGCCAAGCTCGTCCCGCTTCCGGCGCCGACCTTCGCCGCTTGAGGCGCAGCGACCCAACTTTCCTTGTCTGACAACCGCCACCAACGCCAGTCGTCTCCGCACCAGCTCGTGGTTTTTCAACATCGGGTAATGGGCGGGAGCTCTTCCACATAGGCCGATAGAATTGGCGACGATTCGGAAGAGGAGACCGTTCGATGGACTATTTTGCTGGCCTCGATATCTCGATGGACGAGACGCATGTTTGCGTTCTCGACCGCGAAGGAATGGTGGTTCGCGAGAGCAAGGCGGAGTCGACTGCGCAGGCGGTCGCCAACGAACTGGCCAAAGCGCCGAGTTGTCGTCGCATCGTATTCGAGACGGGGCGAATGGCGCCGATCCTGTTCCACGGGCTGAGCCAACTCGGTCTGCCCGTGGTCTGCGTGGAGAGCCGGCAGGCCTATCAGGCGCTCAAGTCGCTGGCGACTTCACAAGACCGATCGCAACGACGCGCGAGGTCTGGCGCATTTGGCTCGCACAGGCTTCTTCAAGCCCGTGCATGTGAAGTCGCTTCCCGCGCACGCCGTCCGCTCGTTGATCAGCGCGCGCAGGAAGCTGGTCGGCCAGCGAGTGACCTTGGAAAATCAGATCCGTGGTCTCGCGGTCGTGTTCGGGGTCCGACTGCCCCACGCGCTCACCGCCACCTTCATCGACAACGCTCTTAGAGCAAGCGAGGGGGTCGCCGGTCTCTCCGCCGCCATGCGTGGTCTGATTGCGGCGCGGACCGCGGTAATGACGGCGGTCGCCGCGATCGACGCCGACATAAGGCGCATGACAAGGGCCTCTGCAGCTTGCCGCCGGCTAATGACGATTCCAGGTGTCGGCCAACTGACCGCCCTCGCTTTTGTCGCCGCAATCGACGATCCCTCCCGCATTCGCCGATCGCGAGATGTCGGCGCCTATCTGGGCTTGGTCCCCAGGCAGTATCAGTCTGGCGAGGTGGACTACATCGGCAGCATATCGAAATGCGGCGACCGGCGGGTGCGGACCCTCCTGTACGAAGCCGCCAACGTCATGCTGACCCGCTATAAGGGCCAGCTCAAACTCAAGGACTGGGCCTTTGCGATCGCCAGGCGATCAACAATGCGCAAAGCGCGAGTCGCTCTGGCTCGCCGCCTTGGGATCATCATGCACACGATGCTGCGAGACGGAACCGAGTTCGCACCGGCCTAAACAATCGCAGCCACGAGCCAGGAGGCCGAATCCAGCTCCAAGAGGAGCGTCGCCCGAGGGAGGGAGCAGACGATGGCGCCGATTCTGTTGCATGAGGCCAACTCCCGGCCAACTGCGATTTCAACCTAGCCGCCCTGCACCCAGCTTACCCCATCAAGTGCCGAACGAGCACGTAGAGAACGCAGGCACCCGAAGGCATCGACACCCGGAAGAGCCTCCCGCCCTTGACCCATTAGAGAACAAAATCGGTCGATATGAGCCATTCGCCAAGCCGTTGGCGAATGACCGGAGTTTGCGCATTTGAGACGTTTGAGCGACGTCTCGAATCGACATCAAGTGGTCGTTGCGGATGCCGTGGAGGTTCAGTTAGGCGACCACGGCTCGCCGAAATGCTGGGCACGCGTTGCGTTCGTCGCCCAGCAGCCGCGGGACCCGAGAGTTTTGACATCAAGTCGGATGCTCAGCGGGGATACCAAAGTTGGGCTATTTTCGGCGATGCTCCCGCACGCCCCGCTTCGCCGCGTCTTCATCGTCACACTTAGTGGTGCGCTCCTTGTCGGCTTGCTCACCTATGTCGAATATGGGGTGTTCGTTAGGGGCGCTTTGGTGGGCGGCGCGATCGGGGCGATCCTAAGCTCACTCGAAATCTTTGTCCCTCGCCGCAACGCCGGCGCTTTTTTTCGACGACTGCCGTTTCTGCCTTGTCTAGGTCTGCGCATTTCGCTCTATGCGAGCGTCGTCGCGCTGGTCAGCGCCGTCATGAACTGGCTAGTCACGCCCGACGGTCTGGTCATCATTATGAGCCGCGTCGACATCGTCTTCACGGTCGTTATCTGCATCTGCACCATCTTGCTGTTTGGTATCAACGATCTGCTCGGCCCGGGCGTGCTCTTCGCCTTTGTCGCCGGGCGCTACTACCACCCCCGCCTAGAGGAGCGCGCTTTGCTCTTCATCGACATGCGCTCCTCGACCGCGATCGCAGAGTGCCTCGGCGAGGTGCGCTTCCTAGCGTTCCTCAATCGCTTCGTTACCGACCTGTCGCTGTCCATTTTGGAAGGAGGTGGAGAAATCCACAAATATGTCGGCGATGAGGTCATCTCCAGCTGGAAGCTCGCCGCAGGTGCAAACGAAGCGCGCTGCGTCCGAGCCTGCTTTTCCGCTCTCGACCGCCTCGCCGAGGGCGGCCCCGCTTACGAACGCGATTTCGGCTTTCGCGCCGATTTCCGCGCGGGCGTGCATTGCGGTCCCGGTGTCGTGGGCGAACTTGGCTTCGTCAAGAAGAAGATCGCGCTCATCGGCGACGCCATGAACACGACGCAGCGCATTCAGGGCGCGTGCCGTGAAGCCAACTGCCGCGTGCTGGTCTCGGCGGCATTGCTGGATCGCCTCGTCGCCCTCCCCGCCGGTGTAAAGGCCCGGGCGCTCGGCCCTATGCCAATGCGCGGCAAGGAGCAGTCGGTCGCGCTCTACGCGCTGGAGGCCGTCGCACCAACCTGATTAGGCAAGCGACCGGATAGGGTCGCTTTGACCTGTTCGCCGTGCCGTCGCGGAATGGCCGCTGTTTTGCGCATTCCGGCCGGCTGGAGGCGACGTAAAGCTGCCATTCCAAATCGCGATGAATGTCGCAGCCTGAAGGCAAACCCGTGACCCGTGAACCGGCGTCGCGGGCCGGCAGCGTCCCATATCTGGCAGGTGATCCGCATCGCCATCAGCCAAGTCGCCTTCGACGCGATCGCCCAAACGATGCCTTTTGGCAGCGTCAACTTCGAGGCGGGAGTCGACTACAAGGGCGAGCGCTCTATCTGGCTCCCGCGCGGTTTTCGATAGGTTGCGCTCGCTACGACGGTCGGCAGCGTTGACGGTGGCACGCCCTAATATGGTCTGAGGCCGTCGCAGTTTGTGACTGGACGTCGGTGAGCGCAACAATCATGACCGGCACCGCAGCTTCTGTAGGATAGGAATCCTCAGTTTACCGGCACAGCGGGCATGGACCTATGCCAATTCGTTGTACACTGGAAACGGTGGCCTGCCTGGAGCAATGCGAGCTCAGCAAAGTTGCTGCCAATCATCTGCAGGCTGATCGGCAAACCGGCTCTCGAGAAGCCACAAGGCACGCATAGTGTCGGTGATCCGGTGAGGTTGGTTGGATAGACGTTTCGCCAGATCGCGCCCAGGGCCGAATGCGTTTTACCCCCAAGCTCGATCTCGGTCTGGCTGATGCGCGGCGCCGGGATCGGAGTGGTTGGCGTCACGAGCAGATCGACCTTTTCGAAGGCGGCTGCGAAATCATCCACGATCAAGCGCCTGACGCGTTGGCCCAGAAGATAGTCCGCCGCGAGAATCACCATGCCGGCGTCGAGCTCTCTCCGCACATTGTTCGATATGTCTTCGGCCTGGCGCCGCATCATGTCCCGATGATAGGCGGAAGCCTCAGCGCCGAGGATCACCAATTCCGCTCCGAGGCCATAGTCGAGGTGCGGGATCGGGACTTCCTCGATGACTCCAGCCGAAGTCCCGCAGCACGCCGAGAGCAGCGTCGAAGGCCTGGCCGACCTCAGGATCTAGCACGTCGAAATAGTGCTCCTTCGGGCCCCCGACCCGCAGAGCCCGCGGCGCATTACCGACACCGGCGACATAATCCGGCACTGCAAATTCAACCGAGCCTGGATCATTTGGGTCGAAGCCCGCCATGGCCTGCAACAGGAAGGCGATGTCGTCGGCGCTGCCGGCGATCGCGCCCGCATGGTCTAGCGACCAGCTCAGCGAGAAGATGCCGCTGCGGCTGACGAGCCCGTAGGTCGGCTTCAAGCCGCTGACCCCGCAAAACGCGCTCGGCGTGCGGATGGATCCGCCCGTATCGCTGCCGGTCGCGCCGAGGCACATGCCGGTCGCGACCGCGATGGCTGACCCGCCGCTCGAACCGCCCGGCACATGCGCCAAATTCCACGGATTGCGGGAAGGGCCGGCATATTCGTTAGCTGTCGTCGGCCCATAAGCGAGTTCATGCGTCTGCGATTTGCCGACCACCAGCGCGCCGGCGGCTCGCAGCTTGCCGACGGCGAAGCCATCCTCTCCGGGATGGAAACCGGCGAAGGCTTTCGAGCTCGCGGTCGTCGGCAGATCGGTCGTGAAGAAAACATCTTTCACCGCGATCGGTATGCCGTCGAGCGGCCGAAGTGCGTAGCCATTCTTCCGACGCCGGTCGACATCGATGGCCTGCGACATCAGGCGGTCGCGGCTATTGCGCGAGGCGAAAGCATTGAGCGGGCCGGCCAACCGGTCCGACGCGTCGAGGCAGCGCGTCATGACTTCGACGGCCGAGAGCGAGCCGGATCGGATGCCTTGGGCGACCTCTCGAATGCTCTGCCGGGCCTCCGCCGTCACGGCCGCGCCCGGAATATCGTCATGGGCTCAACCCCGCTGACATCCACTTCGTCCAGGGCGCGAATGGCTGTGAGGACCTCGCGAATGACCGGGCCCGCGGCTTGCAGACGCTCGACTGTGATCGGATAGCCCCCGACCTCCCGCAGAATCGCGGCGCATGCCGCCAACAGCGGGTCCGGATTGTCCTGTGAGATCTTCATTCCGGATGGTCCTTCCCGTGGTCTTCAGGATGGCTGGGTTTTCGACGCCTCGGCCGGCTCACGCGGCCGGGCGAACGCCCGCGCGAACGACCCTTCCTGAATCCGCCCGATCGCGAGGACAAGAAGCAGCGTCGCGCCCCAGGCAAAGTCCTTGAGGAAGTTGCTGCTGCTCGACTGGAACAAAAGATTCAGCCCTGTCGACAGGAACTGCAAAATGAATGAGGCGAGAACGACGCCGACAATACGGCCGGCTCCGCCCGACGGAGCGATACCGCCGAGGACGGCAAGGAGGATCGCGAGCAGCACGTAAGACGTGCCGAAATCGACGTTCGCCGAATTGGTGATGCCCAGGTTCATCAGCCCGGCGCTAGCCGACAGCAGGCCGCTCACCGCATAGACGCCGAAGATGACCCGGCGCGCACTGACGCCGGAATAGCGCGCTGCGGACTCGCTGGCGCCGAAGAGATAGACGGTGAACCCGAAGCGCCGCTTTTCGAGCAGGAGCATCAGAACAAGCGCGGCGATGAGAAAGACGATCGCCGGCAGCGGGACGCCCAACAGCGATCCTCGTCCCAACGCGGAAAAGGCGCTGACGCCAAACAGCGTCGCCCCGCCGGTGAGCACAGTGCCGACGCCCGCGAAGAGGGTCATCGTTCCAAGCGTCGCGAGGATCGGCGAATAGCCGAATACAGCGATCAGGAACCCATTGACGAGACCGCAAGCGAGGCCGACGAGCAAGCCGAAGAAGAGACCGAGCGTCGTCACCGCAACGGTCGCGGTCTCGCCGCCCTGAGCCGGGGCCGCCGCCGTCAGGAACATGGCGACGACGATGGCGGTCAGATTGGCGGTCGCGTTGACCGACAGATCGATCCCCCCCGACAGCATGGTGATCGCGACCGCCAGGCCGAGCAAGCCGATCGTACTGCTCTGGAGCAACATCGAGCTGATGTTGAGCGAACTCAGAAACACGTCCGGCCGCAGCACCCCCAACGTCAAGGCGATGAGGATCGCCGCGACTGCCAGCACTGTCAGGCGGAAGTCCAGCGTTCGCAGGAGTTCTCATGGCGATGCAGCCGCCGCGGCGGGGTCCTTGGACAGCAAGCCAGGCCGCGCCGCCGGCCGGCGCCGGGCCAAGAGAGGGAGCCCAATCGCGGCGATCAGCATCGCGCCGATCGCCACTTTCTGCCACGAGGACGGGATTCCGAGGATGATGAGGCTATTGTTGGTCAAGACGATCAGCAGGGTTCCGAGAAAGACGCCGATCACGCTGCCTCTGCCCCCCGTAATGGCGGCGCCGCCGAGCACCGCGGCCGCAATGACGTCGAGCTCGGAGCCGACCAGCGTCTGCGGATTGGCGAGGCGCAGGATCGCGGCCGAGACGAGGCCGGCAATCCCGGCCAGCGCGCCTGCGGCGCAATAGGCGAAGACCTCGATCGCCACCACGTTCATTCCCATGCGGCGCGCCGCAACCGGATTGCCGCCGACGGCATAAAGGCTGCGCCCCAGCGTCGTATAGCGGAGGAAGAGAAAGATCCCGGCCGTTGCAGCGACGAAGATCACGACGGAGGCGTGCAGGCCAATATGCGCGCCATTGGCGGCCGTCGCGGTCATCACATTGGTGCCGGCGAAATCGTTGATCGACTGCGGCACGAGCCGCACCACGTCCGTCCCGACAAAGAACAGCAGGAAGCCGCGGAAGAGGCTGAGCGTCCCGAGCGTGACGATGAGCGACGGCGCGCGAAGCTTCGTGACCAGCAGCCCGTTGATCAGGCCGAGAAAGACGCCGATGAGGGCAGAAGCGGCGCAGAGGACGACGAAAGGCGCGCCCGGAAAAAAAGCGACGGCGAGTTTCACCGTGCAGTACATGGCGGTCGCGCCAACCGCCGCGAACGACACGTCGAGCCCGCCTGTGACAAGGACCAGGAAGAAGCCGGTGGCGAAAAGACCGATCACAGTACTGTTCTTCAGCAACGAGAATATGTTGAAGATCGAGAAGAAGACCGGATTGATGGCGCCCACCGTCACCGCAAGAACGACGAGCACGAGGAAGATCAACACCTCGTGCCGAAGGATGATGTCGCGAAACCTCATGACGCGCTTTCGCTCACGATCCGCATGATCTCCGTTTCGGAACTGCCCTCGACCCGGCGCTCGGCCACGACCGCGCCGTTTCGCATTACCAGGATACGGTCGCAAACCCGCATCAGTTCCAGCAAGTCGTCCGACACGACGATGACGCCGACCCCCTCGGCGGCCAGCTCCAAGATGATGTCGTGGATGCCCGACTTCGAGCCGACGTCCACGCCCACGGTCGGGCGATTGAGGATGAGCACGCGCGGATGGCCCGCAATCCATCTGGCCAAAACCACGCGCTGCTGATTGCCGCCCGAAAGGCTGCTGACCGGGAGATCCGGCGACTGCGTCTTGATCGCGAGCCGCTCGATCCAGCGCTTCGCCTCATTCCTTTTGCGGGATGCAGTGATCCAGCCCGCCGGACTCATCACGCGGTCAAGGGTGCGCACAACGACGTTGTCGCTGATACTGAAATTGAGGAATAACCCCTCGGTCAGCCTGTCCTCCGGAACGTAGGCGATGCTCGCTGCAAGGGCGTCGGCCACGGACCGCAGTACAAGCCGCCGCCCGTCAACCTCGATGCTGCCGCTGTCCGGAGGCGGCAGACCGAAGATCCCCTCGACGACGGCCGTACGCCCCGATCCCAGGAGGCCGGCAAGGCCAAGCACTTCGCCCGCACCGAGCGTAAAGCTGACGTTCCGATATTCCCCCGCTCGACTCAGCTGATGCACTGCCAGTCGCGGCACCGCATCGGGCACGTGGGGTGAGCGCGGATAGCGTTCCATACCGATATCGCGGCCCGTCATCGCACGCCCGATCTCGGCTTCGCTGATGCCGGCCATCGCCCGATCTAGCGTCTTGCGGCCATTTCGCAGCACGATGACACGCTGACATACTTCGGCGAGCTCCTGCAGCTTATGGCTGACGAAGACGAAGGTCATGCCTTGGTCGGCCAATCGCCTGATGATGGCGAAGAGATGCTGTACCTCGCGCTGGGTCAGTGCGGTCGTTGGCTCATCCATGATCAGAAGACGCGCCTCATGAACGAGCGCGCGGGCGATGGCGACGAGCTGCTTCTGCGATACAGAGAGTTGCGAGACAGGAAGATCGAGGTCGAAGGCGACGCCGATTTGATCGAGCGCGCTTTTCGCCATCACTCGCCCTTCGGTGCGGGACACGAGGGGTCTACCCCGATGCATCTGATAGGGCAGCCAGATGTTCTCCCCTGCCGAGAGATTGGGAAATAGGGCAAAGTCCTGATAGATGATCTGGACCCCGACTGCTATCCGCTCGACCGGCGAGCGCCTAGTCCAATCGATGCCGTCGATGAAAAGATCGCCCGTGTCGGCCGTCTCGACGCCGGCGATGATCTTGATGAGTGTGGACTTGCCCGAGCCATTCTCGCCGGCTAGCGCTACCACCTCGCCGGCTTGAACCTCGACGGTCACGCCAGAAAGCGCCTTCACCCCCGCATAAGCCTTGTGCATCTCGACGGCGCGAAGCAGAGTGGGCGCGACGGACACCCCTCCTTCGCGAGGGTCAGAGACTTTCCCTGTCGTCACGGCTGCGGGGGACCCTCTCCCGGTTTAACTGGATGAGTCGGCGGCCGGATGGCGCCGCAGGCGAGACCGGTCGTCCATGGCGGGCCCGCCTGCGTGAAAACTCAGAACTTGTACTTGTCCATGTTATCCTTGGTCACGTCGACCCATGCCGAGCCGTAAATGACGTCTCCCTTCACAACGACGGATCTGTACCCCTCGACCCCGAGGTCGTCGCCCGTCTTGACGGTCTTGCCATCGAGCAAGCGCTCCGCGATCTCGGCAATGACCTTGCCCGCCAGCTTAGGGTCCCAGAAGTTGATGGTGTCCACGGCGCCCGACTTCAGCAGATTTCCGGTGAGGGATACGAGGCTCGTGCCAACCACGGTGGTCTTGCCCGCCAGCCCCGCTTCCTCGACCGCCTGACCAATCCCCACGGCGTCGTTGGACGAGGAGCCCTGGAAGCCCTTGATATTCGGGTAGGCCACAAGAAGCTCCTGCGTCTTGCGATAGGCAGTCGCAGCATCTTCGTTGCTCTCATTCTTCCCGGCGACGAGCTGCATCTTGGGATAGCGCTCTTTCTGATAGGCCACTGCCGCGTCGACCCACTGGTTGTGCGAGACGTTCGTGAGCTTGCCGACGAAGACCGCGTACTCTCCCTCTTCGCCCATGCCCTTGGCGAGTTCGTCCATTAAGTGCCGGCCATAGTCGGCGTTGTCGAAGGCCTCGACGTCGAAGTCCTTCGTCGGTTGGGTCGATCCTTCATGAGTCACGACCTTGATACCGGCCGCCCTCGCCTTCGCGATTACCGGCTCCAACGTCTGAGGCGACAGAGGAATGATACCGATCGCGTTGACCTTCTGAGCGATCAGATCCTCAATGAGCTGGGCCTGCAGCGCAGCGTCCGCTTGTGATGGACCCTGCATGAAGACGTGGACGGTTGAACTCTCCTTATCGTATTCTTTGAGGCCTTCCTCCATACGATTCCACCACGGGTCGCCGGCGAGCTTTACGGCCACCGCGATCGTTTTCTTTTGCTGAGCGTCCGCCGGCGTGTGGATCGCAACCAGGCTAACAAGTGCCGTGCAGGTGAGCACGAATGCGCGAATTCCGAGCAATTTATACTGTATCGGCTTCATGGGATTCTCCTTGCGCCATGCGCTTCATCGGCTTGGACGTATTGCCGCCACCCTCGGCTCTCGGGACAACTTTAGACGCGGATCCGTTCGTTTGCCAACATCTTCGAACGCCTTCGTACCCATCTCCGTGTGTCGTAGCGTTAATTGGCGAAGACTTCGGCGGCAAGCAATATGCCATGATCCAGTGGTTCGCGCAGCCTACCGCAGCTGCCCGTCGTGTGGCCTCTCCGGAGACTTTGGTCCGCCTGATCCGTCTCCGCGCGGCCAGAGACAGAGCTTCAGCGCCCCGCGGTGCGAAGTTGCAGGATCGCGCTGCCATTAGCCCGGGGGCGGCGCTCCATCTGAACGAAGGCGAGAACGTCTCGCTCGAGGTTGGGGTACCGATCATCAAGCAGTACCCGGTCTACAATTTCATGACCGCCCTGAGATTCAACCTCACGTTTTGACCGCGAACCCGAATGCCCGCGTCTAATCCAGGAGGCGAGCTCTCTCATGCGCAAGAAGAACCGCACAGTGATCAGCCTGTCGTTAGTGGTCACCCCTCGCTCGTCGCGGAAACGTCGCCTCTCGGCTTCGAGATCGAATCCGCGCAGCCGCTTAGCCCTTGCGACGGCGGGCTCACCGGGACGGCGCTTGCGACTCTGTGTGTACGACGGAGCAACGGCAGGAGTCGACGGATTGTGTGGAAAAACTCGATTTTTCGCGTCGATCACAATTTAAACGGTAATAGACGACCTTGAAAGAAAATTCGGCAGGGGTTCGGCCGCGCGGACGGTCTTGCCGCGTGTGGCCCTCCCATGCGCCTTATCGTGACGATTACCCGCGCCGATCCGGCGCGTGAAATCGAGATTTTCGCGATCGGTCATTTTGCGGGTTTTTCCACACAATCGACGTCAAGCGGTCATTCCCGAATCCCAACGTCCGACCTCGCGGTTGGGGAAAGCGCGGCCAGTCGCACGAGCTTCGCAAGCGATTAATTTCTCTTTAGCGTAATGGAAAGCCGGCAGCGCTTGGACAATGGCCGGCATGTCGCCTTGGCACAGTTTTTGATGGCGATGATGTCCTGATGGCATCCAACCATTTGGTGGGTTGCCGATGAGTGTCGCCGGCGGCGCCGGACGATTTCGAGGCCTGCGATGCTGATCCGCTACGGCTATGAAATGACATTCACTTGCGGCTTGCCGACGTCAATGGTCAGCCAGCTCGACGTACATCCCTCCTGCGTCCCCACGGTGCGGGCGGAAACGCCGTTCGCCGCGAGGCCGCATGTCGCATCGTGGCTTTATGCGGACGTATTCGGCAATCGCTGCCGAAGATTTAACGCGCCGCCCGGCGACCTCACGATCTCCAATGCCGGCGTCATCGAAGTCAGTGGCCTGCCCGATCCTGTCGCCGTCGACGCCGCTGAAATCCCGGTGGCGGATCTGCCTGACGACACGTTGCTCTATCTCGTCGGCAGCCGCTACGTCGAAACCGACAAACTGAGCCAGATCGCCTGGGACCATTTCGGCCATGCAACGGCAGGCTGGCCGCGGGTGCAGGCGATCTGCGATTTCGTCAATGGCCACATCGCCTTCGGCTACGAGAGCGCCCGTTCGACGCGCACCGCGTACGAAGCCTATGCCGAACGCGTCGGCGTATGCCGCGATTTCGCGCATCTTGCGGTCGCGTTCTGCCGCTGCATGAACATCCCGGCGCGCTACTGCAACGGATATCTCGGCGACATCGGCGTGCCGCCGGACCCGGCACCTATGGATTTCAGCGCCTGGTTCGAGGCGTTTCTGGGCGGCAAATGGCATACGTTCGACGCGCGCCACAACATGCCGCGGATCGGCCGCATCCTGATCGCGCGCGGACGCGATGCCGCCGATATTCCGCTCGTCAACTCGTTCGGTCCGCACATCCTCGAGTCATTCCGCGTGTGGACAGACGAGACGAGTTGCGCGGCGCCTGGGTGATCGGCGGGGGTGACTCTTCCGGCGGTGCGTCGAATAGATCGTCGGGCAAAGTTCTAACGCTGTTCGACGATCGCGGGAACGTTGGCGATGAAGCTCGCCGTCAACACGTCCCCCGCGCAGGTCTTCAGAGCGTCGGTCTCCGCCGGCGTCAGCGGGGATTTGGGTTTCGCGGTGAATCCGTTGTCGCCGAGCTCAATCGAAATCGGTGGGCAGGGACGGGTCGCGGCGGTGGGCGAACATGCGTCGGATCTGCTGCGGCAGGACGCGCTCTAGCGAGAGGTCGGCGGGGACGTCCGCCTCGTGAAACCAGCCGACTTCCGAGGTCTCGTGGCTGGTCGCCGCCCGGCCACCGATCAGTGCGCAGACGAAGAAGAATTTGCAGCAGGAGAAGACGTGCGGGGCGTGACCCTGTTTCGTGCGGTCCCAAACCGCCGCGAGCTTCCGCGGCTCGACCTCGAAGCCGCTCTCTTCGAGCGCTTCCTTGACGACGTTTTGCGCCGCGGTCCGGTTCACGTCGGCCCAGCCGCCGGGCAGGGTCCAGCGGCCGCCTTCGGAGGTCTCGCGCACCATCAGAATACGGTCGTCGTCAAAGACAGCGGCGCGGACGTCCAACTTCGGGGTCGCATAACCCGTCTCGCCGGCGAACAGCGCGTCGATCCGTTCGACCGGCGCATTGGTGCGGGCCGCGAACATGCGGGCGGCGAGTTGGCGTATGGCCTCGTAGCGCTCGCGATCGTAAGGGTCGCGGCAGAACGTGAGGCCGATCTGGGCGATCGCTTGCAATTCGCGCCCCCACTCGAGCCAGTCGGCCTCTTTCATCAACATGGCGTGGTTAGAAGCAGGGGCCAACACGCCGGTCAAGCGTCGCGGTATCAATTGACACACTGCGCCGCGTGGCCGAGCTCCACGTCAATCTAGCTGCGCGCACGCCGTCGAACTGCAGCACACGGCCGGAGCCGACGTAATCCGGACAAGCGGAATGACAAGATCGCCGCGGCTCACGCCGCCTGGTATTCCGCGAGAGTTTGACTGATCAGATCGGCCACCGACGACACTTTCAGGACACCAGACGTCGAGTGGCCAGCGCTCCAAATGTCGCGCCAGCGGGCGGGTCCGCTTTCACGTGCTCCGATGTCGATGTCCTTGCCGATTTCGATGGCGCCACGCTCGGGCAAGGAGTCGGGATCGAGCCCGGCGGCGACGATCGACGGCCTCAACATATTGGTTTGCAATCCCGTAAACGCGCGCGTGAGAACAATGTCATCGGCGCTGCTCGCCACTAGCATGTCCTTGTAGCGTTGGTCAGCCATGCTCTCGTGCGTGGCGATGAATCGGGTGCCCATGTAGGCGAGATCGCATCCGAGCGTCCGAGCGGCCCGTAATGCGCGTCCATCGCTGATGCCGCCAGCGAGAACGATCGGGCCTGAAAAAAAGCGTCTGACTGCGCGCGTGAATGCGAATGGGTTCAGCCAGCCCGTCTGGCCGCCAGCGCCTGCCGTCAGCAGCACTAGCCCGTCCGCCCCGGCGTCGACCGCGCGTTCGGCGTGACGGACGCTCGCGACGTCGGCGAAGACCAACGCCCCGGCGTCATGAAGCGGGGCAACGACGGTGCCCGGAGAGCCCACGCTCGTGATGACGAGTTCCGGAGCGTGCTTGAGCACAATCCGCAGATCGTCAGCTAGGCGGGCATTCGAGCGGTGCACGATCAGGTTCGGACAGCTCGGCGCGCAAGCGATACCCGCTTCGTCGGCGCGCCGCCGCAGGCGCGCGTCAATTTCGAGTAGCCATGAGTTGAGTTGTTCTGCATTGCGGCAGTTAGCGGTGGGGAACGAACCGATAACCCCACGTCCGCAGGCTGCAACCACGAGATCGACGCCCGAAACCAGAAACATCGGCGCCGCGATGAGCGGCAGGCTCAAGCGTTCCGCAAAGCGTGCGAGCGGGTCTTTTGGGTCCGACATTGGGCTGCCGCCTCGCGCTTAGAGCAATTTCGCAGGTCAAGCATGTCATGTTAGCAATCATGGGGAACATTGGCGCCGCGGGCGGCGGATGACAAAATTCATGGGAGGAAGGCATGACCGATCTGCTCCATTCACCGCCTACCGTGGGCACCCAGGCGCTTCAGGCTCTCGGCCGTTACCCGTCACGGACGGCGTTCAGTTGGTCGGGCGGATCGATCTCCTATCGAGGGGCGATCGAAAGGATCGCTCGCATGCAGAGGGTCCTGATGAACGCCGGCGCGAGTCCAGCCGGAAGCATGGCCTTGCTGAGCGCCAATCGAGCCGATGCCTGGTGCGTTGGCGTCGCGGCGCACATTTCCCGGTTGTCGACCACTTGGTTGCATCCGCTGGCCTCGCTGGACGATCAGATCGATCAGATCGAAGATTGCGAGGCCGAGATCCTGGTGATCGACGCCGATGCCTTTCTTCTGCGCGGCGGCGAGTTGGCAGCGCGAGCGGCAGGCGTCCGCCACGTCTTCACGCTGGGAGGCGCCGAATATGGCGTCGATCTACTCTCGGCCGTTGAGACCGTCGGGAGCGCCGCGGCGAAGGATCTCGCCGGGCCCGACGACGTCGCAGCGCTCAGTTACACCGGCGGCACGACCGGCAAATCCAAGGGGGCGCTGCGCCGGCACCGCGAACTTTCAGGCTTCGCTGGCGCCGTGTTGGCGAATTTCGAAATCCCCACCAACCCCCAATTTCTGGCGGTCGCGCCGATCAGCCATGTCGCCGGCACCAAAGTGCTGCCGACTTTGGAGCGCGGCGGCACGGTGCACCTGGTCAGGGGCTTCGATCCCGAAGCCGTCCTCGCCACGATCGCTCGGGAGCGCATAAACTTTACCCTTCTCGTGCCGACGATGATTTACGTACTCCTGGACCATCCCTCGCTGGGTAAGACCGACCTATCCTCGCTCGAATTGCTCCTTTACGGCGCTTCGCCGATTTCGCCCAGCCGTTTGTTCGAGGGCCTCGAACGCATCGGACCGGTGTTCTCTCAGCTTTACGGTCAAACGGAATGTTATCCGATCGCCGTTCTGCGCAAGTCAGACCACGGTCGAAACACCCCGGAGCTCGCTCTTTCGTGCGGATTTCCCGTCGAAGGGTCCGAGGTCAAGATTCTCGACGACGCCGATCAGGAGGTCGCCGTCGGTGATCCCGGCGAGATCTGCGTGCGTTCGCCTTACGTGATGGCCGAATACTGGAAGCGTCCGGAACAGACCGCATCGACGTTGCGAAATGGCTGGCTTCACACCGACGACATAGCGCGCGCCGACGACCGGGGCTACATGTTCATCCTGGATCGAAAGAAAGACATGATCGTCAGCGGCGGGTTCAATATTTATCCGCGCGACGTGGAGGATGTGCTCGCGACTCATCCGCGGGTCCTAATGGTCGCCGTGATAGGCGCGCCCGACGACAAGTGGGGCGAAGCCGTCACCGCTTTTGTCGTTGCGCGAGGAGACGCCCCGCCGACGGCCCGAGAATTGATTGATCTCGTCAAGCAAAGAAAGGGATTCGCTCACGCGCCGAAACACATCGAATTCGTTGCGCAACTGCCGCTGACTGGCGTTGGCAAGATCGACAAGAAGAAGCTGAGGGCGAGTCTCTGGGCCGGTCGCGAGCGGATGGTAGGCTGAAGAGGCGTCCAAGAATAGGGACGAAGGTGGTCCGGCGTCGGCAGCGTGAGAGCGTTTAGGCCCCAGAGCCCTCCGGATTCGAGACGCCGGGGCGCGTACGTTGCAGTTGTTTAGAACGGACAAGGTTCGATCAGCCCGCGACGTCCCGCATCGACGTCAAGGGGACATCGCAGAAGCGGCGGTAGGCGTAAAATGTGCTACTTGCTGTTGCTCATGATGACCAATCGCCGCAGCTAAGTTCAACGTCAGTCGCTCACGTCGGCAAGTCGGGAAACAGACTTGGCGCCATTTGCACCGCGAGATCCTTGAAGAGCCGGCATGGCTTAGTGATGTGGCGGTTCCCGATCTGGACGAGCGAAAGGTCGTAGGTGCGGAACCGCCAGTCGGGGATGACCTCGACCAGATGTCCTTCCCGGATGAGCCCGGGCTGGACGACTGGCGGAAGCTCCCCGATCCCGGCCCCTGCGGCCAAGGCGGGCGCCAAGCCTGTGTAGTCGTTCATCGAGATGTGAGGCTGGAAGGTCAAGGTTTCCTTGTCCATCCCATTCTTGTGAACGAAGGTCCAACTATTCTCTGGCTTCCAGTGAGAGAAAGTCAGCAACCGATGGTCGAGAAGGTCCTGAGGTCCTTTCGGCGGTTTGCACGCCTTCAAATAGGACGGACTCGCGACCAGCTGGTGGCGATAGGTCAAGACCCGTCGGGCCACCAGGCATGAATCCTTCAGCGCGCCCAGACGGAACGCCAAATCGACGCCCTCGGCGATGAGGTCGACCAGGCGCTCGGTGACGAGGATTTGGACGCGGACGTTCGGATAGGACGCCTGAAACGCGGTGACCAGCGGCGTCAGCAGGGTGTCGGAAACGCTCGGTGGGGCTGAGAGCTTCAAGGTTCCTGAAACGTCCGAGAGCCGATTTGAAACGACGTTCTCGACAGCTTCGTTGAGCTCCGCGCTCCGCACGGCGTGCTCGAGGACCTCGGCTCCCAACTCGGTCAGGCGCAGGTTGCGCGTCGACCGCTCAAGCAGGCGGACCCCGAGTTGGTCCTCGAGCTCAGCAATCCGGCGGCTGACGGTGGAGATCGGCATTTTGAGGCGCCGCGCCGCCTCGGAGAAGCTCCCGGCTTCGACGACCTTCGCAAACAACGCCAGAGAGTTGAGATCCGTCATCGGCTCTCCGAGACTCACTATGAACGCCAAATCGCGTCGCCCGCGCGAGAATCGCGGTCCACCAAGTCGAGCGTCGCGCTCCTCCCACGTTTGGGAAACTGATTTTCGACTTTGCCGGCTAAAACGCAAATGGACTGCGTCGTAGACTGGTCGCTGCAAATCAGGAGGTTCGCCATGGTTCAAGGCAGCGTCGCCCAGTCAGAGGTTTCGAAACCCGCCAACGACGAGACGGCGATTCGAAGCGTGATGGCTTCTTACAATGATGCGCTCCACAGCGGCTCCACAGGCGCCGCAATGGCCCTTTACGCCGACGATGGTGTTTTCATGCCGCCCTACAGCCAATCCGCGGTCGGCAAGGAAGCGGTCGGCAAGGCCTATGACGCCGTATTCGCGGAATTGAAGTTCAACGTGAAGTTCACGATCGCCGAGCTCGTCCTCATGGCGCCGAACTGGGCCTACGTGCGAACGAATTCGGCGGGCGTGACCGGCCATGCTTCGACCGGCAAGACCACGGCCGAAGCCAATCAGGAGCTCTTCATTTTCAAGAAGGGCCAGGACGGCGAATGGCGCATCGGCCGCTATAGCTTCTCGCCAACGAACCCGCCCGGCGTCGTGAACGAGACCCTGCTGGCGCGGCGTCGCAGAGGAGGATGGGAGAAATGAAAGCAATCGTTATTCGCCACTATGGCGGGCCGGAGGTGTTGGAGTACGGAGAGTTCCCGGATCCGGTCGTCGGGAGCGGAGACGTCCTGGTCAAGGTCGCGGCGGCGAGCATCAACCCAATCGACATCATGGAGCGCTCCGGCCTGACGAAGGATTTTAAGCCTATCAGTTTTCCAGGCGTGCTCGGATGGGACCTCTCGGGGACCGTCCTCGGGTCGGGCCCGATGTCGTCGGTTTCTCGGTCGGCGACAAGGTGCTCGCTTGGGCCTACCACACCTATGCTGAGCTTTGCGTCGTCAAGGCTGGGCTTCTCGCCAAAGTCCCGGACGGCCTGGATCTCGTTGAGGCGGCCGCCTTGCCGCTCGTCACGACTACGGGAAACCAGCTGGTTTCGGTTGCAGCCGAGATCAAGGCGGGACAGACCGTGCTCGTAGCCGGCGCATTCGGCGGAGTGGGCAGCTCTGCGGCGTTCACCGCTAAGGAACTGGGAGCGAGGGTCATCGCCGGTGTGCTGAAGAAGCAATTTTCCGCGGCCCGAAGACTCGGCGCCGACCAGGTCGTCGCGCTCGATGATGAGAACGCGTTGAACGGGCTTGCGCCCGTTGATGCGGTCGCCAACGCGGTTCGGGGCAAGACCGCGGAACAGCTTCTCGGAAAAGTGAAGCCAGGCGGCATTTTCGCTTCCGTCACCGGCGCGCCGGCCAACGCCAATGATTACCCCTCCGTTAGGGTTGTATCCTACGTCTCGCGCCAGGACGCCAAGACAGTCCTCGCCATGGCCCAGACTGTGAGCGCGGGGAAACTTGTCATCCCGATCGAACGAAAGTTACCTCTCAGCGCCGCCCGCGAGGGCCATGAGGCGGTAGGGCGGGGCGGAACCGGCAAGGTTCTGCTTCTCCCCTGAGCGCGACGGACGCTGAACGTTCCCGCCGCGGCGCGACCCATGGTCGGAGGAAGCCATGGCGAGCCTCGTTATTTCGGTCGCTGTAGGCGTCCTGACGTTTGGCGTCGGGCTTCTTGGGCTTTATCTCAAGCGGCTCGTCCCCGAACGCCATATGTCCGCAGGCTCGCGAGACATGATTGGAGCGGTGATCGGGCTCCTCAGCTTGCTGCTCGCCTTGGTGCTTGGAACCCTGGTTGGCTCGGCCTACGGGTTTTTTGCGACCCAAAAAGGCGACATCGAGTCGCTTTGCGCGCGCTCGCTTGAACTGGATTTGGCGTTTCGACAATACGGACCAGAGACGCAGCCGTTGCGCGAAGCGTTGAGAGACTCGATGCAAGAGGCGCTGGACGCACTTCGCGGCGACAGCGCGGCTTATCAGCGCCATTTCGAACTTGGCGGCTACATGTCCAAGTTCGAGAAGTGGAACGAGACACTGTCTTCGCTGAGCCCGCGCTCGCCGGCGCAAACAGCGCTTGTTTCATCCATGAGCGCGAGCTCCGCGATTTTCCAGCAGACCCGGCTCCTCATGTCGCTGCAGTTAGCCAGCCCGATTTCCTGGCCGCTGATCGTGATCGTCGTGTCCTGGGCGACGCTGCTGTTTTTTGGCTTCGGAGTCACTTCCGGCCTCAACCCCACCAGTCTTGGCGCGCTCGCCTTTGGCTCATTCGCGGTTGCAAGCGCGATCTTTTTGATTCTGGAGCTCAACCAACCCTTCACTGGGCTCTTCCGGGTTCCGTCCGCTCCGATTGAGAGGGCCATCGCCGCGCTGGGCAAGTCGTCGACCTAGAGCGGAATCCGAGCTGAGTGAATCGAGGGGGATTCCGCCGATGCGGGCGTTGTGATTTAAGCTTCCTGCCGGATCGGAGGCCGGCAGGCATGTCGAAAGCGCTGTCGCTTGATCTTCGGGTTCGGGTTTTGGCGGCGGTTCAGGCCGGCGCCACGCACCGTGAGGCGGCGGACAGGTTCGGCGTCAGCGCAGCGAGCGTGAGCCGCTGGCGAACGCGGGAGCGCAATCAAGGCGACGCGTGTCCGAAGGCGTTGGGCGGTGACCGGCGGTCAGGGCGCATCGAAGCGCACCACGAAGCGGTGATGGCGGCGCTCGGCCCAGACCGGGACGCGACGATACAGGAGGTTCGCCGCGATCTTGCCGCTCGCGGTCTCACCTTCGGATTCGGCACGATCCAGCGCTTCTTCGCGCGTCACGCCATCACGCGTAAAAAAAGACTGCGCACGCCGCGGAGCAGGATCGTCCAGACGTCGCAGAGCGACGATTGAGATGGTTTGACAGGCAGCTCGACCTCGACCCCGAACGGCTGGTCTTCATCGATGAAACCTGGGCCTCAACCAACATGGCGCGCCGCTATGGCCGGTGTCTGCGCGGCGAACGCCTGCGGGTTGGCGTTCCGCATGGCCATTGGAAAACGACGACATTTGTCGGCGGACTGACGCTGCGCGGCTTCATCGCGCCGTTCGTCCTGGACGGCCCGATCAATCGCGTCGCCTTCGAGACCTACGTCGAGAAGGTCCTCGCCCCAGAGTTGCGCGAGGGCGATACGGTGATCATGGACAATCTCCCGGGCCACAAAGGCCCCAGAGTGCGCCAGCTGATCGAAGCTGCTGGCGCCCATCTCCTCTACCTCCCGCCCTACAGTCCCCACTTCAATCCCATCGAGAACGCCTTCGCCAAGCTCAAGGCGCTCCTGCGTAAAGCGGCTGAGCGAACCGTCGAGGGTCTCTGGATCGCCATTGGCGAACTCATCGACCTCTTCAGCCACAACGAATGCCGCAACTTCTTCACTGGGCTACGATGCAGACTGATCGGATTCCGCTCTCTAGGTCTATGGCAAGCAGCATCTGGGCGCCGACTGGAGCCGTCGCTGTGTGTTTCGGCCCCGAACGTATGACGGCAATTTGCGCACTGCCGCCGTCCACTGCGCGTCTGCGCGCGACGGCAATCCCCCGAACCAGTCACGACCGCGCACCGATTGCGTTTTGACCGTACCGCTAACGGTCGCTCGCGCTGGTGCAGTCAGAGGCGTCAAGCGGGACGCTTAAGCCGGCCAAATTGGGCCTCGGGACTAATCCGACCAACGACAACTCGTAATCATCGGAATTGTCAGTGAACCCATGATTTCGCCTGCAATCCTGAGGCAAAAACAGTCTCAAACAGCTTGCGCAGCAGATCGCTCTCACGGAAGCGGCCGTGGCGGTTCTTCGACAACGTCGAATGGTCCGGAACGTCGCCGTCGAGCCCCAGCCGGCAAAGATGGAGTAGGCGGGCGGTCGAGCCAAGACGGCCATCCTGGCACTCTGTATGGCGCCAAGCATCAAGGAGGGAAAAATGGAC
This sequence comes from uncultured Alphaproteobacteria bacterium, assembly GCA_963730555.1. GTDB lineage: Bacteria > Pseudomonadota > Alphaproteobacteria > Rhizobiales > Beijerinckiaceae > Roseiarcus. The sequence continues at coordinate 205,891 of CAVSSS010000004.1, read as the reverse complement.
TACTTCGCCGGCCTCGACGTGTCCCTGGAAACCATCAACGTTTGCATCGTGAATGGCGCAGGTGACGTCCTGCTCGAGAAGAAAATCGCAGCCGAGCCAGCAGCCATTGTTCATCTGCTGAAAAGCTTCGGTTCGCCGTTCAAGCGCATAGGGCTGGAAGCGGGGCCAACCTCGTCCTGGCTTTATGGCGAGCTGCGTGCGGCGGGGTACGGCGCGATCTGCCTTGAATGCCGTCACGTCAAGGCCGGGCTGAGCGCCATGCGGAACAAGACCGACCGCAATGACGCGCGCGGCATCGCGCAACTCGTTCGCCTCGGTTGGTTTAGGCAAGTCTATGTTAAGAGCGAGGAAGCGCAGCGGACCCGTATGCTGTTGGTCAACCGTCAGCAGCTTTTGACCAAAGCCTTGGATATCGAGAACTCAGTACGCGGATCCCTAAAGGTTTTCGGCCTGCGGGTCGGTGTCGTAGCCCGGCGAGGGTTCGAGGCCAGGGCATTGGAACTCGTTGCGGACGACCCCATTCTGCTCGCGATCACCAAGCCAATGTTGCGCGTTCGCCAAGTGCTCCTCGAAGAGTTCGAACGGCTCGATCGCCTCTGCCAACAGTTGGCGCGGCGTGATCCCGTCTGCCGCAGGCTGATGACCGTTCCCGGTGTCGGCGTGGTTGTGGCCCTCACCTATCGGACGGGCGTCGATGCGCCCGAGCGCTTTTCAAGATCGCGCGATGTTGGAGCGCATTTCGGCCTCACCCCGAAACGCTACAGTTCTGGTCAGACTGACTATGATGGCCGCATCAGTCGTTGCGGTGACGAGATGGTCCGCACAGCCTTGTATCAGGCAGCGAACGTTCTGCTGCATCATGGCCGATGGTCATCGCTCCGATCCTGGGCCATGCGGATCGCGAAGAGAGGCAGCGTGAAAGGCGCGAAGGTCGCCCTCGCACGCCAACTCGCGGTGGTCATGCACCGGATGTGGACCGACGGAACTGACTTCCGGTGGTCCGACACGAGCCGAATGGCGGCGCCGACCGCAGTTTAAGGGAGGCACACAAGCAAAAACCCCGAGTTCCGCCGACCAGGCGGAAAGAAGCGCCCGGAAGGGGGCGAGGGTTGGATGAGCCCGCATCGCTGGTTGCGACGGTTCGGCATTTGCCGGCTGGTCGCGTGGCAAAGCTAGGCCGTCCGACCCTTCTCAACCCATCCTGTCCGCCGACGCCGCGGGCGTTGAGCACGCAAAGAAGCCTGAACCCTTCCGAGCGCTTCCCACCTGGCCAGCCGAAAACAACGGAGTTGACAACCCATGCCCGCCTAAAGAAGCCCGCATCGCTGGTTGCGACGGTTCGGCATTTGCCGGCTGGTCGCGTGGCAAAACTAGGCCGTCCGACCCTTCTCAACCCATCCTGTCCGCCGACGCCGCCGGGCGTTGAGCACGCAAAGAAGCCTGAACCCTTCCGAGCGCTTCCCACCTGGCCAGCCGAAAACAACGGAGTTGACAACCCATGCCCGCCTAAAGAAACCAGCGATAAGCCAGATTGAGGTGGACCTCCTCGCACAGCCGCCGCTCCGAGCGAATGCCGAAGCAGTAGCCGACGATCAGCATCCGCATCATCAGTTCGGGATCGATCGACGGCCGTCCGACGTCGCTATAGTAGGGCCCTAGGTGCGCCCTCAGTCCCGAAAGATCGACGAAGCGGTCGATCTTGCGCAGAAGGTGATCGGACGGGACATGCCGCTCGAGGCTGAAGCCATAGAACAGCGCCTCCTGCATCACCCTCCGCTCGCCCATCATCGGCCGAATCTCCTGAACCCAGGAGAAGGGATTCAGTAATGAGCGCCCCGATCAACCGGAGTTTTTCAACGCAATTGACGTAAACCGGACATAGCAAATCGCGGGTGGAAGTCGAGGCCTGCGGCCGAGGACCCATCTCGCTCAACCGCGACGATGTTCTACTGTTGGCGATCGCCAAAACACGGCACCCCCCAAGCCGCCGACGCGCCGACCGCGAGCGGAAAATTGCCGTGGTCTGATTCGAGGCGTCGAGTTGCTTTCCAGCGACAACTCGACCATCATTCCTTTGGTCGGGGGTATTCTCGGATGGAGATCGCCTTGGACGCCAATTCCACGCCGACTTTGAAGGATCTTGCCATTGGCGTTCCCGCTGTCGGGGAGCGTGAAGAATTCGACAGCATGGGCAAGGTCATGGTGCCGGCCGATCGCTACTGGGGCGCCCAGACCCAGCGTTCGCTGCAACATTTCTCGATCGGCGACGACCGCATGCCCAAGGCAGTCTACCACGCCTGTGGCTACGTGAAAAAAGCATGCGCTTTGGTCAACCACGAGGCTGGCCGCCTGCCCGCGTGGAAGAAGGAGGCCATCGTTCGTGCGGCGGATGAGACCATCTCCGGCAAGCTGGACGAGAATTATCCTCTCTACGTCTGGCAGACCGGGTCTGGCACTCAGTCCAATATGAACGTCAACGAGGTGATCTCGAATCGGGCCATCCAGCTCCTGGGCGGGGAGCTCGGCACGCAACACCCGGTCGGCCCCAATGACGACGTCAATATGGGCCAGTCGTCCAACGACACCTTCCCGACCGCGATGCATATCGCGGCGGTGTACGCGCTGGACGAACAGCTGGTGCCGAAGGTCACTGCGTTGTGCGAGACCATCGAGCGCAAGGCGAAGAGCTGGGCGGGCGTGGTCAAGATCGGACGGACACATCTCCAAGACGCTGTTCCCTTAACCGTTGGCCAGGAATGGTACGGCTGGGCGGGGCAGATCCGCGCCGCCCTCGCTGATGTCGAGGCCAGTCGGGCCGGCCTCTATGAGCTTGCCGTCGGCGGCACTGCAGTTGGCACCGGCCTCAACGCCCCGCCCGGCTTCTCCAGGGACGTTGCGGCCAAGATCGCCGAACTTACGGGCAAGCCCTTCATCACCGCCCCCAATAAGTTCACCGCTCAAGGGTCGCTCGACGCGATGGTGCGTGCGCACGCCTCCCTGCGCGGCCTTGCCGTCGCGCTCATGAAGATCGCCAACGACATGCGCTGGTTGGCGTCGGGCCCGCGGTGCGGCCTCGGAGAGTTGAAGTTGCCCGCCAACGAGCCGGGTTCTTCGATTATGCCAGGCAAGGTCAATCCGACTCAGTGCGAGGCCATGGTGATGATTGCGATCCAGGTGCTCGGCGACGATACGGCGGTGGCCTTCGCCGGGTCGCAGGGCAATTTCGAGCTCAACGCCATGCGTCCGGTGATCATCAACAATTTCCTGCATTCCGCTCGCATCCTGGCGGACGGCTGCGAGAAATTCCGCGAATATTCGGTCGAGGGAACCGAACTCAACCGCGAGCGCATCCAGCAATATGTGGACGGCAGCGTCATGCTCGTCACCGCATTGTCGCCGGTGATCGGCTATCAGAATGCGGCTCACATCGCAGAAAAGGCGATCGCCGACGGAACCACGCTCAAGCAGGCGGCGCTTGCGTCCGGCAAGGTGACCGAGGAATTGTTCGACAAGACGATCGCGCCCCTGAACATGGTCGGCGCAGGGCTAGCGGGCGCCTAAGTCCCTCGTGTTCGATCCGGAGAAGCCCGATGATCCGTTGCGTTCGCATTTGGACCGCAGAGGACGGCAATTCGAGCTTCGAGGAGGGGCAAATCGATCTTTCCGGCGGGGCGCGAGGAGATGTCCTCAGCGCCATCGTGTCATCATCCAGCATCTCCTTCCGCGAGACCAAGGCGGGCGGCGCATTCGAGTGGCACGACGCGCCTGTCCGTCAGTTCGTGCTGACTCTCAGCGGCACGCTGGAATTTAAGACGCGGCGCGGCGATCGGTTCATGATTCATCCCGGCGATGTGCTGCTCGCGGAAGACACCGCCGGCAGCGGCCACAGTTGGCGTCTCGTGGACGACGAACCATGGCGTCGCGCCTATGTCATCCTTGCGCCCGGGATCAAAGTCCCTTTCACAGCCGCGGCCGGCTGACCGCGAACCGGAGAGCTCATATGAGCGAACCCGCCACTGACGTCGTTCTGATCGGCGCCGGGATTATGAGCGCCACGCTTGGCACGTTGTTCAAAGAGCTCGAGCCTTCGCTCTCCATTTCCATCTTGGAAGTCTTGTCAGATTGCGCGTTGGAGAGCTCGGGCTCTTGGAACAATGCAGGCACCGGGCATGCCGCCAATTGCGAGCTGAACTACACCCCCCAGCGGCCAGATGGCAGCGTCGACATCTCAAGGGCGCTGGAGGTCAACACAGAGTTCGACATCTCGCGTCAGCTCTGGGCCTATCTCGTCAGGAAGGGCGCCATCGCCGACCCGAGGGACTTCATCCATCCCTGTCCACACATGAGCTTCGTCTGGGGCGACGCCAACGTCGCGTTCCTCAAGGCTCGCTTCAAGGCTATGTCGGCGAACCACTGCTATCGCGGCATGGAATATTCCGAGAGCCATGCAGAGATCGGCGCCTGGGCGCCGCTCATCATGGAGGGCCGCGCCGCGGACCAGCCGGTGGCAGCCACCCGCATCATCACCGGCACGGACGTTGACTATGGCGCGCTCACCCACCTGCTTTTCGATCACCTCTCCGAGCAGCCCGGCGTCAATCTGAGTTATCGGCATCGCGTGCGGAACCTCAAGCGGACGGACGGCGGACGATGGCTGGTCGAGGTTGAGGACATAGCGGCCCACACTGTCAGTGAAATCGCCGCGAAGTTCGTCTTCATCGGCGCTGGCGGCGGCGCGCTGGAACTGCTGCAGAAATCCGATATTCCCGAGGGACACGGATACGGCGGCTTCCCGGTGAGCGGCATCTGGCTCAGATGCGACGCCCAGCAGGTCGTAGAGCGCCACGACGCCAAGGTCTATGGGAAGGCTGCCTTGGGTTCTCCACCGATGTCCGTGCCCCATCTCGACAGGCGCGTCATCGGCGGTAAGACCTCGTTGCTGTTTGGCCCATATGCCGGTTTCACCACACGATTCTTGAAACATGGCTCGTTCACCGATCTGTTCCGCGCCATCGAACCGAGCAACATCCTTCCCATGCTCGCCGTGGCGCGCGACAATGTCGATCTCTCCGAATACCTGATTGGCCAGGTGCTGCAGAGCAAGCAGCACCAGTTCGGCGTGTTGCAGAAATTTTACGCCACCGCCGATCGCGACGACTGGCGGCTTGCCGTTGCGGGGGAGCGGGTGGAGGTCATCAAGCCGGACAAGGACCACGAAGGCGCGCTCGAATTCGGCACCGAACTCATCGCGTCCGAGGATCGGTCCACTATCGCTCTGCTCGGCGCTTCCCCCGGCGCTTCCACGGCTGCCTTCATTGCGCTCGGCGTGTTGAAGAAGTGCTTCCCCGACCAGCTCACCGATAGCGCGTGGCTGCCGAAGCTGAAAGAGATCATCCCCACATTTGGCATTAACCTGATCGAGGACGCCGCCGCCTGCGACCGCATTCGTGCGGAGACCGCGCCAGCGCTCAAGATCGCGAACGTCTGATCAGTCCTCGCGTCGCCAGACGTCGTTCCCTATTCCTTTCGCGAGGCCCGCCAAAGTCGGAGCAAGGCTTTCCATGAGGAGCTTGGGAAGGCTGAGCCCGAGCGCCATCGCTAAGAGGATGGCGCCGGCGGTGGCGCCGTCGACAAATGTGGCCATCAGCAGCTGCACGTCGCCGCGCGGTCCGACGTCCATTACCGCCAGCAGCTCCGCCGCCATATGGAAAAGATAGGCCCCGGGAATGAGCGAGACCACGGAAGCGAAAGCGAAAGCGGCGAAGGGAAAATGCAGACGGTTCGCGATCGGGGTCGCCAGCGTTCCCACAATCAGGCAGGCGATGAGCGCGCCAAGCGGGGCGTTGGCGCCCCAGTCAAGCGCGGCCCATCGGGAAGCGTGAGCGAACATCCCGATGGCGACGGGAATGGGTAAGGCGCGCCAGGGCATCGAGAAGAAGGTCCCGTAGGCGGCGACCGCAACGCCGGCAGCGAGGACGTCGAAGGCGAGAGGCGTCGTTGCGGCCGGACCTGGCGGTGCGAGACTTTGCTGGCCGAGGGAAAGGCCGGCGATGAGCCCCAAGCAGATAAGCAATGTCAATAGCGCGGCATAAACGAACCGCGCTTGCCCAAGCGCGATGCGCAAATGGGCGAAGTCCAGCGCCGCGTTTAAAAAATGAGGGCCGGGCATCAGCACCATACAGGGGCACAAGGCCAGGAGAGTCACATCGGCAACCCCTAAGAAACGAACCGCCGCCGCGGCTACGAGCCCCGCCAGCAGAGAAGCGCCCAAGACTTGCGCCAAGGCGGCTCCCCCGCGGGTGGCGATGAATCGTCGCAACACGGCTCCCGCCGCCGCGCTGAGAGCGATCAAGGCCAGGCTGAAAGGACGGGCGTCGCCGAAGATCACTCCGAGGGCGGCCGCGCCCGCGCCGGCAAGAGCGGCGAAGCGCAAAGTCGACGTCGGCGCGAGCCGGGCGATCTCCTTCAGCGCCGCAGCCGCCCCTCTGACATCGAGCCGCCCGGTGGAAACTCGATCGAGCAGCTCTACGGTCTTCATGACCTTGTTCATGTCGACGCCGACGGGGGGGCCGGCGACAGGCACGATCTTCTGCACATGCGATTCGCCCGACTGCGCGATGCGAATCACGATCTCTCCCCAGTTCGGGAAACATTCGGCCGAGTAGCCAAGCGCGTGCGCGAGACGCTCCACACGCTCGACCATGTTGCGTGTGGTCTGTCCGTTTACGTAGAGCAGCCCTGCAACACGGCAGAGAAGGGCTCCCACCTCGTCCAGCGGCGCGCGACTGTCGGATTGTGGGGTCGGGTTCATGGCCGGTCGAAAAGCGACGGCCATTCGACCGACCGGACGATGCTACCACACGCTAACGGCTGACCGTCAAACGGCCCGACGCGGACGTGCTGGCGTGAGATCGCGGCGGTACCGCATTGCGGGGCAGGCCCGCCTGCTCGCTAATCCGCATGAGCTAGAGGGCGGAAGCGCGGGCGCGAGGCGGAAGGAAAATGGGCGGATGGGAAGGCCCGCTCCTGGCGCATTCGTTCCGTGCCGGAACGGGCCAAGAGAGGTCGATTTATCCCGGTCGTCAACCCGTCGGCGAATGATGGGGTGGACGGCGCCCCGAACGGCATCAGCGTGCCAAGATGGTCGTTGTCAAACCCCATCTGAAGGGAAGCCGTCCATGGGCAAGTTTATCCGGAATTTGTCGACTGTCACGCGGGTTGGTCTCGATCTGGCGAAGAGGGTGTTTCAGGTTCACGCGGTCGAGGCGAAGGGCGAGATCGTTGTGGCGCGCAAACTCACGCGTAGCCAACTGATTCCGTTCTTCGCCGAGCTGCCGCCGTGCGTGGTGGGGATGGAGGCGTGCTCCTCGGCGCATCATTGGGGGCGGGCGCTGATCGAACTTGGACATGAAGTGAGGCTCATTCCGCCCGCTCATGTGAAGCCCTACGTGCGCCGCAACAAAAGCGACCAGGTTGACGCAGCGGCGATCTACGAGGCGATGAGTCGTCCTGGCCAGCGGTTCGTGCCGGTGCGTTCGATCGACAACCAGGCCGAACTGATGCGCCATCGAGCGCGCGAGCTGCTCGCCGGCCAGCGCACGGCGGCGCTCAATGCTTTGCGCGGCCATCTGGCCGAGATCAGCCTCATCGCGCCACAGGGCGCGCACCATGCCTATGGCCTGAAGCGCATGGCTGTCGACGGTTTCAACGAGAATGGCGAGATCGTGGTCCCCGATTGCGTGCGCGGCGCGCTTCGTTCGCTTGTCGGCCAAATCGACGCGCTGGATGAGGCAATCGGAGCGATCGACAGGGAGCTTGCGGCGTCGGTCAAGGCGGACGAGACGGCCAAGCGGTTGATGACCATTCCCGGCGTCAGCCCGGTCACCGCATCGGCGATCAGGGCCACGATCCAGGACGCCAGCGCCTTCGCCAGCGGGCGTGAGTTCGCTGCCTTCCTCGGCCTGACACCGCGCCAGAACTCGACCGGCGGCAAAACGCGGCTCGGGCGCATCACAAAGATGGGCGACCGCTACTTGCGCAAGCTTCTGGTCGTGGGCGCCTGCGCGACGCTGCGCCATCGCCGAGGCCATAGCGACGCCTTGCGTTTATGGGCGAGCGGGATGCTCGAACGCAAGACGGTCAAATACAAGTTCAATCTGACCGCGGTGGCGCTCGCCAACAAGGTCGCGCGCATCGTCTTCGTGCTGATGACGAGGGGCGGCCAGTACAACGGTCGGCCGGTCGCGGCCTGAACGAACGAGGCTATTCGATAGGGAGTTTTCGCCGCCGAAGGCGATCAGCATCGAGGGCGCCGACGAAGTGATGTGAACCAACGGAAAAGGCTTGGAAGCCCGAATACCGGTCAGCGCCAATACGAGCGCGAGCGAATGATGAGGCGAAGAGCCATGCGGACGAATCATCAGGGCCAGCGGAGAGATCCTTCCGCGTCAACAGGCCGTAGACATGACCGCGCCCGAGGCGTTCACAACAGCTTCAAAGCAACCCTTGACCACGGCGCGCCGAAGCTGCTCACTGTGTATCAGTTTCGCGATACGGTGACTCCTTCTTTCCGATGCAAGACGTATTTATACGTTACCCAACTAACTCCAAAATGAGAAAAATCGACTTGTTTCATACCATTGGAGGATTGCCAGCGTCTGTATCCCCGTCCCCTTGGGCCGAGGTGAGATGGCGTTGGACGTTAAAGGTGTTGTAGACGGCGGCGTGCGTGGAGAGAAATTTCTGCGCCGAGCCCGTACTCTTGAACCGCTGCATCTTGCGCTCCCGCCGTCGCGTCGGCTGATGCGAATTCTCGGCCCGATTGTTCCTCCATCGCCCGCGCTGGTTGTTTAGTCCCGGCATTTGCTGGAGCGGGTTCTGTGTGAATCGTTCAGGCTCGGTTGTTCATTGTTTGCAGACGAACTCGTAGGGGGTGAGGCCATTAAGGGTCTTCAGTCGCCGGGCGAAGTTGTAGGCGGCGAGGAAGTCGGCGAGATGGCGAACGAGTTGATCGTGGGATTCGTAGTGATATCGCTTGACGGTCGCGTCCTTGATCGTCCGGTTCATCCGCTCGACCTGTCCATTGGTCCAAGGATGATTGGGCTTGGTCAGCCGATGCTCGATCCCGTGCTCGCGACAGCCGCGGTCGAAAGGGTGGCCGCGGAGCCTGGCGGTCGGACCTGATCGTTTCTTCGGCAGGTCGGTGAACTGGATTCCGTTGTCGGTGAGCACGATCTCGATCCTGTAAGGCACGGCGGCGACAAGGGCCTCCAAGAAGGCGCGCGCGGTCTGCGTATTGGCCTTGTCGACGAGCTGAGCGACCGCGAACTTGGAGGCGCGGTCGATCGCGACGAAGAGATAGAGCTTGCCTTGCGCGGTCTGCACTTCGGCGATGTCGACGTGGAAGAAGCCGATCGGATAGGCCTTGAACTTGCGCTTTGGCGAAGCTTCGCCCTCGACTTGCGGCAGCCGCGAAATTCCATGACGCTTAAGGCAACGATGCAGCGACGAGCGCGTGAGGTGAGGGATTGTCGGTTGAAGCGCGTAGAGGCAGTCGTCAAGCGGCAGCAGCGTATGCCTTCGGAAGGCGACAACGATCGCCTCCTCTTCAACAGTCAGGACGGTTGATCGGGGCGTCTTGGGGCCTGTCCGAAGATCGGAAACTGAGCTCCGCCCTTCCACTTGGCGATCGTCTTCGGATTGACGCCATAGCGCTTGGCAAGCGCCCTCAGGCTCTCTTGATGGTGTGGACGGCGCCCGCAACGCCTGCTCCCCGAGGAGGCATGTCAAGATGCGCTGTCGAACACTCATCGAAGGAGCGCCACAAATGGGCAAGGCACGCGTTGACTTGAACTCGGTGACGACCGTTGGTCTCGATCTGGCGAAACACGTCTTCCAGATTCACGCGGTGGACGCCGATGGCAAGGTTGTGATGGCTACCTCGTTAAGGCGCAAGGACGTACTGTCGTTCTTTGCCGCTCTACCGCCCTGCATCATAAGTTTGGAGGCCTGCGGCTCAGCTCACCACTGGGCTCGTGAATTGGTCAAACTCGGGCACGTCGCTCGACTGATGCCACCCAATTACGTCAAGGCCTATGTTCGCCGGCAGAAGAACGATGCGGCTGATGCGGCTGCGATTTGCGAAGCGGTCACTCGGCCTTCGATGCGATTCGTGCCGGTCCGGTCGATCGACAATCAAGCCGTTCTTATGCATCACAAGGTGCGTGAGATCCTGGTGTCTCAACGCACACAGCTCCTCAACGCATTGCGCGGCCATCTGGCGGAGGTCGGCGTTATCGCTGCACAGGGACCGAGCGGAGCCTACGCATTGGCCGCAGCGATTTTGGAGGGCGATGGCTCCATCCCGCTTTGCGTACGGGACGCGCTCGCGCCGACCATCCGTCAGTTGCAAACCCTCAACGGTGAGATCGCCGCGATCGACCGCGCCATCCTAGAGCTGGCGAGGACGGATCGGACAGCTCGACGGCTGATGAGTGTCCCCGGAATTGGCCCCATAACGGCATCCGCGATTGCTGCGAGTGTTCAGGATGTTGGCGCATTCTCGGGCCCGCGGGAGTTCGCAGCGTTCCTCGGACTGGTGCCGAGACAGAACTCGTCGGGGGGCAAAGAACGCCTTGGACGGGTGTCAAAAATGGGGAATCGCTACCTCCGAAAGCTGTTGGTCGTCGGCGCTCACGCCGTCCTCTTCCACAGAAGGGCGCACCAGGATGGGCTTAGAGGGTGGGCCGGGAAGCTCATGGAAACCAAACCGTTTAAGCTTGTCGCGGTAGCGTGGCGAACAAGCTCGCGAGGATCGCCTTCGCCATTATGCGCGATGGCTCCATCTACGGGGATGCCGTGGCCTGATAACCCAGCGTCCTCGGGTCTATCGAGCGATCACTGAATCGAGGGTGACTACGTAGTGATGCGAACGCGCGAGAAATTGGTTCGGGAAGCCTGGAGCATAGTCGGAGCGCCAAGCTCGTTCTCTTGATCAGGCAAACGAACCAGCGGAAACCATCAGGGCCAGCGGGACCCGTCCCGCGCAAAAAGGCCGGAGACATGACCGCACCCGCGAGCTCCACACCACATCGGATAACCCTTGATCTGCGGGCGCCGTCCAGACATGACTATGCTGTATCGCTCGACGGACCGCCTCAGTCGTTGTGGCGCTCCCATGTAGAATCTGGCCCATAGCGCATCCTTCGAATCACTCGACAAGGATGCCCCATCAAAGGCCGAGACCAAACACCTAGGGGACGAGGGAGCCAACGGGCGGATCATCTCGGAATCCGAGCTCCATCCGCGGATCGCGGAGCGCAAACTCAGCCGTCAGCGGGTGAGCCGGAGCGAGGCGACGTTCTCCGCTGTCAGGCGCAAGGCCGCGGCGCCGAACCGCTCCGTGACATAGTTGGCGGCTGCGGCGATCTCGGCGTCCGAATAGGAGTCTCCGAAGGGCGGCATCGCCATCCCCGCTTCGCCCGGCTTGCGTCCTCCTCCGAACAGGATGACCTGCGCCACGTTGACGCCGGACGGATCGTTGACCGAGCGCGCGCCGGCGATCGTCGCTAGGCCGGAGATCGGGCTCTTGCCCGTCCACCCGTGGCAGCTCGCGCAAGCTTCCGCGTAGATCTGCTCGCCAAGCGGATGGCCGCTCGCTCCGGGGGCGTGCGCGGCGATCGCGTCGGACGATTTGGGCGCCGGCAGGCCCGGAGTTCGCGATCGGCGGAACCGTGCGCAGATAAGCGACCATGGCGGCAATGTCTTCGCCCGTCAGATGCACGAGACTGAGGTCGACCGCTTCGCCCATCGGCCCGGCCGCCGTGCCGCGCCCCTCGGCATGTCCCGTCGCGAGATAATGCGCTAGAGCCTGTTCGGTCCAGTCGCCAACGCCGCTCGTCGGATCGCCAGTAATATTGTAGGCGCGCCAGCCGCCGGTGACGGCGCCGGCGAATTTGCGTTGGTTGTCCAGCGCCTGGAACCGATTGCGGGGCGTATGGCATTCGCCGCAATGGGCAAGCGCCTCGACTAGATAGGCACCGCGGTTCCACTCAGCGCTCTGATTGGCGTGCGGCTCGAAACGCTGGTTAGCGTTGAACATCATCGCCCAAACGCTCATCGCCCAGCGCTGATTGAACGGAAAGGCAAAGGTATTGGAAATCGCCGGCGCGTTGATCGGCTTGAGGCTGAAGAGAAAAGCTTTGATGGCGAGCGCGTCTGCGTCCGTCAGGTAGGTGTAACTGGCGAAGGGCATTGCGGGGTAAAGCGGGGCGCCGTCGCGACGGACGCCGCGATGGACCGCCGCGAGAAAATCCGCATCACTATATTGGCCGATGCCTGTGTCCTTGTCGGGCGTAATGTTGGTCGAATAGATCGTACCGAAGGGCAGGACGAACGCCCGGCCCCCGGCGAAAGATTGTCCCCCGATCGCCGTATGGCAGGCCTCGCAATCGGCGGCCCGGATGAGATAACGCCCCAGGTCGATGAGGCTCGCGTCCTTGAGGCTAGCAGGAACGCCAGTCGGATCGGCCAGCTTGTAGTCGCTGAGCGCCACCCGGTCCCGGCCCGCGAAGTCGGTCGGCCCGGGGCCAAAGACAATCCAGCCGATGAAGCCGAGCGCGGCGACGACAACGAGCGCGGCCGCCGCGAGCAGGATGCGCCAGAAGATCCTCACGCGGCTCTCCTCGGCGCGAGTTGCTTGCGATCGATGGGGAGGCTTCGCAACCGGACCCCGGTCACCGAGAACAGCGAATTGGCGAGCGCCGGCGCGGCGATCGAGGTGCCCGGTTCGCCGATCCCGCCCGGCGCCTCGCCGTTCCGCACCAGATGGACCTCTATTGTCGGCGTTTCGTTGATCCGCATCATCCGGTAATTGTTGAAGTTGCTCTGCTGCACCCGGCCTTTGGCGATCGTGATCTCGTTATAGAGTGCGGCCGTGAGCCCGAAGATGAGGCCGCCCTGGATCTGCGCCTCGACGCTGTCGGGATTTACGACCGTGCCGCAGTCGACCGCCGCGGTCACGCGGCGGATCGCAATCTCGCCATTGTTGTCGACCTCCGCCTCCGCGATCGCCGCAACGTACGAGCCGAACACGCTCTGGCATGCGACGCCGCGCCCGACCCGCGCAGGAAGCGCGCCGCCCCAGCCTGCCTTTTCCGCCGCAAGATTTAGGCAGGCGAGAAGCCGCGGCTCCTTCCTGAGATGCGCTCGCCGGAAGGCGACCGGATCCTGCCCCGCGGCGTGCGCCAACTCGTCAACGAAACTCTCGACGACAAAAATATTGTGTCCCGGACCCACGCTTCGCCAGAAGCAGGTCGGCACGCCGGGCGGCTCGGCCCGCACGTATTCGACATGAAGGTTCGGCGTGTCGTAGGGAAAATCGATCGCCCCGTCGACGGCGTCCGAATCGAGCCCGTTCTTGAAGGCTGGAGGCGCCCAGCGCGCGAGTATCGACGACCCGGCGATCTTGTGACTCCATGCGGTGATCCTGCCGTTCGACACGCTCGCCTGGAAGCGATCGAAATAGAAGGGTCTGTAGAGCGCCTGCTGGATGTCCTCCTCGCGCGTCCAGATAACTTTGACAGGCCCGTCGACCTTCTGCGCGATGCGCACAGCCTTGGCGATATAATCCACTTCGAGCCGCCGGCCGAAGCCGCCGCCGATCAAATGATTGTGGACGGTGACTTTCTCGGGCGGAAGGCCTGTCAGCTTCACGGCAATTCCTTGCGCGCGGGTGATGACCTGATTGCCGACCCAGATCTCGCAGGCGTCGGGACGAACGTGCACCGTGCAGTTCATCGGCTCCATCGGCGCATGAGCGAGGAACGGCACGTGATAGGTCGCATCGAGCCTTGTCCCATCGGCCAGAGCCTTGGCGGCGTCGCCGGTCGATTTCCCGACGGCACCGGCCTTCTCGCTTGCGGCGACGAGACCATTCAGCACGTCGGCCGTCGACACGTCGGCGTTCGGCCCTTCGTCCCACGTGATGTCGATGGCGTCGAGGCCCTGCTTGGCGGCCGACATGTGATCGCCGACGACCGCGACAAGATCGTCGAGGACGATGACCTGCCGGACCCCGGGCATGGTCGTCGCACGCCCGTCGCTGACAAGCGCGACCTTGCCGCCGAACACCGGGCAGCTCGCGAGCATGGCGATCTTCAAGCCCTCGGGTCGCACGTCGATCCCATAAACGGCTTTGCCGTTGACCTTGTCGGGGGTGTCGAGCCGTTTCAGCGACTTGCCGATCAGCTTGAAATCCGTCGAAGGCTTGAGCGGCGGATTTTGCGGCGGCGTCAAAGCGGCAGCGGCCTGGATAAGCTCGCCATAGGCGGCCTTCTGGACGCTCGCGTCATGAAGAACCTCGCCGTTCTCCGTCCGGCAGGACGACGGATCGACGCTCCACTTCGCCGCCGCGGCTTGTACCAGCATGGCCCTGGCGGTCGCGCCGGCGATTCGCATCGGCTTCCAGAAAGCGCGGACAGACGTGGAGCCGCCGGTCACCTGGAACCCGAGAAGCGGGTTCGCGTAGAGCTTGTCGTTCGGCGGCGCCGCCACCGCGGTCACGTGCTCGAGGGGCGCATCAAGCTCCTCGGCGAGGATCATGGAGAGAGCGGTGTAGATTCCTTGTCCCATCTCCACTTGTGGGATCGTGAAGGTGACCCTGCCGTCAGGATCGATGCGCACGAAAGCGTTCGGCGCGAAATCCGCGTCCGGCTCCGCCGCGAGCGCCGAGTTGAGGCGGGGAACGGAGAGGCTGAGGATCAGGCCGCCGCCGGCGGCTGCCGTTGCCTTCAGTATGGTGCGGCGGGTCAGCTTCGGGGCGGAGTAGATCTGTGTCATAGGTCAAGTCTCCTTCAGGCCGACCGGGCGGCTTGCTTGATCGCGGCGCGGATGCGGACGTAGGTGCCGCACCGGCAAATGTTTCCGGCCATTGCCGCGTCGATGTCGGAATCCTTCGGCTCTGGTGTCTTGGCCAGCAAAGCGGCGGCGGACATGATCTGGCCGGACTGGCAATAGCCGCATTGCACAACTTCGAGGTCCAGCCACGCCTTCTGGATCTTGCGTCCCGGCTCAGTTTCGCCGATTCCCTCGATGGTGGTGATCTTTCGGTCGCCGACCGAACCGACCGGCAGCAGACACGAGCGGACCGGTTCGCCATCGATTTGCACGGTGCACGCGCCGCACTGGGCGATGCCGCAACCGAACTTCGTGCCGGTCATGCCCAGGACATCGCGCAACACCCAAAGGAGCGGCGTGTCGCTTTCGACATCGACCGTACGATCGACGCCATTGACTTTGATCGTATTGGCCATTGCTGCCTCCATCCTAGTCGCGGATATTGCGTGCAACTCGTCCAACGTCGGTGCTCACTCGCGGCAGCGTTGATTTGCGCGGCTCAGCGCCTCACATCAATACCCCGTCGAAGCGCAACAAGACTTTTGTCGCTTGCGCGCAAGTATAGCGCTTCGAGACAAATGGCGCAGCCCAGCATTCTGCCTCGTTATCTCTCGCCGGGCCCGCGTTTCAAGCAGAATTCCCTGGAGCGTCAGCCATTCATTCAGCGGCGAAGGTGAATGGCTGCGGAGGAGGGTGAGCATGCGACCGAGGTTCTGCATACGTTTTCTGTCACGACCAGCGCCCCCCCGCTAAGGAGGAGGCGTTTAAGCAGAGAGCGTTGGAGGCCGCGGCCAACGCGAAGTTGGTCCCGACCGAGGAACTCAAGAGTCTGAACGCCAAGATTTCATGTCAGCCGTGGCGGCTAACAGACCCGTACGGAGATCCGCACGGGTGCTAGCGGAGACCAAGGCGGGTCTCAGGCCGTTCGCGAGCGCGCCTATTTGGTCTGGGAGCAGAGGGTCGGCCGGATGGCCACGCCGACGATGTCCGTCGTCGATGATTTGAGACATCTGGATCATCTGTGATTGAGATTATGCGGCATGCAGTTGGGGCTGCAATCGACGGTTTGTGATTGTCTGGAGGTTTCAGGACTATGGGACTCGTGCTGGGTTTAAAACGCGCCGGCGTCCGCGCGCTTTACTTCACGGGCTGCTAATTGCCAGAAACCGGCTCTCACGCCGGAATGTCGCCAGGGTGCAGTTCAAGAGCGACCTCGTAAACGCTAGGGCGGGCGGTTACGTGGAGATCAGGGTCGGTTAGCATACGCTGCATCGAAGCCCGCCAGTCGCCCGACCGCGGCTCGGCGAAATCTGCTATCACGTCCCGACAGCGAAGAAAGGACTGGCATTCGGTTCGAAAAGGAGCGTGTGTATGGATATTCCGGCGGCGCGAAGGCGCTGCCCGGTAGACCCTTAGCCCCGGCGATCGCGCCGATCCGGGGCTCGCGTCGGTGAGGGGCCTGGATTGGCTAGGCCCCAATCGAAGACGCGAAGGGTGCATCCATGTCCATCAAACTTACCGATACGCAGCTCGTTCTGCTGAGCGCCGCAGCCCAGCGCAAGGACCTCTTTCTCGTCGCCCCGCCGACGCTCAAGGGCGCCACCGCGCAGAAAGTCGCGAGTAAGCTGATCTCTGCTGGCTTTATAAAAGAGGTCAAGGCCAAGGCCAGTGATCCGATCTGGCGACGGGACAGGAGTTAGGGGCGTCCTATGCGCTCAAGCTCACCGCCGCGGGCGCCAAAGCGATCGCGGTCGATGACGCCGCCGAGCCTGAGGATGCAGGCGAGGAAAGCGCCGCGCTCGCGAAGCATGATCAGGCAGCCATCCTGTCTAAGTTGGACGCCAAGGACGCTCGACCCGCAGAAGCGATGGAGCCTGGTCCTGCAGGCCCGTCTGCTCCCCGCGGCGGCTCGAAGCTGGCTCGTGTTATTGCGCTGCTCGAGCGCGATCATGGCGCGACCATTGAGGAATTGATCGCTGCGACGGGCTGGCTCGCCCACACGACCCGCGCCGCGCTGACCGGCCTGCGCAAGCGCGGCTATGCAGTCGCGATCGATCGATCAGACGATAAGCGGGGATCGTTCTACCGCATCCCGGCAGGTGAGACCGGCCTCGTTGAAGGGCCGGCGAACTCCGAGACGGCGCGCAGGAAGGAGCAGGGCCGGTCGGAGCCGCAAGCCCATCAAGCGGCCTGATGGCTGGGCGCCGACCACCGCGCGGCGCGGGCGAAGTTCTGCTTCGCCCGACGCCGCGACCCGAGGGCGTCCTGGCCCTCGACGACATGATCGCGGCGCTGGTCGAGCTCGACGCGAACGGACTTTGCCTGCAATGGCGCAACCACTTGGGCGGGACCCCTCCCGCCCATTTGCCGCGTTGGCTGCTCATGAAGATCCTAGCCTATCGCATCCAGGCCACGGCGTTCGGCGGGCTCGACAAAGAGACGCTGCGCGTCCTGCGCCAACCGAAGGGTCGAAGGCTCGGATCATCGGACTTGCATCCTTTCGAAGCGCGGATTGCGACAACGCGGGAAGGGACCAAGCTGAAGGCCGGGGCTCTCCTCGCCCGCGAGTGGAATGGCAGGCTCGAGCGTGTGATGATCCTCGATAAGGGCTTCGCCTGGAACGGCGAGACCTACGGCAGCCTGTCGCAAGTCGCCAAGGCGATGACAGGCACAAGCTGGAACGGCCATCGCTTCTTCGGCTTGCGAACGGCCAGGTCCGACCGATCCGCGATGGTCCCTCGCAGGTCAGGGGATTGCGACGCCGCTGCGTCCGGCGCCCCCTCAACGCCGATCAAAGACGGCGGAGCCGCGTTCGCCCGACGACCTAGCCGGCAGGCGGCGTCGCCATGAGATCGGAGAGAGGCAAAACGGCGCTGCGCTGCGCCGTCTACACCCGCGTCTCGACCGAGCATGGCCTGGAGCAGGAGTTCAACTCGCTCGACAATCAAAGGGAGGCATCGGAAGCCTACGTCAAGAGCCAAGCTCATGAAGGCTGGAAGCTGATCCGCACCCACTACGACGACGGCGGCTACTCCGGCGGCTCGATGGACAGGCCAGCGTTACAGAGGCTCCTTGATGACGTTCGCGCTCGACGGATCGACGTCATCGTTGTCTACAAGGTCGACCGGCTGACCCGCTCGCTCGCCGACTTCGCCAAGCTGGTCGAGCTGTTCGACGCCCATCAGGTGTCGTTCGTCTCGGTCACCCAGGCGTTCAACACGACGACCAGCATGGGACGATTGACCCTGAACGTCCTTTTATCCTTCGCCCAGTTCGAGCGCGAGGTCACTGGTGAGCGGATCCGGGACAAGATCGCCGCCTCGAAGAGGAAGGGCATCTGGATGGGGGGCGTGGTTCCGCTCGGCTATCGGGTCGAGAACCGGGCGCTCCACGTGGTCGAGGAGCATGCCGTGTTCGTGCGCGATCTCTTTCGGCGTTATCTCGAGATCGGCAGCGTCGTGCGGCTCAAGGCTCTTCTCGACCAGGAGGACGCCCGGTCGCCATTACGGACCGACGGGACGGGCAAGACCATAGGCGGCGGGTTGATCAGTCGGGGCCATCTCTACAAGATCCTGTCGAACCCGATCTACCTTGGGCGGCTGACCCACAAGGGCCAAGCCCACGATGGTCTTCACGATCCGATCGTTGATCAGGAGACATGGGACCGGGTCCAGCTTTTGCTTGCGGAGCATGCTCAGCGCAGGGCCGGCAATTGCCAGAACTCAGACGCGCTCCTCGCCGGCAAGCTGTTCGATGATCGCGGCAACCGGATGAGCCCGAGCCACGCCGCCAAGGGCGGACGGCGATGGCGCTATTATGTCTCGCAGGCCGTCCTGCAAGGTCGCAAACACGAGGCGGGATCCGTCGCCCGCGTGCCGGCGCTGGAGATCGAGCGATGGGTCGCAGAAGCGGTACGCGCGGTCTCGTCCGCTTCCAATAGGCAGGATTGGCATGAGCTGCATCAGCCGAAGGCGAGCGGCCGCGGCGCGTCAACCGATTCTCCAGCGGTGCGCTCGAGCGACTACGATGCAACCTTACGCGCCGCCATCGAGCGCGTCGTCATCTCTCGAACGACAATCGAGATCGAGCTAGCCGAGGGGATGGCGAGTGACGATCAGAATCGCATCCTGATCATCCCCTGGACGCCGCCGTCGCCCCACCGGCGCCGCGAGATCATCCAAGGCGAGGGCGACAGCCCCTCCGCCACGCGTCCGATGAGAACCGAAGCGCGCGCGGCTCTCACTAACGCGCTTCGCGACGCTCATCACTGGCTCGACGAACTGACCACCGGTCCCCACCTAACCATCGAATTGCTCGCCGCGCGCGAAGGCAAAACTGAACGTTGGATCCGCCGAACCATCTCGCTCGCTTTCCTTTGCCCCGCCCTTGTCAAAGCGGCGATCGACGGTCGACTGCCTCGCGGCTTTGGGGTCAAGCGCCTGATGGACCTTCCAATGGCGTGGCCTGACCAGTGGTCGGCGTTGGGGCTAAGGGCGCCCGCCGAACGCTGATTGCAATCCGAACGGTTCGCGATCTCGCTGATCAGTCCAGTCAGCGCAGTCGGGAACCCAAAATTCGGCGTCGGAGACTCATTTCCGCGTTCGCCGGCCAAGGCCCGTCGTCCCGGCAGAATAGACCCCGCAGACCATTAGCTTCCGCGCTAACGCACTAAATAGTCGACGGGATTGTGGGCGCCGGGAACCCAGGGTGGTTCGCGCCGACTTCCTGGTGGAGCTGAGGGGATTCGAACCCCTGACCTCTGCAGTGCGATTGCAGCGCTCTCCCAACTGAGCTACAGCCCCGACGCGCGGGTGTTTACGTGCGCGTCCGATCTGTGTCAACGAGGTCGGCGCAGGGGGTCTGGGCTTCTCCGCTTCTAAGAGCGCCCTCTCAAAGCTTGGGAGAATTCATGCGCGCGATCCTCGACATCGTGATGGTCGTCCTCAATCTATATACCTGGGTCATCATCGCAGGCGCTATCCTCTCCTGGCTGATCGCATTCGGCGTCGTCAATATCCGCAACGATTTCGTGCGCTCGATCTGGAACCTGTTCCTGGCGCTGACGGAGCCCTTCCTGCGTCCGATCCGCAATTTTCTGCCCAATACCGGCGGCGTCGACATTTCGCCGATCATTCTTCTGCTCGCCGTCATGCTGGTCGAGCGGATCATCATCTACTACGTCTACCCTTACGTCTTCTGACCGTCGGATGCCCGCTCCTCCAGCGTCCAAGACCGCCGCAGGCCGGTTCTTCGAAGACTTTCGCCTGGGGCAGACGATCCGTCACCCGACGCCGCGCACGCTGACGAGCGGCGACGCCTCGCTTTATTCGGCACTGACCGGCGGCCGCTTCGCGCCGCAAAGCGCGGAAACCTTCGCGCGCGCCATCGGCTACCCTCAAAGCCCGGTCGACGATCTGCTCGCCTTCCATGTCGTGTTCGGCAAGACCGTGTCCGACGTATCGCTGAACGCCGTGGCCAACCTCGGCTACGCCGATTGCCGGTTCCTGAAGCCGGTTTTTTCCGGCGACACGCTCTCCGCCGTTTCCCAAGTGATCGGACTGAAGGAGAACTCGAACCGGCAGAGCGGCGTCGTCCATGTACGCTCGCAAGGGTTCAATCAGCGCGGCGAGACGGTCATCGACTATGTCCGCTGGGTGATGGTCAGAAAGCGCGACCCGGGCGCGCCTGCGCCTGAGACCCACGTTCCCAAGCTCCCCGAGGCGGTCGGCGTGGCCAATCTCGGCGCGGCCTGCCCGCCCATCGATCGCGCGGCGTTCGACGAGCAGCTCAGCGGCTCGCCTCATCGGTTCGAGGACTATGCGCGCCGGCGAGCGGATCGATCATGTCGACGGCGTCACCGTCGAAGAGGCCGAGCATCAGACGGCGACCCGGCTCTATCAGAACGCGGCGAGAGTGCATTTCAACCAGTTCAGCGAAGGGCAGGGGCGCTTCGGACGGCGGCTGGTCTATGGCGGGCACGTCATCTCGCTCGCTCGCGCCTTGAGTTTCAACGGCCTCGCCAACGCCTTCCATATCGCGGCGATCAACGGCGGCCGGCATGTCGCGCCGCTCTTCGCCGGCGACACTGTGTTCGCCTGGAGCGAAGTCATCGAGACCGCGGCGCTGCCTCACCGCGACGACGTCGGCGGCTTGAGGCTGCGCACAGTCGCGACCAAGAATCGCCCTTGCGCCGACTTTCCCTGGCGCGAGGGCGAGGGTTACGAGCCCCATGTCGTGCTCGAGCTCGACTATTGGGCGCTTGCGCCGCGACGGATCTGAGCGCCATGCGATTGCCCGCGGACGCCGTGCTCATCATTGTCGAGGCGCAGGAGTCGATCGATCCGCGCCCTGTCGCGGGCCACGCGTCTGCGGCCGACGACGAACATCGCGGCGCTTGTCGCCGCCTGGCGGGCCGAGGGCCTGCCGCTGGCCCATGTCGGCCGGCGACCGCCCGCCGCTTCGCCTCTCGCACCCCGCCCGATGGCGAGATCCTCGTCGCCGGCGACGCGACCAGCGCCTTCGTCGGCACAGCGCTCGAAGCCAGGCTTGGACGAACTTGGGGCGACCACGCTCGTCATCTGCGGAGCGCTCGCGACCCATGCGCTCGAAGCGTCGGCGCGGCACGCCGCCGATCTCGGCTATCAGGTGTTCGTCGTCGCCGACGCGTGCCGGGCGGCTGACGCCCTCGATCTCAATGGCCGGCTTTGGCCGGCTGAGGACGTGCGGGCGCTGGCGCTGGCGCGTCTGAGCGAGGCCGCCGCCATCGTCGACGCCGCGACGGCGCTTCGGGCCGCGGCGACGGCCAAGGCGCGCCAGCGCCATGCCGCGCGAGGAGCCTGACCGCCTAAGATTATTATACTTATAATTTGCGTTTTTTATCGTATCAGTGCGGTTCTTTGGGCGCCCGGCTCCGGGCTTGGCAATTCGATCTTTGGATTTTCTTGGCGCGTGGCCGTAGCGCTGCAAAGACCCCCTTTTTTCGCTATTGGATTTTCTTGGATTTCCTTGGATTCTCTCGTGCGAATTGTGACTTATCAAAAGGTTATGGGTAAAAAGCAAGAATTATTTTTCGCGGCGCTTTCCCCTGACGTTCGACGCGGCACGATGGAAGCCCGTGGTTGGAGCTACGCGGAAATGCAGGATTGTTCATCGGGCTAATCTAATCTAGTTTCTGGTTTTCTGCAAGCGATTGTCGTAGAAGCTGTCTTTTGACTGCCCCGATCAAGAGCGGATCGCCCTGTTGACATCATGAAAGCCTAGAGAGTCGGACGCCCCTCATTTGGCCTCTTCATAGCATTACTCGAAGCGATCACGCATTCGTCACCGGCCTCCGCAAGCTCGGCGGCGAATAAAGCGGCTCCCTCCGTGTTCACTACGCGTCGAAGCGAGGCGGGATCGCGACTTTGCGCGAATAGACCAGTGGGTGGTCTGTACAAGACCGGCCGATGGGACGCCTTTACGTTAAAACACTGGGGAATCTTGCAATGACCGGATCATCATCGTCATTTAAAGCTGTCATGTTGACGACTGTCGGCCTCGGCGCGCTGTACGCAGGCGTTGGGACGGCCCAAGCGACCACCTATTTGCAGACTGACCTCGTGTCGGACGTCTCAGCGGTCCACGCCACGATCACTGACACTACTCTGAAAAATCCTTGGGGTGTGTCATTCCTTCCCGGCAGCCCGGTTTGGGTTTCGGAGCAGGGTAGCCAAGCCGCGACCCTCTATGCGGTGACCGGCTCGAGTGTGACCAAGCAGGGCCTCACCGTCGCTGTTCCGCCGTTTGGCGCCGCCGGTCCGACCGGCCAGGTCGCCAACACCAACGCTTCAGCGTTTAACGTCACCGGAGCGGGCGGTCACGCTCTGTTCATCTTCGCCAACCTGAACGGGTCGATTTCCGCCTGGAACGGCTCCGCCGGGAAAACGGCGGTCACCGAATGGACGACTCCGGGCGCGGTCTATACAGGGCTCGCCATCAACCAAGCCAACACCCTGCTCTTCGCCACCAACGACGCGGGAAGCGGCGGCATTGACGTCTTCAACAGCTCGTTTGCGCCGACGACCCTCTCTGCGGGAGCGTTCGCGACTCCCACGGCGATCAAGACCGCCGGACTTGTGCCGTTCAACATCAAGGACATCAACGGCAAGGTGTATGTGACCTATGCAGCGTCCGGTCACACCAATCAGACAGACGCCACCAAGGGAATGGGGGCGTTGGCGGTGTTCAACGAAGACGGGACGCTGGAAAGCAGCTCCTTTGTCGGCGATCAACTCGCTTCGCCCTGGGGCTTAGCCCTCGCTCCCAGCAATTGGGGAAAGTTCGGCGGCGACCTGCTGGTCGGCAATTTCGCCTTCGGCGACAGCGTCATCGACGCCCTCAACCCAACGACCTGGGCGGTCGAGGGCACAATTGCGATCAATGACGGCGGCCAATCGCCGGGCGGCCTCTGGTCGCTGGCGTTCGGGGGTGGAGGCAATGACGGAAATCCGGACACGTTGTTCATCACCGATGGCCTCAACGGCGAAAAGGATGGACTCCTGGCATCGATTACCGTCGTCCCCGAGCCGTCGACCTGGGCGATGATGCTGGTCGGATTTGGCGGGTTAGGCCTGTTCGCGGCGCGCCGCCGACGGCGCGTCGCCATCGGTTGAGCAGGAACGGCGAAGGAGCCGCCCGATCTCGGGCGGTTTCTTCCTACGGCGGGGTTTTCGGGCCAACCCCGGCGGATCTGGGCGTATATTCGAGGTCGCAAGGGAATTGCCGGATCGGACGCGCCTTTGTCGGAGGCTCCATCATGTCAACCTCTGGATCGAACCGTCGCGCCGCGATCGCGGCATGCGGCGCGTTTGGGCTTCAAACGGCGATGCGGGGCGGGGCGCTGGCGCAGTCGCGCCTTGGGGTCGGCGCCATCAGGGTCGACGTTGCGCCGTTGCGGGCCAGCGCCGGCGACCCGACGGCGGCCTGGGTCGAGCAGGAGCTGCCGCGCCAGCTCGGTCAGGCGTTGTCCGGCCGCCTGCCGCCGAAGGGCGCGACGCTCATTGTGCGGGTCGACTCTCTCACTCTCGGGCCGAACAAGGACAGCCGGGCTTGGGACAATATCAGCGGCGTCGCGACGGTCGGGGGCGTTGCGCAGCCGGTGCGGGCGACATAGAGCTATTGGGCCTCGGCGATCGATCCGGCGACGATCGCGCAATCCAATCACGCCGTGTTTCGGCCGCGCGTTGACGTTCTGGATCGCGCGAGATTCTCTGATCCCGCCGTCCCGGCGATCGCAGTGAGAGCCTGGCCGGGCTCGCTGCAGCGTCACCGCGCCAAGATTTCGGTCCGGTATTTGGGCGCGAGCGTCGCGAGCAGCTTGCCCTTCTCGGCTTGCGCTTCCGGGCTCACTTTCGCCGGTGGCGCGGTGCGGCTGTCGACTGGGAAGCCGATGGCCAAGAACAGTTCCTCCTGTCCAGCCGGCGCGCACAGACAGAGCATGCGGGCCGTCTTTCCCGACCTATTCTTGAACGCGTGCGGGCGTTGGCTGGAATATTGACGGTCGAGCCAGCGCGGACGGTTTGCGTTTCGCCGCGGAAGGTAAACTCGAGCTCGCCATACAAAAGCATGAACATTTCCTCGAAATCGTGACGATGCGGGGGCGGACCACCACCGTCCGGCACGAGCATGTCGATGAGGCAATAGCGCCCGGTCGTCTCCGCCCCCGACAGAAGAATGGTGTATATGCCGCCAGCGACCGAGATATGTCGCAGTCCGGCGCCATCAGGATCCGCGACCGTCAGTCGGCGGTTGGGGTTGTCGGGCGGAATTGCCGAGGGCGAAGTCATTTGCGTCTCGCTTGTCCCTTCCCTTTAGACGACTCCTCGCGCGTCCGCGACTGAATGGTCGCCGTCTTGTGCTTCGCGCCAGCCGCGATTTTTTCGGCGCGAACCGTTGGCCTACTCCGCCGCTTGCGCAGGCTCCCACTCGCGCTCGCGCTTTTCGTGCTTCGCCATCGGCGCGGGCTTGCCCTTCTTCTTGGATCCCGAGAGCCACTTCGACACTTGGTCGAGATAGAGATAGATGACCGGGGTCGTGAACAGGGTCAGCGCCTGGCTGACCAGAAGGCCGCCGACCATCGTGTAGCCGAGCGGCTGCCGCAGCTCCGAGCCGGTGCCGTGGCTCAGCATCAGCGGCACGCCGCCGAGCAGCGCGGCCATCGTCGTCATCATGATCGGACGGAAGCGCAGAAGCGCCGCCTGGCGTATCGCCTCGATTGGGCTCAGCCCCTCCTCGCGCTCGGCGGAGATGGCGAAGTCGACCATCATGATGCCGTTCTTCTTCACGATGCCGATGAGCAGGATGGTGCCGATGAGCGCGACGAGGCTGAATTCGTAGCCGAACAGCATGAGGGTCGCCAGCGCGCCAAGGCCCGCCGACGGCAGCGTCGACAGGATCGTCAGCGGGTGAATGAAGCTCTCATAGAGCACGCCGAGGATCAGATAGACGCAAACCAGCGCGGCGAGGATCAAGAGCGGCACCGTCGTCAGCGAATCCTGGAAGGCCTGCGCGTTGCCCTGGAAGACCGTCGTCAGGCCGGGCGGCAATTGCAGCTGCTGCATCGCGCGCTGGATCGCCGCCGTCGCGGTGCCGAGCGCCTCGCCCTCCGCAATATTGAAGCTGATGGTCGTCGCGGGGAATTGGCCTTGGTGGCTGATCGACAGCGCGGCGACCGGAGCGGTCGTCCATTTGGCGAACGCGCTCATTGGGATCATCTGGTTGCTCGTCGGAGAGCGGAGATAGAGCTTATCGAGCGTTGCGGGATCACCCAAGAGGTTCGGCAGCACCTCCTCGATTACGTAATAGGTGTTCACCTGGGTGAAATATTGCGTCACCTGCCGCTGGCCGAAGGCGTCATAGAGGGTGTCGTCGATGAGCTGCGGCTGAATGCCGTAGCGAGACGCCATGTCGCGGTCGATCTTCAAGGTCAGCGTTGTGCCACCATTTTGTTGGTCGGTCGCGACGTCGCGCAATTCCGGCAGGGACTTCAGTTTCTCGAGAATCTTCTGCGACCAGGCCGTGAGCTCGTCGTAGTTGGCGTCCTGCAGGGTGTATTGGAACTGCGTCCGGGAGAAACGCCCGCCGACTGTCACATCCTGCGCCGCCTGCAAGTAGACCTTGAAGCCCGGGATCTTAGCCAGCTCCGGCCGCAACCGCGCGATCACCTGAAATACGTTGACGTCGCGTTCCTCCATCGGCTTCAACGTGATGAACATGCGGCCGTTGTTTTGCGACGCATTGCCAGTGCCGGTGCCGAGCCCCATCGCCATCGTTGCGACCGCCGGATCGGCCATGACGATTGCGCCGGCTCGCTGCTGCAACTTATACATTTCAGCAAACGAAACGTCCTGGCCGGCCTCGGTTGTTCCGAACAGAATGCCGGTGTCCTGCTGCGGGAAGAATCCTTTGGGAATGATGACGAACAGATAGCCGGTGGCGATCACTGTGGCGATGAAGGTGAGCAGCGTTGCGAAGCGGTGGCGCAGCACAAAATCGACGCCGCGCGCGTAACTGTTAGCGAGCGCGGTGAAGCCTTTCTCGCTGAGGTTATAGAGCCGGCCGTGCCGCTCCTCGTCATGGCTCTTGAGGAACCGCGACGCCATCATGGGCGTGAGCGTGAGCGAGACGAACGCCGAGACGAAGATGGTCATCGCGATGGTGATCGAGAACTCACGGAACAGGCGGCCGATGATGCCGCTCATCATCAGGAGCGGAATCAGCACGGCGACCAGCGAGACGGAAATCGATATGATGGTGAAGCCGATCTCTGCGGAGCCCTTGAGCGCCGCCTCAAACGGCTTTTCGCCCTCCTCGATGTGGCGCGTGATGTTCTCGAGCATCACGATCGCGTCGTCGACGACGAAGCCGACCGCGATGGTGAACGCCATCAGCGACAGATTGTCTAGGCTATAGCCCGCCACCCACATGAGCGCGCAGGCGCCGAGCAGCGCCAACGGCACGGTCACGCTGGGAATAATCGTCGCCCAAAGGTTCCGCAGAAAGACGAAGATCACCATCACGACGAGCGCGATGGTGAGCATGAGGGTGAATTCGACATCCCGTACAGACGCTCGGATGGTCGTCGTGCGGTCGGATAGAATCTCGACATGAATGGTCGGCGAGATCGAAGCCTGGAGGGCCGGCAATGTAGCCTTGATCGCCTGGACCGTGCTGATCACGTTGACGCCGGGAATCTTGTACACGACGAGAAAGACGCTGCGCTTGCCGTTCGACCACCCGGCCTGCGTCGAGTTGGTCGGTCCCATGACCGCCTGGCCGATGTCGCGGATGCGGACGGGCGCGCCGTTTCTGTAGGCGATGATAACGTCGTTCCAGGGCTTGGCGGTTGTCAGTTGATCGTTGTTAAAGATCGTGAAAGTTTGTTTGGATCCCAGGATCGCGCCTTTGGGACTGTCCACGGTGGCGATGCCGATCTGCGCCCGCACGTCCTCGAGCTGGAGGCCCATCTCGACAAGTTTGGCGGGATCGATCTGGATCCGTACCGCCGGCGTCACCTGGCCGCCGACGCGCACGAGAGACACGCCGGAGATCTGGCTCAGATGCTGGGCGAGAACGTTCTCCGCCGCATCGTCGACATCGATGATCGGGGCGACGTCCGACTGAACGGAAAGGATGAGGATCGGCGTGTCGGACGGATTGACTTTGCGATAGGTCGGCGGACTCGGCAGATCCTTCGGCAGGTTCCCTGCGGCGGCGTTGATCGCGGCCTGGATATCGTTGGCGGCGGCGTCGATGTTGCGGTTGAGATCGAACTGGACTGTGATCGCCGTCGCGCCGAGCGAACTCGTCGACGTCATCTGCGACACGCCTGGGATTTGCGCGATCTGGCGTTCGAGGGGCTGCGCCACCGAGGTCGCCATCGTGTCCGGGGAAGCGCCGGGCAGCGTAGCCGAGACGGTGATGGTCGGAAAGTCGACCTGCGGCAGGGGCGCAACCGGCAGCGACGGGAAAGCGACGAGGCCGACCAAAAGCACAGCGACCATGATCAGCGTGGTCGCGATCGGGCGATGGATGAAGGGGGCGGAGAGGCCCTTATACATCGGCTAGGTTCCGCTCCCGGTGTCGATCGTGACGACCGACCCCGGCCTGAGCAAGAACTCACCCGACGTCACGACGCGGTCGCCTTCTTTCAGGCCATCCGAGATGACGGCCGTGGTCGTGTCCTGGTGCGCAATCTTCACCTGACGGACCTGCGCGCGATTCTGATCGTCGATGATAAAGACGTAGAGCCCGTTTTGCCCATGTTGCACCACTTCAGTAGGGACAATCAAGACGCCCTTCTCCACGTCGAGCTGCAACCCCGTGGTCACCGCGAGCCCCGGCCAGAGGGCGTTGTCCTTGTTGTCGAACTCGGCCTTGAGCCGGATTGTCCCGGTGGGGAGATCAACCTGGTTGTCGCTGATCGACAGGCGCCCGGTCGCGAGCTTGTGGCCCTCCGCGTCCATCACCGTGACTTCGGGTGAACCGGCGGCCAGCTCCGCGTTGATGCGGCTCACATATTCCTGTGGTTCGGCGAAGATGACGGAGATCGGCTGCAATTGGGCGATCGAGACGATACCGGTCTGCTGTCCGGCGTTGACGAGATTGCCCTCGTCGATGAGCCGGAACCCCGCACGGCCCGAGATCGGGGCTTTGATGGTCGTATAGTCGAGCTGCGTCCTCGCAGCGTTGATCGCCGCGGTGTCGGCGGCGATCGAGGCGGTGAGCTGCAGCACCAGGGCGTTCTGCGTGTCGAGCTGCTGCTTCGTGGCGAAGTCCTGCTTGGCGAGCGTGGAGTAACGAGTGAGATCGAGCTTTGCGTTGGCGAGAGTGGCCTCGTCCTGCGCCTTCTTGGCGACGGACTGGTCGAGCGCGGCCTGAAACGGTCGGGGGTCGATTTCCGCCAGAAGATCGCCCTGCTTGACCATTTGGCCTTCGTTGAAGCCGATCTTCATGATCTGGCCGTCGACCCGGGCCCGGACCAACACGGTGTTATAGGCCTGGACCTGGCCGATGCTTTGCAGAACGATCGGAAAATCGGCGCGCTTGACCGGCGTTACAGTGACCACAATCGGCGCGAGGCCGGTCGCTTGCGACTGTTGGCCTTGCCCTTGCGCCGCAGCGGTCTGGGCGGGCGGAGTCCTGATCTTGTCGTGCAGCCCATGGGCGAGCCCGCCCGCGGCCGGAAGCCACCGATCCGCCGTCTCTGGCGCGTAAACGCCATAGGCGGCTGCTGCGCCGCACGCCAAGATGGCGATCCACACGAACCGAGCCAATCGCATGCTCGAAAAGCCTTATCTTCCCCCCAAAACAACCTGTGTAGGCGAAACGCCTTCACTCGCCGGGGGCGCGCACGGGCCGCGCGCCGCGCCGGATTCCCCAGCACGCCGCGTTTTCCGGGCGCGGCTTCTCATGGGAAATTCGCCAATACCATCCTTTTGGCCGGCGCGGGACATCATCAACCAAATTTGACCGGTCCGCCTATCCTTTTGCCACCCGGCGTTTCAGCGCGCCTCACGCGATCTAAAACGACGCATTCTGAGGGATGAAGGCTTTAATCTGCGCCAGCGGGACAAAATACTTGGCGATGTCTGTTGTGCGGGCGGCCGCGCCGATTTTCAAGGGCTGCTGCACGATCGAAAGCTTGCGGCTTATGATTCCCAGCAGGCATAGATTGCCGGCATCGAACACGCCCGAGCCGGAATTTCCCGTGCTAGCGACATCGGCGATGGCGGTGTCGAATTGCCCCCGCAGGTCGGGCGGAATCGCCTGGCGAGGCAAAATGCGAGACGGCGCCGTTCTTTCGGGAATGACGACTGTGACCCTCTCGCCGGCAAAGGGCGGATGCTCGCACAGCGGCGTGCGCCGCATCTGCAGACTGACTGGGAGCTTCGTCTTGTCGATTGACAACATCGTCAGATCCACGCTCTCGAGGTTGCCTTCCTTGACGAGTTCAGCCGGCAGGTCCTGCCCGGCGATGACGACATGGGGCTTGGTTTGCGCGAAGGCACCGACCACGTGCGCCGCGGTCAGAACGAGGCCGTTGCCGAGATAAATGCCGTACCCCGGCCACGACTGCTGCGGCGTGCGATTGATATGCACGGCGAGCGCCGTGAGGTCGGGATGGTCCGATTGCGCCCGACTTAGGGTGGGGGTCAGCGCCGCGAGGAGGGCGCACCCAAGGCTCAAGACTTTTGATCCGAGCGTCATGGATCCCTTTCTCTGGGCGCATCGCCGCTCCCCGCTGACGCCAATCGGAGAGAACACAAAATCCTGTAGGTCAGTTCTTAAGCAAACTCTAGAAATGGGCGGATTGGAGGAGCGTGTTGAGGAGCGTCCGGATCGGTTCGGACAGCGTATCCCAGCCTTGGCCCAAAAGCGAGGAGAACAGGCGAAACAGACAAAGCAACTCTATCAGCCCTGCAAAAATGAGATTGAGGAATGTCGATCCTCCGGGGGCTCGCAGCCCCACCTCGTCACGCATTATATGGTCATAAGGAATCTTCTGGACATAGGAAGATGTCCTTCCGAAAAATGAGAATACTGTGAGACCGAAATACTGCAGCCGGCCTGATATAATAAATATGAACGAGTACAATAAACCAATTGTTGCTACGATAATCTCCGTATTGCGGTCGTGGATATTGTCAAAAACAAACCATGTTGCGGCGAGTATAACCAGTCCCGCGACAAGTCGGAACAGAACCACCAGCGCGCTAAACATGGGAGCCCCAGTTTGTGTTCATATTGTTATTAATCAAACCGCCGGCGGCGACCGGGCAATCCTATAGCTCCGCAAAATTTGCTTGTCCAGACTCGGACCTGCGGACGGACAAAATTTCGAACGGCCAAGCGCTTCTAGCGGTTAGAGAATTGGGCGTGTTGTCGGCGCGAGGGGTAGCCATCCCTTCCGGGCGCTTGTGTTGGATCGAGATTTGCTTACACTGCGCCGCGTCTTTGCGGCGGCGGTCGACAGCCGCGCCGCAGACGCGAGGTTGCGCGACCGCCGGATCAGCAGTGGCGAGGTTTATGCGCCGAATTTATCAAACTAAGGATCGGGAATATGCGAATACTTGCGTTCAGTGGGATTTTTCAATGACCGGGCTGGGCGGCCTTCTTTGATGAATGGTGGGCCCGTGAATGACGACTGACACCCAAACCGCGCCTGAATCGGCGGCTGGCGTCGCTGGGGCGAGCGGCCGACCCCTCCTTTCCGGCGGCCGCCGGTGGCGCCTTGCCGATCGCCTATGCGTCGATCGCGACCGCAGCGCTCGGAATTGACTTGGCGCTGATCCTTGGAAGCGCGACGTTCGCCGAGGCGATCTATCATCAGGTCCCCGACGAGTTCGCAGGGGAATATTCTCACACTCTTGCAGCGGCCATCTTCGTCGCCATTCTCTTCGTCGCCGCGATGCGGGTGCAGAAGCTCTACAGCCCCACGCGTCTGATGGTATGGGACGACCAGGCTCGCGCCGTGCTGGGCGCGTGGTGCGGAGCCTTCCTGATCCTGGCGTCGGGAGTATTCAGCTGGGGCGTGAGCCACGACCTTTCGCGCGGCGACGTTCTCCTGTTCTGGGCGAGCGGCGTCGTGGCGCTTCTAGCCCATCGGGCGGCATGGAGGTTCGCGCTGCCGCGCGCACTGGAAAGCGGGGCGCTGCGGGGACGCACGATCGTCAGCCTTGCGTGCGAGGAACGCGTGGCGCCCGAGTTCACCGAGGATTTGACCCGCCACGGCTACCATGCGGTGGCCCATTTCCAAATATCTGAAAGCGAAGAGGATTGCGGGGACGTCATCGAGAGCGTCATTTCGCTCTGCCGCTCCTCCGATATTCAAGAGATCATGCTGTTCGTCGATCCGGAGCACATGTCGAATGTGCGCTGGATCGCGCGTCGGCTTAGGGTTTTGCCCTTGCCTGTGACGCTGGTTCCGTTCGGAACGCTCGCGCTCTTGTTTCAGCGCGCTCGCTACGACATCGGCGATACCGTCGCGATCGAGCTTCAACGGGCGGCGCTCTCGCCAACGGAGCAGGCGGCCAAGCGCGCGATCGACATCGTTCTCTCCGGAGTGGGCCTCGTGATCCTGTCGCCGATCCTCATCGCCGCCGCTATTGCGGTCCGGCTGGGCTCGCCGGGTCCGGCCCTGTTCCGCCAGACCCGCCACGGTTTCAATGGGCGGCCGTTCCGAATCTTCAAGTTTCGCACCATGACCGTGATGGAAAATGGAGACGTCATTCAGCAGGCGCAAAAGAGCGACAAGCGGGTGACGAGGGTCGGCAAATGGCTGCGTCGGTACAGTATCGACGAACTACCCCAGCTGCTCAATGTGTTTATCGGCGATATGTCGCTAGTGGGGCCGCGGCCGCATGCGTCCGCCCATGAACGGCATTTCACATCGGCGATCGAGAAATATGCGTTCCGCCACCATATGAAATCTGGTATTACGGGTTGGGCGCAGGTTCACGGCGCCCGCGGCGAGACGGATACGCTCGAAAAGATGCAACGACGGGTCGAACTCGATATTTGGTACATCAACAACTGGAGTATTTGGCTCGACTTCTCCGTCATGATAAGAACCGTCCTGGTTGTGTTCATAGGCGACAATGCGCATTGAAGGCGGGAGTTGCGCAACATTTGATCGATAAAGGCGCATGGCTTGTGTGCGCCAGGGGACGCGAGAGAGATAGGCATGTCAATCGAGTCGCTGAAAACTGAGCCTGTTCGGGCCTCCTCCCTCTTGGCCCGCGCCGAAGGTCGCGGCGTCAACCTGGTCTTCCTCGGAGCGCTTGCGGCCTCCTTCTTTGTCGCCTACTTGCCGACCTACCTGAGGCTCGCGGGGGGCGCATGGCGCACCGAGCAGGAGGGGCACGGGCCTCTCATCATGCTGGCTGCGGCATGGTTGGCCTGGCAGCAGCGCGATAGGCTCAAGACCATCGAATTCCGCCCGGCGCTCATCGCCGGGTGGGTGATTTTGCTTCTTTCCCTCCTCGCTGATGGCAGTCACGCGCTCGCAAGACATCCCGATGATCGAGGTTGCGAGCCAGATCCCGGTGCTGTTGGGATGCCTGTTGCTTATCGGCGGCTGGCCGCTGGCCCGCGTCTTCGCCTTTCCGCTCGCCTTTCTTATCTTCTCGGTGCCGCCGCCCAACTGGCTGCTCGATGCGTTTACTGTCCCGCTGAAGGTATGGATTTCCGACATCGTGTCGAATTTGCTTTATGATCTCGGCTACCCGGTGGCGCAGAACGGCGTCATGATTATGATCGGCTCCTATGAGTTGATGGTCAAAGACGCCTGCTCCGGCGTGAATTCGATTTTCGCCCTGTCGGCGATCGGCGTTTTCTATGTCCATGAGTTTGTGAGCAAGCACCCGATCCGGAAGCTGCTCTTGATCCTGTCTATTGTTCCGATTACCGTCCTTGCGAACGTCTTCCGCGTCGTAACGCTGGTTCTGGGAGCTTATTACATTGGGGTCGATACGATTGAGGGCCTGTTTCACGACCTCACGGGCATAGCATTGTTCATCTTTGCGCTGGTCCTATTCTTCCTGCTGGATCGCGTCCTCATCGGCGCCGAATTCCTCGCTGGAAGGGCGTTCGGATCGAGAAGCGCGAGAAGCGCCGCCTGAACAGCCCGCGACGAAAATCTGATGGCTCGCGGTCCGACCGACCGAGGCTGGGTAAGCCAGTTTGGCGCTTGCTTTACGTTTTCGGAGCATGGTCGGATAAGCGGAACGGCTAATAATTGCACGCGGCCGTAAGAATTGGACGCAGCTGATGCAGACTGTCTACGATTTCGTTACCGTCATATGTTTCATTTGCATTGTCGTGACCTACTTCATGTTTACTGAAGGAGGCATGAAAGTCCTGGCCCATTTCATGCTGCCGGCCGCAGCCTTCGCGGTCGCCAACCAGGTCGGCAATCACGCCGGAAATGACCTGCTCATGAACGCCCTGGCTGTCGTCCTGATCGTCGCTGGAATTGGCTATACGTTCATTATCGTTAGGCATAGTCCCGCTTGATCCAAGAGGCGCAGACGCGCTCGGAGACTATTGTTGCAATGCTGAAGGCGCCGGCAAGATGCTTCGGCCTGCCGCGAGGAGAGGTCCTTGGGCGTAGCTTGCTGTCGCCTTGAGGTGAGCGATCCATCTCGAGCGAAAAAAGTCCGAGAAAAGAGCCGATGCTCAAGAGCTGGCGCCTCCAAGTAGTTTGGCTGGCGGCAAAGACCGCATACTCATCGGAGTTTAACAGTCGAGTTCAGTTGTTGACAATGGCGGTCATTTATTGATCGGCCGGCGGGTTTTCCCGCCGTGACCGAGGCGCAATGGCATGATCACCGCCGAAGACATCCAAGCGATCCGCAACGCCGATCCCGGCGCCGTTTTGCCGGGCATCGACACCATGACCGGCAACCCATACGCCACGTCCTCTCTGCTCGACGTTACGAAAATCACCCAAAACACCCAGGCGCCCTACTATTATTCCCCATCCGCAAACATCGTTTATGTCAATCAGGCCGGCGCGGTGCTCAGCGGCATCAATTTTGGCAGCGCCACGGTGATTATCGACGCTGACAATGTCACGATCAAAGACAGCAGTTTCACCGACACGAGCAGTTTTTGGGCCATAGACCAGGGCAGCTATAGCGGCGCCACAGTAGAGAACGATACCTTTACAGGCAGCAAATCGCCAACCGAGAAGAATATCTGGATCAGTGGCGCTGGGGCTATAACAATAGAGGACAACACATTTCTGAATTCGCCAGAGGACGCGATCTCGATTCAGCAAGGCGTTGTCACCGGCAACTACTTCTCAGGCCAGGGATACAACACGGGAGCGCATGGCGACGCGATCTATGTCCCGGATACCACGGGGCCCGTCACCATCACCGACAATTTCCTTGACGAGACGTCAAACGCCGGAATGGCGGGCGCTTCCAACACCGCGTTGCGGATTACGGACGAGGGTGGGAACAACAATGACGGTGTGACTGTAACAGGGAATTATCTGCATTGGCGCTGGATATAACTTCGAAACCGCAGTAACTTCGAACGCGAGTGACACGATCAGCAATGTTTCGATAACGAACAACTACGTTGGATTCGCTACCTTCGGCCAATATTTCCCTGGCATTATGGCGACCGTGTCCGGGCTTACGACTGTCGACTTCTCGAATCCCACCGATTCGACCTACGCCCTCGCGGCCTATGTCGCGGCCGGCCCTCCAACGGCGAATGTGGTCTCCTACGGCGGACCGGCGGCGAGTGGGTCCGCGCCGGTGACGATCTTGGGCGACGGCGTTGCCTCGGCGGGTTTGGGCGCCGCGAGCGGAGAGACGAATTTCGTCGGTGGTTACGGCGAACAACTTCTGTTCGGCGGTCAGGGCGCGAACATTCTTACCTATCTCGCCCTTGGGGATGGCGGCGACTTGGTGACCGCATTCGATCCGGCGAAGGACGTGATCGATCTCAGCCGCATCGACGGTGACATTGTCACCCCCGGCGTTCAGAATTTCACCTTCATCGGCTCCGCCCCGTTCAACGGCGTCGGCGCTGAGGTGCGCTATCAGCTGAATCCGACAAACGACACCACAACCGTTCAGGCCGCGCTGGCCGGCGACACTACAGCCGATTTTTCTATCACGCTCTTTGGACTCGTGCCGCTCACGGCTGCCAATTTTGCGCTCACCCCGTCTCAGTCGACGGCCGCTCTGGCGAATGGCGCGGCCTTGACCTACAGCCAGGTGGCGACAGCCGCCGGCGCGCCGACGGAATACGCTTATTCGAACGTTCAGGGGAGGGCCTACACAACGTACGAATCATTCTACGGCTCCGGTTACGAAAACCTCGAGGCAGATGATCTGAACCTCAGTTCGAACGCAAACAAGCTCGTCCTCTACGACCCCAGCCAGACGGTCACGCAAGGCGGCGGATCTGAAACCCTGACGGTCGGCGCGGGCAGCGATCCGCTCACTTACCATCCGGTCGAGACGATCGATGCGACGACCAGCGGCTCCGAGCAGTTCATCTTCAGCGCAGGCTTCGGCAAGGAAACGATCGACGGCTTTTCCGCCTCGGGCGTCAGTCCGGACTCGATCCAGCTGGCGAAGTCGGCGTTCTCCTATCTGACGGCCGGCATGACGCAGGCGGAGGACCTGGCGGCCGTCATGGCCCACGCCACCAGGGGCGCATCCGGGCTGACAATGACCGACACGCGGGGCGACAGCCTCACGCTTACGGGCGTGACCCCCTCAATAGTCGCCGCCAATCCGGCCATGGTCGAATTCACGTAAATTCAAGGCAGCGGCCCGAGCAGCCGCGCCCGCTTATCCGGCTTTTGCCGCCCCTGATCGCGCGCTTGCGCCGCGAAGACGGGAGCGGCGGCTGAACGGCCACGCGATGAGGCGAGCGGCCGCCCATCCCCAAAGCGCCGCGAGGCCGCCGGCAGTCAGAGCGCCGATCGACAGGGGCTCGGCGGGTTCGTAGTTGTCGAGCGTAGAGCGCGCGACCTCAGGATCGAAGTTCGTCGCGACGATGTAGAGGCGCATGAGCGGACCGGCCGAGGCTATGGCCTCAATCTCCTTGTCGAGAAGCTGGGCGCGCTCGATCGTGTGCTCCATGTCGACGCCGCGCTCGCGCGCCAAGGGGTCGGCATTGTCCGCGAGCCGCTTCAGTGCGTCTGCGCGGGTCAAGTTCCGCTGCTGAACTTCGGCGTCGAACTCGGCCACGATCCGGTTGAGCTCATCGAGCGCGCCGCCGAGACGCTGGCGGTATTGTTGCGCGAATTCGGGCGCTTGCGAACCGATCAGTCCGGCCAGCACGGCTACGGCCAAGGCAAGTCTGCGCGCCAACATCGACTGACCCGTGTGATGGACCCCGGCGGACCATAGCGCCTGCCCAGCTTATTGGGCCGAAGGCGATAACGCGGCAGGCGGCGGATTCGGCCGAGCATATGCCAATCCGCTCGTTCGGCCGCGCGGTCTCGTCCCTGTCGTCAAAAAGCGGGTTTTGGGACTATGCGGGTCTCCCGCCGAGGCGGCGTGCTAAGGCGCTTTGTATATAGATGGAGTCGGTCGGTCGGTCGATCCGGATTTGGGTTTTCTTGGACGGTGGCCGTTTCGCCGCGAAATGCGCCGTTCGGGGCTATTGGATTTCCTTGGATTTCCTTGGATTCTCTCGTCCGAAATCTAGACTTTTCAATGGGTTGCGCGGGGTTTTCCGCAAAGAAAATTTCTCGCGCCCTTTGTGGCGGCGGGCGGCGCCGGAACGGGCGCCGGCGGTCCTGGCGTGCAGAGGATCGTTCATGGGGACGAGTGTAGCGCGCTTTCTGATTTTCTGCAATCAATTGTCGTCCGACCAAAATTGTCTTGACACCCAGAATTATCGGCGCCCCCGTCGCGTTCGACCGCCCGAGCCCAAACGTGCGCTAGAGTTGGACCCATGTCCACGAGCGTTTCGACCCGTAATTCTCGTTGGCCGGGCGTTCCCCTCGCGCTGGCGTCCGCCGTCTTGTTCGGGGCGTCGACCCCGTTCGCAAAACTGCTTGT
Source organism: uncultured Alphaproteobacteria bacterium (assembly GCA_963730555.1). Classification (GTDB taxonomy): domain Bacteria; phylum Pseudomonadota; class Alphaproteobacteria; order Rhizobiales; family Beijerinckiaceae; genus Roseiarcus. The sequence goes on along the minus strand of CAVSSS010000004.1, from coordinate 168,419 downwards.
CGGCTCGATCGATCCCCAGCTTTTGGCCGGCCTTCTCTATCTGGGGGCGGGCGTCGGCCTCATGATCGGCCAAGCGATTGGCTCTATCATCGGCGTTCGGAGTTCTGAGGCGTCGTTGCGGCGTGCTGATGCGCCCTGGATGATCGCGATCGTCGCGTTCGGCGGAATCATGGGACCGCTGTTCCTGATGCTCGGGCTCGCTCACACTTCCGCTGCATCGGGATCCCTTCTCCTCAATCTCGAGGGACTGGCGACCATGGGGATCGCTTGGGTCGTCTTTAGGGAGAATGTCGACCGTAGGCTGCTCCTCGGCGCGGCTTCCATCCTTGCCGGCGCGGTTGCGCTGTCCTGGCAAGGGCAAGGCGTTCGTATCGACGAAGGCGGCCTGTTGATCGCCGCGGCCTGCCTCGCATGGGGAATTGACAACAACCTGACCCGAAGGCTTTCAGCGGCGGACCCTGTCGTCATCGCGCTCATCAAGGGCGTCGCGGCTGGAAGCGTGAATCTCATGCTCGCGTTGCTTCTCGGGGCGCGCTTGCCGTCGACGGCCACGGCAGGTGCGGCGCTCGCCGTCGGATTCTGCGGCGTCGGCTTGAGTCTCGTGCTGTTTGTGCTGGCGCTGCGCCATCTCGGCGCCGCTCGGACCGGCGCTTATTTCTCGCTCGCCCCGTTCCTTGGCGCAGTCATCGCGATCGCCCTCATCCATGAGCCGATCACGCCGCAACTCGTCCTTGCCGGATTGTTGATGGCGTTCGGCGTCTGGATGCATCTGACCGAACGCCACGCCCATGACCATACGCACGAGGCGATCGAGCACGAACATGCCCATGTCCACGACGACCATCATCGCCATACTCACGAAGGGCCGGTGACGGAGCCGCATTCTCACTGGCATAGGCATGAGCCGCTTCGGCATCAACACCCGCACTACCCCGACCTGCATCATCGCCATGAGCACGGGTAAACCCGTGAACGCGAGTCCGTTGACCGGGATAGGTCGATTGGCAGATCGGTCTCATATCGGTTTGCGATCTGGGGCTTCTGGGATCTCGAGTCGCAAACTTGAAAGGACAAGACTTTGACCGACGCTCTGACCCACGGCGTGCACCACGTCGGCCTTGCCGTTCGCGACCTCGAGGAGGTCACGAGTTTCTTCTGCGGGACTCTGGGTTTCAAGGAAGTCGCTCGGAACGACGCCTATCCGGCCGTGTTCGTCTCCGATGGGACCGTGACCCTCACGATCTGGCGTGTCACGGATCCTGGAAACGCGGTCGCTTTCAACCGCAAGACCAATATCGGCCTGCACCATCTCGCGCTCGCGGTGGCTGACGAGGCGGCGCTCGCGACGGTCCACGAGCGCGTCCGCAACCATCCCGGCGTCGTTCTCGAGTTTAACCCGGAGCCTGTCCGCCCTGGCTCGACCACACATCACTTCATCTGCGCCATACCCGGCGGCATCCGGGTCGAGTTCGCGACGCGCCCGAGCTGACGATAGGCGACGGGCGCAAAGCGAACCTTTCCTTTAACACCGCCTTAAGCCCTTTCATGAAGCCCAGCGACGCCAAGCCTGGCTGAGGCCCGACGCGCGCTCGCTTCGCGCCGCGCGATCAACTCGGCCACGTCTCGACGCGCCCCTTCCAAAATCTCGCGGGGCGCTGTTTGCGGCGTCCCGCTCTGAAAGGGAGGCTCCGGCGCATAGGCGATGTCGAGCTGGATGCGCTGTGCGGCGGGGACGCCGCGCACTTCCGCGGCGAGCCGAAGGGCCCCGTCAATTCCCGCCGTGACGCCGGCGGCGAAGATCCATTTCCCCTCGACCACAACGCGCTCGTCCACCGGTATCGCGCCGAACCAGGGCAGGAGGTGGAAAGACGCCCAGTGCGTGGTCGCCCTTTTTCCCCGAAGAAGACCCGCCGCGCCGCAGAGCAGCGCGCCCGTGCAAACCGAAAGGACCTTCTTCGCGCCTTCTGCTCGGCTCCGCAGCCAGCCGAGGACCTCCTCATCCTCCATCAGAGCCTCCTGGCCGCGCCCGCCGGGGACGTGCAGGATGTCGAGCTGCGGCGCCTCCGCAAGCGTCGCGTCCGGCGTGATGCGGAGCCCCATCATGTCGCGCACCGAGTCGGTGGACTTCGCATAGATGCGGTGGGTGGCGTTGGGAAGACGGGAGAGCACCTCGAACGGCCCCGTCAGGTCGGTCTGGTCGAGGTCCTCGAACAAGAGCGACCCGATATTCAGGTGAACGGTGTTGGGGATCATGTCGTCCTCCGTGTTGTTGGAGAGGGAGCTACCGCAGCGGCCTCAGGCCGCCTCGCGCCAGGTGTATTCCTGGAACATCGGTTCGAGCGGCGGCTCGGGCGATGTTCAGGGTATAGTTGGTGATCGTGGAGGCGGCGCTGACCGCCAGCGCCTCCAGCGCCTGGTCCGGTTTGAAGCCAGCCGAGAGGAGCGCCGTAACCGCCGCATCGCTGACGTGGCCTCGCTTTTCGATGAGCGCGCGGGCGTAAGCCGAGAGGGCCGCGTAACGCAATTCCCGCGGCGCGCGGCGCTCGCGGATCGCCTGCACGTCAGCAGGAGTAAGGCCCGCTTGGAGCGCAAGATAACTGTGGAAGGCGACCGCCCAGGCGCAACTGTTCGTAACCGCATTGGTCAGAAGCAGGGTCTGGATCTCGGCTTCGGTGAAGGTTCCGCTGTGCACGCCCTGGAACAGTGGAACAAACATGTTGGCCAGAACCGGCGAATTGGCGATGATTCCGGCCACGTTCGGGACCATGCCGAAGATCTGCAGCAATTTCTCCAGTGGCGCTTTGGACCCTTCGCGGGCGCTGTCGATCGTCTGGATTTCAAAGATGGACATCTCAAGGCTCCTTGGTTTGGATTAAACTCGACATGGCCAATTTAGGCGGGCACGGTTTGACAATGTCGCCAAACGCCCCACAAATCCCGCCAATCGCGCCGCGGCGGGTCGAAGTGCTGGCCTTCCCGGACGTTCAGCTCCTGGACGTGGCCGGACCGGTCCAGGTGTTCGCCGCGGCCAACGACCAGGCCGATAGGCCCAGCGCGCCCTCGCCTTACAGAATCCGGGTGGTCGCCCCTGAAGGCGCTGAGGTGCGAGCGACGTCGGGACTGGCGTTCTTAACCGATCCGCTGCCGGACCCGGCCGAGCCGCTCGACACTTTGATCGTGGCTGGCGGACAGGGCGCCATACGCGGCGCCGAGGATGCGACCTTGGTCGAATGGCTTAAGCTCCGCGCCGGAGCCGCGCGGCGGACGGCCTCGGTCTGCACCGGCGCATTCCTGCTTGCGGCAACGGGCCTCCTCGATCGGCGCCGCGTGGTCACGCACTGGGAATATTGCGATTTGCTGCGCCGGCTCCATCCAGACGTGACGGTGGAGCCCGATCCGATCTTTGTGCACGATGGCCCCATGTGGACCTCGGCCGGCGTGACGGCCGGCATCGACTTGTCGCTGGCGCTTGTGGAAGAGGACCTGGGGCGGGCGATTGCGCTGGCTGTCGCGCGCTACTTAGTGGTGTTTCTCAAGCGGCCGGGGGGACAGGCGCAATTCAGCGCGGCGCTCTCGTTGCAGTCGGCCGATGACCATTTCGCCGATCTGAACGGCTGGCTCATGGAACACCTCGCCGAGGACCTGCCGCTCTCCGACTCGCCGCGCAGGCAGCCATGAGCGAGCGCACGTTCGTGCGCCGCTATCGCGAGGCGACGGGCCTCACTCCGGCGCGCGCGATCGAGCGGCTGCGCGTCGAGGCGGCGCGCCAGTTCCTCGCTGAGACTCGCCTGCCCGGCAAGCGGATCGCGGCGCGCTGCGGGTTCGGCTCGGAAGAGACGATGCGGCGAAGTTTTATGCGACTCCAGGGCGTGAGTCCGCAGGACTATCGGCAGCGCTTCGGCGCGTGACGGCGGAAATGAGGTGACGCAGCCAGCAAAGGAAATATCCACCGCGCCCGCGGGCGCCGGTTCTCCCTGGTTCATCCTGCGGTCATTCGCTGGCTGGCGTCCCCGCGACCTCGGCGCCGACGTCGTCGCCGGCCTGACGCTGGCTGCCATCGCCATTCCCTCGCAGATGGCGACCGCTCGCCTCGCGAACTTCACACCCCAGATCGGCCTGTTTGCCCTGATCGCGGCCGCGATTGGGTTTGCTCTGTTCGGCGACAGCCGGCGGCTTTCGGTGGGGGCGGATTCGACCATCGCGCCAATCTTCGCGGGCGCGCTGGCTATGCTCGCGGCGGTCGGACCGACCCATTACGCTGCGGCCGCGGCGGCGCTCAGCGTCATGGTCGGACTGATCCTTGTTTGCGCGGGCGCGCTGCGCTTAGGCTTCATCGCTGATCTTTTGTCCATTCCGGTGACGACCGGCTTCTTTGTAGGCATCGCCGGCCATATTCTTGTTTCGCAAGCATCGTCGGTGCTCGGCCTCGCGCCCTCAAAAGGCGCGCTCGCCGAGCAGGCCTTGTCCCTCGTCGAGCGAGCTCAGGCGGCCAATCCGTGGACACTGGCGATCGGCTTGGGCGTGCTCGCAATCATGTTCGCGGGGGAAGCCATAAGTCCGCGCTTTCCAGGGGCGCTGATTGGCCTTTGCCTCTCCGGATTGGCGGCGGTCATGTTCGGTCTCGACGCCAAGGGAGTGGCGATGCTCGGATCCATCGCCGGCGCGGCGCCTCATCTTTCACTGCCAATGATCTCGTGGGACCAGCTTTACATCGTCGCGCCGCTCGCCGTGCTCATTGCGTTGGTCGTGATGGTGCAGACGGCGGCGACGACACGGGCTTTCCCCAATAGCGCGGACGGTCCGGACGTTAATCGGGACTTCATCGGCGTCGGAGCGGCCAACGTGTTCTCTGGTCTCGTCGGCGCATTCCCGGTTGACGCAAGCCCTCCCTCGACGACCGTCGCCGCGGACGCGGGCTGCACCTCACAGCTCGCGGGCTTAGTCTCGGCTGCGGGGACAATGGGCGTTCTCCTGTTTGCGGGCCAAGCGCTCGCCCACGTGCCTTCTGCCGCGTTGGCGGGCGTTCTCCTCTTCGTCGCGATGCGCCTCGTGCATGTGGGCGTGATGCTCGACGTGTGGAGGCGAAGCTGGGCGGAGTTTTTGCTGATCCTTGCGACCACATTGGCGATTCTGGCGCTGCCCATCGAGGAGGGCGTGGCCGTCGGTGTGCTCCTATCGGTGCTCCATGGCGTGTGGACGACGACGCGCGCTCAGGCGGTCGAATTGGAGCGCATCCCCGGCACGTCGATCTGGTGGCCTCACGTTAAGGAGACGAAAGGCGAATTCACTCCAGGCGCGCGGGTGATCGCTCTGCAGGCGCCGCTGTCGTTTCTCAACGCCTATAATTTTCGTGGGGCCATCGAGCGCTTTGTCAACGAGAATCCGCCGAGCAAGCTGATCGTGATCGAGGCGAACGCGTTGGTCGAGATCGACTATACCGGCGCGACGGTGCTCGCCGACCTCATTCATCGGCTGCGCAACCGGGGCGTCGACGTCGCCGTCGCCCGGCTTGAATTGCTCCGCGCGCAGCAGAGCTTCGCCCGGCTCGGATTGTTCACGCTTCTTGGCCGCGATCACGTCTTCCGCAGCGTGCAAGAGGCGATCGACGCGCTGGCCGGGTCCGGCCCAGATTGACGCGGGCTCTCGCGAACTCGATTTTTGCCGTTGCCAAAACGGCGCTATGTTGCGTCGAAGCTGCATGCAGGCGTCGCCGACGCCTCGCGCGGCTTCAAGGATCTCGAGTCGCGAGCTTAAGCGCCCCATGGCTGACATTCCCATCGGCGTCGTCACCATTTCCGATCGCGCCTCGCGCCGCGTCTATGAGGACAAGGGCGGCCCGGGCATCGAGGCGGCGCTAAAGGAGCTTCTGGCGACGCCCTGGCGGCCGGAGCGGCGCCTCGTTCCCGACGAGCGGCCGGCGATCGAAGCGGCGCTGATTGCGCTCGCCGACGACGCCCGCTGCCCGCTCATTCTCACGACAGGGGGCACCGGACCCGCGCCGCGCGACGTGACCCCAGAAGCGACGGAAGCTGTCTGCGACCGACTGCTGCCTGGCTTCGGCGAACTGATGCGGCTCAAGAGCCTCGCCGAGGTCCCGACCGCGATTCTGTCACGCCAGGTCGCCGGCACGCGCGGCTCGAGCCTCCTCATCAATCTGCCCGGCAAGCCGGCGGCGATCCGCACCTGCCTCGACGCGGTGTTCGCCGCCGTGCCCTATTGCATCGACCTCATCGGCGGCGCGCGGCTCGATACGAACCCCGAGTTCTGCACGGCCTTCCGACCCAAGAGCTAAACAGAGGCCATAGGTATTTCCACGGGTCGTTCCTTCGCGGCGACCTGGGCGGAAATTGCCAAGCTCGCGAGACTTGGCTTTTTTGGCTGGATTGCCAGATTGGGGGAGTAGTCTTTTCTCCATCTGCTCACTAGATCAGCAGATCAGCATGGGTCGTGGAGTATTGAGGAGCCTATGTCGGTCGCTGAGATCTTCGAGCCAGAACCCGAGGTTCGCGTTGGAATGCGCGAGATCGGGGCGAAGGCGCGCGCCGCGGCGCGACAGGTCGCCAACGCGCCGGCGGAGAAGAAGAATCGCGCGCTTCTTGCTGCGGCGCGGATCTTGCGCGAGCGCGCGAACGATATTCTGGCCGCCAATGAGCTCGATTGCGCGGACGCCCGCGCAAAGAACTTGAGCGCGGCGTTGATCGACCGGCTCACGCTCAATCCGGCTCGGATCGAGGCGATGGCGCGTGGGCTTGAAGAGGTCGCCGACTTGCCCGATCCAGTTGGCCAGGTTCTCGCGACCTACACCCGTCCCAACGGACTCATTATCGAGCGCGTGTCGACGCCGCTCGGCGTCGTCGGCGTGATCTACGAGAGCCGCCCTAACGTGACGGCCGACGCCGGCGCGCTTTGTCTTAAGAGCGGCAATGCCGTGGTTTTGCGCGGCGGCTCCGACAGTTTTCGCTCATCCGCAGCCATCCATGACTGCCTGGTGATGGGGTTAAGCGAGGTCGGTCTACCGGAGGCTGCGATTTCGCGCGCTCCCTTCGCCGCCCGCGAGGCGGTCGGCGAGATGCTTGAAGGCCTCGGCGGCACGCTTGACGTCATCGTGCCGCGCGGAGGAAAGGGCTTGGTCGAGCGCGTTCAGCGCGAGGCGCGCGTGCCGGTGTTCGCGCATCTCGAAGGAATTGTGCATGTTTACGTTGATCGGGCGGCCGATTTCGACAAGGCGCTGAAGATCGTGATCAACGCCAAGATGCGGCGGGTCGGAGTGTGCGGCGCGGCCGAGACGTTGCTCGTGCATCGCGCCGTCGCCCCGTTCCTGCTCGGGAAACTTATCGACGCGCTCATCAAGGCAGGCTGCGCGGTCCGCGGCGACATGGCGGCGCGTGAGGCCGATACGCGGGTGACGCCGGCAACCGAAGAGGACTGGCGCACGGAATATCTCGATGCGATCATTTCCGTCCGTGTTGTCGACAGTCTGGATGCAGCGATCGACCATATCGAGACCTACGGCTCGCATCACACCGACTGCATTGTGACTGAGGACAAAGCCGCAGCGGAGCGGTTCCTGGAGGAAGTCGATTCCGCCATCGTCCTGCACAACGCCTCGACGCAATTCGCGGATGGGGGCGAGTTCGGCTTCGGCGCCGAGATCGGCATCGCCACCGGGCGCATGCACGCACGCGGGCCGGTCGGAGTCGAGCAGCTCTGCACCTTCAAGTATCGGGTGCGCGGCGACGGGCAGGTGCGGCCATAAGGCGGGAGAGCCGGGGTCGCCGCGCAACGAAATCGCCGGCAAACGCCGCCGCTCGTAGCGCGCTCGATGGCGCGCCGCCGCGGCGCGCCATCGTTTCGCACAAGTTTTCTTCACGCCAGGGTTGATTGCGCGCCTCCGATATGGCGGCTAAACCCTGCGCCGGTCATGCGAAAATGATTCGTGTCCGGCGATTGTGACGAAACGGCGCAACACCTGCGCGGAGCCGAAGGGTCGCGACGATGAAATTCGAGCGCTTGCGCCTCACTGGCTTCAAGAGCTTCTGCGACAACGCTGAATTTAGAATCGAGCCCGGGCTGACCGGCGTCGTCGGGCCGAATGGCTGTGGCAAGTCGAACCTCGTCGAGGCTCTGCGCTGGGTGATGGGCGAGAGCTCGTTCAAGAACATGCGCGCTTCGGGCATGGAGGACGTCATCTTCGGCGGCTCAGGCAGGCGCCCCTCGCGCAACAACGCCGAGGTCGGGCTTCTGCTCAACAATGCCGACCGCCGGGCGCCCGCCGCCTTCAATGATTCCGAGACGATCGAGGTCACGAGGCGCATCGAACGGGACAATGGCTCGACCTACCGGGTGAACGGCAAGGAGGTGCGCGCGCGGGACGTGCAGCTTCTGTTCGCTGACGCTTCGACTGGCGCGCGCTCGCCTTCGCTCGTGCGCCAGGGACAGATCGGCGAGATCATTTCCGCCAAGCCGCAGGCGCGTCGGCTGATCCTGGAGGAGGCGGCGGGCGTCTCCGGCCTCCACTCGCGCCGGCATGAAGCGGAGCTTCGGCTCAAGGGCGCCGAGGACAACCTCACTCGCGTCGAGGATGTGCTGCAGCAGATCGACGCCCAGGTCGACAGCCTCAAGCGTCAGTCGCGCCAGTCGAACCGCTACCGTGAACTCGCCGGCGCGATCCGCCGTCACGAGGCGCTGGCGCGCCTCATCGCCTGGCGCGAACATGAAGCGGCCTTCGCCGACGCGCGCCGGCGGCTCGACGCCGACCTCCTTGAAGTCGCCGAGCGCACGCGCGCGCAAGGCGAGGCCGCGCGGCTGCAGGCGCTCGCCGCCGCAGCTCTGCCGCCTTTACGCGAGGAGGAAGCGCGCCGCGGCGCGGCCCTGCATCGCATCGCGCTCGCCCGCGAGGCGCTCGAAGCGGAAGAGAAGCGCGCCAAGGAACGCGAGGCCGAGCTCGAGCGTCGCCTCGCGCAATTTAATGGCGATCTTCAGCGCGAGGAAGCGCTCATCGCCGATGCGGCCGGTGTCATGGAGAGGCTCGCGGCCGAGGACGCCGTGCTTGCGGAGCAGGGAACGCAAGCCAATGACGACGCCGCGCGAGCGCGCGAGGCGGAGGAAAGCGCCGAGCGCCGCCTCGCCAGCGCCGAGAGCACGCTCGCCGAGGCGCAAGCCGCCGCCTCCGATCTTGCCGCGCGTCGCCGGGGGCTTATCACGACGCTCGAGGAGGAGGGGCGCCGCCTCGCGCGCCTGGAAGCGGAATGCGCTGGGATCGAGCGCGAGCGCGCGGCGTTAAGCGGCGCGGGCTTTGACGAGAAGGATGGCGCGGCGCGCGCTCAAGCCGTCGCTGACGCTGCCGAAGCGCTCGCCACAGCCGAGCGCGAGGCTCAGGCGGCTGAGGAGCGCCACGCGCAAGCTCGCGAGATCGAGGCGCGCCATCGCAGCCCCTTGGCCGAGGCCGAACGCGCGGCGCAGAGACTTGAGACCGAGGCGCGCACGCTCGCAGGGCTCCTCGGCTCGGACTCAAGCGGCCCTTGGCCGCGCGCAGTCGACGCGGTCAGCGTCGCGCGTGGCTATGAGGCCGCGCTCGGCGCGGCGCTCGGCGACGATCTGGAGGCCTCTGTCGACGAGGCGGCGCCGGCGCATTGGTCCCTGATCGAGCCGGCCGGCGACGACCCCTCGCTGCCGGCTGGCGTCGACCCGCTTAGCGAGCGGGTTTCCGCGCCGCCCGCCCTCGCGCGCCGTCTGGCGCAAGTCGGGGTGGTCCCTCGAGCGGACGGAAAGCAGCTCGCCCATGAACTCAAGCCGGGGCAGCGGCTGGTTTCGCTCGAAGGCGATCTCTGGCGGTGGGACGGCTTCGCCGCCGCCGCCGAGGCGCCGACTGCCGCCGCGCGGCGCCTCGCAGAGAAGAACAGACTCGGCGACCTTGAGCGCGAAGCCGAGGCGGCGCGGCAAACGGCGGCGGCGCTGAGCGTGGAAGCAGCGAGCGCAGCCAGCGCGACCCGCGAAGCGGCCGCGGCAGAAGCGGAATGGCGGGGCCAAGTCCGCGCCGCCCGGATCGCGTCGGATGCCGCTCGCGACGCCTTGGCGAAATTCGAGCGCGATCGGACCCAGACCCTTTCGCGCTTGTCAGCAGTGGCAGAAGCCCATTCGCGCGCGGGCGCCGCCCGCAACGAGGCCGCCGAACGTAAGGCTGGCGCGGAGGCCGCGCTGGATGAGCTTGGGCCGGGAAACGATGTCGCGGAGAGCGTCGAGCACGCGCGCGAAGCGGCTCAGCGCGAGCGCACTGCCTTCGCTGAGGCCCGCGCGACGGCGCAATCGATCGCGCGTGAGACTGCGGCGCGCGCCACGCGGCGCGCCGCAATCGTCGCGGAGCGGTCGTCTTGGGATGAACGGCGCGATCGCGCGCAAAGCCGCATCGCCGAACTCGCCGAGCGGAAGGCGGAAACGGAGCGGGAGAGAGCGGAGCTCGCCGACGCGCCAACCGATTTCGCCCGCACGCGCCGCGCGCTTGCCGACGAACATGCTGAGGCGGAAGCCGCGCGCAAGGAGGCCGCCGACGCGCTCGCGCTGGGCGAAACTGCGCTCGCCGAGGCCGATCGCGCAGCCCGGCAGGCGCTTGAAGCCATGAGCGCCGCGCGCGAGCAGCGCGCAGCCTCAGAAGAGCGCCTGGAAGGCGCCCGCGCCAGGGATGAAGAGCTTAAGCACGCGATCGCGAGCGAACTTGATTGCGAGCCGGCGGGCCTCGCGGCGCTGGCGGATCATAAGGCCGACAAGCCGCTGCCCGGCGGCGTCGAGGTCGAGCGCCGGCTCGAAAATCTGCGTCAGGAGCGCGAGCGGCTCGGCGCGGTCAACCTGCGGGCCGACGAGGAACTGGTCGAGGTTCTTGCGAGCCGCGACAAGCTCATTTCCGAGCGCGATGATCTCACCGAAGCAATCAAGCGCCTGCGGGGCGCGATTGGAACCCTCAATCAGGAGGGCCGCGAGCGCCTCGTCGCGGCGTTCGACGTCGTCAACGCGCATTTCAAGGACCTGTTTTCGACCCTTTTCGAGGGCGGACAGGCGGAATTGCAGCTGATCGAATCCGAGGATCCGCTCGAGGCGGGCCTCGAGCTGCTCGCCCAGCCGCCCGGCAAGAAGCCGCAGACGCTGACCCTTCTTTCCGGCGGCGAACAGGCGCTGACCGCGCTTGCGCTCATCTTCGCGGTGTTCCTTACCAACCCCGCGCCGATCTGCGTGCTCGATGAGGTCGACGCGCCGCTTGACGACTATAATGTCGAGCGCTTCTGCGACCTGCTCGAGGCCATGCGCAAGCGCGCCGACACCCGCTTTGTCGCCATCACCCACAACCCGATCACCATGGCGCGGATGGACCGCCTGTTCGGCGTCACAATGGCAGAGAAGGGCGTGAGCCAACTCGTTTCGGTCGAGCTGGCCGAGGCGCAGGAGTTCGCCGAGGCGGGGTAAAGGAGTTATCCGACGGCCGACGAGCAGGCGTTCGCGCCGAGGGCCGCCCATCATGAAATACTGGCTCGACACCGAGTTTATCGCGCGGCCGTTCACGATCGATCTCATCAGCATTGGAGTCGTGGCCGAGAACGGGCGCGAGTTCTATGCCGAGAGCAACGAGGTCGATTGGTCGAAGGCGAACACATGGACGCTCGAAAACGTGCGCCCGCAGCTTAACGGCAAGGGGATGAGCCGCGAAAACATCAGCTACGCGTTGCGCAATTTCGCCGACGGCGACGAGCATCCGGTGTTCTGGGGCTATTTCCCGGCCTTCGACTGGGTCGCGTTCGTCGGGCTTTTCGGCGCCCTCAAGGAGCTGCCGTTCCACTTTCCCCAGCTCTGCCTCGACATCAAGCAATGGGCGATCGAGCTTGGCGATCCCGAGCTTCCGCACCAGAAGGAAAGCCGCCACCACGCGCTTGCCGACGCCCGCTGGACGAAAGAGGCCTGGGCGTATCTGGCGAACCTTCATCCGGCAGCCGCGGACCGCCGCGCCTTCGGCCACAAGAACCCCGGCCAGTCCGGCGCGGGAGCGCCTCCCGCTTTCCCTCCGATCAAGTCAACACCAGGATGACGGCTGCGGCGGAGGCTGCCTCTCACGCCGCCTACCCAAGGCGCTCGACGGACGTCGAAATTCTTCGGCGGAAATCGCACGTCTTCCCTGGCTTTTGATCCTGTCTGACAGGACCGAGCGGTATCGCGCCCCATCGGTCGATTCTTTTCTTTGAGCTGTGGAACAATTGGCCGCTATCCGCGCTTCGGCGTTGCTCTCGCCCGACGGTTTTGGACGCGCACTTTCGCCCCGCGCAGATCCCCAATGCGCGAGGCGATTTGTCTTTTACCGTGCTCGGCGCCGACAGCGCGACGCACTCGCGCCGTCATTGTTTGCTTCTCTTGGGAACAGTCGCGCCTCGAGAAGCATTTATGCCCGGAGCGCGAAAATGCGTCTCGGTCGAGGAGGCCGCCCATGGAAGAGATGATGATCAACGACTATGCGCGCCAGCTCATGGATGCGCACGGCCAGCGGGCAATCGCGGAAGCGGCTCAACGCGCGGCCAATCTGAACGGAACAAGGACGACGACGAGGCGAAGACCTGGCGGCGCGTCGAGCAGGCGCTGAAATCAATGTGCGGGCCGATCGCGAGCTGAGGTGGCGAACCCGAGCCGGTTGAGCAGGCGGCGGCGGTTCCGCCAAATTCGAATCGTGCGGGCGGAACTAAACGGGGTCCCAACGCACTGAAAACATTAGGGCGCGCCGGTAAAATGACGGTTAGGCAAGCACGCCGTCGAGCCCGCTCCTCGGATGGCGCCTCAAGGGCCGTGGCGGTCACCGCCAGCGGGAAAATCGGGCGCTTTCCGTTTGAGCAGCCGCCATCGTCACCTCGTTGGCTGTTCATCGGGGGGCGAACTTCATCGCGTCCGAGAAGCCGCCGCAAACAACGCCTCCCTCAGCGATTTGGCGCCGAAGTCCTGGCGACGTCAGCGCGGCCAGTTCCTCTTCATATCGATAGCCCGGCGCGGCTCCGGCGAAGCCCGACGAGGTCGCCGGATGCGTGTAGATTTCCGTGACCCCCTCGGGCAAATGCGCAATGAGCCCCACGAGCCGCGATTGGGTCATGGCGCCGCTCCAGGCGAGCCCGAAAACCTGATCCGGCGCGATGACGCCCGCTCGGCCGAGGCGCGCGTGCTGAACGCGGGCCAAAGGCGCCTGAGCCAAGGCCGAGAGATGCGGGACCTCTCGCCTCCACCTGCGCCAGGACCGCGCGAGGCTCGAGCGGCGCTCGAACCGCCGGCGCCCCGAACTCCTTCGCAAGTTCGATGACCGCTGACAGAATCGAAGGATGCAGGTGAAAATGCTTATGCGCGGTGACGTGATCGAGCTTGAGACCGGTCGCGCGGAAGGCCTCGAACTGCGCGCGAATCTCCGCCCGCATTTGCCCGCGCACACGGGGCAGAAAAAACATCGCGGCGCCGGAGAGCGCCATATTTGTCCGAAACCAGCCGCGCTCGTCGATGAGATCAGGCACGGCCGACGGCGGCAGACACCGGCTCGGCATCGACCAGCGCTAGATGCAGCCCGACAGCAAGCCGCGGCAAGCGCCGCGCCAGTTCCACAGCCCGGGCGGCCGCCGGCCCTCCGACCATCAGGCTTGCCGCGTCAGGACGCCTTCGACATGCGCGCGCTCGATCAGCCTGGTTGACCTCGTCAGCGAGACCGAAGTCGTCGGCCGTGACGATCAGATATTTCAGTGCGCCGTCTCGTGCCGATCGCGCAGGAAACGGAAGAACTCGACGCCCTCGCGAAGGCGCCGCTTCATCACCTCTGGGCTCTTGACCATCTCGCCGACAATCGACGCGATCTTGCGGGGGCGGAAATAGAAGCTGCGGTAGAAGGTCTCGACCGAATCGAAGATCTCCGTGTGGCTCAAGCCCGGATAATTCAACGGAGCGATCTGCCTGCCGTCTTCGTTCACCAGGTCCCCGTTTGCGTCGTCGAGCCAGCCGTTTTCCAGCGCCTGCTTGTAAAGGAACGTCCCGGGATAGGGTGCGGCCAGCGACACCTGGAGCGTGTGCGGGTTCACTTCCTTGGCGAATTCGATCGTCTCCTTGATCGTCTCCTTCGTCTCGCCGGGCAGGCCAAGGATGAACGTGCCATGGATCCTGATGCCGAGCTCGCGGCAATCCTTGGCGAACCGCTTGGCGACGTCGACCCGCATGCCCTTTTTGATGTTATGGAGAATTTGCTGGTTGCCGCTCTCATAACCGACGAGCAGCAGCCTCAAGCCGTTGTCGCGCATGCACCTTGAGCGTGGCGCGCGGCACATTGGCTTTGGCGTTGCAGGACCAGACGACGCCGAGCTTGCCGAGCTCGCGTGCGATCGCCTCGGCGCGCGGCAGGTTGTCGGTGAATGTGTCGTCGTCGAAGAAGAATTCCTTGACCTCGGGAAAAGCCGCCTTCGCCCATTTCATTTCGTCGATGACGTGGCCAACGGAGCGCGTGCGGTAGCGATGCCCGCCGACCGTCTGCGGCCAAAGGCAGAACGTGCATCGCGACTTGCAGCCTCGCCCCGTGTAGAAGGACATGTAGGGGTGCTTGAGGTAGCCGCCGAAATATTTGGTGATATTCAGGTCGCGCTTGTAGATGGGCGTGACGAAGGGCAAGTCGTCCATGTTTTCCAGGATCGGCCGGTCGGCCGTGTGCTGGATCTGGCCGTTGGCGTCCCGGTAGGAGAGGCCCAGGATCGACTTCCAGTCCCGCCCGTCCGCGACTTCCTTGATGGTGAAGTCAAATTCGTTGCGGCGGCGAAGTCGACGAGCGGCGCGGCTTTCAGAGTGGCCTTCGGCGTTGACTGCCGCCTTGGCGCCGATCAACCCGACCTTCAGCGCCGGATTGGCGTCTTTGAGCGCCGTGATCGCCTTCACGTCCGAGGCGAAGGAAGGCGTTGATGTGTGCACGACAGCCAAGTCGAAATTCTTCGGGCCTCAGCCACGACTTCGGCCAGGGAGGTATTGTGCGGCGGCGCGTCAATCAGCTTGCTGTCCTGGACCAGCGCGGCCGGCTGCGCCAGCCAAGTCGGATACCAGAAGGAGGCGACCTCGCGCTTCGTCTGGTAACGAGCGCCGGCGCCGCCGTCGAACCCGTCGAAGGAGGGGGCCTGAAGAAACAGCGTACGCATCACCTCGCCTTTCCATCAAGATCCGGAGCCAGTTCGCGGCTCGGCCGTCGCCAAGCAGCGTTCCATCCCGCGCGACAGCGAAATCCTGTCCCCGCCAGCTAACTCGTGTTGACCAGAAACTGGCGCAATAAACGATAAACGAGAGAATGTCCCGAGCGACAAGGAGGGCATAATCGGGATTTAGCAAATCAAATTCGCGCGTGAGGCGATACTTCAAAAACAGGCGGCACGCCAGGGCGCATACGACCGCAGCCAATCCTGAAGCGTCGAACCCGCGAATGGCCACCGCGATCAGCGCCAAAGGCAAGGCGTGAGTGAAACCGCTGCCGATATATCCGAGCGGATCGACGGTGAAAATCGTTCGGGCCCAACGCAGTTCATGCCGAACCACCTCGCTCAGAGATTTTTCTTCAAATGTATGGGCGACCAGCATGGGGGGAACGATGACTCGAAGCCCAGCCCGACGCACCGCCCTGCCGATGGCGTAATCGTCAGCGAGCTGGTTGGCGACCGTCTCGAAACCTCCGATCCGAGATAATGTTTCACGCGACAAAGCAATTGTCGCGCCGAGACATGGCCTCGCCAGCCCGAGCGCGAGCCCGAGGATCGTGGCGGGCAGGAAATGATCGTTCACCGCCATGGAGGACAGCCGCGACCAGAAGCCGCGGCTTGGGAGGCCGTGATAGAGACAGGTGACCGCTCCCACGCCGGGTTGCGCCAAGCCGCTCGCCAGAGTTCGCAAATAATCTGGACCAACCGCCACATCGCTGTCGGCCATGACGATGAGCGGATGGCGCGCGACCCGCCCCATATTGATGAGGTTGGAGACCTTACGGTTCTCGCCATGCGCGGCGCCGTCGACGACAAGGTGAAGATCAAGATGGGGATAGCGCCGCATCAGCGATTTGACGACCGGAATCGCGCTGTCGTCCGGGTTCTGGACGCCGAAAACGATTTCGACCTTGCCTGAATAATCTTGATGGAAATAGGTTTCGATATTCTCGGACAGTTGCGCCTCGGCGCCGTACAGCGGCTTCAGGATCGAGACGTCCGGCCAGCCGGTTGGGGGCGCGTACGCAGGCTGTCGGACAAACCAGCGCGACGCCCATGCTGCACCCAACGCAGAGATTGAGCCGAGAATGCTGGCGGCGATGCAAATTGCCGAGAGCCAGGCTGCGGCTACTCCGCTAATCTGTTCGAGAACAAAACCCATTTCCGATCCGGCTGGCTCCGCCGCGACCTGCGTGATGGCCCGGGATCTCAGAGAGCAATTCTCGATAAGATCGTGTGCGGACCGCGACGATATGGTGATCTTTTGGTTATAGCTTTGTGACGATAGCGGCATGAATGGCCACGCTGTCCCAGCCTTCTCAAGCTGACGGCGGGTTGAGGTTTTTGGCGCAGAGCCCTTAAGTGCCCATCGCTGGGGGGTCTTTCACTATCGGAGCTCATGTCGCGCTGTGTTAGCCTGGGCAATGAACCGGCTCGTGGGCGCGGTTGTCGGAGATGATAAGGCTGGACTTGCGCCGGAGCGTCTGTTCGCCGAGGCGGCGAAAGCTTCGCGCCTCGACGCCAAACCGTTCTCGGACCCCCACCTTGTAGAGGCGCTTACCGCTCTGACTTCCAGTCTTCATGAGGAGGCGCGGCTCACGCCCTTTCGGGCGTCTCGCGGCGGGATGGGACCTGAAGCGGATGCTCTCGACGCTTCTGATCTTCGCGGACGCAGAGCGCGAGGATGAGACGATCCTGCGGCGGCCATTCGCGCCGCCAATCTTCATTGCTGGCTTGCCGCGCAGCGGCACGACGTTCCTGCACGGACTGCTGGCGGATGATCCTGCCAACCGTGCCCCGCGCATCTGGGAGGCGATCTATCCCCATCCTAAGCATCGCGCGGCTGAGTTCGGCGCGGGGCGAAGAAAGGTCCAGCTGCAACTCAAGATCTTCAACCGGCTCTCGCCCGGGATCAGAAACCTCCATCCCATCGAGGCGGATGCGCCTGAGGAGTGCATCGAGTTCACGAGCCAAGTGTTTCGCAGCCCGCGCTATGACGACGTCTATCGCGCGCCATCCTACCGCGCGTGGCTTGATAGGTCCGGCTATGACGAAGGCTACCGGTTCCTCGAGCGGTTTCTGCGTCACCTTCAGGGCCCGGGCGCCGCGCCGCGACGCTGGATCCTGAAATCGCCAGAACATGTGTTCTCGTTCGATGCGCTCGCCCGCGTGTTTCCCGACGCGAGGCTCGTGCTCGTGCACCGCGATCCTGGCCATGTGCTCGTCTCCGCCGCGCGTCTCACGGAGCTCCTGCGCGCGCCTTTCACCGACCGCAATCGACCGGCGGGAAATCGGGCGCAAGGTCGCTGACTACTGGCAGGACGGGATGCGACGGATGGTCAAGCTCGCCGACGATACGACCTTTCCGCTGCGCTCCCGTCTCGTGCATGTGCAGTACCGACTCGCTCGTCGCCGATCCGGTTGGAACTGTCGCGCAGATTTACAATGCGTTCGGGCTCGAGTTATCGCGAGAGGCGCGAGCGGCTATCGCAGCGAAAGTCGCTCAGGCCCCGAACGGGGGTTACGGCGTCAATCGCTATCGGCCGGACGAATTCGGAATCGATCCGGAGCGCGAGCGCGAACGCGCCTCGGCCTATGTGGAGCGATTCGGCATCGCGAGCTAGCCATTGGTGGTGAGGACTGTCCGAAGCTTCTGGACGGCCGTGACGCCGAGGACTTAGGGGCGCAGGCAAGGGAACTCTTCGGGCCGGCCGCGGGTTTATCTGCAAGATGGGGAGTCAAGGACACGCGCGATGCCCATGGTTGCTTACAAAGTGGCGCCCAATGGCCAAAAGTGGTTGGTCACTCGCGACGGCGAGCCGGGTATGAGTTATGTTTCGCAGGAGGCCGCTTACGAAGTTGCCGTCGCCGAGGCGGCGGGAGACTTGCGGACCGGTCACGAGATTCGGATCGAAGTCCTTGGATCGGCCTACGAGCGGCTCGGCGACGGCTCGCTGACAGTCACGGACGAAGGACGGACGCAAGCTTGAAAGCTGCGCCGGCCGGTCCATGACGCTGACGTGGGCGGAATGTGTCCCACCGCATCGCGCGAACCATTTTGCTGGCCGGAGCGATCGGCTTCCACCGTAACGTGGAGGAGCAGAGCGCGAGTAAGGTCCCGACTTGCCGCAACCGGTCCTGATCTGCAGTGATCTCGCCGTCGCGCTCGCAAGAGATTCCGCCCGAGCGTCCAGCTTAAGGCTGCGTCAGGATCGTACCGCGCGCCTATTTCGCGGATCGCCGATGAGATCGCCTTCCCTCGGCCTCGTCCTTCGCGGTTTCCCCACGACGCTCCTTCGCCTTCGTATGGCGCAAATGCTCCTTGTTCTCTTCGGGCGTTTGCTGGTTGGAGGCGCCGGGCTTCGCTGAGCGCGATCGCCACTGCCTGCTTAGCGGTTCTTGACCTTCTGTCCGCTCGTCCCAGAACGAAGTTCGCCATGCTTGAACTCGTGCATGACGCGTTCGACGGTTTCCTTCTGCGGCTCGGATTCGCGCGGCGCCATTTCTCGTCTCCATTCGACATGCCTCAATTTCATTAAACTCGCATCTGACAAAGCGGTTCCGGCAGGTTGAAACTGCAAGCCCAAGCGGCTCGCGGGACGTCCGCTTGGGAACCGACGCTGGCCTGCGCTTGTTCAGCGACATGCGCTGTGGGCTAGACGCGGAGGGTTCGGGATGAATGCGCGAAAAAGGCCCGGGCGTGGAGTTCCCCGACCTTTATTCCCTGCGCCAGAGCGCCGCGCCCATGGAGGCGAGATCGGCGGAATCGCTGCCGAATGAACCGGGGACATGGCAATTCGAGCCGAAATGGGACGGCTTTCGCTGCCTTGCGTTCAAGAATGACGGCGCGGTTGAGCTCAAGGGAAAATCCGGAACGTCTTTGAGCCGCTTTTTCCCCGAAGTCGTGGACGACCTTGTTGGATGTCCCGTTCGAGCAGTTTGTCGTCGACGGCGAACTGGTGATCGAGCTCAACGGGCGCATTACGTTTGACGCGTTGCAGGCTAGGCTGCATCCGGCGGCGAGCCGTATCCGCCGTCTGTCGCAAGAAACGCCGGCGCGATTGATCCTGTTCGACATGCTGGTCGGCACCGATGGCTCGCAACTGGCGGCGCTTCCCCTCACCGAGCGGCGGAGCGCGCTCGAGGCTTTTGGCGAAAAGGCGTCGATCGCGGGAAAGCTCATTGTCACGCCCTGCACCCGGGATCTCGCGCAGGCGACGCAATGGCTCAATGATTTCGATCGCGACGGCAGGGACGGGGTCGTCGCCAAGCGGCTCATGGGCCACTATCAGAGCGGCGAGCGGGCGATGATCAAGGTCAAGCGCTTGCGGACCGCCGATTGCGTGGTCGGAGGCTTTCGCTATCTGAGGGGCAGCCAGGAGGTAGGCTCTTTGCTGCTGGGCTTGTACAACCCGCAAGGCCTCCTGGATCATGTCGGCTTCACCTCGACGATCGCCGATGACGAACGGGAAGCATTGACCCGGAGGCTGCTCGCCTTGCGGGCGTCGCCGGGTTTCACCGGCCGCGCGCCGGGGGGCCCGAGCCGCTGGAGCACGGAGCGCAGCGGCGAATGGCAGCCCCTCAAGCCCGAGCTGGTGGTCGAAGTGCGATACGACCATGTGACCAGCGAGCGGTTCCGCCATGGGACGCGACTGCTGCGCTTCAGGCCGGACAAGCCGCCGCGACAGTGCCTGATCGACCAGATCATCGCGCCGCCTCGGGCGGACAACGGATAAGCGGGAGCCGCGGTCCGTCCGTTCAGGCCCGTCTCACCGAGGGCGTTGCTAGAACTGTATGTGCAACCGCAGCGCGAATTCCCCGCAAGGAAAAGCAAGGAAATGCAAGAAAATGAAAGCAAAAGTCCTTTGATTTGCTTTTATTTCCTTTTCCGAATCTAGCCTTTTCAATGGGTTACAGCGGAAAAAATAAAAAACTTCTCCCTGGCTCTGCTCGCGCCCTCAGTTGCGGACGAACTCGCGTTTCTGGACTCCCAACCGCCGTCAGTCTTGGTTCCTCATCGCCGAAGAGCATAGCAATGATTTCTGCTTTGCGCAAGGAAAAAAGCTAGGGGTCAAATTCAACCGGTTCGACCCCTTTCGACGCACTGCAGACATCCACCGCGACCGCCCGAATGTCGCCTATTGGCGTTAAGCGGTCATCGCGGATTGCGATCGTGGAGGGCGGCGTTGGAAGCTCTCCCCAAGAGGTTGGGGTTGCTCTCCACCAAATTGAGTAGTTTCCGAGGCTCCCCTACTTGATCGTACTAAGTCAAGATGACCCTTGCTATATTCTGCGTACCGGGTTTTCCCGCGCGGAGGCGCGCGATTCAAAATAGGCACAGCCGCCCTCATGCCCGCCGCACTAATGCAACCCCCACCTGCGGCCGGCGATCGCGCGCTCCGCGTTTCCGAGGCCCGCTATCGCGGGCTATTTGAAACTATACAAGACGGGATCCTGCTGCTTAACCCGGTTACCGGCCAAATCGAAGACGTAAACCCTTCTTTGATCAAGTTGCTCGGCTATTCGCGCGTTGAGTTCCTCGGGAAGAATCTATGGGAAGTGGGAGCGTTCGCAGACGTTCCGATGATGAGCAGGGAAGCGTTCGGAGACCTGCAGGAGAAAGGATATTTCCGCTACGAAAATCTTCCCCTAAGAACAAAAGCTGGAGCGAGCATCAACGTTGAAGTCGTAGCCAATTCTTATGACTGCGAAGGCGCCCAGGTAGTCCAGTTCAACCTCCAAGATGTTACCGACCGCACAGTAGCGGAAGCGCAGGCCCGGCGGCACGCGGCGCTTTATATCGCGCTGAGCCAGTGTAACCACGCCATCGTGCATTCCACGACCGAAGAAGAGCTGTTCCCAGAAATCTGTCGCATCGCTGTACAACTCGGCGGCGCGAAGATGGCGTGGGTGGGTGTCGTCGACACCGAATCTTCTAAAGTGCGGCCGGCCGCGAGTTGGGGTGACGCCACCGGTTACCTGAAGGATATCCAGGTGTCGGCAAAGGACGGCACGCCATTCGGCGCCGGCCCAATCGGTCACGCGATCCGCGGGAACCAGCCGGTATGGCTCGACGACTTCATGAACGATCCGCGCACGACCGCCTGGCGGGAGCGTATGCCCGCCTCTGTTTGGGCCACGTCTGGGGCGCTGCCGTTACACAGGGGCGGTGACGTCATCGGCGTCTTGTGCGTGTATTCCGACCAGACCGCTTTTTTCGACGAACTCGTGCGCGGCCTGCTCTGTCAATTGGCGACGGATATCAGTTTCGCGCTCGACGGATTCGCTCGCGAATCCCATCGCAACCGGGCGCAGGAAGCGCTCCGAAAGAGCGAGGAACAGTTTCACACCCTGGTAGAAGCGGTGCCTCAGATCGTCTGGATGGGACGACCGGATGGCGGGAACATCTATCTCAGTCAAAAATGGACCGATTTCACGGGGCTTACCCCGGAGGAAGGCGCCGGCGACGGGTGGGCCAACCCGCTCCATCCTGACGACCGACAACCGTCATTGGACGCCTGGCAAAAGGCGAAGGACACGCGGGCCCCCATATCGATGGAAAGCCGCCTCCGCCGTGCGGATGGGGTTTATCGCTGGTGGCTGGTCCAAGGCGTGCCGCAGCAGGATGAAGCCGGAAAGATCATCCGATGGTTCGGCACCTGCACGGATATTAATGATCTGAAGACGGCCGAAATCAAAATCAGGCGCCTGAACCGTGTATACGCGGTCTTAAGCGGCATCAATGCGCTGATCGTTCGGGTAACTGACCGCGACGCGCTGTTTACCGAGGCCTGCCGAATCGCGGTCGATGAAGGCGGGTTCCGCATGAGCGTAATGAGCCTCGTCGATCCAAGCACGATGAAGATTCGTGTGGTTGGCTCGGCGGGCAAGGATGCCGGACTCATCGCTGTTATCAAAAATGCCTTGTCATCGGCCGAAGGACAAAAAACCCTGGTCGCGCTGACCATCCGGGAGAAAGCTGCCCTCGTAGTCAATGATCCTGAGCACGACCCGCGGGTCTTGCGCGGCAAGGAATGCGCAGAGTCCGGCATTCGCTCCATGGTCGCGTTTCCAGTGATTGTTTCGAACGAAGCCGTAGGCGTCCTCACGCTGTACACTGAAGAAGCAAATTTCTTCGACGAAGAAGAGATGACGCTCTTGACCGAACTGGTCAGTGACATCGCATTCGCGATCAGTCACATCGACAAGGATGAGCGGCTCCGATACCTCGCCTACTATGATGAACTAACCGGCTTGGCGAACCGTAGCCTGTTTCTCGAACGTGTCGGGCAATATCTACGCGTCGAGGGGAGCAGTCGCCTCAGGGTCGCCGTGGTGCTTATCGACCTCGACCGGTTCAAGAACATCAACGACAGCCTTGGCCGCCCAGCCGGGGACGCACTCCTGAAACAGGTGGGAGAGTGGCTGGCACGCAACAGGGGGGACGCCAACCTGGTCGCGCGATTGGGCGCCGACCATTTCGCCGTGGTGCTGCCAAACGTAGCGCCAGGCCGTGACTTGGCGCGGCTGCTCGACGCAATGCTCAGAGCCTTTATTGCCCATCCGTTTTGCATGCAAGACACGATCGTTCGGGTGTTCGCTACGGTCGGCGTCGCGCTATTTCCGAATGACGGCGCCGACGCGGAAACCTTGTTCAGGAATGCCGAGGCGGCGCTCAAAAAGGCCAAAGCGCGGGGCGATCGATATTTGTTCTACACCTCCGCGATGACCTCTGCGGTGGAAGGCAAGCTCAGTCTGGAAACCCGGCTGCGCGAGGCGCTCGAAAAGGACCAATTCGTACTTTATTACCAGCCGAAAGTGAGCGCTGCGACCGGCCTGCTCACCGGCGCCGAGGCCCTGATCCGATGGAATGATCCGCAAACGGGGCTGGCGCCACCAGGCCGGTTCATCCCAAGCCTCGAAGAAACCGGACTGATCTATGAAGTTGGGCGGTGGGTGATCGCCACGGCTATCAAAGATTATGCGCGTTGGCGCGCCGCGGGTTTCCTCGTGGGGCGCATAGCGGTGAACGTGTCCCCGATACAACTGCGCGATCCCGACTTCGTCGCCGAGCTTGAAGGGACAATCGACATAGACCCGCACGCGGCCGCCGGATTGGAGCTGGAGATCACAGAAGGATTGATCATGGAAGACATCGATCGCAACATCGTCAGTTTGCGGGCGATCCGCGCCATGGGACTGACTGTCGCCATCGACGATTTCGGCACCGGGTTTTCTTCGCTCAGCTACCTGGCCAAACTGCCTGTAGACGCGCTCAAGATCGACCGCTCGTTCATCATCGAAATGACACGAAGTTCAGAGGGCTTGGCGCTCGTGTCCACCATCATCAACCTGGCCCACGGATTGACTCTCAAGGTGGTGGCTGAGGGCGTCGAATCCGAGAAGCAATCTCGCCTGCTTGGCTTGCTTGGCTGCGACGAAATGCAAGGGTTCTTTTTCAGTCCGCCGATACCGGGCGAAGTCTTCGAATCAAAATACCTAAAAAGGGCGCTGACGAATATTCCGGCCGGCTCGCTGTCGTGAGCGCCGCAAGGGCGCCACCATACCTCTTATCCTCACACACTCGTATCTTATGATGACCAACTCCTACTCACATCCACCACGTACTGCCGAAAATGGTGGGAGTTTTTGAATGCGTCGACTTCAAGCTGATTTGTCGGCGCGCGGTTGGAACAGAGTGTTTTTCCTGACCATTTGCGGCACGCTGTTTTGTATAGGAATATCTTTCTTCGTCGATTCCTATTCCCTTCGAGATAACCGATGGCGACTTGGCTCCGACCCACTCAATGATTTGCTGATCCCATTGTTGCTGGCGCCGCCGTTCTTTTTTTACCTGCTTTACAAATTGCGGGAGCTGGCCATTGCGCATCACGAGTTGTTGAAGGTTGCGTCAATGGATGGGCTAACGTCGTGTCTGAATCGCCAAGCCTTCACCATCCTGGTCGAAGCTTACCTGGAACGCACCGCGCGACTGGCGACCCGCGGCGAGGGAGCATTGATGGTCATCGACGTCGATCATTTCAAAGCCGTGAATGATCGGTTCGGTCACATGTCCGGCGACGAAGCCCTGCGCATGATCTCCGGCGAGATAAAGGAGTGTTTGCGCGAGAACGATCTGGTGGGGCGCATCGGGGGCGAGGAGTTCGGCGTCTTTCTGCCTGGCGCCAATCGCCGCGAGGCCGGAGTGGTCGCCGAACGCATTCGCGCCTCGGTCAACGCCGCTCTGTTCTCGCCGCAGGGCGGCCCCGTGCCTCTGTCCGTGAGCGTGGGGGCGACGGTTTATAGCGCCCGCTCCTCATTCAAGGAGATGTTCAGGATTGCGGACGAGTGCCTTTATGTCGCGAAGAACAATGGCCGCAATCGTGTGGAATTCTCTGATCCCAACATCCGGGGCGACGCGCCATCAACGGCGATTGGGCAAGCGGGGTTCGGCGCCTTGTAGCGATAGCGCAGGGAAATCGAATGCAGGCGTCACCGTGACTGGGCCTGTGTCATTGGGAGTGACCGGTATTTGCGCATTGCCGCCGTCCACTGGGTTGATGCCAACGGCTGCATACCGCCCAAAGCGGCCCGCCAATCCGGGGGAGGCCAGGACGCCGCACACCCTCGACCCCGAGACGGCCTTCAATTGACGAAGCCGGTATCGTATGGCTCCCCGCCCCGGGGGCGCCTCGCTGAGAGACTGGTATGCCGCTTCGAATTGAGGATTACGCCGTCATCGGAAACTGCGAGACGGCTGCGCTGGTCGGGCGCGACGGCTCGATCGATTGGCTCTGCCTGCCTCGTTTCGACAGCGCCGCGTGTTTTTCCGCCCTCCTCGGCGCCCCCGAGCATGGACGGTGGCTGATCGCGCCGGCGGAAGGCGACGTCCAGGTCACGCGACGATACCTCGACAGCACCCTGATCCTCGAAACTGTGTTCACAACGCCGCAAGGGTCCGTCGCTCTGATCGACTTCATGTACAGGCGCAATGGCTCGTCCGAGTTGGTGCGCATCGTGACGGGCCTTCAGGGCGAGGTCCACATGCGCACCGAGCTCATCGTGCGCTTCGACTATGGCGCCGTCGTGCCGTGGGTCAGTCAACAGGAGGACGGACGGCTTCAGTTCATCGCCGGCCCGGACAAAGTGCTGCTCGATACCAACGTGCAGACGCGCGGAGAGGGTCTCAGCACCGTCGGCGATTTCACTGTCCGCGAGGGCAAAGAGGCCAGCTTCGTTCTCAACTGGTCGGCGTCGTTTCGCTCCGCTCCCCCGCCGCTCTCGGGGGAGGAGCTCGAGGCCGCGCGGAAACAAGTGCATTCCTTCTGGACCGGCTGGGCGGCGGCTTTCAAATCATCTGACACTTGGGGCGACGCCGCTCTTCGCTCGCTCCTCACTCTGAAGGCGCTCGCGCATTGGGAGACCGGCGGTATTGTCGCGGCCCCGACGACATCCTTGCCCGAACAATTGGGCGGACCGCGCAATTGGGACTATCGATTCTGTTGGCTCCGGGACGCGACCTTCACCCTTTACGCGCTGATTGGCGCGGGCATCCTGGACGAAGCGAAGGCATGGCACGAATGGCTCTTAAGGGCGGTGGCCGGGTCGCCGGACGACTTGCAGATAGTCTACGGCCTCGCGGGCGAGCGACGGCTCCAGGAATTTGAGCTTCCCTGGCTGCCCGGCTACGAAGGCTCGATCCCGGTCCGGATCGGCAACGGCGCCGTCAAACAGCTCCAACTCGACGTCTACGGCGAAGTGCTTGACGCCTTTTACGTCGCCCGCCGCGCGGGTCTCGCCACCAACGACGCGACCTGGGCGTTGGAGAGCGGCCTCATTTCTCACCTCGAGACAATCTGGCGAGAGCCTGACGAAGGCATCTGGGAAGTGCGAGGAGGGCGGCGCCATTTCACCCACTCGAAGGTGATGGCGTGGGTCGCGTTCGATCGCGCGGTGCGCTCGATCGAGGAATTCGGGCTCGACGGGCCGCTCGAGCGTTGGCGAGAAGTCCGCGCTGCAATCCATGCTGAGGTATGCGCGCACGGGTATGACGCAAACGAAAACACGTTCGTCCAATCATTCGGCGATGCGACGCTCGACGCGAGTCTGCTGCTCATCCCCATCGTCGGCTTTTTGCCGCCTGACGATCCCCGCGTCCAAGGCACTGTCGCCGCGATCGAACGCCGGCTCCTCCGCGACGGATTTGTGCTGCGCTACGACACCGGGACCGCGGTGGACGGCTTGCCCCCCGGCGAGGGCGCGTTTCTCGCCTGCAGTTTCTGGCTGGTCGACAATTATGTGCTGATGGGACGCTACGATGAGGCTTATGCACTATTCGAGCGCCTGCTGGCGCTGCGCAACGACGTCGGGCTTCTGGCGGAGGAATACGATCCGCACGAGCGCCGCCAGCTTGGCAACTTTCCGCAGGCGTTCTCGCATCTCGCGCTCATCAACGCGGCGCACAGCTTGAGCACAACCGATGGAGCCGCCCGCCTGCGCTCGCAGAAATCCGAGCCTGCTCTGGCGGAGCCAGCGGCGAGCGCGCCGGGCTAAGGCCGTCATCGCAAGGAGCGCGCATAGGACGGGCGTCTTTCGACGCTCTACGGCTCGCAATGACGATCCTAGTTCGACCGGTCACGCCCCCGTCACCCGCCAGATCACATTGCCGACGTCATCGGCCACCAGGAGCGAGCCGTCCGGGCCCAACGCCACGCCAACCGGTCGGCCGAATGACGATCGCTCGTCTGGCGCGAGGAAGCCGGTGAGAATATCGCGCGGCGCTCCGGCCGGGCGTCCGTTCGCGAACGGCACGAAAATGACTCTGTAGCCGCTGAGCACGCTCCGGTTCCAGGAGCCGTGCTGCCCGATCACCATGCCCTCGGGGAACCCTGGGAGAACGCCCGCGGGCAGCCAGCAGAGGCCAAGCGACGCGGTGTGGCCGCCGAGTGCATAGTCCGGCGTCATCGCGCTCGCGACCAAGCCCGCATCTTGAGGCACGCGGTCGTCGACCGTCTTGCCCCAGTAGCAATAGGGCCAGCCGTAGAAGCCGCCGTCGCGAACCGAGGTGAGGTAATCGGGCGGCGTCTCATCGCCCAGGCCGTCGCGCTCGTTGACCACGGTCCAGAGAACGCCGGTCCCAGGCTCCCACGCGAGGCCCGCGGGATTGCGCAGGCCGGAAGCAAAGATGCGGCTCGTCCCGGTCGCCAAATCGAGTTCATGAATGGCGGCGCGGCCTTTCTCGATCTCCATCCCCTTGTCGGCGATGTTGGTCAGCGAGCCGACCCCGATATAAAGCTTGGTTTTGTCGGGGGACAGAAGGAGACTGCGGGTCCAGTGCCCGCCGCCGTTGTGCGTGGTCAGCCTGCGGCCTGGCTCGGTGATGCGGTCCGCGCCTGAGGCATAGGGAAAGGCGACTACGCCATCGGTGTTGCCGACGTAGAACGTGTCCCCGACGAGCGCCATGCCGAAAGGCTGGTTCAGCCGCTCCATGAACGCGTTCTTGATCTCGGCGACGCCGTCGCCATCCGCGTCGCGCAAACGCGTGATGCGGTTGGGGCTGTCTCCGATAGCCGCGGCCCGCTTCATCGTCGCAAACATGGCGTAGTCGAAGAGAGAGTTCATCGGCTCCGGCGTGAAAAGCGCTTCGGCCGTGAGCACGTCGCCGTTCGGCAGCACATAGATCCATCTCGGATGCTTGAGACCGGTCGCAAAGGCGTTGACCTTGAGCCCAGGGGCGGCCTTCGGCGTCTGCCCCGCGGGCCACCCCCTGGCCGTGGGCATCTTCAGCGTCGGAAGGCTGCCTTGCGGCTTGGCTTGAGGGATGGATGGATTGGCGCCGGTGGCGGGCGTTACTTTTCTTCCGTCCTGTCCCCGCAAGAGGATTGCTGCTTCGCCGATCCCCTCGACGACTCGTGAAAAAACATCAGAGAAGGCCATCGCTAGTGTCCCTCGAACATCGCGCGTATCTTAGAACAGGCTCGTGACGTTTGCGCGCGGAAAGCGAGAGCCTGTCAGCGCAGATTGTAGCGCTCACGGAGGTCGCTCACTTCGGCGGGCGTCAGCGGGCGGATCTTCGAACCGCGCAGCATGAGGAAGAGCTTCGCCGTCTCCTCAAGCTCCTCGGTCGCATATTGGGCGTTGTCGAGCGACGTGCCGGCGACGACGGGACCGTGATTGGCGAGCAGCACCGCATGGTGCTCGCCGGCCAACGCGCCGAGCGCCTTGGCCAGGCTTTCGTCGCCGGGGGGATAGTAAGGCGCAAGCGGCAGCCGCCCCACGCGCATCACGAAATAGGCGGTGAGCGGCGGCAGCGCGTCACGCGGATCGACGTCGGCAAGCAGGCTCACCGCGACCGAATGGGTCGAATGAAGATGCACCACCGCGCGCGCGTCCGGGCGTTCCTTGTACATGCAGAAGTGCAGGAATGCTTCCTTGGTCGGCTTGCCGCCCGAGAGCAGCCGTCCCTCGCTGTCGAACTTGGACAAGTTCGCCGGATCGAGCTTGCCGAGCGAGGCGTTGGTCGGCGTCATCAGCCAGCCGCCTTGGGCCAAGCGCAGGCTGATGTTGCCCGTCG
Source organism: uncultured Alphaproteobacteria bacterium (assembly GCA_963730555.1). Taxonomy (GTDB): domain Bacteria; phylum Pseudomonadota; class Alphaproteobacteria; order Rhizobiales; family Beijerinckiaceae; genus Roseiarcus. The sequence goes on along the minus strand of CAVSSS010000004.1, from coordinate 139,622 downwards.
ATCCGAAAGTGAGTCCACGGGAAAAGAGGGAGACTCCGACCTCGCAGATCTCGTCGCGCGCCCGCGTCTCGTCGCTCATGAGCCGCGTCCTTATCGAGTCATCGCAAGCGCGCGGGTGAAAAAATCTCGTCCGCCGAAGTTGCCGGACTTGAGCGCCATCTGCAATTCGCCGCCCTTTCGGCCGACCGTGCGCATGAGCGGCACGCCTGCGGCGATTTCCGGCCCCAGCCGGAAGGCGGAAACACCCAGCCGGTCGACGGCGGCGCCCGACGTCTCGCCGCCCGCGACAACAAGCCGGCGCACACCGAAGTCCACGAGGCCGGACGCGATCTCGGCGAGCGCGTGTTCGATCGCCTGACCGGACGTGTCTCGGCCGTAGCGCGACTGGAGAGCCGCGACTTGTTCGGGCTCCTCGCTCGACGCGATCACGACGGGTCCTGACCCGATGCGATCTTTCGCCCAGTTCAGCGCCCGATCGGTTTCGCCTGAGCCCTTGATCAAAGCTTCGGAAGAAAGGCGCAGCAGAGGGATCTCATTCTCGACCGCGGCGATCTGTTCAAGCGTCGCGCGCGAGCACGACCCAGCCAAGATCGCGGCGCTCCCGCCGACCGCCTCGAGCGCGGCGGCGTGAGCCGTCCCGGCGCGGCCGCGCGCGAGCGCGCGCGCAAGGCCGAGCCCCAGGCCAGAAGCGCCCACAGAGAATGCGCTCTCAGCCGCCGCGTCGCCAAGCGCTTCGAGGTCGCGCTCGAAGACGGCGTCGACGATCGCCGTCCCATAGCCTTGCGCCGTGAGCTCAGCTCGGGCGCGGGAGATCGCTGCGCTTCCCTGTTCGACGGTCATGAGGTCGATGAGGCCGACGGACCCTTTCGACTGCCGCTGCAATACGCGCACAAGATTGGAATCGTGCATCGGATTGAGCGGGTGGTCCTTGAGCGGGCTCTCGTTCAAGGGCGTCAGGCCGACGAACAGGTGACCGAGATAGACAGTCCGGCCGGTTTCCGGAAAGGCCGGCGTCACCAAAGCGCAGCCGCCGCGCGCCTTGGCGCCCAGCGCGTCCGCCACCGGGCCGATGTTGCCGGCGTCCGTCGAGTTGAAAGTCGAGCAGACCTTGTACATGACATGCCGCGCGCCGCGCGCGCTGAGCCAATCATAGGCCGCCGCCGCCGCCTCGACCGCTTGCGCGGCTTCGATCGACCGGATCTTCAGCGCCACCACAATCGCTTCCGCGTCATCGACTTTCAAGCCGGGCACAGGCACGCCGATGGTCTGAATGGTCGAGAGGCCATTGCGATTGAGCGTGTTCGCGAGGTCGGAAGCGCCCGTATAGTCGTCGGCGACAGCGCCCAGGAGCAGCGGCATGTCAAACCCTCCTGTAGGGCTTAAACCAGGCGAGCCCCTCGAGCGTGCCGGCGCGCGGGTTGTATTCGCATCCGATATAGCCGTCGTACTGAAGTCGGTCGAACTCGCCGAACAGGTAAGGGAAGTTGAGCTCCTCGCCGTCCGGCTCATTCCGCGACGGGACGGACGCGACCTGGATGTGACCCACGATTGGTTGCAGGGCGCGGAAAGAGATCGTCACGTCCCCGTGCAGGATTTGCCGATGATAGACATCGAATTGCAGCTTCACATTCGGCTGCCCAAGCTCATTGATCAGCGCAGCCGCATAAGCGAAATCGTTGAGGAAATAAGCGGGCATGTTGCGCGTGTTGATCGGCTCGAGAACGAGATCGACGCCGCGCTCCGCGAGGATCGGCGCCGCATAAGCGATGGCGCGCTTGTAGCTCGCCTGAGCTTGAGTGTCCTTGCGCGAGGCGTTGCCGGCCATCATGTGCACGCGCTTGACCTTGGTCGCCGCGACATAGTCGAGGGCGCGCGTGAGGCCAGATTTGAATTCGTCGAACCGCCCGGGCAGCGCCGCCAGCCCGCGTTCGCCTTCGTCCCAACGGCCGGGCGGCAGGTTGAACAGAGCCTGAGTTAAGCGATTACGATCGAGCCGATCGCCGATCGCCTCGGGCGGATGATCGTAAGGAAAGAGAAACTCGACCGAAGCGAAACCCGCGTCCGCGGCCGCGTCGAAACGGTCGAGGAACGCGTGCTCGGTGAACATCATCGATAGGTTTGCGGCGAACTTGGGCACGTCGTCTTCCGCTTCGCTCCAATAAGGCTAGCGTCGCGTTCGCGGGCTCAAGAGCCGCTCGGCGAGCACGGCCGCGATGATGATCCCGCCGATGGCGGACCCTTGCCAGAAGGGCGAGACGCCGAGCAGGTTGAGGCCGTTGCGGATCATCACCATGATGAACACGCCGATCAGCGTGCCGATGATCGTGCCTCGGCCGCCATAGAGGCTGGCGCCGCCAATCACCACCGCGGCGATGGCGTCGAGTTCGAGCCCGGTTCCGGCGAGCGGATCAATCGAGAGGATCTGGGCCGACATGAGAGTCGCTGCGACTGCGGAGAGCGCGCCCGAGACCACGTAGGGTAGCACGCTGTAGAAGAGGACGTTGAGGCCCGCCGTGCGCGCCGCCTCGCGGTTGGAACCGACCGCATAGATCGTGCGGCCGCCCTTGGTGTAGGTGAGGTAGGCCCAGGCGAGCGCGTAAAGCGCGAGCAAGGTGAGGACGTTGGTCTGGATGCCGAAAACCTCGGTGTAAACGAGATCGTTCAGTTGCGGCGGGATGTCGCTGATCGACGTCTGGCCCGAGAATATGTAGGCAAGGCTCCTTCCGATCGCCATGACGCCGAGCGTGATGACAAAGGCGGCGAGGTCGAAATAGGCGATCAACAATCCGGAGAAAAGCCCGATCCCGGCGCCCGACAGCGCCGCGAGGGCAATGGCGACCGGAATCGAAAAGTGATGCAGCGCGAGGCCAAGGATGACCCCAGTCAGACCGACGACCGAGCCCACGGAAAGATCGATGCCGCCGGTCAGAATGACGAAGGTCATGCCGATCGCCACAATGCCCGTGACGACCGACTGGTCGAGCAGATTGAGAAGATTGTTGGTCTTGAGAAAGTAGGGCGAGAGCAGCGACAAGGCGACCGCGATGACGATCGCGAGCGCCAGCATCCTGAGTTCGAGCGGCGCCGAACGAAGGCTGAAGCTTCGGGTCGGCGGCCGCCCGGCGCTGGATTCTGGCGCAACGGCGCCAATCGGTTTTGAAGATTTCCTGGCTCATAGCGTCGCGCGAAACTGCTCTTGAATCGTAGAGCGCATCGCCTCGGCCGGCGGGGCGGCGCCGTCAGGCCGGATCACGACGCCGATCGACCCCAATTCATGGCCGCGATGGCTGCGGACATCGACCAATAGGCTCTTCAAGCCGCTTGTCGGATCGACCACGAAATCGGGAGCGCGCGCCCTTAAAGCCGCGGAAATCGGCGTCTCGTCGAAGCGGGGGGCCGCGCCTGCGCTGAGCGAAGGATCAGCCTTTGCGTTCGCGGTCGCGGTATTGAGGCAAAATACCCGCTCGTTATCCAGAATGGCCCAGAACGCGGCGCCGTCGCACTGATTGGCGAGCTCCTGCAAAAGACGCCGGTAGCGCTCCATCGAGGCGCGGGGAGCGGCCAAAAGGGTCAGCTTCTCCTCATCGAGATAAGCGGCCGGGACGTCGGCGATCGAAGCTCCGTCACTAACCACGATGACGCGATCGGCGAGCCCCAGCAGTTCCTCGAATTCGGAGGACACGATGATGATGGCCGCGCCCGATGCGGCGAAATCGCGCAGGATGGCATAGATGGAGGCGCGCGTGCCGATGTCGACGCCCTTGGTCGGCTCGTCGAGGATCAGCACCTTGGGCTCGAGAAGCAGCCATCGGGCGATGATGATCTTCTGCTGCATGCCGCCGGAGAAGTTGAGCAGGTTAGGATCGGCCAGCCGGTCTCGCGGCAATTCGAGACGCGCCATCAGTTCGTCGATTTTCTTTTCCCGCTTGCCGTAGCCGAGGCCGAAACCGCGATGCGCCCCGAGGTGGCCGAGGAGCAGATTCTCGCGCACGGAAAGGTCCGGCACGATCGACTGGCGGCGCCGATCCTCGGCGACGAATCCGAAGCCGGCGCGGATCGCCTCCGTCGGAGAGCGCGGAGCGAACGGCCGCCCTTCATAAAGCACCTCGCCTCCGGCGCGGGGACGCAGGCCGAAAAGCGTCTCGACTGTCTCGGAGCGCCCGGCGCCAACCAGCCCGCCCACGCCCAAGATCTCGCCGCGGTGCAAATCGAATGAAATGTCGCGCACCATCGGGGGCGCGCGCAGCGCGCGAACGGAGAGCACCGGCTCGCCGCGCGCGTCGGCAGGGGTAGAGGGCGCCGCATAGATCGACCCGAGATCGCGGCCGACCATCAGCCGCACGAGCTCGGTCTGGTTCAGGCTGGAAGTGGGGCGCGAGGCTGCAACCGTGCGCCCCTCCCGCATCACGGTGATCTCGTCCGAGATCGCGAACACCTCTTCCAGACGGTGAGAGACGAAGACGATCGAGCATTGCGCGCTTTCGAGCCGCGCGATGACGTCGAACAGGCGCTCGACTTCGCTCGGGCTCAGGGACGCCGTCGGCTCGTCGAAAATGATGAGATTGGCTTTGAGCGCAAGCGCTTTCGCGATCTCCACGAGCTGGCGCTGCGCGGCGGAAAGGTCTCGCGCCTCTGTGTCCAGCGAGACAGCGCGCTCCTGTCCGAGATCGGCGAGAATTTCGCTCGCTCGTCGGCGCATTGTCGGGCGCGACAGGCGGCCCGGCCGGCCAAGATCGGGGAGAAAGATATTCTCCAGGACCGAGAGGTCCGGCGCGAGGCTCGTCTCCTGCATAACCATGGCGATGCCCGCATCGAGCGCCTCGCGCGGGCTGCGCACGTCTCGCGGCGCGCCGCAATAGAGGATCTCGCCGCCGTCGCGACGGACATGACCGGAAATGACGCGGGAGAGCGTCGACTTGCCCGCGCCATTCGCGCCCAGGAGCGCATGGGTGACGCCCGGCCGCAACGTGAGATTCGCGCCGACGAGCGCGCGGGTTTGCGCGAAGCTCTTCGAGATCGCGCGCGCTTCCAGAAGTGGAGTTGCCGGGTCTGTCATCTTGGGCTCGGGATGAGGCCAGCGCTGACGCGCCGGCCTCGGTCTTGGTTACTGTATTTCGTTGGCGAACACAGTCTCTTTGATGGTCGGCAGGATCTGGTCGATGTTCTTGCTGGTGGCGACGACGATCGGCACCAGGATCTGCTTCTCGGGAGTCTTGCCATTGAGCGAGTCGACCAGAGCTTCGCCCGACTTCACGCCCATGAGATAGGGCTGCTGCATGCCGGAGGCGACGATCTCGTCCTTCTTCAAAAGATCGACGAATTCCGGAATGCCGTCGAAGGCGGCGACAAGCAGCGTGCCCTCGCGATGGGCCGCCTTGATGGCGCGAAGCGCGCCGAGGGTCGGCTGGTCGGTCTGGATGAACATGGCCCGCATGTTCGGATTGGCGGTCAGCATGTCCTGGGTGAACTTGAAGGTCTCGTCGGCGGTGTAGGATTGCATCTGCTGCAGCCCCGCCTCCTTGGTGATGCCCGCCTTCTTCATTGCGTCCCGGAAGCCGGCGGTGCGCGCCTGGCCGTTCTTGCGCGCTTGCGAGATGGTGATGAGGCCGACGGAGCCGTCGGTCCACCCCTTCTCCTTCAAGGCGGCGGCCAAAGCCTCGCCGACGCCGTATGCGCCCTGATAATTGTCGGAGATGATGAACGAGACATATTCGCCGCTGTTGGTGCCGATGTCCGCGACGACGACCGGAATCTTCGCGCGCGCGGCAAGCGCCAGCACGCTCGGCGCTGTCGAGCTGTCAGTGGGCGAGATTGCGATGCCCGCGACGCCACGCGCGATCGCGTCCTGCGCGTTCTTGAGCTGGGTCTCGGCGCTATTGTGGGAATCGAGCGCCGTGTAGCTATAGCCGGCCTTCTTGGCTTCCGCCTCGATCCCCTTCGAGAGATAGCGCCAGAATGGCAAGTCGAGTCCTGGCGTCAGGTAGACAATCTCCTTCGTATCTGCAGCGCGCGCAGGCGCGGCGAATCCGATCGTTGTCGCGGCGAGCGCCGGCACGACAGATATGAGGCCTCGACGGGTAAGTTTCATTTGGCTCCTCCCAGTTTTGCCGGACTTCCCGGCATTGACAATTGCGGCTCTGTTCATGCGGCGGCGCCGAAGTCAAGCCGTCTTCTTCGGCTTCGGTTCGCCCGCGAGGATCTCGACGGTCGTTGCGTAGAATTCGGTCGATATGCCGCCCGATCGCGTCGGTTGCTGCCTGCGGGTCGTGGGCGTTGAGAGCGTTGAAGATAGCGACATGATCGAGATAGCTCTTCTCGATCGCGCCCGGCTGGGAGACAGCGGTCCTGCGATGATCAAGCATGAACGTATAGAGATCGGTGACGAAGTCGGCGAGCAGCGGATTGCCGCAACTGCGGTAGATCGTGAGATGAAACTCCCGGTCGCAGATCAGGAAATGCACGGGATCGCGCATTGTCTGCTTCTGGATTAAGAGCGACTGTTCGAGGCGGACTAGCGCTGTATCGTCGATGTGGACGGCCGCTTCCGCGGCGACGGAGCGCTCGATGAGGACGCGCGCCTTGTGGACGGAATCGAGCTCATAGTCGTTGATTGCGCTCGGGCTGGTGACGCCGATTTTCAGCGTATCGATCTTCCGGCTGACGACGCGCGTGCGCGAGCCCTGGCTCACCGCGACGACCCCGATCGCGGCCAGCGTTTGGATCGCGCCCCGCACCGTTTCGCGGCTGACGGCAAGCAGCGCGGCGAGCTCTCGCTCGCTCGGCAGTTCCTCGCCGACCTGAAGGATGCCGGACGCGATGAGCGACGCGAGCTTGTCGCTAATCCGTTCGCGCACCGTTCGCCGGCCGATCTCGGCCTTGAGATGCGGAGCGCGCGAAAAGATGCTCGTCGGCGACGACCGCAAACCCCGTGCCTTAAGCTCAATCCCAACGGCATGCTGGTCTAGTTACCAGACCAGCATGCCGCCTCCCTGTCAAGCGCACGGCTCACCGGCGATCTCTTATAGGAAACCGAGATAGGTGGCGTTGTCATTCCCGCGGAAGGAGTCGTCATCGCGAGGAGCGCAGCGACGTGGTGATCCAGAGCGCGCAGGACACGCCACGTTCCCTTGGATTGCTTCGCTCGCAATAACGGACTAACCGCAGGCTACTCTAAGAGCTCAGCGCTGCGTCGGCGACCGTTTCCGGAACGCCGGAGACGATCAGCTCCAGCACTTCCTTCTCGGTGGTTTCGGCAATCGCGCGCTCGCCGACATTGCGCCCGCGCTTGAGCACCATCACCCGATCGCCCACCTCGAATATGTCGTTCAGACGGTGCGAGATGATGATCTGCGACACCCGATGGCGTTTCAGTTCAAGCATCGTCTCCAGGAGACGATTGGTCGCGGTCACCGAGAGGTTGGCGGTGGGTTCGTCGAAAATCACCACCTTGGGCTCGAAGGAAATCGCGCGCGCGATGGCGACGGATTGCTGGCGGCCGCCGGAAAGGCTCTCGACCTTCTGATAGACCGAGTTCACATCGACCTTGAGCCGATCGAGGATCGTCCGCGCGTCAACATGCATGCGTGCGCGATCGACGAAGATCCCGAAGCGGCTGGGCCAACGGCCGAGGAAGATGTTCTGGCTGACGTCGAGGTTCCCGCACAAAGCGAAGTCCTGGTAGATCATCTCGATGCCGAGATCGCGGCTCTCGTGCGGACTTCTTGAAATGCACAGCCTCGCCGTCGATCATGACGTCGCCTGAATCCCGCTGGTAGGCGCCGGTCATGATTTTCATGAGCGTCGACTTGCCCGCCGAATTGTCGCCCACGAGGCCGAGGACCTGGCCAGGCATCAAGGTCAGATGGACATCGGTCAGCGCTCTGACCGGGCCGAAGCTTTTGTCGATCGAACGCATCTCCACGACTGGGCGGCTCATGCCTTGGCCTCCTTGACGGGCTCGACGCGCGCCGGCTCTTCGGCGACGCGCCTGCGGCCGAACCAAAGCCCCAGGATATTGTGCTGTCGCAGCCAGATATCGCCGACCACCGCGACGATCAGAATGAGGCCTATGAACACGTTCTGCCATTGCTGCGGCAGGACGAAGGACGAGCCGTCCTTGAGGATGATCTGGAGCGACAGGAGCGAGCGGATGAGCGTGATCACCGCCGCGCCCGCGAGCGAGCCGAGCATGGTGCCGTAGCCGCCGAAGATCGATCCGCCGCCGATGATGATCGAGGAGATGCTGTCGAGCTCGCGCAATTGTCCGGCGGTCGGAATGAAGCTGCGGTAGAAGGCGTCGTAGATGATCCCGCCGCAGGCCGCGCATGTCGACGAGATCAGGAAGGAGATGAAGCGGACCCGCCGCGTATTGATCCCGGCGAAACTCGCAGCCCGTTCATTGCCGCCGATGGCGTAGACCTTTTGCCCGAAGGTGGTGTGGCCGAGCACAATGCCCGCGACCAGCGCGACCACGAGTACGAAGATGGTCTGCACGCTGACCGCCTTGGCGAAGGCGAGCCACAGGCCGCCCGTGGGCGCAACGCCCATGACGTCGAGGAGCTCGTAGAGATTTCGGCCGATGAGATTGAACGATGCCGGAAAGCCATTGAGCTGCGTGCCGGCGACGATCGAGGAGCCGATGCCGCGCGCCCAATAGAAAGTCCCGAGCGTGGCGATGAAGGCTGGCAGGCCGACATAGGCGGTGAGCCAGCCGTTGATGAGGCCGGCGACGACGCCGGCCAGGATTCCTCCGCCGACCGCGGCCAGCGGTCCCCAGTTCGTATCTTTCATGATCACGGCGGCGACCGCGCCGGATAGCGCGAGCACGGAACCGACGGAAAGGTCGATGTCCCCGTTGGCCATCACAAAGGTGAGCCCGACGGCAAGAAGGGCGATTTCGGAGAACGCGAGCAGAATCGCAAAGCTGTTGTCGAGGCCGCCCCAGAAATCCGGCCGGGCCCACAAGCCGAACAGCCAAAGCGCGACCATCAGGATCACCGCTGCGGCGTCTCGACGGTAGAAGAAGGCGGCGAGCCCATGTTTGCCTAAGCCGCGGGCCTGCACATTCGCGCCTCGCGTTTGGACGCCGAGGATGGCGACCCCGCCGAGGTCAGGGACCGGCGGCGGCGGTCGCCCGCGCAACCAGGCCCAGAGGCGCGGGATCGCGCGACGGCGGACGAGCCAAGGCTCGATCAGCACGGCGATGATGAGGATCACGCCCAGGCACGCCGGAACCGCGCCGGGCGGCAATTGCGTCACCGCCGCAACCTGCGCCGTCTCGCCATCGCCGAGGTCGATTGTGCGCGTGGTGGGAACACCCTCGCGCAGGACCTTGTCGATGAGCCCGATGAGGATAGCGCCAAGGCAGGAGCCAAGGATCCGCCCCCGGCCGCCAAAAATGGCCGCGCCCCCGACGATCACTGACGAGATGGCGATGAGCTCGAGCCCAAACCCGGCGAGCGGATCGGCGTCCTTGTTCTGCGCGACGCTCATCAAGCCCGCAGTCACCGCGCAGAGTGAGGAGAGAACATAGGAGCGCATGCGCACGAAACGCGTATTGATGCCGGCGTAGCGCGCCGCTTGCTCGTTGCCGCCGACGGAGTACGTCGTCCAGCCGATCGCAGTGTAGGCAAGCGCAACGGCGGCGATTGCGGCGATGATGACGAAGAGAATGATCTGATTGTTGAAGCCGAGCGCGTTGATCTCGCCCAGACGGAAGAAAGCGGGATAGGCCGCCGCCTTGATTTCGAAGGCGATGTTCTTTCCGCCGGTGAGGCCGAGAATGATTCCGCGGCCGATGAACAGCATGGTCAGCGTCGCGATGAAGGCGGGCACTTCCAGGACTGTAACCATCAAGCCGTTGATCAGCCCGATCGCGAGACCCATGACCAAGCACCAGCCCACCGCCGTCCAGACGCCCATATCGAAATAGGTCGGCGCGAAGACCATGCCGAAGATGGCTGCGGTGAGACCGAAGGTTGAGCCGACCGAGAGGTCCAGTTCCTTGTTGACGATGACGAAGGTCATGCCGATCGCGAGCACGCCGTAGCGTGACGCATCTCGCAAGACAGAAAAGAGCGCGTCGGTCGATCCGAAGAAAGCAGGATTGAGATAAAGCCCGCCCGCGTAGAGAATGCCCATAATGACAAGGAGGCCCACTTCCCAGCCTCCGAACAGGAGGGGAGCCTCGCGCCCCATGTCGCGAACGCTTGCGTCATCGGTGAGAGCGGTCATTGATCTGAACCGAGGCGCGTGAGCATAGGGCTAGCCTCGCTCACGCGGTCGAACGCTTCATGCGATCAGTTCTCGAAGCGCTTGCCGACCTTGTCGACATTGTCCTTGGTCACGAGCTGCGCGCGCGTGTCCAAATTCGCCGCCGAGATGTTGCGATCAAGCTGCAGATAGAGTTGAACGACCGGATAGAAACCCTGCAGGAAGGGTTGTTGTCCAAGCGAGCCTTGCAACGCGCCGGTCTTGATCTGCTCGAGCTGCTTGGGGCCAAGGTCGAAGCCGTAGGCGCAGATCTTGTTGTTGAGCTTGAGTTGAGAGACGGCGTCACCGATCGCGGGCGTCACGCCGCCGTTCGGCCCGAAGAGTCCCACCACGTCCTTGCGGCTTTCGATCAATTGCACGATGGGGGCGGGAGTGATGTCGGCGCCGACATCGACGCCGATGTTGTTGGGGCCGGCGTCGACCTTGAAATCCTGAAGACGGTTGGCAGCCTTGAGAGCCTTGACCGTCGCCTGGAACGCCGCCTTCACGCGGTTGTTGACCTCGATGTTGCCGACCGGAACGGTGTTCGGAAACAGGATCGATCCGCCCTTGACGTTGTTTTTGATCAGGCACTTCACGATCGCTTCGCCCCCGATCGCAGCCGCCGAGGCGTCCTGACCAGTGTGGCTGATGTTGTTGCGGTCATAGAGCGTGCCGTCATACGAGTTGGTCGTGGAGACGACGACCCCGCGATCCTCAAGCTTCTTGACGAGGTCGTTATAGGCGCCGACCTGCGGGGTGGTCATGATCACGCCATTGATGGTCGGATCGTTGACGATCTGATTTAAGATCTGGATTTCGCGCGGGATGTCGTCCATCGGCGCTTCGGAGCCAAGTTTGATCAGGTTGATCCCGAACGCGTTGGCCGCGACCTGCGCGCCGACATAGACAGGATCGAAGAAGCCGTTGCCTGCCGTGTGGGTGATGATCGCGAAAGTGAGCGGCTTGCCGTTTTTCTTCGTGGTCGGCGCCTCTTTCGCGGCGTCCTCCCAAGTGTAGCCGCCGACGGCCTTGTTGATCGCTCCCGACTGAGCAAAAACTCCCGAACTTAAGAGACAAGTCGCCGCAGCAATCGCGACGGCCGCAAGCCCTCTATTCATAGCGTTCCTCCTCATGGTCACTCTTGGTCGCGCAGCCCGGTCAGAGCAGTAGGAACCCCTCGATAGAGGAGGCGCGCTCTTTTCCGCCGCCGCCAAGTCGGCGCGACAGATCGACTTTAGCCAATCCAATCGGAGTAGAACGACGATTGACCGATTTAGCAACTCCCGAATTTGCCGAGGCTGTTGGTTGCACCGCGGCCGCGCCGTCTGCGAAAGCGCTTCCGATCCGACGCGAGTCGCTTCAACGCCTCAGCAAGCTGACGCTGCGCAAAGCTTGCTGGATTTGACGGAGAAGGAAAGAGCCGGCCTGATCGCTATTATCTGCGCCATTCGGTTATTTATTTCTTTAGAGGACGCACAGCAAAGATGAACCGCGGCTCGAGCGGTCTTGAGACTGTTCGTGGGGCAGGACGCCATCCGCCAATGGTCTCGCATCCGCATGCCTCCCTCAACCGAGCGTCATCTTCATGCCGTCGTCCAAACTAAGATAAGCAGAGGGACCGCGATCGGCGGTGGGCGCCTCGACTGCAACGCCCAACCCGACCCCGAGCCGGCGAGCCGATATCGCCAGGCCTGTGGCCGATCCGGGCGTTGAGGAAACTCACGCAAAGCAGCATCCAGTCGGCGCGCGATCGGTGCAAACCATTTTGGAGCGCAGTTTTTTACCCGGCGCCGAGGAGGGCGCCGACGATGAAGCCCCTGCGGCGAAAATGCGCTCCATCAATGCCGTGACGGTGCGGCGCTTCGCCAAGATCGTGCTTGGGTTCGGGCTTGTGATTGCGTTCGGCTGGGCGCCGCTTCGGGCGATGCTTGCAACAACGAGCGTCGAGGCGATCATCAATGCGCGAATCGAAACAGTCCGTGCGCCCATTGAGGGGATCGTTCAGTCGCCCAGCGAGAAGACAACAAACTGGAGCTCAACCGCGGCGCCTCCGAAACTGACCATCGCCAACCCCTACGCCGATCGAAGCCGCCTCGATGAGCTTCGGCGCGAACTGAACACGCTCGAGGCGCAAGAGGACACGCTCGGGCGGCAATCGCAATTGACTGGAATCGCTCTCGACACGATCAATCTTCAGGCCGAAAAATATCGCGCCGGCCGCCTCAAGCTGATCGAAGCAAGGCTCGCGAGGCAGATGGCGGAGCTTCAAGCCGCGAGCGCCAAAACGTCTCAAACGACGGCCGCCAAGCAACGCAGCGACCATCTGCAGCAAACAGGTTTTATTTCGGGAGCCGAAAGCGATCGGGTGCAATACGAATGGAGCGCCGCGACCTCCGCCGAAGCGGCGGCTCAGAAGCGTCTCGAAGAAACGAAAGTCGAGCATGACGCGGTCGCCGGCGGTGTCTTTATCGGCGACAGCTACAACGACGCCCCAAGCTCGATTCAGCGCGAAACCGAACTGAAGATGAGAAAGGGCGAGCTAGACGCCCAGCTTGTCGCCGTGCGGACGCAGATCAAGCACATAACCGATCAGGTTTCAGAAGAAGAGGCGCGCGTCCGGCTCCGCTCCGAAGCCACTGTCGCTCTCCCGTCGAAGGGCCGGGTTTGGGAGATGCTGGTCGGCCCCGGCGAGTTTGTGAACAAGGGCCAGGACCTTTTGCGGGTGCTTGACTGCTCAAACCCGATTGTGAGCGCGAATGTCGACGAGCGGGTCTACAACCGCCTCGAGGTCGGAAGCCCGGCGACGTTTCGGCTGCTTGAGGGCGGGAACACCTATCACGGGACCGTCATCAATTTGACGGGCGCCTCCGGAGCGCCGGCGAATTTCGCGATCGCTCCGATCAATCTGCGCAAGAGCCCCTTTTACCTGACGATCGCAATGGATGACATGGGCGAGGCCGGATGCTCGATCGGGCGAACCGGAACGGTCACCTTCGGAGATACCAATGCGGATTCCGCTCGCGCGGCAAGCGGCGAAACGAGCTTGCATCTTCGGAGCTCGATCTCCGAAAGCTGATTCCCGTGCTGCCTTTTGTTGACGCCTCTGTCTTGGCGGCTGCTCAGCCCGCGTTGGTGACGCTCGGGCTCTTCTTCGTCTGCGCGGCGATCTGGCCAAAACCTGCCCCGATGAGTTCGAGCCTTCATGATTGCGGGCAGCTTCGCCATGATGAGCCAATATGCGTGGTGGTGGATTACAGAGACGCTGCCCGCGCCTGCGCCTAACTTTGAATATGCGCTGGCGCTCGTCTTTCTCATCGCAGAGCTCGTTGGGATCGCAACCGCCGCGCTCTCGCTAATGTTCCTGACCCGGACGCGAAATCGATCTCCTGACGCCGACGCGAACGCGGGATGGCTTTCGTCGCTGGAGAACCCGCCGTCGATCGACGTGCTCATCTGTTCGTACAATGAAGAAAAAGAGATATTGGAGCGCACGATCGTCGGCGCGCTTGGCATGGATTATCCCAGTTTTCGCGTCTGGATGCTCGACGACAACCGCCGCGCCTGGGTGAAGACGCTGTGCGCTGAGCTCGGTTGTCACTACCTCTCGCGATCCGACAATGCGCACGCCAAGGCCGGCAACATCAATCATGCGCTGAAGCATATCGCCGGCTTGCCCGACCCTCCCGAGTTCGTCTCGATCCTCGACGCCGATTTTGTGCCGACCCCGAAGTTCCTGAGACGCGGCATGTCGCCGTTTCGCGATCCGGGAATTGGCGTCGTGCAAACGCCGCAGCACTTCGTCAATCCCGACCCTATTCAGATCAACCTCGGGGCGACCAAATTCTGGCCCGACGAACAGCGCTTCTTCTTCGACATCGTGCTTCCGGCCAAGGATGCGTGGTCCGCCGCCTTCTGCTGCGGCACGTCTTCGATCGTCAGGATGCAGCCGCTGATGGAGATCGGCGGCTTTCCCACGGATTCCGTGACCGAGGATTATCTCTTGAGTCTGCGGCTCAAGGAGAAGGGTTTTCAGACGGCCTATTTGAACGAGCCTCTGACCTATGGGCTCGCTCCCGAAGGCTTGAAAGAATACATCACGCAGCGAAGCCGATGGTGTCTCGGCTTCATGCAGATCGCGCGCGGGCGCAGCGGCCCGCTCTCATTTGGCTCGCCGCTTGCCTTCATCGATCGCCTGTCCCTGACCGAAGTGTTCCTCAACTGGACCGCGGTTCCTCTTTCGCGAGCCATCGGTCTCATCATCCCGCCCGTGTCGCTGGCCTTCGGTCTTCACCCCTTCCACGCTTCGCTCTACGAGCTCGCGACGCGCTTCCTGCCGTATTGGCTGTGGTGCGGTCTCGTGGTGAGTTGGCTGTCCGCCGGAAAAGTCTTGCTGATCCTGTTTGACGTGAGTTCAAGTCATCGTGATGCCCCAGATCTTGAAGGCTGCGGTGTTCGGGCTTGCGCGGCCGCGAGGACAGAAATTTCAGGTCACCGCCAAAGGCGGCGACCGCAATCATGGGTTCGTCGAATGGACGGTCATGCGTCCTTTCGTGATCCTCATCGCGCTCTCGCTCGCGGCGGTCTTGCGGGCCTTCTATGTGAACGGGGGATCGAACGAGATCCACTACTCAAGTCCGGCGCTCGCTTGGACCTGGTACAATCTGATTGTTCTCGTGGTGCTCTGCTTTGTCTGCGTCGAACGTCCGCGCAAACGAGCCGCCGAACGATTCACGTCGCGGGAATTGGTCTCGGTCAAGACTGCCGACCGTACGCAGCTCATGCAACTCGCTGACGTCTCCATAACCGGCGCGCGCATCTTTGGCGTTCCGCCGGGCGCTCTTGGCGACTCCGTCGACCTCGAGCTGCCGAATTTTTGTGTCTCGGCAAGGATCGTCCGTCGCGAAGCAGACGCCTTCGGGGTCGCTTTCAACCACTCCCTGAAGTCGCCGGTTGCTTCGATCCAGCATTTTTATTCCGGCGGGTACCTAAGGCCGCTCGGCTCGATACGCATTCTGCGCGTCGCGGAATCGGTGGTCCGAAGAGTCTTCGACTAGAACGCTGCCTTCGGATCGAATCGTCATCGCGAGGAGGCCGCAGGCCGACGTGGCAATCCAGCGCCGACTGCGGCGCCCTATGATCCCTGGATTTGCTTCGTCGCTTTGCTCCTCGCAATGACGACACCATGCATGCGCAACCTGAGCGCCGCATGTTCTCACCTAATCCGCGGCGCCGAGCTTCGCCATGGTGTCGCGGGTGCGCGGGTAAAGCTCGCGGAAGGTCGCGTAGCGCTTTTCGTAAAGGCGCGCGTTGCGCGGATCAGGCTCGATTGTGAACGCAGCCGGGTTCCACTGTTTGATCGCCGATTTGGAGACGTCGCCGAGCGCATGCCTTGCGAGAAAGGCGTCGCCGTAGGAAGCGCCGATGCTGATCTCTCGCGCCTCCTGTCTTAGCCCAGAGACATCGGACGTGGCCTGGGTCCAGATCCGGTTGCGCAGTCCTCCGCCTACAGCCACGATCCTCGAAGGCGGCGCTCCGGCCTCGGCGTAAGTATCGAAGATATGGTTGGTCGCGAAGGCGATCCCCTCGAGAGCCGCCCTGTAGATGTCCGCCCGCGTATGAGCCAGCGTGAGGCCGACGATCGCGCCTTTGGCGTTCGGGTCGTGAATCGGCGTCCTTTCACCCGAGAAATAGGGGAGAAAAACGAGTCCGTTGGCGCCCGGCCGGGACGTCGCGGCTTCCGCCGCCAGCGCGGCCATCGCCGCCTCTGGGCTCAAGTCTCGCGCAAGCTGTTCGGCAAACCAATGGGTGAGCGTGCCGCTGGTCGCAAGACCAGCCATAGAGGCGTGTTGATCGGCGAAGAGCCACGGCGCATGCCAGAGCCGCGGGTCCCGGATGCGCTCGGAGCCGATCCGAATCGTGAAGATGGTCGAGCCATACATCAACATCAGTTCGCCAGGATCAAGGACGCCGACGCTGATCGCCTCGGCCGCCGCGTCGATCGTCCCGACGATCACCGGCGTCCCAGGCGCGAGCCCGGTTTCCTCGGCGGCGCGGCGGGTGACCATTCCAGCGATTTCCGTCGTCCAGGCGATCTCCGGCAAGCGCTCGAGCTCCGAGATGTCCGGCGCGAGCGCGTCGCTCCATGTTTGCTGTTCGATGTCGTAGAGCGGCGCGACGCTCGAAGCGCTGTAATGGTCGGTCACGAAGCGCCCGGTCAGCCGATGGACAAGGAACGACGTCGAATTCAGGAACATGCGTGCGTTCGTGTAAATCTCCGGGCGGTTGCGCTTGAGCCAGAGGATTTTCGGGCCGATGGCCTGCGAGGTCAGCGCGTTGCCGCCGAACGAGAGGATGCGGTCGGCGCCGATGCCTGCGGTCAGATCCTCGATCTCGCGGGCGGCGCGAGTGTCCACCCCGTAAAGCACGGCGTTCATGAGCGGCGCGCCTTCGGCGTCGACGGGCAGCATGCACGGGCCGATCGCGCTCGCGCCGACGGCCTTCACCTCCGAAGCGTCAAGCCCGCTGTCAGCAAGCAGTTTTTGACTGAGCCAGGCGAAGTCGGCCCACCAGTCTTCATCGGCGCGATGCTCAGCCCAGCCCGCGCGCGGCACGATGAGTTCGTGCGGGCGAGCGGCGCTCGCCAACACCCGGCCGTCGCGGTCGACGAGCACCCCCTTCAATTCATAGGTCCCGATGTCAATGCCGAGAGTGGCGTTCATTCCGGATAGTCGTCGCGATTGAGGCTGAAGTCGGCCTCAATGCTCGAGAGTCCGGCGACGAGGAGCGCCGAGAGGCTGACAAGGTCGGAAAGATCGCAGACCTCGAGAGCCGAATGCGTGTAACGGCAGGGGAAGCCGAGTTCGATCGCAGCGACGCCGTGATGGACAAGCTGCACATAGGACGAGTCGGTGAGCACGCCCACTTGAGCGCTGCGCTGCAGCGGGAGGCCGGCATGGTTCGCCGCGCGTTCGAAGAGCGAGACAAGGGCAGGATGCGGAATCGTGCCGTTCAACGTGCCGCGCCCATGGAAGCTGTAGAGGCTCATGCTCGGGCCGACGCCAAGGGCGAGATCGCCCCGGGCCTGCATGTCGGGCGTGTCGGTCGCGAGCATGAGATCGAGCTGGATGGCGATGTCGGGTTTGAGCGCCTGAGCCGCGGCCATGGCGCCGCGCAGATTGTGTTCTTCCTGGGTCGAGAAAACGAAATGAATTGTGGGTCGTTGACGAATGGGCCCGAGAAGCCGCGCGACCTCCGCGATCACAGCGCAGCCAGCGCGATCGTCGACCGAGGTTCCGGCTATTCTGCCGCCGGCGAGCGTAAACGCTCTCGGCGCATAGACAACGGGCGACCCGATCTTGACGCCTAAGGACAAGGCGGCTTCGGCGCTCGAGAAACCAGCGTCGACCAGGATCTCCTGATATGGGACGACGCGATACTTTTCCTCAGGGCTTGTCGCGTGGTGGCTCTTGTTGCCGACGATCGCGGGGATGTCGCGGCCCTCGCCAACGCAAATGAGAAGCTCCTGCGCGGCGAGCGCCCGTTCGGGGACGCCGCCGAGGCGCTCGAGCCGGAGGAACCCGTTCCCCTCGATCTTACGGACGACGAACCCGAGTTGGTCCATATGCGCGAACAGCATCACGCTTGGCCGGCTTGCGTCGCCTTCAGCGGTCGCGATCAAATTGCCGAGCCGATCGGTCGTCGGGGAGAGACCTAAACCCGCCATTTCGGCGGCGAGGCGCCGCCTCACCCGGCCTTCATGGCCGCTGAGGCCGGGGATCAGCATAAGCTCCATCGTCAGCGCCCGAAGGCGGTCGCGCGACGCCCAAGCGCCGAACACGGGATCCTCGGCTATTTGCCTGCTCCCGCGGTGAGGCCCATGACGATGTAGCGCTCGAGGAAAATGCCGATCAAGAGAAGCGGCGTGATCGCCGCCGTCGCAAGCGCCGCGATCGTCCACCAGTTGATGCCGGACGAGCCCGTCTGGCTCGCTACCATGACAGGCAGGGTCTGCGCGTCAAATCCAGTCAGGAGCGAAGCGAAGAAATATTCGTTCCAGCAGAGAACGAGCGACAGGATGAAGGCCGCAACCATGCCTGGCAGCGCGATCGGAACGACAATACGGAGGAACGCGCCCCAGGTCGTGCAGCCGTCCACCAGCGCCGCCTGCTCCATCTCCGGAGGGATCGTGTCGAATTGGTCGCGCATCACCCAGATGACGATGGGCAGGACCATGAGCGTGTAAACGAGGATGAGGCCGAGGCGGGTGTCGAGGAGGGCGAGCTCCTTGTAGAGAACGAGAAACGGGAGCGCGAGGACGACAGGCGGAAGGATGAGCTGCGAGACGAAGAAGAATGAGATATCCTTATTCCGCCACGGGCCAAATTTGTAATCGAAGCGGCTGAGCCCGTAGGCGGCGAGCGAGCCGATGACAATTGCGAGGGCTGAGGCGCCGACTGAGCAGATGACGCTGTTGACAAATTTGTTCAGGAACTCATCGCGGACGTTGGAGGTGGCGAAGATGGTGTCGGGGGAAAGCCCGAGCGACTGCCATCCTTTCCAGGCCGGCGCGAAGTCGACCCAAGGAATGAGGTGGCCCTGGGTGACGTCGCGTCCGAGCTTCACCGAGGTCGAAAGCGTCCAGTAGATCGGGAAAAGCGCGATAAACGTCCACAGGATGAGCAGCGCGTAAACCAGCGTTTTCCCACCGAAGCGCGCGACCCACGACGCCAGCGATCCAGCTTCAATCTGGCTCTCGTCCGCCGCCGAGTTCGCGATTGCGGTCGTCACGATGTCTCTCCAGGCCGCGCCAAACTTCGATCCTCACGCCGTCAAGTCATCTTTTGCATGTAGCGGTTGGCGACCTTGAGGAGAAGCGTGATGAAGATAATGATAATGACGAGATAGACCTCGGCCACCATCGTCGCATAGCCGACGTTGGAGCGGTCCCGATATTCGCGATAGACGAAGCTCGATATTGTATCCGTCGCCCCGCCGGGTCCCCCGGCGGTCACGTTGATGACGATGTCCGCGAGCTTCAGTTCAAAGATGGTGCGCAGGACGATCGCGGTCACGCTCACCGGAAGCATGAGCGGGAATGTGATCTCCCAAAAGGACTGCCATGCGTTTGCCCCATCGACCTTGGCTGCCTCCTTCACATCAAGCGGCAGCGCCTGAAGGCCCGCGAGAAGCAGGATCACCATGAACGGGATCCACACCCACGCGTCCATGGCGATGATGGTGGTCCTCGCGATCCAGGGGTCGGTGAAGAAGGCTGGATTCTCCCAGCCCAGCCACCTCGCGAAGTTGGCGAGAGGCCCGAAGCGGTTCTCCATCAACGACTTGCCGATCATCCAACTGACTGCGACCGGGCTCAGCATGAAAGGCAGAAGGAACGCTATGCGGAAGAACTTGCGGGCGCGAATGTCGGCGTTCAGCAGCAAGGCAAGGCCAAAGGCGATCACGTACTGAACGAGCACCGTCAACACGTAGAAGACCATGTTGCCGAGCGCGTTCCAAAAATAGGAATCGCCCCACAGCGTGCGCAGATTGTTGAGACCATTGAAATGATGGCCGGACTGCGCGTTGAGGTTCCAGTCGGTGAAGGCGATGTAGAGTCCGAAAATGGTGGGAAAGATCACCATCGCCGCGGTGAACAACAAGGCGGGGAGGACGAACAGCGTTTGCTTGCCGGCTTCGCCATGCCGGAGAACTTGGCTTGCGCCGAGCGCCACGGCCCAGAGCACGAAGACATAGAGCGTTGGGCGCCAGTCGACGAACGGTAACGAGACGAGGCCGAGCGCCCCGGCAAGTTGCAGAGCGGCGATTCCAATGAGCAATACTGATGCGAGACGAAAGATCCAGGCGCCGAGCGACGCCTGCCCAAGCGGGACGCCTTCGTGCACCGCCTCGAGTTTGCCGCTGCTCATAGCGGGACGTCCGTTTTGGCGCCAAGAAGGCGCACGGCCGCGCACGCAGTCGGTCCCCGGCAGCGCGTTCTCCGCCGCCGACGCCCGATCTCTCGAGAGAGAAGCGCTTGCTCAGGCAAGGCCCATTGCGATCCGATAGTACTTCACCTGGTTTTCCCGGCCGAGCTTGTCGGTCAGCTTGTCCCAAGCCACCGCGACATTGTCGGCGCCCTGCTGCGCCGTCTGCTTGCCCGCGAACGTCTTCTGCAATTCATCCTCGGCAATGCTGTAGTACTGGAAGATGCCTGGGATGCGAGGCTCGATCGCGGAGTTCGGATGGTTGTACGACGTCGACTGTGAGTCCATGTACGACCCAATGTACTTCTTATCGTAGCCGGCCAGCGCCCATAGATCGAGGTTGGTGTGGCTCTTCCGGTAGGGTTGGAAGCCCGACGGATAAGCCGCGGTCCACATCGACAGATCCTTACCGCCGAGATGTGCGGCCGCGCTCCACGCGGCCTTGTGGCGTTTGGCATCGCTGTCGACCGTCTTCATCACATAGATGCCCCAGCCAAGATAGGCCATGTTGGGGGCGACGTTAGGCCCGGTGGGCAGCTTCTCCCACTGAGCCTTGCGGAAGTTATAGACGTCGTCGGACGCGGGCAGGATGTCGAAATCGAGCACGTCCCCGATCGTCGCCGTGTCGCTGGTCTTCGCGACGGTGCCGATATCACCCCACCACTCGAGCAGGGAGCCCGTGCCGGTCAGGAACTGCTGGAATGCCGACGTTCCGGGATCCGCGTTGATCTGGTCGGCGGGCTCGTAGGGAAGGAGGTCGACGACGTCCTGGATAGCGCGCACCCAGGCCGGGTTATTGACCAGCGGCTTCATGTTCTCGTCGAACATCCAGTTCTTCTCGCCCGGATATTTCGCGTAGGCCGTCGCGCGGCTCGCGGTGAAATAGAACTGGAACCCGCCCCACGGCTTCGGCTGGTCGAGGAAACCATAGACCTCCTTGCCCTTGACCTTCTTGCCTTTCAGGAACTTGGTGACCTGCTGAACCTGCGCCCACGTCTTCGGCGGACCCCAGTCCTTCAAGCCGGCGTTGTCCTTCCAGTCCGCCCACTGCTTGGCGAGATCGGAATCGCCGAAAACGTCGGTGCGTCTGTTCATCGTGTGGCAGTCGCTGTCGATGCAGGTGCGATGGATCTTGCCGTTCCAGGTGCCAACCGGCGGCTTGAGGTAATTGACGTAGTCGTCGAAATCGACCTGCTTCATCACCCAGTCGGGCATCTCAGAGAGCAAGTCCTTGACGCCCATATCGCCTTCGAACGGCGCGCCCATCTCGATGATGTCGAAGTCGGCGGTGCCGGTCGCGATCGACTGCTGGAGCCTTGCGTTATAATCGGCCTGCGCCAGGTCGATCCACTTGATCGAGGCGCCCGTGTAAGCTTCCCACGGCTTCAGGAAACCGCGGAACAGGAAGTTGTGGAGGTTCTGGTTGTTGAGTCCCATGAAGGAGAAATTGACGCCGGCGAATTCGCCCTGCTTCACATTAGCCTTGGTCGGCCCGAGACAGAGCGCCCCGACCTTCTGCCAGTCGGCGTCGGTTGGCGATCCATTGCCGGCGCCGGGGATTTTCATGATCTGAGCGACGACGCTGTCTTCCGCGAAGGACGGCGTGGACGACAGGACGGACGAGCTCGTGGCCAGCGCGGCGGCGCCGGCCGCCCCTTTCAGGACATCGCGCCGGCTTCTCTGCATCGCCATGAGCATTTCGTAGACGTGGACCCGCATGGATTGTTCCTCCCTCTTGCGCCGACTTAAGCAACTCCGGACCAGTACGGCGCCGCGCGTGCATTCACCCACGGGCGCGGCTAGCGCAAGTTCGAAGACTTAAGCGTGCGTTTTTCAGCAAAGTCAATTACCCGCGCTTTGGGCATTTGCCCGCTCGACGCCAAGGGCTCGGCGCAAGTGCGTGAGGATGCGGTTGCGTCCTTGGATCCCAAGCTCTCTGGTCGCCTCGCGCGCGGACCGGGAATACCATTCGTCCTCCGAGATCCGCGACTTGTCCACTCCTTCGGGAGCAGCGCCATCAGCAGCGAGGTCTCGCCCAGACCAGCGTGATCGTATGGGTAACCCTCCATAACCGAAGCGGGCATGAGAGGGTGCGCCTTGATCCAGTTGAACGGGTCATCGCCGGTCGACTGTCGCTCATAATAGTCAGCCATCGACTTCGCGCCCCACCATCCCTCTCCGCGCTCCCCCTCGAGAAAAGCGAAGATCGCCTGCCGGGCCGCCAACTTGAAGGCGAGGTCGGTCGGCATGCCGGCTGCGAAGTTCTCGGTCTGATGATGGATGACGAGGTGAATGTTTCGGAAGCCGATCCGCAGGAGCCCGGTGAACATCGCCTTGGCGAGGGGTGTGACCGCCTCGGCGACGACGTGGAGCGTGCCTTTGCGCTCCGGTGGTTCGACGGCGTACCTCGCCGCGCCATAATAAAAGGGCGGCAGGATGACGAGGTCTGCCTCCTTTTCCAGGATCTCGAGGCACCCGGTTACGGCGAGCGTGTCCATCCCGACCGCCATGTGCTCGCCATGGTATTCGAGCACGCCTACGGCCAAGACGACGGGCCAATGGCTGTCAATGGCCGCGCGAATCTGATGCGGCAGCATCAATTCGTAACGCATGAGGCCCCCGGTGATGTCCGCCGCAGCTATTGCAGCCGCTTGCCGCTTTCGGCGTCGAACAGGTGGACCGCATCCAAATTTGGCGAGAGCAGCATGGTCTCGCCTGGCTGAGCCGATATGCGGTCACGGAGGACGGTAACGATCGGGTGGCCTCCGACCTTGGCAAAGACTTGGGTTTCCGAGCCGGTAGGCTCGACCACCGAAACCTCGGCCTTGAAGTCGCCGCCAATGGCCAAGTGCTCTGGCCGAATCCCATAAATGCAGGGGCGTCCGTCAATGTTGCTCGGCGCCGACTTGAGCGGCAACTCGACGCCGCCCTCGGTCACGAAAGCAGGCTTGCCGTTGACGGTTACAGACCCTTTGAGCAAATTCATCGATGGGGAACCGATAAAGCTCGCGACGAACAAAGTCAGGGGCCGATCGTAGAGCTCGAGCGGAGCGCCCATCTGCTCGACGACGCCGTCGCGCATGACCACGATTCGATCCGCCATGGTCATGGCTTCGATCTGGTCGTGCGTGACATAGATGGTCGTGGTCTTCAGGCGCTGATGCAATTCCTTGATTTCGGCCCGCATCTGCACACGCAACTGAGCGTCGAGGTTGGAGAGCGGTTCGTCGAACAGAAAGACCTGCGGATCGCGCACGATCGCCCGACCCATCGCGACACGCTGCCTTTGCCCGCCGGACAATTGTCGGGGGTAGCGCGAAAGATAAGGGGCGACATGGAGAATATCGGCGGCCCGCTTAACGCGCGACTGAATCTCGTCTTTTGGCGTATTGCGCAGTTTGAGCCCGAAACTCATGTTCTGTTCGACAGTTTTGTGCGGGTAGAGCGCGTAATTTTGGAAGACCATCGCGATGTCGCGGTCTCTGGGCGCCAAGTTGTTGACCACTCGCGGACCGATCTTGACCTTTCCCTCCGTGATCAACTCGAGACCGGCGATCATTCGCAGAAGCGTGGATTTCCCGCAGCCGGACGGCCCTACGAGGGTCACAAATTCCCCGTCGGCGATCGATAACGAGACGCCATGAATGACTTCGACGCCACCATAAGCCTTGCGTGCGTTGACAACGTCGACCGACGCCATTCTTCTGTCTCCTAACGCGATTTCCGATGTGATGTCAGGCGAGCGTAGTTTATCGGCGAATTGGCGTCGAGCCCGGTGACGAGAAGGTAGAGCAAACCGCGAGGGCGCGTTGGTCAGCAAACTCAAACGTCGAAAGGGAGGGGAAATGAGCGAGGGGCAGAGGCCGCGCATCGCGGTCGTCGGCAGCAATATGGTGGACCTCGTCACCTACGTCGATCGGATGCCGGTCAAGGGCGAAACCGTCGAGGCGCCGAGCTTCGAAATGGGACACGGCGGCAAGGGAGCCAATCAGGCCGTGGCCGCCGCCAAGCTGGGCGCATCGGTGGTGATGGTCTCGGCCGTCGGCGACGACATGTTCGCCGACGCCACCATTCGCAATCTCGAGGCGCTTGGGATCGACACGAGCCATGTCCGGCGCGTCAAGGGAAAGCCGAGCGGGGTCGCCCCGATCATGGTCGAGCCGAACGGCGAGAACTCGATTCTGATCGTAAAGGGAGCGAACGCCGATCTTTCGCCCGGCGACATCGATCGGGCCGCGGACGTTCTGAAGACTTGCGATCTCATCCTGATGCAGCTCGAGGTTCCTCTCGAAACCGTCTACGCGGCCATTGCCTTCGGCAAGCGCCACGGCGTAAAGACAGTGCTTAATCCGGCTCCGGCGACGGCGGCGCTCGACGTCGATCGAATCCGCGATGTGACGTTTTTCATCCCCAACGAAACCGAGCTTGCGATCCTGACCGGCATGCCGGTCGACACGGAATTGAGCATCGTGACCGCCGCGCGAAGCCTGCTCGACAAAGGTTTTGGGACCGTCATCGTGACGCTCGGCTCGCGCGGCGCGCTTCTCACAACGCCAACCAATGCAAAAAAAATTGAGCCGGTCCCGGTGAAGGCAGTCGACACAACGGGCGCCGGCGACGCCTTCGTCGGCAGTTTCGCGCGCTTCTTTGCCGATGACGTCCCTCTGGAAGCGGCTTTGAAACAAGCCGCGCTCTATGCCGCGGACTCGGTCACTCGGCGCGGCACCCAGAAAGCCTACGCGTCCGCGAGCGAATTCAAGAGGTTTTGTGAAACGTTAGCCAGATCAGCGAGATAGGCGTGCCATACTCGTTGCAACAAAGTGGCTGAGCTTCTAAGTCTGCCTCAGAGCGTCATAAATTGTTTTGTCCGGGAGAAAGCGTCCGTTGTTGCTGCAGGTTGCGATCGACAAGGCGGAGAGCCTCGGCGTCATCGCGCAAGTGCGAGGAATTGCCGACATCATTGAGATCGGAACTCCGCTTCTCAAACGCTTTGGCATCGGCGCGATCGCAACGGCGCGCGAGCTTTGTCCGGACACGCCGCTTCTCGCTGACACCAAGACCGTGGACGCTGGAGACCTTGAAGCTGAGATGGTGTTTGTGGCAGGGGCGCGGCTCATGACGGTTCTGTCCTCGACCTCGCGCGCCACTCACGCCGCGGTCGGAACGGTCGCGGCGCGCTTCGGGGCGTTCGTCGTCGTCGACACTATCACCGAGTCCGGAAAGGCCGAGCTTTTGCCCGCGGGCGCGACCTTTCCGGAGAGCTTCGCCTATGTCGGCGTTCATGCTCCGACCGACGCCCGAGCCGTTGGCGACCGATCAAGCGCCCATATCGAAGCCGTTTCGGAGATACGCCGTCGAGGATTCCGCGTCGCGCTCGCTGGCGGACTGGGGCCGGAGACCCTTGACGCCGTGCTCGAGGCCGAACCGGAGATTGTGATCGTCGGGGCCGCCATCACCGGCGCGGATGATCCCAGAAGGGTTGCCACATGGATCAAGGACCGATTGCGCAATCCGGGGCGTGGCTGGCCGTCGGACGCGAGATAAGGGAGACGCTCGAGCGCGTGGACACTCGAGCGTTCCAGCGCTTCGTCGAAGTGTTCAGGGATGAGCAGCGGCGCTGGTTCTTCTCCGGCCAGGGACGTTCCGGCCTTGTGGCGGAAATGGCCGCGATGCGGTTCATGCATATCAATCGCCCTGCGCATTTTGTCGGCGAAGCGACCGCTCCCTCGATCCGGGCGGGTGACGGGCTCCTTCTCGTGTCCGGCTCGGGCAATACCCCGGTCACCATCCACTTCGCTCGCATAGCAAAAGACGAGGGGGCCGCGATCGCCTTGATCACTCGGGAACGGGACAGCGCGCTTGCGAAACTCGCCCACTTCGTCCTTCAAGTTCCCATTGAGGCGACGCGGCAATTCGGCGGGAGCCTGTTTGAGCAGACGAGCCTCATTCTCCTCGATGCGATCGTCCTCGAACTGATGCAGGCCGTCCCCGATCCGCACAAGATGATGTTTGGCCGCCACGCGAACTTGCAATAGCGACCGGCGACTCGCCGCGCGGCCTAGCCTAAGGCTTATCCCTCCCCAAGCTCGAGGCCCCGCTTGCGAAACAACGCCTCCGGCGAGGGCGCGCGGCCGCGAAAGGCTCGATAGGCCTCGTCATAGTCGCGGCTTCCTCCGGCCGAATAAACGAAGTCATTGAGCCGTTTGGCGATATTGGGATCGAATATGTCGCCGCTCTCCTCGAAAGCCCCGAAGCCGTCGGCGTCGAGAACCTCCGACCACAAATAGCTGTAATAGGCGGCCGAATAGCCGCCTGAGAAAATGTGCTGGAAATGCGGCGTTCTGTGACGCACGCCGATCGCATCGGGCATGCCGATCCGCTCGAGTTCCTTGCGCTCGAAGGCGACGATATCGATCTGATCGGGCGATGGATCAAGATGCAGCTTCAGGTCGACGAGGGCCGAGGCGGTGTATTCAACCGTCGCCCAGCCCTGATTGAACCGGCGCGCGGTGAGAAGCTTATCCATGAGCGCTTCCGGCATCGGTTCGCAGGTCTTATAGTGGAGCGCGAAGCGGCGCAGCATCTCCGGCTCCTTGATCCAATGCTCATAGAGCTGCGAGGGAAACTCGACGAAGTCGCCAGCAACATGGGTTCCGGAAATGCGCGGATAGGTGACGTCCGACAGCATGCCGTGCAGAGCGTGGCCGAATTCATGAAAGAGCGTCCGCGATTCGTCGACGCTCAAGAGGCTAGGCTCGCCCTCGGCGCCCTTGGCGAAATTCATGACATTGACCACGATCGGCAATTGCGCGCGATCGAGCTTCCGCTGGCCGCGGAAACTGCTCATCCA
This sequence comes from uncultured Alphaproteobacteria bacterium, assembly GCA_963730555.1. GTDB lineage: Bacteria > Pseudomonadota > Alphaproteobacteria > Rhizobiales > Beijerinckiaceae > Roseiarcus. Next base: position 112,535 of record CAVSSS010000004.1, on the reverse strand, counting down.
TGCGCCGCTGCGCTTTGACGGCCTCGCGAAATAATCGCCCAAAAAAAGCGCTTTCGGCGCGCCGTCGCCGCCCGTTACGTCCCATGCACGAACGTCGGTATGATAAAGCTTGAGGTCGAAGCGCTCGGTGAAGGTCACGCCGAACAGCCGGTGCGCCGCGTAGAAGGCGGCCTCGATGATGCGGTCGAGCTGCAAATAAGGCTTGAGCTCGCTCTCGTCGAAGTCGAACTCGGCCTTGCGTCGCTTCTCGGCGAGATAGCGCCAGTCCCATGGCGCAAGTTTGAAATTTCCGCCTTCGCCGGCGGCGACCGCCTGCAGCGCTTCTTCGTCCTTTCGCGCGCTGGCGACGCCCGGCATCCACACCAACTCCAGGAGATCGAGCGCCGCCTCCGGCGTTTTCGCCATCGTGTCGGCGAGGCGGTAGTGGGCGTAAGTCTCGTAGCCCAGGAGACGCGCGCGCTCGGCTCTCAACCGCACCATTTCGGCGGCGATGGCGCGATTGTCGGTCGCGCCGCCGTTCTCGCCCCGCGCCGCCCAGCCGCGGAAGGCGGTCTCGCGCAATTCGCGCCTCGCCGAGAATTGCAGGAACGGCTCGACGCTGGATCGCGACAGAGTCACGGCATATTTGCCGGGATGGCCCCGATCGGCGGCGATGCGGGCGGCGCTTGCGATGAAAAAGTCTGGCAGACCTTCAAGGTCGCGCTCATCGAGCAGCATGAGCCAGTCTTTCTCGTCCTTCAGCACATTCTGCCCGAACTGGGCGGCGAGCGTCGCCAGCCGCTCCGCGATCGCCGCCAGTCGCGCTTTGGCTTGCGGGTCGGCGCCCGCGCCAGAGCGGGTGAAATCGAGATGATAGCGGTCGAGCACACGCGCCTGTTCGGCCGACAGCCCGAGCTTGCCGGCGTCCGCCTTGAGCACGTCGATGCGCTTGAACAAAGCCGCGTTCAGATAGGTCTCACTGCGGTGGCGCGCGAGGACCGGCGCGATCTCGCGCTCGATCGCTTGCAGTTCGTCATTCGTATGGGCGCCGGTCAGGTTGAAGAAAACGTTTCCCACTTTGTCCAGGCTGCGGCTGCTGCGCTCAAGCGCCTCGATCGTATTGGCGAAAGTCGGCGCCGCCGGATCGGCGGCGACGGCGTCGATCTCCGCGCGCGCTTGGCTTAGCGCCGCATCGAAGGCCGGCCGGAACTGGCGAGGCTCGAAGCGGTCGAACGGCGGCGCCTCGAACGGCCCCGTCCAGGGCTCAAGAAGCGGGTTCGTGTCTGTCTGGGAACTGGTTACTAGGGGGTCGCGGCTCATGCCCCATGAGCTAGGAGGTTGAGGCGCGATGCGCAAGCCGAGGGCTCAGGCGTTCCGCTCAATCGACCGCTAGAGTAATGGTGCATCCAGATGGAGCGTCATCGCGAGGAGCGAGGCGACGCGGCGATCCAGGAGCCGAAGGCGCCCACGGCTCCTGATTGGTTAGCTTGGCTCGCAATCCCGAGCGCGCTTCGACTGAAGTAGCGATTGCTCCGGACGCCCGGTTATTGGCCGGCCTGCACCTTCTTCACATAGGCGTCGACGGCGTCGACCACCTTGGCGTCCGGGTTGGCTTTGCAATAGACGATGACTTCGTGGATGCCTTGTTTTGCGCGCGGGATGTTGACGACGTGCCGCTTCATGTGGCCGTTCCACCAGCCGCTGTACCAGGCGCCGAGAAAGTCGGCGTCCTCCTGGAACGTGCTGGCGAGCTGCGCACAGGTCAGCCCGCGCACATTGAGATAGCCTTTATCGTCCATGTAGGTCTTGAGTTCGACTTGGGCGTGCGACGCCGAAACGGATGCGGCCAGCGCCGCCGCGGCGATGAGCGCAACACGCAAATCGATCCGACCGAGCCTTGCTGACAGCCTTATGCTTGAGGCGACCATTGTCTTCTCTCTTTCCGATTTCAGGAGTTCAACGGGGCGCCTTTGGCCGTCCGCAGAGCAGCGAGCGCGCGAAGCTTCGGCTATTTCTCGTCGTTGACCTTGATGCCCTGTTCCTTGCGCATCTGTTTGATGTTGATGTCCATCGCCGTGATGACCTTGGTCTTCGGATTAGCCTTGCAATAGACGATGACCCGATGCTCCAACTCCTTGGCGCGGTCGACCTTCAGTTTGCTGTAGCCCGCGAGGCCATTGTACCAGCCGCTGTACCAGACGGTCATGAAGTCAGCGTCTTCCTGGAAAGTGTTGGCGAGCTGCGCGCAGGTCAGCTTCTGAACATCGAGATTGCCCTTGGAGTCCGCATAGGTGTTGAGCTCGACCTGAGCCTGCGCCGCGCTGGCGCCAAGCAGCGCCATCGTACAAATCGACAAAAGTAACTTCATGCTCTCCCTCCCAGCCGAGCGCGCCGCGTGCACACTTTTCGCGCCGACACAAAAGCGCGCCACGAGTTCACGCTGTTCACGAGCCTCCCTGAACCGGAACAGACTACGGGTCAAGCCGCCCCTTTCAGATTATTGCTCGTTTCCACCGCTGTTATGTCTGTACGAGCAATCGTCCGGCCGCAAGCCAGAGGGGCGGAAGGCATAAGGCATAAGGCATAAGGGTGTCGATGAAAGCCTACGCCGCGCCGGGGGCCTTCAAGGGGCGACAATGTAGCGTCGGTCATCCTTGTCAACGATATCGACGCAGCCACTTCCGCGAGAATCGATCAGATCGGGGGCCGCTAGACCGCGACGAGCCTGTTTTCTCCGCGTCCTAGCGTTTCGTAATGCAAGAGGGCGTTGACGTCGGCTTCGGCGACATCGGGGTATCGGGCGAGATAAGCTCTGCTCGAGAAAAATGGCCCAGGATCTCGGCCTTCCCGGCCTCCGTGAACGAGGTAGTGGAACGCTGGGTCCATTCCGGCTGCGCGAACGTCCGGGTTGGTTTCAAGGTAGTACGCCGAATTGAAAAACAGCGACTTGCGAATAGCCTCGAGATGCTTGGCGACCTCCAATAGCGCTGCGGCGTGCTTGGAGCGTGGTTTCCAAAAGAAACGAGATATTGGTCTGGTTGGGTCGCGGCTCCGATCGGCGGCGCATGCAGCGACGGCTTGGACACGGGCAATCTCTGCAGAGGCTTGTGACCGGACCTCGCGCACCTCGTCCTTCGCCTCACGCATTGGACAGTCAAAAATCGCCGAGGCTGTCTCAAAACCCGCGCGAAGATCGTCAAGCGTTCTCAGGACGCGGCTGTCTCCCGGGTCTCGGACAAGGTTCAGCATTGCCGCGTAAGTTCGCCGCACCAAATCATTGACGGCCGCATGCGCCCCAAGATCCGCCTCGCTCGCGCGCTCGTGCCACAGATCGGTGGATACGAATCGATCGATGTCGGCAAAGGCGCTTTCACCCCAGTACGGCCAGGTCACACCCAGTTGTTCGTTGGCTCGGGCGAGCTCTTTGCGGCTGTCGCCCAGAAATTGAGGCCAGTCCAGGATGGCGCGGGCCATGCCTCGGGTTTCGGCCTCGGCGTCCAGAACGTGGCGCAACCAGAGCAGACACGCGTATGCGGGACTGAGTCCGTCACGGCGTCCGAGGGACCATCCGACTTCGAGCGGCGATCTGATCGGCAGAAGCGCTCGGACTGACCATTTGACGTCGTCGAACACCGGACGCCAGAAAGGCATGAGCCGGCACATGCGCGGGTCCTTCATGACCGCCAGTCCGGCGTCCCCGAATTCTCCCGCCAAAGTTGCCTTTGCGCGTGCGCGCAAAGCGTTGGCCTCCAAAGCGCCAATCGTGTCGAGGTCGAATTTGCGCCAATCTTTCCAATTGCTTCCGCCGGCAGCGAGAACGGCGTCGTTCAGGTCCTTGAGGAGGGGAGATTCGCAATATCCTTTCTCGTTGTCGACGTTCGGCGCCATCAAATGCTTAGGCGCGGCGCCGCCGAGGCGAACGAGCGTTCCGGCGGCGCTCGATGTCCCGCTGCGATGCATGCCGAGCACAACCACTACGGTCGTGTCCAAACATTCGGCGTCGAAGGTTCGATGACCGACGCTAACGAACAAGCACGCAACTCCCTGGGCGGGCAAAGCGCCAGTCCCTGCCAAGGAAGCCGCGTCTCAGCGCCGCTGAATCCGTCAGCAAACTACCGTTATGACTTCGAGTTCCGCGACGGATGAAGCGGTTGATCTGATAACGAATTGGTGAATGATTCACTAATCTCTGCGGAACTCGGCAAATCGCCTCATACACAAAGTCGTGTTCACTCTCGTTTCGCCGAATGCGGCTGCGGACGCCGAAAGACGGAAGGAGAGCGATCGGAGGTTTACGCCGCGGCCTTCTGATAGTCCTTCACGTCGGTGAAGGCGATCTTCGGCCAGCGCTCCTGCTCGTAGCGGAGGTTGAAGGCGCTGGACGCCATGAACACGGGCGCCCCGTCGAGATCGGAGGCGATCGAGGACGGATACGCGTCCAGAAACTTGCCGATCTCCGACTTGTCGGGAGACGAGACCCAGCGGCAGATCTCGAAACGGCTTGGCTCGAAAGTCACCGGCAAGCCGTATTCGGCGTTAAGCCGCTCGGTGAGCACGTCGAGCTGCAACGCCCCGACGACGCCAACAATCGCCGCCGCGCCGTCATGCGGCAGGAACACCTGGACGACGCCTTCTTCGGCCATCTGCTGCAGCGCCTCGCGCAGCTTCTTGGCCTTCATCGCGTCGGCGAGCTTGACCCTGCGAAGGATCTCCGGCGCGAAGCTCGGCACGCCGCGAAAGACGATCTCCTCGCCCTCAGAAAGCGTGTCGCCGATGCGCAAAAGCCCATGATTGGGGATGCCGACGACGTCGCCTGCGAACGCCTCCTCGGCAAGCGAGCGATCCTGGGCGAAGAAGAACTGCGGGGCCGACAGCGTGACGGGCTTGCCCGTGCGCACGAGCTTCGCCCGCATGCCGCGCTGAAGCTTGCCGGAGCAAACGCGCATGAAGGCGATGCGGTCGCGGTGATTGGGGTCCATGTTCGCCTGGATCTTGAACACGAAGCCGGTCATCTTCGGTTCGTCCGCCTTCACAGTGCGGCTCGCCGCTTCCTGCGCGCGCGGGCTCGGAGCGAATTCGGCCAAGGCGTCGATGAGGTCCTTGACGCCGAAATCCTTAAGCGCGCTGCCCCACAGGACGGGGGTCATGTGGCCCTCGAGAAAGGCCTTCTTGTCGAAAGCTTTCAGGCCCTCGACCGCGAGGTTGAGCTCTTCGATGGCCGCAGCGCGCTCGTGCTCCGGCAGAAGCTCCGCGACGCGCGGATCGTCGGGGCCGTTGACGGCGAACGCCTGCGCCTCCTTGCCGAGCGGCGTCAGGCGGCTGCGGCGGATGTCGTAGGCGCCGGCGAGCGACCGTCCGCGGCCGATCGTCCAGGTAAGAGGCGCGGAGTCGAGCGCGAGCGTCTTCTCGATCTCGTCGATGAGCTCGAAGGGATCGCGGGTTTCGCGATCCATCTTGTTGATGAAGGTGACGATCGGGATGTCGCGCAGGCGGCAGACCTCGAACAGTTTGCGCGTCCGCGCCTCGATGCCCTTGGCCGCGTCGATCACCATAACCGCCGAATCGACGGCGGTCAGGGTCCGGTAGGTGTCCTCGGAGAAGTCTTCGTGGCCGGGCGTGTCGAGCAGGTTGAAGACGCAGCCGCCGTATTCGAACGTCATCACCGAGGTTACGACGGAAATGCCGCGCTCGCGCTCGATGCCCATCCAGTCGGATCGGGTCTGGCGGCGATTGGCCTTGGCGCGCACCTCGCCGGCAAGCTGAATGGCGCCGCCAAACAAGCAACAGCTTCTCGGTCAGCGTCGTCTTGCCGGCGTCGGGGTGCGAGATGATCGCGAAGGTGCGCCGGCGCGCGACGGGGTTGGGGTCAGTCATGATCTTTGGATTGTGGGGGAGAGATCGCCCTTTACTTAGTGCGGATGGGCCAAGGAGGGAAGAGCGAGCGCGCTTGCTCAATCGTCTCACCTACGTGAGAAGCGCCACGATCTCCAATCGATCAAGGAACGCCTTAATCTACCTTGGGATTTAAGCGCGAGCCGTATTGTCTCATCCGTTCGGTATGGGCTATGAACCCAATGTTGACGCGCTCACAACAGCAGGCATGACACGAATGCGCCGCGCGTGGAGGAGGAATGGATCGCAAGTGGCTGCCGCTCAACGCGCTTAGAGCGTTCGAAGCGGCCGGACAACATCTCAGCTTCACCGCCGCCGCCAATAGCCTGACGGTAGCGCAGAGCGCGGTCAGCCGTCACGTGATCGTGCTCGAAAATTTTCTCGGCGTGGCGCTGTTCGAGCGACGCCCCCAACAGCTGGTGCTCACCGAGGCGGGGCGGCACATACTGCCCGTCGTCTCGAAGTCCTTCGACCGGATCGACCAGGCGCTCGGGGAAGTGATCAAGGAGAAGGGGCGGCCGAAGCGGGTGCTCAAGGTCGCGCTGCCGACCTCGTTCGCTCACCGGCTCGCCATTCCGATCCTGCGCGATTTCCGCGCTGAAAACGCCGGCATCTCGCTCGAAATCGTGTCCAAGCCGACGACCGGGCCGGACGTGGACGGCGACATCGACATCGCCATCGTCTATTCCGAGCCCCGCGTCACCGATGCGATCCATGACCTCCTATGGATGGTGCGCTCGACGCTTCTGTGCAGTCCGAAGATCCTAGAGGGGATCGACGCCACCGATCCGGGGCGTCTTATCGCCGCCAGCGACCTCCTGCACCTCAAGATCGATGGCCGGGCGCGCCACTTTTTCTGGGAGATGTTCGTGCGCTCGATCGGGCGTCCCGATCTCGCCGTCGATCGCGGCCTCGTGTTCGACACCCAGCAACTCGCGGCGCAATACGCGATGAGCGGCGACGGGCTGGCTTTGCTTGATCCGCTGCTGTTCCATGAGGAGATCAAGGCCGGCCGGCTGGTGCGTCCCTTCGACCTCTGGCTTGACGAAGGCTACGGCTATTATCTCACCACCCATCCCGAGGATCTGAGCAACGAGGCGGTGGCCTTGTTCCGTTCGTGGCTCATCGCCCGGTTCTCGGCGGGCCCGCCCGCCCGTCCTCCTGAACCGGAAGCCCCTCCAGCGGAGGCGCTGAAGCCGCAAACCGCGGCGAGCGAACCGCCGAAGCTGCGCGCGGCGAAATAGCCGCCCGATAGGTCCCGGCGCGAATTGGCATGGCCGGACGCCATTTTCGCGTAAGGTCTTTGCGCGCGGCGCCGCTAGAACAGGTCCAGCGCCGAATGCGATCGGCACTCTCTGACGGCGATCTGGAGAGATCAATGACGACGGAACCGCCGCCGCAGGAGACGGGACGCCGCCGCCGGCGTGCGACCGAACGCGGCGGAGGCTCGGTCCACCCGCAGCCATCCGGCCAGCCGCAGCTGCCGTTCCCACCGCTCGAGCTTGTCTCGCGCGACGAGCTCAAATCGATCCATCAGGCGGCGCTCAATGTGCTCAAGGAGATCGGGATCGACTTCCTGCATGACGAGGCGCGCGCAATGCTGAGCCAAGCTGGCGCCGACGTCGATCCGACCTCGCGTCGCGTTCGCTTCGACCCCGATCTCGTCGAGGCGCACATCGGTCTTGCGCCGAGGGAGTTCGAGCTGTGCGCGCGCAATTCCGCCCGCGATCTCTCGATCGGCGGACGGCATGTCGCTTTCGGCACGGTGGCGAGCGCCCCCAATTCGTTCGACCGCGCGGGAGGGCGGCGGCCCGGCAACAGACGCGACTATCAGAACTTCATCCGGCTTGGGCAGAGTTTCGATTCGATTCATTTCATCGGCGGCTATCCGGTCGAGCCGATCGACATTCCCGCCTCGATCCGTCATCTCGACGCTCTGTTCGACATGCTGACGCTGTCCGACAAGCCGGTCCACGCCTACAGCCTCGGGCGCGAGCGCAACCTGGACGCGATCGAAATGGTCAAAATTGCCCGTGGGCTCGACGACGAGACGCTGGAGCGCGAGCCTTCGCTGTTCACCGTCATCAACTCGTCGTCGCCATTGAGGCTCGACACGCCGATGGTGGAAGGAATCATCCAGATGGCGCGGCGCAACCAGGTGGTGGTGATGACTCCGTTCACCCTCGCCGGCGCGATGGCGCCGGTGACGCTCGCTGGCGCGCTCGCTGAGCAGCACGCCGAGGCGCTTGCCGGCCTCGTCATGACCCAGGCCGTGCGGCCGGGCGCGCCATTCGTCTATGGCGGATTCACCTCGAATGTGGACATGAAGTCGGGCGCGCCCGCCTTCGGCACGCCGGAATATATGAAAACCGCAATTGTCGGTGGACAGCTGGCTCGCCGCCTGGCCCTGCCTTATCGCTCCTCGAACGCCAACGCCGCCAATTCGCTCGACGCCCAGGCGGCTTATGAGAGCGTATTTTCGCTGTGGGGCGCGATCATGGGCGGCGTCAACTTTCTCATGCATGGCGCGGGCTGGATGGAGGGGGGGTTGCAAGCCTCGTTCGAGAAGATGGCGCTCGACGCCGACCTGTTGGCGATGGTCGCCGAGTTCTTGCGGCCGCTGCGGGTCGACGACGCGGAACTCGCGCTCGACGCGATGCGAGAAGTCGGCCCCGGCGGGCATTTCTTCGGCGCCGACCACACGCAGTCGCGCTACCGCACCGCCTTTTTCCCGCCCAACATCTCCGACTGGCGGAATTATGAGACTTGGCGCGAGGCCGGCTCGCCGACCGCGTTGGACGCAGCCGAGCGCGTCGTCGCCGATCGCCTGCGTGATTTTGTCCCGCCGCCGCTCGAGGCCGAGCGCCTCGAGGCGCTGACCGCCTTCGTCGCCCGCCGCAAGGCGGAAGGCGGCGCGCCGACCGACTTTTGACCGCCGTCCCGTCGACCCGCTCCTCCGGCCTTGGCGCCCGTCTCCATGTAGCGGTCGCCGCGATGTTCTTCGCCTTGGGCATCGGCGTCGGGCTCTGGGGCGGCGCCTCGGGTGCGATTTTGATCCGCTGCGGCGTCGAGGCATCGACGTTCGGCGTTCTCTTGACCGTCTATACCGGCGCCTACCTCATCGCCATGTCGGCGGGCGCGGCGCTTGCGCATCGTTTTGGCGTCGAGCAGGCTTTATCTCTCTCGGCAATCCTCTTCGGCGCGACCCTATGCGCGCTGCTCAACGCCTCGAGTGAAACTTGGCTCGCGATCGCCCTGATCATCGCGGGGTTCGTCGGTGGCGTGGTCGACGTGCTCATGAACGCCGAGGGCGCACGGATCGAGCGAGGGCTGGGACGCCCGATTCTGGCTCGGCTGCACTGCGCTGCGTCGGCCGGCATGGCGCTTGGCGCGATACTCGGCAGTTTGATCGTTGTCGGGCCGGCGCCTTGGGCGGCGGGCGTTCTCGTCGCGCTCGCGCTCGCCGGCGCGGGCGTCGCCTACCATCGCGCCGCAGCGAACGATCGTCCCGTTCCTGCGGCGGTCGGGTCGATAGGGCGAAGCGGATTGTCCTTCGCGCCGGTGCTGATTGGGCTCGGCGTCGTCGTCGGCGTCTCGATCGCTGCGGAACTCGCGGCGTCGGTGTGGTCGACGCTGTTGTTGCGCGAAGAGGCGCCGAAGCTGGCCGCGATTTCCGGCCTCGGCGCGGCGTTCTTTTCCGCTTGCCAAGCTGCGCTGCGCTTCAATGTCGACGCGATCCGCCTTCGCGTCACCGACCTTCGCCTGATCATCGCGTCGTTCGCGATCGCGGCGGCCGGCTTCGCTCTGGTTAGCCTGCAGGCCGGGTTTGCCGCGAGCGTTGCGGGCTTCGCCCTGATCGGCGTCGGCACCGGCCCCATCGTGCCGTGCGGATTTGCCTTGGCGGCGCGTCAGGCGGCGGCCGGACCGGCGGTCGGACTCGCCTCGGCTTCGCTGTTCAGCGCGCTGAGTCGCCTCCCCGCGCCGCTCATGACCGGCGCCATTGCGCAGACGCTGTCGCTGCCGGCCGCTTTTGGCGCCTTCGCGCTGGCGCTCACGGCGACAGCCGCCTCGACGGCTTTTATCGCTTCCCTGAGCCGCGCGCGGCTGCCGACCCGTAAAGCCTGACGGTCGGCGACCAGCTATGGGCATTGCTTTGGCGCTGCAGTTATTGCAGAGGAGGCCCGGCCGGCGATTGTGAGCGCCAAACCGGGGAATGAATGCCGAAGATAACGCCAGTCATCATGTGCGGCGGAGCTGGCGCCCGCATGTGGCCCGAATCGCGGGAGAGCTTGCCCAAGCAGTTTATTCCCCTGATCGGGCAGCGTTCGACCTTTCAGACGATCGTCAGCGTGGTCAGCGATCCCGCTGTGTTCGATCCGGCGGTGGTGATCACCAATTTCGACTATCGCTTTCGCGTCGCCGAGCAATTGCGGGAGATCGGCGCCGAGGCGACGATCCTGCTCGAGCCGGACCGGCGCGATAGCGCCGCCGCCGTCGCCGCCGCGGCCGCTTGGGCGGCTGCCCGCGATCCCAAGACGGTCGTCGCCGTGCTCGCCGCCGATCACGTGTTTGAGGACGGAAAGCAATTCGCCAGCCTCTGCGCGGAGGCCTACGCAGCGGCCAATGCGGGCGAAATCGTAACCTTCGGCGTCACCCCCGACCATCCAGCCACCGGCTATGGTTACATTCATCCGGGCGCGCCGCTCACGCTCGCTTCGCATGTGCGGCGGATCGAGCGGTTCGTGGAGAAACCCGACGAAACGCGCGCGCGCGCGTTCATTGAAGACGGTTATCTATGGAACTCGGGCAACTTCGTCTTCCGCGCCGACGTCATGCTGGAGGAGCTTGCGCGGTTCGAGCCGGAGATCGCGGAGGCGACCGTCGCGGCTGTGGCGAATGCGAAAACGGACCTCGGTTTCGTCGTCCTCGACCATGAGTCCTTCGCGAAGGCTCCGAAAACCTCGATCGACTATGCGGTGATGGAGCGAACCGACAGGGCGGTGGTGTTAACGGCCGACGTCGGGTGGTCAGACGTGGGCGAGTGGTCGACGGTCTGGCGCTTAAGCCCGCGCGACGCCAACGGCAACAGCCTGCGCGGACGGGCGATGGTCATCGATTCATCGAACGTGCTCGTGCGTTCGGAAGAGCAATTGGCCGCTGTCATCGGCCTCAAAGACGTGATTGTCGTCGCCACCGGCGACGCGGTCCTGGTCGCCGACCGGTCACAGACCGCCAAGGTGAAGAAGCTCGTCGAGGACCTGAAGGCGCAGGGCCATCGGGAAGCGACCGAGCATCGGCGCAACTACCGGCCGTGGGGATACTATCAGAGCATCGATCAGGGCTCGCGCTATCAGGTCAAGCGCATTGTGGTGCGCCCCGGCGGCCGCCTGTCCTTGCAGAAGCATCACCATCGCGCCGAGCACTGGGTCGTCGTGCGCGGCGCGGCGGAGGTCACGCTCAACGACAAAGTGACGCTCGTCCACGAGAACGAGTTCGATCTATTTGCCGATCGGCTCAACCCATCGCCTCGCCAACCCTGGGAAGATCGACGTCGAGCTGATCGAGGTTCAGACCGGCAGCTATTTCGGCGAGGATGACATCGTCCGAATCGACGACGTCTATAATCGGAAATGAGGCAATGGCGGCGCCACGAAACGGCGCCGCCATTTGAGGCTTACGCGTTTTCCTGCGAAGCCAGGCGAGCGATCTGATGGATATCGGCCCTGTCGATGCCGATGTCGTGCAGCTCGCGATCGGTATAAGCCGAAAGCTCCTGCAAGACGTTCCAATAAACACGGCGCGCGCGCAGGAATTTAGTGAGAGAGAACTTCTTCATGGCGGTCTCCTTCGAATTGACCGCCCTCCTGACCCGGCCTCGACCCATCGAGCCGAGGACTTCGTTCCTCACTAGACCGGGCCCAGGTAGATTGCTGCGCCGCAAAAGTCAATGGTGCGATGCACAAATAAATGTGAAAACTGCATGACGAATCCCCTATTGACCACCGCCCGTAGCCAGATTCGGCACTCGGATGCAGAAAAAACTAACCCTTTCGACGATAGATGCCGCAAAGTAACGCGTTTTTCGCATACACCGTCTGCATGTCGGGCTGCCCCGATCGCAAACATGCGATCGATCCCTGATTGTTTTGCTGCGGTTTCCGAGCAAGCCCCCGCCCGGGGTTCGCACATAGGATTTGACAGCCGAGGCGCAGCCATTTAGGAGGGCCGCCTTCAGGCGCGCTCTCGGCTACCGGGAGCGCGCTTGCTGTTTGACGCACTCGCGGCCTCAAGCCTAGCTCGGCTGAAGGCCTGTCGGCGCTCCTTCGAGCGCAGAGGAGGGCGCGTTCCTCGTTGAACCTGAACGACCTTAAGAGGAATTGCGATGACGAAGCGCGCGGAAGCGAAATACAAGATCGATCGCCGGATGGGCGAAAATATCTGGGGCCGCCCCCGCAGCCCCTTCAACAAGCGTGAATACGGGCCGGGCCAGCATGGCCAGCGCCGCAAGGGCAAGGCGACCGACTTCGGCACCCAGCTCAAGGCCAAGCAGAAGGTCAAGGGCTATTACGGCAACATTTCCGAGCGCCAGTTCCACAAATATTATGTCGAGGCCCTTCGCCTCAAGGGCGACTCGAGCGCCAATCTCATCGGGTTGCTCGAACGCCGGCTCGACGCCTTGATCTACCGCGCCAAATTTGTCCCGACGGTGTTCGCCGCGCGCCAGTTCGTCAACCATGGCCACATCAGGGTCAACGGCCGGCGCGTCAACATCCCCTCATATCAGGTCAGGGTCGGCGATCTCATCGAGATCAAGGAATCCTCGCGTCAAATGCCTTTGGTGATGGAAGCCAATGCGCTGGCCGAGCGGGACGTGCCCGACTATGTCGAAGCCGATCACGCCAAGGGCACGGCCAAGCTCACCCGCGTTCCGGGCTTATCCGAGGTGCCGTATCCGACGCATATGGAGCCGAACCTCGTCATCGAGTTCTATTCGCGCTGACGTTTCGCTTGTGGGGTTCGCGGGAGCGAGCCCGCTGCTCTCGAGCCTTGCCGGGCCCCCTGGGCTCAGGACGTTTCCCCGTCCCCGACTGCGCGGGGGCGACGCGCTAAGGCGGCCAACGACCGCCAGATCTCCAGGATCTTATGCCGATCCCTCGCTCCGGAACCGCGGGCCTCGGCGTCCTTCTCTATCTCGCCGGCGTCGCGATGTTCGCGGTCAACGACGCGCTCGGCAAATGGCTGGTCAAGGATTATGGCGTCGGCCAGCTGATGTTGTTGCGCACGGTCGGCGCCGGCGTCGTGCTCGCGCCGATGGTCCTTTCGCTGCGCGTCAAACTGATCGATCCACGTCGGCCGGCGCTTCAGGTCCTGCGCGTCTTATGCGCGGCGGCGGACACCTTCGCCTTCTACTACGCGACGCGCACCATGCCGCTAGCCGACGTGATGACCTTCTATATGGCGACGCCGCTCATCGTCACTGCGCTGTCGGCGCCGCTGCTCGGCGAAAAGGTTGAGCGCTTTCGCTGGATCGCGGTTCTGGTCGGCTTCGTTGGCGTCCTCATTGCGCTCAGGCCCTCGTCGCACATGCTCTCCTGGGGCGCGCCGATCGCGCTATTCGGAGCGATTGCCTATGCGCTGAGCCAGGTGATCACCCGCGACCTTCGGGGCATCCACTGGATGCCGCTCGTTCTTTGGCAATTCGTCGGGACGGGTCTCGTCGGGGCGGCGACCATTCCTTGGGCGTGGACGACGCCCAGCCTTTTTGATCTTGGCCTCATGTTCCTTGTTGGCGTTGTCGCGATGATCTGCATCATCTGCGTCGTCCGGGCGCTTTCTTTCGCGCGCGCCGCAGTGCTGGCCCCGCCGCAATATACGGGTTTGCTGTGGGCCGCGATCTTAGGCTGGCTGGTCTGGCGCGACGCGCCCTCGTCGCCCATCATAGTCGGCAACGCCGTCATCATCGGCAGCGGACTTTACGTGGCGGCGAGCGACAGGAGGCCTGGGGAGGCGGCGAAGTGGGGCAAGTGACCGCCAAGATCCGTTAGTTCTTCGTCAAGCATTCGCTGCCAAGAGGATGCCGTCGCGTAAGGGGCGGGCATATGGCCACGCAGGGGAGCATTCCAACCGTAGGGACCATTCTCCTCGCGCTGTTGCTGTGCGGGCTTCTCGGAGTCCTCGGGCAGGGCGTGCGCGCAATTGTCGGCCTGAAGAACGCCGGCGCGCTCAACTCGACAACGCCGTCCGAGCAGGCTGAATTCAGCCTCGCCTATCTCGTCCTGAGCCTGATGATCGGGTTCATCGCCGGAATTCTTGCCGGGATCGCGCTCAATCTCGAAAACATCATCACGGTCAACCCCGGCAACTGGAAGCTCATGCTGGGGATCGCCGGATCCGGATATATCGGCGCGGACTTCATTGAAAATACGATGTCGGTCGTCATTCCGGGAACTAAGACCACCTCCGCAAAAGCCCCGCCCCTTGTTCCCGTTCCGCGACGTCGTACAACCGTTTCGCCCGTTCCGCAGCCCGACGAAGACGCGGCTGCTCTCGCCGCCGCGATGCGAAGCGTCTGCCCGGAGGCAAATGCGGCCTTATGGGTTCCGGCTCTCATCTCGGCCTTCGAAACGTTCGACTTTTCGAATGACCGGCGCCGCGCCGCGGCGATGGGGCAGTTTCTGGTGGAGGCGGGGCCGGCGCTGACAGAGATTGTCGAAGACCTCTATTACAGCCCCGACCGGGCGTGCCAGGTCTGGCCGGCGCTGTTTCCGACGCCGACGGCGGCGGAGCCCTATTGCGCCGATCAGCGACAATTTGCGGATTTCGTCTACGCCAATGTCAACGGCAACGGGGACGCAGCAAGCGGCGACGGCTACCGCTTTCGCGGACGGGGTCTCATTCAGCTCACGGGGCGCGATGAATATGCCGCCTTCGCGCGCGCGATCGGCAAGACTGCCGAGCAGGCGGCGCAGTTTTGCGATACGACCGACGGCGCGGCTTTGTCTGGCTGCTGGTACTTGGCCAGCAACGGCTGCCTTCCCCTGGCCGACCAATGGGACATCGACGCGATCACTCGCCGGGTCAACGGTGACGCCATGGAGGCCGCTGGCCTCAGACGGCAATATTCGGACGAGATGGTGAGCCGCCTGCGGCAATACGCGGCGCCGGTCGCGTAGCGTCTCCGGTCGTTCGCAAGATCAAAACTCGAACTCGATAGACGCGAACTTCGCGCGACAGATTCTTCATCCCGTCGGTTGGGACAAACCCGAATCTAAGGTCGACTTGGCCCTGGAGCTGATCGCGCACCACGCCGCTTATGAAAATGCCTCCCGGCGGCGCGATGGTCTGAACGCGAGCGGCAATGTTGATGGCGTCGCCGATGATGGCGCCTACAGGCGTAACAAGTAAGTCTCCGGAATTGATCCCAACACGAAATTCCATTCTGCGCGCCGGCGGCAGCCCAGCGTTCAAACGCGCAATGTCCGTTTGCCAGACGACAGCCGATTTCACCGCGGAGCCCGCGCTGTTGAACAGCGCCACGATTCCATCGCCGGCAACCTGGAAAATGCGCCCGTCCATCTGTTCGACGCGGTCCCGGACGATCTTCAGGCATCCCTCGAGCTGCCGGGCTGTCGCCAGATCGTCTTGCTCCACCAGGCGGGCGTAGCCGAACACATCGGCCGACAGAATCGCGTACATCCGGCGCACGTCGCGTCCGCGAAACTGCGTGGCCGCCTCGTCGCCGCTGTCGAGCAGCTCGAACTCGAAGCGCAACCCCGTCTGCGACTTCGATGATGTCGCCATTGCGCAGAGCGCGAGGCTCAGCGACCGGCGCCCCATTCACGAAGGTCGGGTTCACGGGACTGAGATGGGTGAGGACCAGCGCATCCGCCCGCCATGCCAGTTCCAAATGCATCCGGGATATGGTCGGGTTGCCAATACGAATGTCGCAGTTGGAGCCGCGGCCGATCGTCGTCCTGTCCTGTCCCAGCACGTAGTGCGGCTGCTCGCTCCAAAGCTTGGGCTCGATTGGAACCAGGACGCCTCGCGATGGGAGATGGTTCGCTGAGTTGGTCAAACTGGCGACTTCGTTCAGCCGCGAATTGTGTATCCAATCGGGTGTAGGTTCCCCTGCGGCCTTGGCCACTATACCACCAAGCGAGGACGGGCGCCTACGCTTGTGATCAGGCGCTGCCTTCCCACGTCACGAGAGCGACCGTCGGCGAGGCGATGAACGCTAGCGCCAACGTGGCCCCGCCGTTGCCGGCGATGTTCGACGTGACGCCGCCCGGCGAGAGGTTGAACGCCTTCGCTTGAGTCCCGGCGGTAATATTGTCGAAGACGACCGGCGCGAAATCCGGCAGATCCGCCGAGATCCCCTCGACCGCCCAGATTGCTCGCGAGCCAACCGACGTGATGTCCGAACCAGGCGCCGGAATGCCGACCGTCAGCGCCTGATTTGTCCGGTAGTTCAGGAAGGACGCCGACCCGTTCGTGCTGCCCGGGAGAGGTCCGCAGACGAGACAGGAGACGAGATCGCCCGGCTGTATGGCGAAATTGGTCACCGCGGCTGCGGGTGTTTTGTACCTGCTTGTGAACCACTCGGCCCACGCCCAATAGCTGACGCTGTTGCCGGTAATGGTGGCGGCCGTCCCGGCCTGCAGCAGCTCGTACGAATCCGTGTCGGAGCCGTCGAGGCCGACCCAGAACCCGACCGTGAGCGCGGTCGAGGGATCACCCTGGACAGGAAAGATCGTCGGCACGACCCACTCGGCAAAGACTGTATTGGCCGGCTGCGTGAGACCGAGGGAGCTAGTCGAGACGGTAGCGCTCGCCCACCCGGACGGGCTGAAATCCGCCCTAAGGTGTTTCATCGGGTCGCGCTCGGTCATCACGCGGTCGAGCGCGAGTTGAGCCGTCGTCATGTGAATGTTCGGGGCGCGCTTGAAAACCTTCTGCCAAAGCGCCCATAGGACCGGCTCCCTGATATGGTCTGGACGACGCGGATACCCGTAGAGCGCAAGGCGTTCCGCAGGGGCGCTCTGCGGGTCGAAGCCCGCCGGCGGGGTTCGGTAAGTCCGAAACCTCTTCATCAGCTGTGCGGGCGTGTGTGCGGACATGGCTTGCGTCCTCCTCTGCGGGCCTCTCTCGCGAGCGCCCTTGTCGAAGGCAGGCGCAGCAAAATCCCGAGACGACCCACGAGGACGATATTCGAGAGCCGACACGGCGCCTGTGATGGCGATCACAGTGTAAAGAGTCGCCGTATTCCCCTATCCGCGAGGTGGGGGTAAAGGCCCCTTTTTGCCCGCAAACGTGAGCCTTCTCCCGGGCGGAAGCCGCGACTGGCGTCACTTCACCGGGAGCGCCGGCCTGCTCGACAAGGCCAAGCCAACCCTTATTTCACGCCCCGTCGCGACTCGCGGGCCATGCGCCGGAGAACGCCTTGCCGGCCGTGTCCTCGGCCTCAACGCGAAACATCTTGGCGCCGTTCGGTTTGAAGGTGAAGCGGAAGTTAGGGTCTTCCGAGATCGATATGCCGGCCGCCATCGAGAAAACGAGATCCGGTCCCTGATAGACCGCGAGCTTGTCGATATAGCGCGCCGGCGTATAGAGCCGCGTCACCTGATCCATCTGCAAACCGGAATTGTTCGGGTGGCGGACCATGAGCAGCGCCTCGTGCGGCGCCTCGGGAGTGGGCGGCAGGATGCGGAACTTCATCTGGCCGAGCGCCGCCAGCGCTTCGTCCATGGTCTTGACCATGGGCGCCGAGCATCCGCCGGACGCCTTGATGTACCGCGTCGCCATATGGAGCGAGCCGTCGCTGAGTTCGGCGACGACGCGGGCGTTGGTGTAGGAATTGACCCTGACCCGGGTCGAGATGCGCGTGTCGCTCGCCGCCTCCCCGAGCGTGAATGCGGCGGCCAACGGCACTGGATTCTGATCGATTACGAGCGTGAGCTTGACGACGCGGCGCTTGTCGCCTTCCGGCAATTTGGCCGAAAACGACACGGGCACCAGCGCCGCATCCTCGGCGCGCGGGGGCGCCTCGAAGGCGACGAGGCCTTGGTCCTCTACAATTGTCGCATCGTTGAAGAACAGGTGCACGAGCTCCGGCCAGGCGTCAGGATCCTGGTCGGCTTGAGCGAAAGCGCGTCCGCTCGCGCAAAGGAGCGCCAGGCTCGCGAGGGTCTGCCGTCTGCTGAGGTTCTGCGCCATCGAAGCGCCTCCATCCCGAGTGCCGGCGTCTACTGGTCCCATTCGAATTCCGAATAGGCGGCCGTCACGTTGCGTCGATTATAATCCTCAAACAGCTTCCAGTCATCCCTCTGCGACTGCCCGGCCCATTTGGTCGCGCCCTCGACCGGCTCGCCTTTGGCGATCGATGCCTTCACGTCCTTTGCGAGGCCCTCGAAATAGGCCCGCTCGCTGTCGAGCGCCTCGGGCCACGGCAGACCGACGGGCCCATGGCCGGGAATGACCCGCACGGCGGGAACCTTCGCCAGCGCGGGGAGGTCTTGAAGCCAGCCCTTCACTGAGCCGTCGATGATCGGCAGATGCTTCACGAAGACGAGGTCGCCGGCGAACAGCGTCCGGGTCGCCGTGTCGAGGATGGTGAGGTCGCAGTCCGTATGCGCCGGTGGCCAGGCCTGCAAGGTGAGCGCCCTTCCGCCGAGATCGAGCGTCATGCGATCTGTCACGGTCAACGTCGGCGGAATGATCTTGACCTCATCGACGAGCTTGTCGCCGATGATCCGGCGAAACGCCTTCAGATAGAATTCGCCACGCATGGCCAGGGCTCGCGGCAAATTGCGGTGGCCGACAAAGGTTGCGCCGATCCCGTCAAAGGCCGCGTTTCCGAAGACGTGATCGGGATGCTCATGCGTATTGATGACATAGAGAATGGGCTTGTCGGTCAGGGACCGGATGGCGGCGAGCAATCGCCTGCCAATCGGGACGCTCCCGCCGGTGTCGATCACGGCGACGCCCTTGTCGCCGATCACGAAGCCGATATTGGCGATGTCGCCCAGATTCTCTTCGCTCATAAGAGCGATTTCGCCAACGTGTACGAACACGCCGGGCGCGACTTCCTGGACTGGCAGCGGGGAGAGAGCCTCGGCGCAGAACGCGCTTTGCATCGACAAGGCGAGGGCGGCGATGACGACGCCAAGCAACCAACCCATGTTCCAATTCGACATTTCGGCGGGAGCATAGCAGGCCGCCGGCGCCGGGCAACGCCCTTCGATTGTGGCGGCAATGGCGGAAATCGTCATCGCGAGGCGCGAAGCAACGCGGCGATCCAAAGCTACCGTTCCGGCCCTCTTCATCTTTGGATCGCTTCGCTTGCGCTCGCGATGACGACTGCGGCTCACCCACTCGCATCATGCTATAGGCGAGACTAAAAGCGGAAGCCGGATAGAGTGGTCGTGAGATTAAACAGTTCGAGCCGCCGATGGGCGCTTCTTGCAGCCCTCGGCTTCACTTTTCTTGCAGCGTTCGGAGCGGCGGCCGGCGACGCGCCGCCTGAGCCGGATTCCTATCGGCAGAGCGATTACCGGGCGCCGACGCCTTCGACCCTCAAGGGCGCGCGGGTGCTCACGACCGATGAGGCGGCGGCGATGTGGCGCGCCGGCGACGGCGCCTTCATCGACGTTCTGCCGCAGGCGCCGCGCCCGAAAAATCTGCCCCCCGATGTCGTCTGGCGCGACAAGCCCCGGTCCGACATACCGGGCAGCCTGTGGCTCCCCGACACCGGTTACGGCGAGCTCGCCCCCGTCATGCTCGACTATTTTCGGCGCGGGCTCGACAAAGCTTTGGGCGGCCGCCCGCGGCCTCTCGTCTTCTACTGCCTCAAGGATTGCTGGATGTCCTGGAACGCGGCCAAGCGCGCGCTCGCGCTGGGCTACGCGGATGTCGCCTGGTATCCGGAGGGCTCAGACGGCTGGGCCGCGGCCGGCCTGCCCGTCGAGAAGCGGGCGCCCGAGCCGCGGCCGTGACGGACAAGCGGTCGCGGTTGGCAACGCCATTCTGGCTAGCCTTGCGACAGGACCGCCTATCGTCAAAATCAAATGCTTTGTCCCCGACTGAATGGCGGGAAGGCGCAAATTGCGGTCATTCACCGATGGCTTTGGCGAAGGGGTCAAATCGACCTATTTGCAGACGTTGCCATTGGTGCAGAAATCGACATATTTGTTGAAACAGCGATTTTTCCCCCAAAGGCAAGGGGTTTTGAGAAAGCGCCGAGCCAAAGCGCGATAAGCCGCCAAGCGGTCGCCGTCTATCTAGCAATGCTGTCCACACGCTTTGTAGAGGTTGGCAGTTGCGGATCGTAGTGTCGATGTCGCAAAAATCGGGGGCCTCCCATGGGATTAAATGTAGGGGAGATATTCACCGAGCGCGGGCTGATGCTCGCAACTACCAAACGAACAAAACTTGCGGCGCGCCAGCTTCGCGACGGTTCTGCCTTCTTCTCTGCTAGGGAATATTCGCACAAGATTGCCCCAAAAAAATTCGCAGGCAAGTCAGGCAGATACGCCCGCGCGCCGAAAGGGTACCGGACTGCCGCGGCGCGAAAACCCTTGGGTCATGCACCGAGGACGGGAGGAATAGTATCGTATTACAAAATCCTTCCCGCACCGTTCTTTGACGCGGTCAAAGCTGAGCTGTTCGACCTGATATGCACTAACAGCAAAAAGTACGAAGCTCTTCGCAAGAGACTCAAGATAGCCGCCAACGCATCCCAAACGCTCTTGGTGACGTACATTGCCGCCGATGTCGGCCATAACCTCAATCAAGGGGCAGGGGCGGGAGCGGGCGCGGTGTCGCAAATGGTAGCGGCAATTCTGCTGAGCGTGCTGCAACTGGGCCAAGGAGTCTTTTGCCGTATGTACACGAAGGTAGATGAGAAGAAAGGAACAACGAGGAAGAGAGACAGCTAAGCAGAGAGCGTTGCTCAGGGAGCTTGCCGAATTCGAGTAAGCGCGAGTGGCGGGAAACTCAACCAGACCGTGCGACACTCCGCGATAAGTTACACGCTGCCCAATTTCGCGGCTTACAACCTGCGCAGAGAATGCCACCCGGTCGCGTTCGGGCGCGAGGATCAGTAATGCCGCCGCGCAAGTCGGACAAGAAGCCTTACGCAGGGATTTTGGCTGAACCTTTGCCAAAATATACGGCCCTTACCCTGCCCGCTGACGGCGAAATCGACGCGTTTATAGACGCCAAAATGAAGGCGCTGTTCGCTCATTATGGCCTTGATTCCACTGACGCGTTCGAAGGCGGGCCGAAGATGGCGGCGGCATGGGCAAATCTTGCTTGGCACTTGGCGCGTCAGCATGTGCCTGGCTTCGTTGGCGCGCCGCGAGGGCGTGGAAGGCCAGCTACACGGAAGCAAGACGACGTTACAATCGTGATGCATGTCGAATTGCTGAAGCGACGCGACGGGCTATCAGAACGAAAGGCGATTAAACGTATTGTGGACGATAATTTGGTCCGTGGCGCGGAAGCGGCCCTTTTGAAGCGATACAAAAATGCCAAGACCACTTTCGCGCCAGTCGCCCGGATGTTCGACAACATGGTTGCCGCCTTGGGTCGCGATGTGTTCGTTCAGGCAATGGAGGAATCTCTTTCCGGGGATGGAAAAGATACATTTTTGTCCCCAGAATGACTCTGTGCTTGATGGGGTGTCACCACGACCTCAGGTGACGTATGGCCCCGAAAGAACGAATCTCGGTTTCACTGTTCGGCATCAAAGCCGAGGCGGAAGGGCTTAAGGGCATTGCGGCTTTCGTGTTTGTTGCCGCCCTGCTCTTCATAGCGCGCTTAGCTGGCCTCTTTTGAGGCTGGCTGCGCATGAGCGACGCGATTATCGCCACAAGGAAATCAAAGGGTTACGCGGTGCAGAAATTAGGTGCATAAACGTCCGCTCTGCGCCCAACTGCGGGCGTTAATGGCCGGGGCCTGCGAGGTCCACAATACGTCGATTGTGTGGAAAAACCCGCAAAATGACCGATCGCGAAAATCTCGATTTCACGCGCCGAACCTCATCGGCGCGGGTAATCGTCACGATAAGGCGCATGGGAGGGCCACACGCGGCAAGACCGCCCGCGCGGCCGAACCCCTGCCGAATTTTCTTTCAAGGTCGTCTATTACCGTTTAAATTGTGATCGACGCGAAAAATCGAGTTTTTCCACACAATCCGTCGAGTCCGGTCCTGCGGCGTGGGAACCAAACGTCAGGTTTTGACTGCCCAGCCCGACCCGGCCGCTCGGCGAGGTCGGTCGGAGCGCGGCGATTTTGCGAAGCAATCTCTTTGTGAAAGTCGGAATTTGTGTTATCTTCTCCAGTCTGCCGGAAAGCGCCGTGCCTTCCGAAGACGAGCCAAGCAGAGGAGATTTCCTAATTTCAATCGGCCGTAACCCATTGAAAAGTCTCAATTCGAAAAAACAAACGCTAGTAAACGCTAGCACTTTTCCTAGCGTTTATGCCCGTTTAGGAGGCGTTTAGGAGGCGTTTACGCGCACTTATGAGCGTTTATTTGCCTTTGCCCGGGCGCGCCACTTGCGCTGAAGCAGGCCGCCATTTGCGCTAGAGTGGGCGCTTTCTACCAGAGAGCAGCGCATGGCCGACCTGGAGCCGATTCCGTATTCCGACGCGAAGATCCGCTCGATTCTTGAGCGGGTGAGGACGATTGCGCTTGTCGGCGCGTCGGCGAACTGGAACCGCCCCAGCTACTTCGTGATGAAGTACCTGCAGGGCAAAGGCTATCGGGTGATCCCCGTCAATCCGGGCATTGCGGGCAAGCCCCTGCTCGGCGAGATGGCCTATGCGTCGCTGCGCGAGATTCCCGATCACGTCGACATGGTCGACGTGTTCCGCAACTCCGACGAGGCGCCTGGCGTGGTTGCGGACGCGATCGCCATTGGCGCGAAGGTGGTCTGGATGCAACTGGGCGTCCGCAACGACGCGGCGGCGAAAGCAGCGGAGTTGGCCGGGCTCGAAGTGATCATGAACCGCTGCCCGAAGATCGAATTTGGGCGGCTCGGCGGCGAATTGTCGTGGAGCGGCGTCAACAGCGGCATCGTCCAGAATCGGCCGCCCGCGGCGCCGTTGCAGCGCCGGGTCAAGGGCCGCCCGGCGCCCCC
This sequence comes from uncultured Alphaproteobacteria bacterium, assembly GCA_963730555.1. Lineage (GTDB taxonomy): Bacteria > Pseudomonadota > Alphaproteobacteria > Rhizobiales > Beijerinckiaceae > Roseiarcus. The sequence continues at coordinate 89,526 of CAVSSS010000004.1, read as the reverse complement.
GCGCAATCTGGATTACGGCTTCGAAACCCGCGCGATCCATGCCGGCGCGGCGCCTGACCCAACCACCGGGGCGCGTTCGACCCCGATCTATCAGACAACGGCCTATGTGTTCGACGACGTCGATCACGCCGCCTCGCTCTTCAACTTGCACAATTTCGGCTACATCTATTCGCGGCTGACCAATCCGACCGTGTCGGTGCTGGAAGAGCGCATCGCCGCGCTCGAGGGCGGGCGCGCGGCGGTCGCCGCCTCTTCAGGGCATGCCGCCCAGTTCCTGACGTTCTTCACGCTGATGGAGCCGGGCGACGAGTTCGTCGCCTCGCGCAACCTCTACGGCGGCTCGCTCACCCAGTTTGGCCTGTCGTTCAAGAAGCTCGGCTGGACCTGCCATTTCGTCGATCCGACCGAGCCTGAGAACTTCCGTAAAAGCCTGACGCCGAAGTCCAAGGCGATCTTCATCGAGAACCTGGCCAATCCCGGGGGCGTGGTTGTCGACATCAAGCGGGTCGCGGATATCGCGCATGAGGCCGGCCTGCCGCTGATCGTCGACAACACTTTGGCGACGCCTTATCTCTGCCGGCCGATCGAGCACGGCGCGGACATCGTCGTTCACTCGACGACCAAGTTCCTCGCGGGGCACGGTAATTCGCTCGGCGGCGTCGTGGTCGAGTCCGGCAAATTCGACTGGTCGCAGGGGAACCGCTTTCCCTCGCTGACCGATCCGGAGCCCGCCTATCACGGCCTCAAGTTTTTCGAGAACTTCGGCGATTTCGCTTTCACTATGAAGGCGCGCGCTGTCGCCTTACGCGACTTTGGGCCCGCGCTTGCGCCGATGAACGCATTCCTCACGATCACCGGCATCGAGACCCTGCATGTGCGGATGGAGCGGCATGTCGAGAATGCCCGCAAGGTGGCGGAATTCCTGAGCCAGCACCCGAAAGTCGCCTGGGTCTCCTACGCCAGCCTGAAGGACAGTCTGTATGCCAAGCTGGCGCAAAAGTATCTGCCAAGAGGCGCGGGGGCCGTGTTCACCTTCGGCGTCAAGGGCGGGTTCGAGGCCGGCGTCAAGCTGGTCGAGGGCGTGCGCCTCTTCTCGCATCTGGCAAATATCGGCGACACGCGCAGCCTTATCCTGCATCCGGCGTCGACCACCCATCGGCAACTGACCGACGAGCAGCGCGTCGCCGCCGGGGCCGGCGATGACGTCGTGCGCCTGTCGATCGGCCTCGAGACCGCGGACGATTTGATCCGCGATCTCGATCAGGCGTTGGAGGGGTGAACGCTGTAAACCCGCGCACAACCCGCCAGTTGACATTTCATTAAAATTACGTAACGTTATCGTGTACACGTTTACGTGTTTTCGGCGGGCGCCTCGGGGATTACGAGTGGGGCTCGCCATAACGACAAGGGGGATTCAATGCTTAAGCACTATTCACGCACCATTCTTGCATCGACAGCTTTGATCGCATTGTTCGCCGCTGCGCCCGCGATGTCTGCGGATTTTGCCGTATGGCTTGACGGCGACACAACGCCCGGTGGGGGCGGCAGTGGCATTTTGTCGACTTTGGACAACGCCTTTGGCCCGGGTGACTATACACTTGTCACAACCGCACAGCTTGCAACGCCAGGTTTCCTGAACTCGTTCAAAACAGTAATCGTTAGTCGAGAGGACTCTGGCTTCGGCACCCCCTTAAGCGCTGCAGCGGCGGCCAATATTGCGTCTTATGTCGGGTCTGGCTCGACCGAAGGGGGCGTTGCCGCATTCACCAATGACGCGTCGGACAACCTTTTCGGCTCCGGCAGCGGCGATGTCTACGACGCGAACATAAATCAGTTGTTCGTCAACGCTGCGAAATTCGCTGTTGAAAGTGGCCATGGTTATATCGGCGAGTTCAACGGCGCGGTGATGGCGATGTCCAGCAACAGCGCCGGGTACCCGGCTATTGGTCTTCTTCCCGGCTCGGCGGATGCGGTCCATGCCTACGGGCCTCTATTCACCTATGGTGTTGGGCCCATAGGGGCCGGCAATCCCATCGATGCAGGGGTGACCTTTCCCTTTACTGATGCTGACGACACCACGTTCCTGACTGACATTACCGGAGCTAGCCCAAACAACATCGTGGATGTCTACACCTCGTCAGGGATTGACGGCGAACCCGCCGTGCTCGCTGATCACTTCGTCATCAGCGGCGGTGGCGGCCCGACTGTCCCGGAACCTTCGACGTGGGTGATGATGCTAATCGGCTTCGTCGGTCTGGGAATCGCCGGCCGTCGTGTCGCTCACAAACGCGCGGGCGCAGTTTCGCTCGCTTAGAGCTGCCGAAATCAAGAAGGAAAAGCCGCCTATGGGCGGCTTTTCTCATTTCAGGGCGGCTCGGGTATCCCGCTTACGCTTGCTAGCCGTGCTTCCGGTCTTAGGGCCCCGCTCTTCTAGACGAGAGCGAGCGATCAGACGAATTGCGGATAGCTTCAGTTCAGAAACTGAAAGCCTGTTGGACCGCTTCTGGCGGCCCGGTGCGAACGCCCTCCAATTCGAGCATGCGAGCCTTTGTTTTCGAACCGCCGGGAGCGGAGAATCCGCCGATTTTGCCGCCCGCCGCCAGCACCCGATGACAGGGAATGATCAACGGCGTCGGGTTTCTCGCCATCGCCTCGCCGACGTCGCGCGCCGCCTCGCGACCCGCGCCGACCTCTTTGGCTAGCGCGCCATAGGTGGTGGTGCGCCCCCAGCCGACCCGGCGCAGAGCGTCATAGATTTGAGCAAAGAACGCGCCGTGGCCAGCAAGGTCGAGCCGAACCTGCGAGAAGTCCATTTCCTCGCCAGCAAAGTACCGTTTCGCCGCCTCGATGACAGTTGCAACCTCTCCCGGCGGCGCGCCCGGCTCTGCGCCAAAAACGCGGCGGCGCATCAACCGGTCGGCGGCGTCGGCGGTTTTCGTCGGCAGTTGAAAGCGCGCGACCCCCGCGTTGCTCCAGGCGATTGCGCACATGCCCATTGCAGTCTCGAAGACATGATACTGAGCAGCCTCGCTCATGGCGTCGCTTCCCGTTTGATCATGAGCGAAACATGCGCAGCCAAGCGTCAAATTCAACCCGATTCCTGACGGCACATTCCGCTTCCCGCGACCTAAAGATCCGGGCGAATGCGGCCCGTCACCGTCACGACCATCGGATTCAGCTCCTCGGCGAGAGACCGAAGGCGACGAAGTTTTTCGCTTTCGGGCGACGTCACTCGCGGACCATATCGGCAAGCGCATTGCGCGTCGCCGCGCTGGGGATACTGAAGAGCCCGCCGTAAGGTTGATCCAAATCCGAGATTACGCCGACTGCGACCGCGATAGAAAGCGCGCTCAAGGCGATAATAATTCCGGACACGGGATTAAGTCGCGCAATCAGCCCGAAGCTTGCAAAAAGGATCACCAGCCAGATCGACAACACGCCGTAGAAAGGCAGAGAGATCGAATTGGTGGATTCTTCGATGATGTCCCAGCGGCTCCGGAGAAAAGAAGAGAGTTCGGCTGCGCAATCCGTAAGGACGCGCTCCTGAACGGCGTTTTTGGGGGAAAGTTCACGGAATTCCGTCCTGATCGTATTGAGAAGCGCAGTCAGCGATACGCCTTCGCCCAAGACCGGATCTTTCGACATGTCGGGATGAGAAATGGCCTTGGGCGGGGGTTCATCTGGCCAAGTGCTAACGAGCACGGCCGCAACATATTCGCGAAACTGTTGTCTCATATGCGCCGTCTCCGGCCCGTAATCCCGCAGGCATTGGTCGACCTGGACAAGCTGGCCCGCAAAAGCTCCGTCGTTGCGGGAGGCTTGCTGAAATTGGGTGGCCATCGCACCCGTGAGAAGCCCGAGCACGATCGAGGTGAAGGTCACGAGAAGCGAAATCGTGACCTGCACAAGCGCCATCGTTTCGGGTGAGCGGTGTCTTTCTGGGAGCTTTGCTTTGAGGTACGAACCAAGCGCAGCGGCTCCGCACAGAACGAAAAAAAGCACGCCGGCCAGCGCCCACTGGTTCATTCGAGCCTCCGCCTCGCAGTCGTCAGTAGCCGCCGCCTCCGTGCTGGTATACAAAATCGATTCCAGCCTGCGCTTCGTACATAGCGCGTTCGATGAGATGCATGGCTCGCTCGCGATGGCCGCTCTTGTTCGGCGTCGCCGCCCCTAGAGCGCGATCTGGTTAGACTGAAGCATATCCTGCGTTTTTGAAGTAGTTTGCGCATTCTGTCGGGGTGAAGCAGTTGAGCAGGGCGCCGATGGTTCGCCAGGTCTCGTCGATAGTTCGCGCGTCGGCCTTGCGTAACAAGGTCTTCATTTTGGCGAAGGCCTGCTCGATTGGATTGAGGTCTGGCGAGTAGGCGGGCAAGAAGAAGAGCTTGGCTTTGGCCGCGCGGATGGCGGCGCGAACGGCGCGGCCCTTATGGCTGCCGAGGTTGTCCATGACGACAATGTCGCCCGGCGCGAGGATGGGTGCGAGAACTTGCTCGACATAAGCGCGGAAGCTCACGCCATTGATCGGTCCGTCGATGACGCAGGGCGCGGTGAGCCCATCGCGACGCAGCGCCGCCAGGAAGGTGAGGGTTCGCCATCGGCCGAAAGGCGCTTTGGCGACGAGGCGTTCGCCTCTGGGGCATCGGCCATGGGCGCGCGTCATGTTGGTCTTAGCCCAGGTCTCATCGATGAAGACAAGCCGCCTCGGATCGATCCTCGCCTGACGCGCCTTCCACCGCTCACGCCGCCTGGCGACGTCCGGTCGGTCCTGTTCGGAGGCGCGAAGACTTTTTTTTGAACGTCACGCCTTCGTGCTGGAGAAAATGCCAAAGCGCATAATAGCTGACCACTAGGCCGCGGTCGGCCAGCTCTCTGAGCAAAGCGCGCAGTGTCAGGTCAGGCTTCTCAGCGATCCGCGCCAGAACCCAATCGCGCTCGCGCGCCACAAGGTAGGGCCTGTGGCCGCCCATCTTCCGCGCCGCCGGACTACCGAGCGCGCGCTGGCGCTGCGACCACTTCACAACGCTGGCGACGCTGACCATGAACGTCTTGGCCACCGAGCGGCAGGACTGTCCCGAAGTCGCCGCCGCAACCACCCGCTCCCGCAGGTCCAAAGAATAGGCTCGCGCCATCCCTGCTAGCCTCCAACCCAGCCAGCAGGTTGAATTTGACTCGCGCCCCTTTGGGAATCCCCTCGATTCAGTCAAACCAGATCGCGCTCTAGGGACTCCATCGCGGCCGAGAGCGCTGAGAGAGCGCGCTCCACGTTACCTTGATAGGCTTCCGCGGGAAGCGCGAGCGCGGGGGCGGCGAGAGCTGCGGCGCCAAGCATCCCGCGGCTCGAAAACGCGTCGGGGTTCATCTTGAAGTCCTCTCTTCTGGTAGGCGAAAGGGAGCGAGCCGGAGCCTTTGCCCGCCCGTGTTGAGTTGCTACCATGGGACGCCATCGGGGGGCATGACGCGGCCGGGATCCGACGGCCGAATCCGACCAAATAAAAGCAAGCAAATGAAAATAAATGAAAGCAATTTTGCTTTCATTTATTTTTCCGAATCTGGACATTTCAAAGGGTTACAGCCGATTCAAATAAAAAATTCGTGTCCCTTCTCGGCCAGCGGCCCTTCGCGCGGCAGGTTGCAAAACGCCTCATCAGGCCACCATTCTTCTCCAGCCGCCCGAAAAAAGCAGTCGCGATCCGACCATTCCAAATGAATAGCATAGGTTTCGACTTATTGCAAGATTGAAAGCCCACTTGCTCGCCGCGCTTTACGAGGCCACTGGCCGCCCGGACGATCCGCAAGCCATCCTCGCGCCAGCGTTCGAAGGCGTCGCACCGATCCCCGAAATGCCCGAGATCGCCGAGGCGCAGGCGCTGCTCAGCCGCTTAAGCGTCACGCCTCCGCGATGACGTGGAAAAACGACCCCGTGACCCAGCCCCGCCGCGAGCCGGCGGGCGCTTCCGGCGCGCCATATACGTCCCGGACAAACGCGAAAGGATCGTCGACGCCGGACGCGACGATGGTCGCATAGTGGAACTCGTGGCCGCGCAGGACCGAGCCAGCGCTCCCAAGCGCGCAATCCGACGCGATGCGAGCCTCGCGATAGCCGAGCGTCATGCGGCGCTTTGCAAAACTGGTTTCGACGCCGAGCAGGCCTGCCATCGGATGGGCGACGCCGGACGCATCGGTCAGGTTCTGGCCCATCGCCATATAGCCCCCGCATTCGCCGTGCGCTGGGCGCGTCTCGGCGAAGCGCCTGAGACCTTCGCGAAATCGCGCTGCCGCCGCCAACCGCCCGGCGTGCAATTCCGGATAGCCGCCAGGAAGCCAGCAGACATCGCAATTGGAAGGCGGAGGCTCGTCGGCGAGGGGCGAGAATGGGACGATCTCGGCGCCGGCCGCCCGCCAGCCTTGGACGAGATGCGGGTAGACGAACGAGAAAGCGGCGTCGCGCGCGAGCGCGATCCGCTGCCCTGGCGGCCGAACCGCGACGGGCGCCGGCGCGGAAGAAGCGAAATCGAGCTCTCCCGCCAATGCGAGGACTTCGATCGCATTCGACATGCGTCTCGATGAAATCGGCGATCGCATCGAGGCGCACGTCCAGCGCCTCCGTCTCGCCCGCCTGCACCAGGCCCAGATGGCGCTCGGGCAGCGCGATTGCATCGTTGCGCGGCAGCGCGCCGACGATCGGAACACCCATCGCCTCGATCGCCTCGACGACGAGCCGGCGATGGCGCTCGCTGCCGACGCGATTGACGATGACGCCCCCGACCTTCAGCCGCTCGTCATACGATCCGCAGCCCTTGACGATCGCCGCCGCCGACTGCGCTTGGCCCGACACGTCGATGACCAGCAGGATCGGCATGCCGAGCGCCGCCGCCACATCGGCCGAGGCGCCGGTGCGCCCAGGCTCGCCCGGGATGCCGTCGAACAGCCCCATTGAGGCTTCGCACAGAGCGAGCGCGCTTTGTCCCGCCGCCCGCGCCGCGAGCGCGGCCAGAAGGCTCGGCCCCATCGCCCAGGAATTGAGGTTGACGCCTTCGCGCCCCGACGCCGCGGCGTGGAACGCCGGATCGATATAGTCAGGGCCGGACTTGAGACCGATCAAGTCGACGCCGCGGCGCTTGAACGCGCGCAGGAGGCCGAGCGCCGCCGTTGTCTTGCCGCTGCCCGAACGAGGGGCGGCGATCATGAGGCCCCGGGTCATCGCGGAGAGCCTAGGCAAGATCACGGATGCGCGCTAGGCCAGCGGCCATGAGCGACCCAGAACGGGCGACGCCTCTCAAGCGCGGCTGGACCACTGGCGCCTGCGCCGCTGGCGCGGCGCGCGCGGCCTTCGAGGAGCTGCTGACCGGGCGGTTTCCCGACCCGATTGCGGTCGCACTGCCGAAGGGCTTGAGGCCGGAATTCGCCCTCGCCACGCAAGAGCTCGGCGCCGATTTCGCCCGCGCCGGGATCGTCAAGGACGCCGGCGACGATCCGGACGTCACGCATGGCGCGCTGATCGTCGCGACCGTACGCCACGCGACCCCAGGCGCAGGCGTGACCTTCGCGGCTGGCCAAGGCGTCGGGACTGTGACCCGGCCCGGCCTGCCGCTGCCCGTCGGCGAGCCTGCGATCAATCCGGCCCCGCGCGCGATAATCTGCGCAAATCTCGAAGAGGTTGGAGAGAGGCTCGGCGCGAGGGTCGACGTGATCGTCGAAATCTCGGTTCCGAATGGCGAGCGGATCGCTCAGCGCACCACAAACGGCCGCCTTGGCATCCTTGGCGGCCTGTCGATCTTGGGCACGACCGGCGTCGTCATTCCCTATTCGTGCTCGGCTTGGATCCATTCAATTCACCGCGGGGTGGATGTCGCGCGCGCGAGCGGATGCGTCCATATCGGCGCGGCGACCGGCGAGACCTCCGAGGCCGCGATCCGTGCGGTGTACGGCCTGCCCGATCACGCGCTGATCGAGATGGGCGATTTTGTCGGCGGCCTCCTGAAGTACCTGCGCGAACATCCCGTCCCGCGCCTCACTATCGCCGGTGGCCCGGCGAAGATGACCAAGCTCGCCGAAGGCAAGCTGGACCTGCATTCGAAACGCGGCGCGGTCGACCTTGCGGCGCTGTCGAGCCGCGTCGCGCACGTGGGCGGCCCGGCGTCGCTCGTAGCCGCGATCGCCGGCGCCAATAGTGCTTTGCATGCGTTTGAACTCGCCGCGGCCGCGGGCTTCGACTTGCCGGCGCTGGTCGCTGACGGCGCGTGGGCGACCGCCGCAGCCGTGCTCGCCGGCCAGTCGGGCGAGCTTGAGACCGTCGTCATTGCCCGCGACGGGCGCCTGCTCGCGAGCAGCGGGTTTCGGAAGGTTTAGCGCAGAGGCGGCGCGGCGACCGCCCTCACCCCAGCGCCCTCCCCGGGGGAGACAGGGCGCGTCCCTTCTCCCTCCGGGAGAAGGTGGCGCCATAAGGCGTTCGAAAGAACGCCCGCCTCGCGAGGGGCTACCGCGCCGGATGAGGGTCCGCCCTGACCGCCTCATTCGCCTTGCTCTGGCGAGCTGCCGCCCCGAAACCGGCGCACGTAATCCGCGTTGTAGAGCTCGCTTTCGCGAAAATCCTCGGACCCAAGCGCGGGGCCGACGAGGATGAGTGCGGTGCGCTCGATCGGCCCCTCGCGCAGCGCGCTCACGATTTCGCCGAGCCGCGCCCGCACGATCCGCTCGTCTGGCCAAGAGGCGCGTGCGACGATCGCCGCCGGACAATCGGGCCCGTAGAACGGCATGAGCTCGGCGACCACTTCCGCAAGCGAATGGATGGAGAGATGGATCGCGAGCGTCGCGCCGGTCGCCGCGAAATTGGCAGGGGTCTCGCGCTCGGGCATCGGCGAGGCGCGACCCGAGGTGCGCGTCAGCACCAGGGACTGCACGAGGCCCGGCAAAGTCAGTTCGCGTTCGAGCGCGGCGGCGGCGGCGGCGAAAGCAGGCACGCCGGGCGTCACCGTGTATGGCGCCCCTGCCGCCTTCAGGCGGCGCAGTTGCTCGCCCATGGCGCTAAAGATGGAAAGGTCGCCCGAATGGAGCCGCGCCACGTCTTTGCCGCTCGCGGTCGCCTCGATACAGAGCGCAATGATGGCGTCGAGATCCAGCGGCGCCGTGTCAACGATCCGGGCGCCTTTAGGGCAATGATCGAGCAACGCGCGCGGAATGAGCGAGCCGGCATAGAGGCAGACGGGTGAGCGCGCGATGAGATCGCGCCCGCGCACGGTGATGAGATCGGGAGCGCCCGGCCCGGCGCCGATGAAGTGAATGGTCATGGTCGCTCCGGAGACAAGGCGATCGCGCAGGTCGCCCCATCGGCGGCGAGCCGTGGCCCAAGCAACCGTCCGCCAACGCCTGCGCCCGCGAGCGCCGCGGCCTCGGCAATGTTAGGCGCGCCGAACCGCGCTTGCGCAGGCGCCGACGGGGTCAGGATGCGCCCAGCCTGCGCGTTGAGCGCGGCGATGGGGAGCGGCGTGAGGGTGACGCCGATGATGCGGGCCGCCTCGGCGAGCCCAGGCTCATTGGCCTTGGCAGCAAGCGTGAACATGCGCGGCTCGCCCTCAGGCGCGCCGGCCTCATTGAGTGCGCGGCGCGCCAGCGCCGCGATCGCCTCGCCTGCTACGCCCGCGCGGCAGCCGACGCCGATGGCGACGATCCGGCTCATGGCTTGATGAGCCGCCATTGCACGATCGGCATCGCCGCGCGCCAACCCGAATAGCGTCCGACCGGCTCGGCATGCGCGATGGCGATCTGCGTAAGCTCTCCGCCCCAGCGCGCGCGCCAGTCGACACACGCAGCTTGCGTCTCCAGGGTAACCGCGTTGACGACCAGCCGTCCGCCCGTGGGCAGAGCCTCGTAAGCCCGATCCATTATGCCTGGCGCGCCAGCCCCGCCGCCGATGAAGATCGCATCTGGCCCGGGCAGGTCGGCAAAGACATGCGGTGCCTCGCCCGTGACGACCGAGAGACTGGGCGCGCCAAAGCTCAGTGCGTTGCGGGCGATGCGCTCGGCGCGGTCTTGGCGGAGCTCGATCGCGACTGCGCTGTTTGCGGGATCGGCCAGCATCCACTCGATGGCGACCGAGCCCGAGCCCGAGCCCACGTCCCACAGCAATTCCCCGCGTGTCGGCGCCAGGGCAGACAAAGTCATCGCGCGAATCTCGCGCTTGGTGATCTGGCCATCGTGCTCGAACCAGTGGTCGGGCAGCCCGGCCGCGCGCGGCAGGATGCGGGCATCCCGTTCCGCGATCACCTCGAGCGCGATCGTGTTCAAGGCGGCGACGTTGTCGAGCGCGAACGCTTGCGCCTCCGCCGTTCGAATCCGCTCGCGCGGGCCTCCCATCGCCTCGCAGATCGTAAGCCTCGATCGTCCCATGCCGCGCGCTTTCAGAAGCGTCGCCAACTTGGCCGGCGTAGCGTCGTCCCAAGAGAGCGCCAAAACGCGCGCCTTGGGCTGCAAATGTGGGATGATTGCTTCGAGCGGCCGCCCATGAAGCGTGAGCAAGGCGCAATCCTGCTGGATCCACCCGAGTTGCGACGCAGTAAGCGCAAAGGCGGAGGGCGCCGGAATTGAGATCATTTCGTCCGCCGCGAAGCGGCGCATGAGCATGGCGCCGACGCCGAAGAAGAATGGGTCGCCGCTGGCGAGCACGCATACGGCGCGCCCGCGGCGTTCCTCGATGGCGTCGAGAGCCTTCTCAATCGGCGACGGCCAAGCCATCGTCTCGGCTTTCAACGATCCGGCAAGCGCGAGATGGCGCTTTCCGCCCACGACAAAGTCCGCTTGCGCGATGAGGCGTTGCGCGGCAGGAACAACACCATCGATCCCGCCCTCGCCGATGCCGACGAGGCCAAGCCAGCGTTCCCCACTCATGGAGCCGCCCACTGAAGCGTTTGTGTCTGCTCATTCTCGGCGGCACCTCGGAGGCCAGCGTGCTCGCACGGCGGCTTGCTGACGAGCCCGGTTTTGCGGCCATGCTGTCGCTCGCGGGGGCGACCGCCAATCCTGCTCAGGCGCCAATTCCCCAACGCATAGGCGGCTTCGGCGGGATCGAGGGCTTGATCACTTTTCTTGTCCGCGAGCGCATCGGCGCGGTCGTCGACGCGACCCATCCCTTCGCTTCGCGCATGTCGGCCAACGCGGTTGCAGCCTGCCGGGCGACCGATACCCCGCTCGTGGTCTTTACCCGCCCACCCTGGACGCGCGCGCTCGGCGACCGCTGGAACGAGGTCGCGACCATGGATGAGGCCGTCGGCGCTCTCGGGGCCGCTCCGAAAGCAGTCTTCCTCACGCAGGGCCGGCTGCAGCTCGCCGCCTTCGCGCGAGCTCCGCAGCATCGCTACATCGTCCGGGCGATCGACCGCCCCGCGGAGATCGACGCGCTGCCCAACTGCAAGCTGATCCTTAAGCGCGGGCCCTTCTCGCTCGCTGACGAAGTCACGCTTATGCGCAACGAGGGGGTGGAGGCCCTGGTCACCAAGAACAGCGGCGGCCGCGCGACCTATCCCAAGATCGAAGCGGCGCGCGCGCTTGGAATCGAAGTCGTCATCATGCGCCAGCCGCCCCCGCCTGAAGCCGAGACGCTGCATGATCTCGACGCCGTCATGGCCTGGATCGCCGCTCATCGGTATGCACCATAAGCGCGCGGAGTCAGCATCCATGGCCGTGCGCCGTCGTGCGGGATGAAGCGCGTTTCGCTCGAGCCAATGACGACCAGCGTCGCCATGTCGGCGAGACTCGCGTCGGCTTCGCCCAGTGTCGTGAGCGTCAGCGTCTCGTCGGCTCGTCCGACTGCGCGAGCGAAAGCAACCGGTGTCGTCGATGCTTTCGCGGTTCGCAGCAAGTCGAACGCTTGCATGACGCGGGTCGGCCGCGCCTGCGAAGCGGGATTGTAAAGCGCGATGACAAAATCGCCGTCACAAGCCGCACGGAGGCGGCGTTCGACGATGGCCCAGGGCTTGAGGTTGTCGGAAAGCGAGATCGCGCAAAAGTCATGCCCGAGCGGCGCGCCGAGCCGCGCCGCCGCCGCCTGCATTGCGGTCACCCCTGGCTTGACGGCAATGTCGAGCTTCAGCCATTGCGGATCGTCTTCGATGGCCTCGAACACAGCCGCCGCCATGGCGAACACGCCCGGATCGCCGCCCGAGACGACGGCGACTTCGCGGCCTTCCGCGGCGAGCTTCAACGCAAGGCGGGCCCGATCCATTTCAACCCGATTGTCGCTCGCGTGTACGCGTTGGTCGGGCCGCAAAGCGAGCCGCTCCACATACGGGCCGTAGCCGATGACATCGCTCGCAGCTTCGATCGCCGCGCTCACTTCCGGCGTCATCCATTCGGCCGGGCCTGGACCGAGCCCGACAATCATGACGCGCCCGGTCACGGGCGCCGCCCCCTCCCCGGTGCGAGAATGATGGAGAAATAAGGCGCGGAATCATCCTGCTTCTGACACAACGGCGTCACGACCTCGCCCGCCATCGTCGCGCGCTCGACATAGATGGCGCCGTCCGCCATGCCCGTCGAGATGAGCGCCTCCCTGGCGCGCGCAAAATTGCGACCGATCTTCATGATCACCGCCGCGTCGGCGACCGCAAGCCGGCGCTTGAGCTCCACCAGCGGCAGCGTCGCGGGCAAGATGATGAGCGCGTCATCGCCCCAAGTCATCGGCGCGGCCGCCACGCCCCAGGCTCCGCAAATGCTCGACACGCCCGGCACAATGCTGACATCGAAATTGTCGCGCAAGCGAATGAACAGATGCATGAACGAGCCATAGAGCATCGGGTCGCCCTCGCTCAAAAGCGCGACATCGCGGCCGGCTTCAAGATGGGACGCAATCGCGACCGTGCATTCCTTATAGAAACGCGCCAGCGCATCGCGATAGGGCGGATCGTCGAAATGCGTCTCGTTGGTCATCGGGTAATAGAGCGGCAGTTCGACATGCGACGGATTCAGCCAACAGTCGACGATCGCGCGCGCGTTGCCGCGCCGTCCCGCCTTGGCGAAATAGGCGACGACAGGCGACGCGGCGATGACCTTGGTCGCCTTGACGGTGAGCAGATCGGGATCGCCGGGCCCGATGCCGACGCCATAGAGGCGGCCAAACGCGGTCATTCCGCGTCGCTCGCCAGCGCATTGACGGCGGCCGCCGCCATTGCGCTGCCGCCTTTGCGCCCGCGGACGATCATGGCGGGTAAGCCGCTCTCGATCAAAGCCTGTTTCGATTCCGCCGCGCCGACAAAGCCGACCGGCATGCCGATGATCACCGCCGGCTGCGGCGCGCCTGCGGCGATGACCTCGAGCAAACGAAACAGAGCGGTTGGCGCATTTCCGATGGCGACCACCGAGCCGCCAAGCCGCGGCACCCAGAGCTCGATCGCCGCAGCCGTGCGCGTCGTGCCAAACTTGACGGCGAGTTCAGGCGTGCAGGGATCACTCAGCGTGCAGATCACGTCATTGTTCGCTGGCAAGCGTGCGCGCGTGACCCCTTCGGCTACCATACGCGCGTCGCAAAAGATCGGCGCTCCGCCGCGAAGCGCTTCGCGCGCCGCCTCCGCGGCGCCTGGGGAGAACTCCAGGTCGCGCCCGGCCTCCACCATGCCGCAGGCATGGATAACCCGGACGGCGACCCGCTCTTCAATGGAGGAGAAGCGCACGAGGTCCGCTTCGCCGCGAATGATTGAGAATGAGCGACGATAGATCGCCGTGGCGTCCTTCTCGTATGCGTAGCTCGGTTTCACGTTGGCCCCGCGCCAGCAAACAGGCTCGCGCCCTCGTCGGCGAGAAGTTGCGCGACCGCGGCGCGCGTAAGACCGCGCCGAGCCGGCGGATCGCTCGCTCCGCCGTCAACAACGAGATCGTAGCCTTTTGCCGTCGCCGTCACAGTCATGGCTGTCGCTGCTGGCCTGGCGCATCCCTTGGCGCAACCGCTGACGTGAAGCACGACGCCGTCGCCGCTCGGCAGCAGAGGAGCCCAATCCGACGCATCGGCGCGCGCGGGACGAAGCCCATGCGCGCAGGCTGGCGCGCCGGGACAAGCAGCGACGCGCAGCCGCGGATCGTCCGCGTCGACGATAAATCCGAGCTCGGCAATTGTCTCGACCAGCGACTCTGCGCTTCGCTGATCGAGGCCGGCGATCAGAAAAGCGCGCCAAGGGGTGAGCCTGAGGCTACGCGCGTTCAGAGCGCGCGCGCGTTCGATTAGGGCCTTGAGGCGAACCGCCTCGATTTCACCAAAGGCCGCTGCTGCGCCGACGACGAACTCCGCCGCGTAGAGGTGCGCACCCATAATGTCGCGCAACGCTGGGCTCCGCTGCGGCCGCTTATATGGCTTCGGGCGCAGAGCCGCGTTCGCGAAGATCGCCACGGCGCATTCGCGTTCGACCAGCGCGCGCATCCGCCGTGGCGCGCCTTCACCATCGCCGGCAAGCGCCAGGAATGCGTTGGCAATCCGTACCGCGACAGCACCGACCGCCTCGGGTCCGCACTCACCCGCTAGCGCGTCTTCGCCCGCGAGATAGACCGCAAACGCCCCATCGCCGGCGGCGTCGAAACGGACGTCGGCGTCGACGTCACCAAGCGGGAGGCGCCCCTGCGCATCGACAACAAAGCTGAATTTCGGCGGGAGGCGACCCAAGCCCGTGTCATTCTTGAGCCGCCTCTCGAGCGCCGCGACGCTGGGCCCGAGATCAAACAAAACTTCTGGATCGACGTCATCGAGCGGACTTGCAACGATGTTGCGCAGGCGCTCGATTTCGGGGTCCGGGTCGATGAGCCCGACTTTCTCGAGACGCGCATGTAGGTCGGGCAGCGTCCGCTCGTTCAACCCCCGCAGGTGCAGATTGGCGCGCGCCGAAAGCCCGATGATCCCATTGCCGCAACGAAGCGCCGCGTCCGCCAGGGCGGCCGCTTGATCAAGTGACAAGCGCCCTCTCACCGCCCGCACGCGTGCAAGCAGCCCATCGCCAGTCTCCATCGGCCGCAAGGCCCCCGGACACCAGCCTTTGCGATAGGGCGGCGCGGGGGTTAGGCCCCTGCGGCGCTCCGCAATCGCGCTCACGCCGCCTCCTTGAGCACCGAAGCCAAGATACGCGCGCTTGAATTGCGGCGCGAGAGCCAGAAGCCGCGCCTCGCGGCCTCATCGAATAGGTTCGCCATGTGGCATGCAGCCTGACGATTGGCGCCCATAAGAAACGCGCGCACGGAATTGTCGCCGAGCGTCGCGTCGAACATGAGATCGAATTGGGCGCTTTCCACTGCATCGGTCAAGGCGGCGAAACAATAGAGATTGTCGAGCGACTGGGCGATTTCCGCCGCGCCGCGATGGCCGTGGCGCATCTGGCCGGAAATCCAGCGCGGATTGGCGGCGCGTCCGCGAAGGGCGCGCGCGATCTCATGCGCGAGCGTGCGGATCTTCGGCGCGCCGGGAGCCGTCGAATCGAAATGGTAGAGCGCGGGATTCGCTCCGACCTCACCCGCGGCAGCGGCAAATCCGCCTTCATGCTCGGCGAAGGCGTCGGCGTCGAGCGCGTCCTGCCCCGGCAGGTCCTGCACATGAACGAAGGCCTCCGCGCCGGCGACCCTCGATCGAAACTCCTCCGCCGCTTCGCGCGCGTCGCCTTCGCCGTCATAAGCGTGGCTGGTTGCCGCTAAATAGCCCTCCGCCAGTTCTGAGCGCTCCTTCCAGTCGCCTCGGGCGATGCGCGCGCCGAGTCCGACGCCATAAGCCCCCGGCGCCGCCCCGAATATGCGCGCCGAGCCTTGAAGGCTGGCCAGCGGGTTGTCGTCGCTGCTTTCCTCCAGCGCGGCGACTGCGCGAACGGCGGTCGCGAACAATGCGATCTGACTCGGAAAGACGTCGCGGAATAGCCCGGAAATGCGCAAAGTCACATCGACCCGCGGCCGGCCCAGCATCGCCAGCGGCAACACCTCGAAGCCGCTGACACGAGTTGAGGAGGCGTCCCAGGTCGGCCGGCAGCCGATGAGCGCGAAGGCTTGCGCGAGATCCTCGCCGCCAGTGCGCATCGTCGCCGAGCCCCAAAGGTCGAGAACGATGCGCTTCGGCCAGTCGCCATGATCTTGCGCGTAACGCTTGCAGATCTCTTCGGCCGCGCGCCGTCCGATCTCCCACGCGTTGCGGGTCGGGGCCGAACGCGGATCGATGGCGTAGAGATTGCGGCCGGTCGGCAGAACGTCGAGGCGCCCGCGCGCCGGAGCGCCGGCGGGCCCGGCCGGCACGAACTGTCCGCCGAGCGCGCGCAACAGCCCAAGCGATTCGGCGGCGCCTGAGGCGGCCACGCGCTCGCTCAGCGTGTCGCTCGCCGCCGCGTCAAGATCGAGCCCCGAGGCGAAGCGCTCAGCGCTCTCAGGCGACCGGCCGAACACATACAGGCCATCGCCAATGCGCATGTCCTTGAGGTCGCAGAGCCAAGCGTCGAGGGCGACGAGCGCCTCGTCAGGCGGCTTGGCGTCGGCGGCGCATTCCTTGAGCAGGCCGCTCTCCTGCCCCCGCTCAAGAATGAGCGCCGCAATGGTGCGCGCGCGGCGCGGATCGAGACCCTGCGCTTCCGCGAATTCGTCGAATAATCCCTCGAGCTCGAGCGTTCTGCCGTGCGACCCGGCGGCGATCAACGGCGGGGTCAGATGACCGATTGTGACCGCGCCGATCCGGCGCTTGGCCTGTGCGGCTTCGCCGGGATTGTTGACGATGAACGGGTAAATGACCGGCGTTTGGCCAAGCAACACTTCAGGCGCGCAAGTCTCGCTGAGCGCGACCGCCTTGCCTGGCAGCCATTCGAGCGTGCCGTGCGCGCCGAGCTGAATGATCGCGTCGACTTTCTCTTTGTGGGTGAGCCAGAAATAGAATGCGACATAGGCGTGCCGCGGCGGCAGGTTGAGATTGTGATAGTCGCCCTTGCGCGATAATGCGTCGCCGCGGTCGGGTTGGACTGCGATGATGAGCTTGCCGAGCTGCACGAAGCGGATCCGAAACGCTCCATCGATCAAGTCGCGATCGTTGCTGGGGTCGCCCCACGCGGCGAACAAGGATCGCCGGAACTCCGGCGGAGTCGACGCGAGCGTGGCTTCGTATTCGTCCAGTGTCAGCGCCGCCTCCAGCGGCCCTTCCTCAAGAGCGGCGATCAGAGATGGCGCATCGAGACCGCAAGCCACATCATAACCCGCGGCCCGCAAGGTTTCTGCGATAACGATGGCGCTCGCCGGCGTATCGAGGCCGACCGCATAGCCGGTGCGTCCGCCGCGCGCGGGATAGTCCGGCAGCACGCAAGCGAGGCGCTTCTGCGAGGGCGCCTTGCGCCGGAGGCTCGCCCAGCGGCAAGCGAGCTCGGCGACAAAGTCGACGCGGTCGGCGAGCGGCCGATGCGCGACCGCGGCGAACTCGGTTCGCGCGTCACGCGGGCTCGCGGCCTTGAACGAGATGGCGCGGCTGAGGATGCGTCCGTCGATCTCCGGCAGCGCGACATGCATCGCAAGATCTGAGGGTCCCAGCCCGCGCTGAGAAGCGCGCCAGGCGTCAACACCCACGCCTGCGAGCACCACTTGCAGCACTGGCGCGTCGAGCGCATCGAGCGCCGTTCCCTCCTCTGTATCTAGGCGCGCCGAGAAAGCGGTGGCGTTGAGCGCGACATCAAAACGCTGCCGATCAAGCAAGGCGCGCAACGGCGAAAGCGCCGTTTCGTCCTTAAGACTGGTCACGAAGATGCTCGTAACGGCGAACCCCTTGTCGCGAAGCGCGCGCGCTAACGCTTCAATGGGCTCGAGATCGTTGGCGAGGTAGATGGAGCGATAGAAGACGATGAGGGCGCGCGCCGCGTCCGAGCCCGCCTCGAAGCACGCGCCATCGAAGCGGCCGAAGGCGCTCACGGAAACAGGAGGCGGAGTGTCCGCCGCGCCTCCGATCTCGGAGGCGAGAAAGGCGAGGCAGGCCGCCATATTGTCAGGGCCGCCCTCGTCAAAATAGCGCCAGAGGCGCTCGACCGCGTCGCTGTCCAGCGTCGAGGCCTCATCGAGGCGTGCGTCGCGGCGCCGATCTCCCGGCAGCAGCGCCAGCTTGACGCCGCTTCGGCGCGCCAGCGCTTGGAGTTCGTCGACGCCGTATCGCCAATAATCCGCTCCGCCGAGCACGCGCGCCACGACGAACTTGGCTCGTGCGCACACCTTCTCGAGATAGAGGTCGACCGAGAACGGATGACGCAAAGCAGCCAGCGAAGCGATCCTCAAGCTCGGCTTCGGCGTAGGCAAGGCGTCATGGGCGCGCGCCAGAGCGTTCAGGTCGCTGTCGGAGAAAGACAGGAACACAATGTCCGCCGGCGTCTGGCCGAGGTCGACC
The DNA here is from genome assembly GCA_963730555.1 of uncultured Alphaproteobacteria bacterium. Taxonomy (GTDB): domain Bacteria; phylum Pseudomonadota; class Alphaproteobacteria; order Rhizobiales; family Beijerinckiaceae; genus Roseiarcus. Next base: position 71,174 of record CAVSSS010000004.1, on the reverse strand, counting down.
GCTTCGACTGTCTCGTCGAGCGTCCTTGTTTCGATCCGGGGGACGTGCATGGCCTGGACTTAGCCGCCGAGTGTTGCGGCGACGGCGTCGCGGTCGACGCCTCGCTCAGCGATCACGACAAGGCGACTCAGCCTCGGCTCATCCACCCCCCATGGCCGATCGAAGTCGCGACGAAAGCGCTGCCCCACGCCTTGCACCAGCATCCGCAGCGGCTTGCCGGCGACCTCGATAAAGCCTTTGACGCGCAAGATGTCGTGAGCGCGCGTCGCCGTGATGAGTCGATCGACGAGTGTGTCCGGATCGCGGACTGCAGGGATTGTAACGACGAACGTGTCGAAATCGTCGTGATCGTGCTCGCCTTCCGCGTCATGGTGTGAGGGACGCGCGTGGAGATCGTCCTCGGCGGCGGCGTTCATGCCAATGAGCACGTCGGGGTCGATCGCGCCCTCTCGCGCGGGCGCAATCTTGACCGCGCGCGGCAAAGCCCCAGCGATTTGCGCCTTAAGCGCGTCAAGTTGGTGCCTGTCGACGAGATCGACCTTGTTCAGCACGACGAGATCGGCGCTCATGAGCTGATCTTCGTAGACCTCCTCGAGAGGATTGTCGTGGTCGAGCGAAGGGTCGGCCAAACGCTGCTCGGCGACGCGTGCGGGATCGTCCGCGAAACGTCCTTCCGCGACGGCGGCGGCGTCGACGACCGCGACCACGCCGTCGACGGTGAGCTTTGAGCGCAGGTCCGGCCAGTCAAAGGCCTTGATGAGGGGCTTGGGCAAGGCGAGGCCTGAGGTTTCGACCACGATATGATCCGGCTTCGGCTCGCGCGCGAGCAGATTCATGATCGCCGCCACGAAATCATCGGCCACCGTGCAGCAGACGCAGCCGTTGGCAAGTTCGATGATCGCGTCTTCCGGGCAGGCCGCATCCGAACAATTCTTGATAAGATCTCCGTCGACCCCGACGTCGCCGAATTCGTTGATGATAAGCGCGAGCCGCCGCCCGCCGGCGTTGGCCACGAGATGCCGGATCAATGTCGTCTTGCCGGCGCCGAGAAAGCCGGTGACGATGGTGACGGGCGTCTTGGCGAGCATGTGGAAGCCGATCCTTAAGCGGGCGCCGTTTCGGCGGGCGCAAGCGGCGGGGTGCGCGAAATGACGCCCTTGCGAAAAGAAAGGGGCCGGTCGCGCCAGGGAACGATTCCCTCGGGCGAAGCCGCATAGCGGTGAGCTGCGGCGACGATGTCCTCAAGATGCGACTCGCGCCTCAAGTCCCCGACGACGTAGGTCCATTTGCCTTGCGCGGCGAGTGCAACCGTGCAGGGCCGTTTGCATACGGACAGGCATTCGACGGCCTTGAGCGCGATATAGGGCTCGGCGGCGAGGCGCTCGCTCAGCGCTTCGAACAGGCTCAAACCCATTGGCGCGTCGTCCGACTTGCAGGTGACGCAGACCAGCACGGTGGCGGCGGATAGGCCGCTCTCGGCGTTCATGGCTCGTCAGTCCGAGCCAGTGAACAATGAGGTCGGCGGGAGATCGAAAGTCTGTCGGGCGGTCATGAGCGCTCCTTGACCGCCCCTCCGGCGGCCTCTCGGGATTCATCACGCACGGCAGGTCTCCTGGCTTGCAGCGTATGGCCGACGCTGCCTTCCCGGACTTGATGAAAAGTCCAGTGGCGAGAAGCGTCAGCACGCCGCTCACAGTCGCGGGGGCGGCCACGGATCGGCGGAAGCCTACCGTGTTCCCTTTTCATCCTCGGTTAAATCGAGGAACCGTGCTCTGGTTTATGTCCCAGCTTCGAGACGGGTTGTCAAATGGGGCGCGACGCGCTTGCGCCCCGCTGCGGAGCTGGAAGTCCGCGGCGCCCACGGCTCAAAGCCTGCGTTGGGGCCGGCTCCAAACATCGAAAAAGATTGGCCAGGACTTCGGTGGGCAACTCTGCCAACGATTTAGGGGCGCGAACCTCGAGGCCCGAACGACGTTCTGAGCTCCCACAACGCTGTAATTTTGATTTCCGCCAAGACGGGACGCTCGGTCACGAAGGAGTTCTCCGCCTGCGCCGAGAGAGTCTCTGCGCCGAACAGCGTTTCAGCGAATTGGCGCTCCATTTCCTGCTGCAACAAAGCGAGCGCATCCCGAGTGGCCGGCCACGGCGGAGCCATGTGGGAAGAACCGCAAAATCTGGCGCTGACCTCCATAAGGCTCGAAGCACGCACGACCGCCGGCGCGAAAACTGTGAGCGAGGCCAAGCCCCGGAGGAATTGACGCCGAGGGACAACAAGAGAACCCATCGTTGGCAATCCACGAGCGCTTGCTAATGAGTACACGTCGACAGTTGCATTCCGCCAACGCTAACGCCGATGACGGAGCGCGCGTATCTCTATTGTTCTAATGTCGCTCCACCAACGATTCTAGCAGCCTTGTCGGGCTTCGTGGACATCCCAAATCGGGGGAGCTTAGGGCTACAGTCCTGAATGGTCTTGAACTACACGCAACCTGTGGTTTTGTTTTTGGCGGCGCCCGTGCCCGGATTTGCACGGTTCGATCGATAATCTCAGCACGCCGACGCCGCGTCGGCGCCCTTGACGGATTGCGCCTTTCGCGCCGACCATGCCTTAAGGCGCGAATCTCGCTTGGGGCAGGCGGGCTTGCATGGGAGCGATAGCGCGCGCTCGAGCTGTCAAGGCGATCGCTGCGGCGATCGCGCTGCCCTTCCTTTCGGGTTGCGCAGGGCTCCGTCTCGACCAGGCGCCGGATCAGGTCATCCAGCGCACAGAAGGCGAAAACAAGTACGCCCTGAACCGGAAGGCCGGACCGGTCGCTGCCCGGGTCCTGCCATACGCTTTGCTCGCGGAGCAGTCCTACGACCCTCAGGTCTATGCAACTCACACGTTCACGCCGCGCGCCAGCGCCTGCGGCGTGACTGGCGCCCCTGATTGCGCCGCGCGCGCCGACGACCAAAGCGCGGCCCGCTGGCTCAGGGAGTGGCGCTATGTCTGGAGTTGCGAGGGTCCGGATGAATGCGGTGTTCGGACCGAAGGGCAGAGCGCGCCCGTCGGGGGCTTAGGGGTCCAGATCTGGGCGCGCAAAGGGGTCCCGTGTTCCGAAGCAGTCATCGCCTTTCGCGGCACCGTTGGCGGCGACAGGGGAGATTGGGATTCGAACTTCCATTGGATCTTGCGCGCTTTTCCCATCTACGACCAATACGACCAGGTCCGCGACCATATCAGCGACTTTATCGGCCATATCGAACGCGACAGTTGCTATCGGAAAGGCGTGACGGAGATCATCGCCGTCGGCCACTCGCTCGGCGGCGGGCTGGCGCAGCTTGCGGCCTATTCCGATCAACACATTCGGCTCGTCTACGCCTTCGATCCCTCGATGGTGACCGGATTTTATTCGGTCGATCCGCCGAACCGGGATCGCAACGTTCGGGATTGGGGATCGAGCGCGTCTACGAGCTCGGCGAAGTCCTCGCCTATGGGCGATTGATCATGCTGCACTATATTCCGTTGTCGCCTTGCAATCCGCGCGTCGTCAGCGTCCGGTTCCATGTCTTTCACGGCGCTCCGATCGCGCTCCATAGCCTGACCGATCTCGACAATGGGTTGCTTGAAGTTGCGCGAGGCTCGAGACCCGAGACATCGCCGATGGTGCTCGAGCGCTGCAGCGATATGCCGAAGCTGCCACTCGTCGCATCGCAATGAATTGTTGAGGGCCCTATGCTCGGGCCGTTTTGAGATCCGGGCGCAGCGCGCCACCCTCGCCGGAAAGCGTCACATGAGCAGCGTCGAAGACGACCGCTACAAAGCCAAAATGATCAAGCGCAAGGCCGCGCAGGATGCGGAAGTCGCCGCCAAGCCGATACTCGAAAAAGGCCTGCTCATCGTCCACACCGGCCCGGGCAAAGGCAAGTCGACCGCGGCCTTCGGACTCGCCCTGCGCGCGCTCGGACGCGGCCATCGCGTTGGCGTTGTGCAGTTCATCAAGGGCGCATGGTCGACAGGCGAACGCACGGCCATCGAGCGCTTTGGCGCCCAGGCCGAGTGGCGCACGATGGGTGAGGGCTTCACCTGGGAGACACAGGACCGCGGCCGCGACGTCGCGGCGGCGGCCGCCGCGTGGGCGGAGGCCAGGCGCATGATGGCGGATCCCTCGATCCGTCTCCTCGTGCTGGACGAACTCAACATCGCGCTTCGCTACGCTTATCTGCCGCTTGCCGAAATCGTCGCCGCGCTCGTTAAGCGCCGTCTCGGCCTGCATGTCGTCGTCACCGGCCGCAACGCCAAGGCGGAGTTGATCGAAGCGGCCGATTGCGTCACGGAGTTTGCGCTCGTCAAGCATCACTTCGCCGCCGGCGTGCGGGCGCAAGAAGGTGTTGAGTTTTGACCGCACGAGCGCTCATGTTCCAGGGGACGGGATCGGATATCGGCAAGTCGCTGATCGTCGCGGGCTTAAGCCGCGCCTTTGCCCGGCGCGGGCTTCGCGTCCGCCCGTTCAAGCCGCAGAACATGTCGAACAACGCGGCGGTGACCGACGACGGGGGCGAGATCGGCCGCGCCCAGGCGCTGCAAGCGCGCGCATGCGGAGTTTCATCGAGCGTGCATATGAATCCGGTGCTGCTCAAGCCGCAGAGCGAAATCGGCGCGCAGGTCGTCGTGCAAGGCAAAGTCATCGGCAATGCGCGGGCGCGTGAATATCAGGCGCTCAAGCCCAAGCTTATGAGCGCCGTGCTCGACAGCTATGCGCGTGTAAGCGCAGAGGCCGATCTGGTGCTCGTCGAAGGCGCGGGCAGCGCAGCCGAAATCAACCTGCGCGAGGGCGACATCGCCAATATGGGCTTCGCCCGCGCTGCGAGCTGTCCGGTCGCGTTGATCGGCGACATCGATCGCGGGGGCATTTTCGCCCAGATTCTCGGCGTCAAAGCGGCGCTCGCGCCTGACGACGCCGCAACCATCGTCGGCTTCATCGTCAACAAGTTCCGCGGCGACGCCAACCTGTTCGAGGGCGCGATGATGACGATCGCCGAGCGTACCGGCTGGCGCGCCTTCGGCCTCCTGCCGTTCTTCGCCGAGGCTGCGCGGCTGCCGGCGGAAGACGCCTTCAGCCTGGGGGACAAGAAGTCGCGAGCAGATGGCGCAGTGACGATCGTCGTGCCGATGCTGGCGCGCATCGCCAATTTCGACGATTTCGATCCCGTACGCATGGAGCCATCCGTGCGGCTCATCTTCGTGCGCCCGGGCGAGCCGCTGCCGCTCGCCGATCTCATCATCCTGCCCGGCAGCAAGGCGACGATCGCCGACCTCAAGTTCCTTCGTGGGCGGGGCTGGGATATCGACCTCCTCGCGCATGCACGGCGCGGTGGACGGATTCTGGGAATTTGCGGCGGGTACCAGATGCTGGGTAAAAACGTGTCAGACCCGCGCGGCATGGAGGGACCGCCGGGCGAGATCGAGGGCCTGGGCTTGCTTGACGTCGCCACTCAGCTGACCGGCGAGAAGGCGCTGAGGCAAGTCGACGGCGCGTGCCTCACGAATGGCGCGCCATTCCGGGGCTACGAGATGCATGTCGGCGAGACGGCAGGTCCCGACTGCGCCCGACCGCTCATGCGCTTCGCCGACGGGCGACTCGATGGCGCGATCTCGGCGGACGGCCGCATCGCCGGCGCCTATGTGCATGGGCTGTTCGCCGATGACCGCCAGCGCGCGGCGTGGCTCGCGATCCTCGGAACGACGACCGCGATCAGCTACGAGCCCATGATCGAGCGCACGCTTGAGGCGCTCGCCGACCATTGCGAGGCGCACCTCGATTGCGATGCGCTGCTCGCGGCTGCCCGCTAGGCGGCCCGCGAAAAACTGGGAACCGATTTCGACCGAGCAGCCGAGCGCTCTCGCCCGCCTGCGCCGGATTTGGATTGTCTTGGCTGGGCAGCTTTTGGCGGCGGAAAGCCTTCTTAAGAGGGGTTGGAAAAGCTTGGATTTGCTTGGATTCTCTCGTCCGAATCGAGCCTTTTCAATGGGTTAGGAGGGAAATTCGCCAAAATATTTTTTCGTGGGCCTCCGCAGCGACGGCGTCCAAGACAGGCGGCGGGTTTCGGCACGCGTTTTTCGCTTTCGGAAGGATTGGACATAGGGCCCCGGCTTTGACGGCGATCCCACGATCGTAACCGAGGTTTCCCAAAAAGTAAACATCTTTTCCACCGTTTCTGTTTTCAAAACAGCTTCGGTTCGGAGCGAATTCGGCGATGGCTTCAAGGGGCGCTGCGGATCCCCTCGCTCTCGGCGCGTTTCACAAGCAAAGCTGCGTCGTCAGGCAACAGGAAGCGCTCGGCCATGAGATCGTTGGCCGGCTTTCTTGAACGCCGCGATATAAGCATCTTTAGTAAGATACCGCTCCTCGATCGACAGCCGCGGATCGCCCGTTGCGATACGCTCGGCCTTTGTGGAGGCGAACGGAATGAAGCTCCCCTGCAAATTGCACATGCCGTTCTCGAAGCGATCTTTGCGGCCAAGATTCCAGCCGGTATAGGTGCCGATCGGCGTCTGCAGGAAAACAGAGCGAATACCCCCAAGATCGTTGCCATCGGCGTCAACCTGCATCTCGAGCACGCCATAGCTTCCCGAGCCGACCTGGGGGGCTCGCGCGTGATGATTCCGCTCGAATCTTCGGCGCGATAGAGCGGGCCAAAATCGAGAACGTGCAGATTGTCGTAGATTCGTAGCGGCGAAACCGCAGGCCGCTCCACTTCGCCATAAAAGTTCGCCGGGATCTCTGGGAAGCGCACCCGGTCTGGGGCAACGAGCGTGCCGTCCGCGATGCGCGGCTTTGCGCTCCGCGGCGGCTCAACCCCGTCTCGCACCCATGCGGTCAAGGCGGTCAGCAAGGCGCGCATCGTCCAGATCTGCGGGTTTGGGTTTGGCTGCTGCTGGCAATTGCCGAAGGGCGGACGCGCGGCGAGCGGCAGCGGCGCCGCCCCATGCTGGGTGCTCGCCATGATGTAGGTGCGGACATTCGGCGGATCGCCAACATCGACGCGGCCGAGCGGATCGGTCAGCCCAAGCGATTGGCGCCCTTCCCACATCTCGAGCGCGGTCGCGACATGAAAGAGTTTCGGACAGGTGTCGGTCGCGCCGCACCGGTCAAACAGGCCTCCCGTTCGATGGGTCAAAGGATCGGTTTGCGGGGCGTAGGTGAAGGGGAAGTCGTAAGCCGGATAAAGATGGTCGGTCTGCTCACCCCAGGCCCGCACCGGCTGGCCAAAGCGAATGTTGAGCGGCATGAGGCCGCCGCCGATATGCGGGAAGGCGCCGTCGAACACGCGGCGCCCTGCCTCGTCACGATTGAAGCCAAGCGCAAGCAGGCTGCGGATCATCCGCCCGCTCTGGGAGCTTCCCTCGATGATCGCGAGATTGTCGGGTCGATAGACTGGATTTGCGGTCCCCGCGTCGTCCTTGTCGGAATTGCGCAAGAACGCGCCAAGATCACGGGCGGCGGCAAATCCTAAGCCTCCGACAGTCGGATCCTTGGCGCGACAGATCAATTCGTAAAGATGCCCCGGTTTGAAGCCGTCGCGGAAGCAGACGTGCTTCTCGTCTGACGTCAAAGCGCCGCCCTGCTCGCAAGTTCCAAAGCTCCAAGCCGAGTTCGGAATTGGCTCCCGCGGATCCTGCTCGCGCGCCCGTACGGTCAGCGTCGGCAGAAACCCATCCGCAAATGGCTTGGAATTGTCCATGCTCGCGGTCGGATAAGAGTTGTAGCTATCGATAGGATAGTTCTGGATCTGCTGACTGAGGCTGATTGGCAGGCTCATCGTAGGAACCGGCGTTATGATCTCGGAACGCACAAGCCCGGTGATCGGAGAGCCGTCGTGATTGCGCGCCACAATCGCCGGCATGCCTATGCGACTCATGCCCGGACGCACGTCCATTTCCCATCCGAACCACACCATCGTGTAGCCGGCCCGCATGAGCCAGCCGTCGCCCGGAGACGACAAGGCATTATGGTCGGCAACGCCTCCCGTGACGCCTTCATTGAAGTTTACGGGCGCAAGCTTGTTGCCGCGATTGTTGACTTCGAAGAACAGGATTCGATTCCCGCGCGCCATGTCGGCCGGCTTCAGGAGCTCGATATTGGTCACATATTCGACCATGCCTCGCGCATTGCGGGGCGCGAGGTTGATGTCCTGAATCCCGGAGTTCGCAGGATCGGCGGGATCGAGTTCGCCGGTGACCTGGCCTGTCAGACGCTCATAGGGTCCAGCATCGCCAAAGGACCGGGCCGCCAAAAGCGGGCTCCGTTTTGGTGATCTCGATATGCGTGATTCGCGCGTCGGCCCCGGCCGACCATGAAGGCGAGCGCAGCCACGCCGATCGCAACGCGTCCGAGCCAACCCATCATTGCCCTCTCATGATCGTGGCACTTCCCACGGAGAGGATAACCGACACCACTAGGAGCGTCACTGCCTCGATTGCGCATGCGCGCCTGTAGAGTCGCAACGCGCGGCGGATATCGGCGGCGTTGGCTTCGCGACGGCCTTGCCCCATGAAGGCGTCGTCGACCAGCGTCTCGCCATAGACGCGCGGGCCGGCGAGTTTGAGGCCAAGCGCGCCGGCCATCGCCGCTTCGGGCCAGCCTGCGTTTGGCGAGCGATGATGCGAGGCGCCGCGCCATACCGCACGCGCCGCCTCCCGCGCCGAGGCTCCGGGGGTCAGTGCGGCGGCGAGAATGAGCCACAGCGCCGCGAGCCGCGAGGCGGGCAGATTGACCAGATCGTCGAGCCGCGCCGCCGCCCAGCCGAACGCTTTGTATTGTTCGTCTATATGGCCAATCATGCTGTCGGCGGTGTTGATCGCCTTGTAGAGCGCGCCGCCGACGAGGCCCCCGAGGGCGATCCACAGGATGGGCGCGACGACCCCGTCGGAGAAGTTCTCCGCCAGGCTCTCGATCGCGGCGCGCGCCACGCCCGATTCGTCCAGCACGTCCGGATTGCGCCCGACGATCTTCCCGACCGCCCGGCGTCCTTCGTCGAGGCCCGCGTCGAGTCCAGCGGCGACCGCGCTCACATGGGCGGCGAGACTGCGCTGCGCCGGCAGGCTTGCGGCGAAAAGGGCGAGTGCGGCGAAGCCGAGCGCTCCGGCCGAGAGGCACAGGCGGGTCGCTGCCCAGGCGACAAAGGCGACCGGCGCGAGATAAAGGCCAAGGGCAAGGACGCCCGCCGCCAGGCGCGCGGCGAAGCCCGACGTCGGCCCGATTGAGCCGCGCCCCAAGCCACGCGAGCCAACCCCCCATCCAAGTGACGGGATGGCCAATCGCGCGATAGAGAGGCGCCGGATAGCCGAAAAGCGCCTCGACGATCACCGCAGCGAGCGCGAGGGGCAGCGAAAACGAAAGCGACATGATGGCGGGTTTGGATTGGACCGCAGACGACCGGGCGTTCACCTATCACGGCGGCGCGCTCGAAGTCGCGCGCCTGCTCGCGCCCCAGGCGCCCGAGCCCTGGATCGACCTCTCCACGGGCATCAATCCACACGCCTATCCGCTGCCCGATCTTGCGCCGGAAGCGTGGTCGCGGCTGCCCGAGACCGGCGCGCTGGCGAAGCTCGAGGCCGCAGCTGCGCGCCGTTACGGTGTGGCCGCCGCAAGCGTGGTCGCCGGCCCCGGCTCGCAGGCGCTCATCCATGCGCTCGCTCACATATTGCGGCGCGGCGCGGTCGGCGCGCTCACGCCAACCTATCGCGGTTTCGCCGAAGCCTTCGCGGCCGTGGGCGCTCGCGTCGCCGAAGCGAAGCGGCTCGAGGACATGGACGGGCTCGACGTCGCCATTGTGGTCAATCCGAACAACCCCGATGGGCGGATCATTCTGCGTGAAGCCCTCCTAGCCCTACATGAGCGGCTTGCCGCCCGCGGCGGCGTGCTTATCGTTGACGAGGCCTTCGCCGATTTCGACCCCGAGGAGAGCCTCGCGCCAATGCTGCCCGCAAGCGGCGCAGTCGTCCTGCGCTCCTTCGGCAAGGCCTATGGACTGGCGGGGCTTCGTCTCGGCTTCGCGCTCGCCTCGCCAGACCTCGTCCCGTCATTGCGGGCCGCCCTTGGGCCGTGGCCAATCAGCGGGCCCTCGATCGCGATCGGGATTGCGCGCGCTTGCCGATTCGGATTGGCTGGAAGAAATGCGGGCGCGCCTCGGCAAGGAGACAGCGCGGCTCGACGCCTTCCTGCAAGGGGCCGGCTGGCGAATCATCGGTGGAACGCGCCTGTTCCGATTGGCCGAGCACGCCCGCGCGCGCGCCGCCTTCGAGCGGTTGCTCGCCGCGGGAATCCTCGTCCGCCCCTTCGCAGACGACGCGGACATGGCTGCGGTTCGGGATTCCCGGGGACGAGAACGCGTGGGAAAGGCTGGCCGCGGCGCTGTGAAGCTGACCCGCTTGCCTTCCCGCGCGCGCCGCATAAAAGGCGCGCATGGGCCATCGCGCGCCGCGAGTTTTCACGATTCCCTCCGCGGCGCCGTTTCTGCCGACACTGAGCCGCGCGCTTCTGGATGGCGTGCTTGTCGACGGCTTCCCCGGCGCGGGCGGGCCGATGGCGCTGGCCGACGCCACGATCTACGTGCCGACCCAGCGCGCCGCCCAGGCGCTGGCCAAAGCGCTGCTTGAGGCAAGCGGCGCCCAGAGCCTGCTGTTGCCGCGCATTGCTCCTTTGGGCGCCTTCGAGCCGGACGAGACAGCGACATCGTTTGACCCCGAGGGCGAGGAGGCGCCGCGCGTGGTCATGCCCCCCTCGGTTGGCGCGCTCACCCGCCGCCACGCGCTCGCGACCCTGACCCGCGCCTGGGGAAAAGCGCTCAAAGGCGCGATTCGACAGGCAGACGCCCATGGGCGGCTTATCGTCGACCCCGCAGAGCCCGCGCTTGTCGCGGCGACGCCGGCGCAGGCTTACGCGCTGGCCGGCGATCTCGCCGCATTGATCGACGACATGATCATCGAGGGCGCGCCGTGGTCGAGGCTCGAAACGCTCGCGCCTGACCTTTACGATCCTTATTGGCGCATCACCCTCGATTTCCTCAAGATCGCCTTCGCCCATTGGCCGCAGTGGCTCACCGAGCACGGCCTCATCGACCGGCCGAAGCGAGTCGCGCTGCTCATCGACGAAGAAATCAAAGCGCTCGGGAGCCTGCGGCGCGGCCCGACGATCATCGCCGGCTCGACCGGCGCCAATCGCGCCACCGCCCGGCTTATCGCTGCGATCGCGCGCGCGCCACAGGGCGCTGTCGTGCTGCCCGACCTCGACCTCAATCTCGACGACCGCACATGGGCGATGATTGGGGCCAACGAGGACGCTTCCCTTGGCCTCGCGGGCCATCCGCAGGCCTTGTTGCATCGGCTGACTCGCGCGATCGGCGTCAGGCGCGAGGACGTCGCGCCCCTCGGCTCGCCCCCGCCTCAGCTTGCGGCGCGCTCCGCCTTCCTGAGCGAAGCGCTTCGTCCAGCGGAGTCGACGGATCTTTGGCGCGAACGGGGGTGGACGTTGTCGCCGCTCGCCCTCGCGACTGCGCTTCAAGGCGTCACGAACATCGTCGCCGACAGCGAAAACGAAGAGGCGCTGGCGCTGGCGATCGCGATGCGCGAAACGCTGGAGACGCCGGGCAAGACCGCAGCTCTCATCACGCCCGACACATCGATCGCGCGCCGGGTCTCGGCTGAACTTGCCCGCTGGGGCGTCGAGGTCGAGGATTCGGCCGGGCGCACGTTGGGGCAAAGCCCGGCGGGCGCGCTGGCCAGGCTCATCCTTGAAGCCGCAATCGAGTTCACGCCGCGCTCTTGTCTTGCGCTCCTCGCGCATCCTGCTGTCCGCTTCGCCCGCTCCCTTGGGCAGGTCGAAGCCGCGACGCGCGCGCTGGAGCTCGCCGTCTTTCGCGCGGTCCCGCTTGCCTCGCTCGATGATCTGGAACGCGCGTTCGCTGCGGCGCGTGCGGCCGCCGAGGAGCAGCACGCCCATCCCGCCATCCGCCGCATCCGCGAGGCCGACCGGCAAGCGGCGGAAGCGCTCGCGCGCGATGTCGCGAGCGCGCTCGCCCCCTTGCGCGCGCTTGGCTCCAACGCGTCCTTGCGCGACTGCCTCGCCCAGCACCGGGCTGCGCTCGCCACCGTGGCTGCCGGAGCACGGGGCGTGACGGAGGACGCGCGCGGGTTCGAACAACTGACCGAGCTCATGGACGAATGGAGCGAGGCGGCGATCGAGAATTTCCCCGCCGCGCTCGACGAATACGCCGCTTTGTTCGACGATGCGCTGGCCTCAGCGCGTGCTCCGCCGGCGAGCGGCGGCCATCCGCGCCTCATGATCCTGGGCCTCTTGGAAGCGCGTCTCCTCAGCTTCGATCGCGTGCTTCTGGCGGGGCTCGACGAAACGGTCTGGCCCCCGGCGGTCGAGACCGACGCCTTTCTCAACCGCCCGATGCGCGCCGCGCTGGACTTGTCCGCGCCGGAGCGGCGCATCGGCCAGAGCGCGCATGATTTGGTCTCCGCGCTCGGGGCGCTCGAGGCGATCCTGAGCCGGGCGAAGAAACGCGGCGGCCAGCCGACCGTCGCATCGCGCTTTCTTCAGCGGATGGCGGCCGCGGCCGGGCATAAGGCCATGACCGAGCCTGAGGAGCGCGGTCGACGCTATCTCGCCTACGCGCGCGCGCTCGATCGGCCGACCGAATTCCGACCACAGCGAAGGCCAGCGCCACGCCCTCCGGTCGAGCTTCGCCCAAAAGCGCTCAGCGTCACCCGGATCGAGACTTTGCGGCGCGATCCCTATGCGATCTATGCCGAATATGTTCTGCGTCTGAAGGCGCTGGAATCGGTCGAGGGAGACATTCGGCCGCGCGAGATGGGGATAGCGTGGCACGCAGCGCTGGAGACGTTTGTTGAGGCCTATCCGTCTGGCGTCCTTCCGTCCGAGGCGCGAGAACGTCTCTTGTCCATCGCGCGAGCACGCTTTGCCTTGCTCCTTGAGGATCCGGGCTTTGCGCTCCAATGGCCCAATATTGAAAAGGGGCTCGACTTCTTCCTCGCCTTCGAGCGCAAGACACGCGGCGCCATTGCGCAAACCTGGGTCGAGCGGCAGGGCGCGATCGCCGTGCCGCTCGAGAGCGGAACGCCATTCAAGCTGAGCGCGCGGGCGGACCGGATCGATCTGATGCAATCGGGGGGCGCGAGGCTCATCGACTACAAGAGCGGAGCGCCGCCGATCGCGAAGGAAGTCAAGGCGGGGTTTTCGCCGCAATTGACCTTGGAAGCTGAGATGCTGCGGCAGGGAGGGTTCGAGGGGCTGCCGCCGCTCGACGCTGAGGAGGCGTTGTATCTCAAGCTTGGCGGCGCCGCGGGCGGCGAAGAGAAACACGCTGGCGGAAAAGGCGAGAACATCCTCGAACTCGCCCAGCAGCATCTCGCCGGCCTCCAAATGCTGCTCGATGCGTTCGCCTGCGCGGATACGCCGTATCTGTCGCGCCCGTTCCCCAAATTCGTCCCCCGCTTCTCGGACTACGACCATCTCGCGCGCGTCAAGGAATGGTCGGCGACCGGGGGCGAGAGCGATTCCGGGGACGCGCAGTGACGCGCTCTCTCACCGTTCCGGAGGCCCTGCGCCGTCGGCAAGCTCTGGCCTCAAACCCGAAGAGCTCGGCCTGGGTGTCCGCCAATGCCGGCAGCGGCAAGACCCATGTCCTCACCCAGCGCGTGCTGCGGCTCCTGCTCGATGGAACGCCGCCGGCGCAGATCCTGTGCCTTGCTTACACCAAGGCGGCGGCCGCAAACATGGCCGACCGCGTTTTCATGAAACTCGCGCAATGGACGAGCCTCGACGACAAGGCCTTGACGCAAGCAATCGTTGACTGCGGGGCGTCCGCGCCGAGTCCACATGACCTCGTCTTCGCGCGGCAATTGTTCGCACGCACGATCGAAACCCCCGGCGGCCTCAAGATCCAGACGCTGCATGCCTTCGCCGAGAGGCTGCTCAGGCTCTTTCCATTCGAGGCGAACGTGCCCGCTCACTTCAACGTCCTCGATGAAAGCGAATCGAAGCGGCTCTTGCGCGAGGCGCGCGACGCGGCGCTTGCCGAGCTCAGCGCCTCGAGCGAAAGCATGGGCGCGCTGGACCTGGTGGCGCGCGAGTCGGGCGCGGCCAGATTTGATGAGCTTCTCATGGAGGCGCTCAGTCGCGCCGAGACGTTCGCCGCGCATGACGACGCGCTTGCCTACACAGCCGCGTTGAGCGCTCCCCTCGGTCTCGGGCCCGGCGCGACGGTCGCGAGCGTCGAGGCGGAGATGCTGGGCGGCGACGTCGGGCGGGCGCGCCGCGAAAAGTGGGCGCAGGCCCTGGAGGCCGGCAAGAAGCAAGACCAAAAAATTGCCGAAAACCTTCGCGCGGCGAACGAAGACGGCGCTCGCCCAGTTTGTGTCCAGGCGCTGCTCAAGGCGTTGTTCAAGGAGGATGGCGAGGGTGGTCCTCACGGCGGCGAGAACGGCCAACTGACGACCAAAGGCTTGTGCGAAAAATTTCCAGCGCTCGAGGATGACTTGCGCCGCGAACAGGATCGTCTGCTCCCCTTGCGAGAGCGCAGGCGCGCGGCGTTGACCCTCGAGCGGAGCGCCGCCCTGTTCGTGGTCGTGCGATCAATCCTGGCCAGATTCGCGCGGATGAAAGCCGAACGGGGCGCGCTCGATTTCAACGATCAGATTGCGCGCGCGCTCACGCTGGTGACGCGGTCGAGCGCCGCGTGGGTGCTGCACAAGCTCGACTACGGGCTCGATCATTTGCTGCTCGACGAAGCCCAGGACGCATCTCTCCCGCAATGGGGCATTCTCGCCGCGCTCAGCGCCGAGTTTTTTGTGGGCTCCAGCGCGCGGCTTAAGGACCGCACGGTCTTCGCGGTCGGCGACGAGAAGCAGTCCATCTTCGCCTTCCAGGGCGCGGCGCCGCAGATGTTCGCGGAAATGAAGGGCGCGTTCGAAAAGCGTCATCACGACGCCGAGCGGCCGTTCGCCGAAGTCCCGCTGACCTTCTCGTTCCGATCGGCGCAGAAAATTCTCGACGCCGTCGATATGACGTTCCGGACCGAACTGGCATGGCGCGGCGTCGCCGCCGCGGGGGAGCCGCCCCCGAAACACGACGCGATTCGTAGTCACTTGAAAGGCGTGGTTGAGCTGTGGCCGCAGATCTCCCCGTGTCCCGCGCCCGATCCGGAAGGCTGGCGCGTGCTCGAGCAGCCAGTAGAGGACGATCCTCCCGTCGTCCTCGCCAAGCGGATCGCCGAGGTCATCAAGAGTTGGCTCAAGCCGACCTCGCGTGAGCGCGTGATCGACCCGGATACCGGCGAAATCCGGCGCATTCGCGAAAGCGACGTCATGATCCTGGTGCGCACCCGCAACGCGTTCTTCGAAGCGATGATCCGGGCCCTCAAGGCGGCGGATGTGAAGGCCGCCGGCGCCGATCGACTCAAGCTCAAGGACCATATCGCAGTTATGGACCTCATCGCCGTTGGCCGCGCCGCGCTGCTGCCGGACGATGATCTGACGCTGGCCTCAGCGCTCAGGTCGCCGCTGATCGGTTTTGACGACGACGCGCTCATGAAGATTGCGGTGGGACGGAGCGGTTCGCTCGCCGACGCGCTCATGGGCGCGGATGAAGGACCCGCCATCGAAGCCTCGCGCCGGCTTGCCGCATGGCGCGAGCGGGCGAAGGCGCTCTCGCCCTTCGCCTTCTATGCGCGCCTCCTCGGGAAGGACGGCGGCCGGCGAGCGCTGATCGGCCGGCTCGGACCCGAAGCCGCCGACCCGATCGACGAATTCTTGACCTTGGCGTTGGCGCATGAGCAACGCAAGGCGCCGTCGCTTCATAATTTTCTTGCCCAAGTCGAATCCGCCGATGTCGAAATCAGGCGGGACATGGAGGTCGAGACGGAGGGCGTGCGCGTGCTCACCGTCCACGCCAGCAAAGGGCTGGAAGCGCCGATCGTCTTTCTGCCCGATTCGTGCGGCGGTCCCGACCCTCGGCACGAGCCCAAGCTGATGCGGCTCTCGTCAAGGCTGGGCGATCCGCCGGTCCTGGCCTGGGCCAGGAAGTCAGCCGAAGACGCCGACGCGGTCGCCATGGCGCGAGTCGAGGCGCGCGCGGCTCAGGCGGGCGAACATCGGCGCCTGCTCTATGTCGCGATGACTCGGTCGGCTCAGCGCCTCATTGTCGCCGGTTACCTGACTTCCAAACCCCGTCCAGCCGATTGCTGGTACGATCTCATCCATACGGGGCTTGCCGACGCGCTTGTCGAAGCGCCGGCCCCGTTCCGCGGCGGCGAGACGATCCTACGCTTCGGCGAGGGCCTCAGCGCTGAGGGTGGGGCAGAAACAGCGTCCGCTCCCGTCCTCGAGGCCCTTCCCGGTTGGCTCCTCGCCAAGGCCCTGGTCGAGGCGGCGCCTGCTCCGCTCAACCCTTCACGCGCCGGCGGCGTCGGCGGAGGCGATCCGGAACGAGCCTTCGAGGGGAGGCTCGCGCATGCTCTGCTTGAGATACTGCCCAACCTCCCGCCTGAGCGCCGCCCGGGCGCGGCTGCGGCGTACCTCGGCGCCTGGGGCGGCGCGCTTGCCGAATCAGCGCGCGCGGCGCTCGCCTCCAAGGTGCTCGCGGCGATCGGAGCGCCGGAATTGAGCTTTCTCTTTGGCCCCAACTCGCGAGGCGAAATCCCGCTCGCGGGATTGCTACGGCAGCCTGGGCGTCCTGATCTCCCTTACAGCGGGCGTCTCGACAGGCTTGTCGCAACCGACCAAGGTGTATTCATCGTCGACTTCAAACTCGGCGAGAAGCCAAATCGACCGGCCTCCTCCCACGTCGCCCAACTTGCGCTCTACTGCGCTGCTTTGCGGCCGCTTTATCGTGAAGCGCCGATCCGCGCGGCGCTCGTTTATCTTGACGGCCCAACGCTCGCACCAGTCAGCCGGCAAGAGCTCGACGCCGCCCTCGACGTCATCGCCGCTGCGTCATAGCATAGCCAACAGATGGCCCCATTAGCTCCAACTTTTAGCCGCAATTCTGCAAGTGGGTCATGTCTTGATTGCCTTGAAGACGTCGCATTTGCTGGCCAAGGTCGCGGACGATGACGAAGGGAACGCGTCAGGGCGGGCGCCCGAATCATTTGTCTTTCGGTCTGGGGAAGCTTGGGCGGAGGCCGCGGCGCGGCGCCGTGTGCGCGGCGGCCGGGTTGAGCCTCGCAATGCTTCTGGCGACAGGCGACCTTGCGGCCGAGGCCCAGAAAATCCCCTATGGCATGGTGCCTTACGGCCGCCCGGTCTACAAGAACGGGAAACGAATGCTGTGGCATGGCGCCTGGCGGGGCGGCAGCCTCAGCCGATACGCTCGCCAATCTGTCGCGCCGGCGGCCGCTAAACCCATTCTTGCTCTCGCGCCAGAGTCTACTCAACCAGTGGTTGCAAAGGAATTCACCGTTCTCGCGGACCCAGGCGACGCCAGGGCGAGCCAGATGGCGAAGGATTTCGCGGCGGTTATGAGCACGACCGGCTCGCCGGGGCGCGCCATTGTCGGCTCCACCTCGCCGAACGGCCTCGGAAAGGTTCTCAAGAGCGACGTGGCGGACTTCGCCATCGTCTCGCTCGACAGCCTCCTGTCCGGCGCGAAGGGCGATTCGGAATGGATGAAGCGCGCGCCCTACGTAACCCGCTTGGCGCCTGAGACCGTAGCGGTGATCGCGCCTCGCGAAGTCAAATCGATCAATGAGCTGCAGGGAAAAACGGTGAGCTTCGGCGACCTGGACAGCGCCACATCGACCAGCGGAAGAATGTTGTTTTCGCGTTTGGGCGTGACGGCGAATCAGACCAACGAGCCGTTGCCGGAAGCGCTCGACCGGCTGGCGGCTGGCAAGGTCGACGCGGTCGTCGTATTGGGCGCGGAAGAATCGCCTGCGCTCAACGATTTCGCCGGCGACGGTCGCTTTCACATCGTGCCGATTCCGTGGTCGCCGGCGTTGGAGCCCGTATACGCCCCGGCTCAAGTCACCGCGGCGGACCGGCCCAACCTTGTCAATCCGGCCATTCCCGTCGAAACGGTCGGCGAGCCGATGGCGCTCGTGGCGCTCGATGCGGCCCCGGGATCGCCGCGCACGGATGGGCTCGGCCGAATTGCGCGACTTTTCTTTGAGAATTATGACGGTTTCCTGAGCGAGGGGCGCGATTCGCATTGGCGCGACGTCAATTTGGCTGCCGACGCCTCGTGGCCGACCGAACCTTGGCCTCGACTTGGCGCAGCGCAAAGCTGGCTGGACGCGAAGAAAACCTCCGCCGATGGACCGCTCGAGGCATTCCGGGCTTCGGCGAAGTCGGCCGCGGCGTCCACGAGCTGGCCAAGCGCGGCGGATTCGGATCGACTTTATGAAGGCCTGACCCGCTGGCGCGGGCTGATGCAGTAGGAGAGGAACGCTGGCCATTTCCTTTAAAGCGCTTTCGAGCGTCCTCGCCGCCGTGATCGCCGGCATGCTGGTGTTGGCCGCCTGGCCCCGGCTCGAGCCTTCGGCCATGCATGTGAAGGCCGCGGTCGAGCAGCCGATTTTCGTCACCCCGCTCGCCGCCATAGCCAAGCGGACAGCGCCCGTGCTGATGGCTCAGCCAATTGACAGGTCCGCGATCAGCAAGCTTGCGACCGCGCTGCGCGAGCAGCCTGCCGCCTTGCAGCAGTCGCCCGACGGCCCCGGCGCGACCCTGGCGATCCCGATCGACGACGCGCGCCGGCTTTGCGCCGAAGGTCTAGTCGCCTTCGCCAAGGGCGATATCGCGACCGCGCGCGCGTTCTTCGTCAGCGCCGCGGCGGCCGGCGACGCCCGCGCGCTTGTCGCGCTCGGCGACACTTTCGATCCAGCGACCCTCGGCCATCTCGGCGTCGTCGGGCTCAAGGGCGATGAGGCGAAAGCCCGCGACTATTACACCCGCGCCCTCGCCGCCGGCGCGACCGGCGCCCGTGAGCGGATGGCCGCCCTGGCGGCGAAATAGCGCGATCTTCCGTTCGGCCTTTCGACTTAGAGCAACGGACACTTCGGTCGAACCGCGATCGTCATTGCGAGCGAAGCGAAGCAATCCAGGAGAACGTGGGCGCCGCACGACTCTGGATCGCCGCGTCGCTTCGCTCCTCGCGATGACAATTCCAACAATACCCAACCTGCTCTAGGCGGCTCAATCATTTCACCAGCTTAGCCGCGCTTCCGCGCAACTTTCTCGCTTCGCGGACGCGCGCGTCACTCCTTGAGGCCGGAACCCGTGGGTCGTTTTGTCTCGCGCTGTCGCAGCGGGCGCGCTCCGAACTTCATGAAGACGGGGCTCCGCCGCCTCTCGGGAGACAGGCGTCGGAGCGTGGCTTCGACGATCATCGCGGCATCATACCGTAAAGTGTTTTCACCCTGTTCTATTCCGAGGAGCAGCGCGCCCTTGGTGGATCATGCCTACAACGGCGGCGTGAGGCCTCTGCCGAGGCCGGTTCGCTCGGTCAGGCGAGGGCAATGCGCGGCGTCGGGCCGGCGGCGCGCACGCGTTCGTCGGCGTGAGTCTCGAAGCGCTTGAAATTGTCGCGGAACATCTGCACCAGGCGGCCGGCGACTTCGGCGAATTCGCCCTTGTTGCGCCAGGTCTTGATCGGCTCGAGGATGTGGGGCTCGACGCCCGGAACCTGCGAGGGCACGGCGAGGCCGAAATAGGGATCGGTGCGGAAATCCGCGCGGTGCAGCGAGCCGTCGAGCGCGGCAGCCACCAGGCGCCGCGTCACCCGGATCGGCATGCGCCTTCCAGCGCCGAACTTGCCGCCGGTCCATCCGGTGTTGACCAGCCAGCAATCGACGTGGTGCCGACCGACCATGTCGCGGAGAAGATTGCCATAAACGGTCGGATGGAGGGGCAGGAACGGCGCGCCGAAGCAGGTTGAAAATGTCGCTTGCGGCTCGGTGACGCCTTTCTCGGTGCCAGCGACCTTGGCGGTGTAGCCGGACAGGAAATGATACATCGCCTGAGCGGGATCGAGTTTCGCGATCGGCGGCAAAACCCCGAACGCGTCGCAGGTCAGCATGATGATATTCTTGGGATGGCCGGCGCGGCCGGTCGCCGACGCGTTGGCGATGAAATTGAGCGGATAGGCGATGCGGGTGTTCTCGGTCTTCGATTGGTCGTCGAAGTCGGGAATTCTCGACACCGGGTCGAGCATCACATTTTCCATCACCGTGCCGAAACGTTCGGTCGTCGCATAGATCTCCGGCTCCGCCTCGCGCGACAGCTTGATCGCCTTGGCGTAGCAACCGCCCTCGAAATTGAAGATTCCGCTGCGGCCCCATCCGTGCTCGTCGTCGCCGATGAGCGTGCGGTGCGGATCGGCGGAGAGCGTGGTCTTGCCGGTGCCGGAGAGGCCGAAGAAGATCGCCGCGTCGCCTTCGGCGCCGGTGTTGGCCGAGCAATGCATCGGCATGACCTGTTTCGCCGGCAACAGGTAATTGAGGACGGTGAAGACGGATTTCTTCATCTCGCCCGCATAGCTCGTGCCGCCGATGAGCACGATCTTGCGGGTGAAGTCGCAGGCGATGATCGTCTCGGTTCGCGCGCCATGCCGCTTGGGATCGGCGCGGAACGACGGCAGATCGACGATCGTCAGTTCAGGAACGAAGGCCGCCAAATCTTCGAGCGGCGGGCGGATCAGGAGATTGCGGATGAACAGCGAGTGCCATGCGTGTTCGGTGAAGACCCGCGTGCGCAGGCGCAAAACGGGATCCGCGCCGGCGCAGAGATCCTGAGCGAACAGCGTCTTGCCTTTGGCGTGAGCGATGAAGTCGCTGAGGAGGGCGTCGAAATGCTCTGGCGTCATCGCATTGTTGTTGTCCCACCAGACCGTCCCCTCGGTCTCGGCGTCGCGGACCACGAACTTGTCCTTGGGGCTGCGTCCCGTATGCGCGCCTGTGTCGGCGACAAGCGACCCATGCGCGGCGATTTGCGCTTCATTGCATTGCAACGCGTGCTCATAGAGTTGCGGCGCGCCGAGGTTCCAGTGGATCGCTTGAAGGTCGCGGAGGCCAAACCGGTCCGCGCCAAAGTCGACATTGTGCGTCCCGTTCTCGATCATGCCTTGAGCTTCCCCTTGAAGCGCGCCGAGAAGCGCGCGACTATCCAAGCAATTTAGTTGAACACAGTCAAACTGATCAATTCCGCTGCGACGTCGCCATCCCGAAGGCGGGCCACGGCATGTTCTGATCGGCGCCTGTCCACACAAAAAAGTCTGCCGACGCTATGTGGCGACGAATTGGCGCGGATCGGGCGAGAGTTTGCCGCGAAGGCGTTCCTCTTCGCGACCATGTCTTATGGAGCCAACCTCGGTTTTCTAGCGCTCGAGCCGCTCAAGCGGCTCGGACATGACCCTCTGCTCGGGGTGCCTCTCCTGTGACGGGCGTCACAGCGATACGACGGGCGATGTGATCTCCGTGTATTCAGTTGAAGGGCGTCCAAGCATTTGGGGAGGGGCCATGGCTATCGAGGGACCAGTCAATTCTTCAGAATTATTGACGGTCACGGGCAGGGAGGAAACAATGGGAGCCGAGCCTCCAGAATACGGAGTGAAGATTCAAGTCCCGGCAAGAGAGCGGGAAGTCGCGCTTGGGCCCGTTTCGGCCGGAGACACGTGGTCCTTTTCAGCAAAGGGCCAGTGGAAGACCGGCTTCGTCTCGTGCGGCCCCGACGGCTACCGCAACTTCTTCTACGACGCTCTCAACTTTAAGCCGCGCGTCGCCGGCGTGGCGCGGCTCAAGCTCATGTGCAAGTTCCGCGGCGGCCCCAACTCGGAGGCGTTTCCGATCGGCGCCGGATGCACCAAAACCTTCGACCGACCGGGCGAGCTCGTCGTCTTCGCCAACGATCGGCCGGAAGGTTACGCCGACAATCGCGGCGAGGTCACCCTTACCGCCGCGCCCGGCGGAGTCGCGCCGGGGCCGTCCGACGCCCTCGGAGGCTTCTCCGCCCGATGGCGCGATATCGTCGACATCTACAATCGCACGGCTGGCGTGCCGGTCATCGCCGCCTTCGCCCTCGGCGTCTCCGGGATCCTTCTTTTCATGCCGCAGGGACGCGACCTCGTCCGCGGCGTTGGCGAAGATGGATTGGGCGGCGTGGCGATCGCCTTTGCGGTCGGCCTCTTGTTCTTCGCGATTCAGGCCTGGAGCTGGTCGCGCATCGTCATCGCTTCGAACTACGGAGCTGACCGCGAGCTCTGGCGGCCGCGCTGGCTTCTCGAATGGGGCCCGAGGGTGCTGGCCTTCCTGCCTTTCGCCGCGGCCGGTCTCGCGCTCCTGATCAGTTTCAAGTGGAACGCGCCCGTCGGCTTGGCCCTCCTGGTGATCGGCGTAATCTTCCTCGTGTTTCTAATCTTCCGGGAGCCGATGACGAAGCGTCTCGTGGGGGATACCGAGACCGCGCCATGGGTTCAGGGGACCTGGGTCATCGCCGGCCTCGCCATGGCGCTCGGCGCCATGGTGGTCGCCATCCTTTGGCCCGCCGCAATTGGCGTGGCAATCGGGGGCCCGGCCATCGTGTTGTTCGGGCTCGGCTTCATCATTCCCATAATCACCATCGCCTGCCAGCTTGGCGCGAGCCTGAGGATCCCGGTCACAGGCGCGCTCCTCTTATGGGCGGTCCTGCTCGGTGTGTTCTTCGACAATCATGGGGTCGGGCGCCGCGCGCTCATCGCTGAGACGGGCGGTCAAATCGATCGCCCGACTTTGGAGGGGTCGTTCAACCAATGGGCCGCTCAGCCGCAGCCCGCCGGATCGAATGGCAAGAAGACCATGGTCCTCATCGCCGTACAGGGCGGCGCGTCGCGCGCGGGCTACTGGACGGCGGTTGCGCTCGCTGAGCTTCAGACGGCGGCGGCGAAGGTGATCGGCAAGGACGGCAAACGAATCGATTTCGGCGCCCATGTGTTCGCCATCAGCTCGGTGTCGGGCGGCAGCGTCGGGGCGGTCGGTTACGCCGCGATGCTGAAGACCGCGACGCCGGACGTCAGGACGCCGACGACCGACGCAAACGCCGCGGTCTTCACCGACAATCTTCTCGGCTTCGCCGGCCGTGACGCCCTCGGACCGGCGCTGACGGGCATGCTCTATTCCGATTTGCTCTACCGCTTTCTGCCGTTGCCGTTGCTTCCGGATCGGGCGGAGACGCTCGAGCGCGCCTGGGAAGAGGCGTGGGACGCTCCGGACGCCAAGGGCGCTTCCCCCACGCCTCAGGAACGATCAGCGGGCCCTTCCTCGCGCTTGCGCCCAAGGACAGCGAGCCCTGGCGACCGCTGCTTATCGTGCAGGGCGCGAGCGAGGGCGTCGGACGGCGCATGCTGACCAGCGCCGTCAAGTTCACCTGCGACGAGGTCGACGCTGACGACCTCCTCGATGGCGTCGGCCACGATGTCGCGGCTTCGACCGCCATCCTGAACGGCGCGCGCTTTCCATGGGTCAGTCCGGGCGGCACTTTCACGCATCAGCCGTGCTACGCCAAAGAGGGCGATCCCAAGTCGAATGACCACGTTCTCGACGGCGGTTATTTCGACAACGCCGGGGCCGAAACCTTGCGCGAAATGACGCGCGCCATCCGCACTCTTCCTGGGGGCGGAGACAAGGACCTCGACATCGTCTTCATCCTGATCGGCTACGCGAGCCACGACCCCGCGAAGGCCCCACCGCAGCCGGCGGGGCTCATGGCCTGGGTCTCGGACCGCATCGCCTCGCTCATTCCCAACGACGTCTTCGCGCCGGTGCTCGGCCTCTACAACGGCATGGGCGCGCACGAAGAGCATCTGGCGCGGGAGATGAAGCTCGCTGGCCAATCGATTATCACGGATACCAACCCCTATGTCTCGCGGCTGACTGGCGACGACCCCTACGCCGCGCTCGTCCTTTGCCCGGGAGAGGTCAAGCTGGATAGCGGCCGAACGATCACCTACGACCCGCCGATGGACTGGACGCTGTCCGGCGAAGCCAAGCGCTACATCGAGAATTCGGTGATCGCGACGAAGCCTGCCTGCAATGCGAAGGCCAATGTCGAGGCGATCGAGGCGGTGGTGGACAGGCTGAAGGGCTGAAGAGGAAGACCGACGGCTAAACGCCAAACAGCCGTTCCGCATTGCCATGCGCGATTTTCTCCCGGTCGCCGTCACTGACTGGAAGCCGGTCGAGAAAAGCGCGGCCCTCGGCCATCGATTGATAAGGATGGTCGGTCGAAAACATGATCCGGTCGACGCCGACCTGAAGCAGGAGTTCGAGGAACGTCGGCAGGAAGTTGAAGCCGGAAAACGTGTAATGGACGTTCTCCCGCAGATAGGCGCTGATCGGCTTCTTGAGCTTGGTCATCGAGGGCGCCATGACGTCGACCCGCTGCAGCATGAACGGCAGCGTCTCGCCCATGTGACCGACGACGATCTGCAATTCGGGATGCGCGTCGAACACGCCGCCGAGAATCATCCGGAGCGCATGCAGCGCCGTCTCGATGTGCCAGCCCCATCCCGGGCCCGCCATCATCTCGCCGACCATCGGCTGAAAGCCGCCGAACCAGGCGTCGATCACCGGCTGAGGCGGCTGCGTCGGATGAAGATAGATCGGAAGCTTGAGCGCTTCCGCCCGCGCCAGGACCGGCCAGAAGAAACGGTCGTCGAGATAGCGTCCGCGATGATGGCCGTTGATGACGAGGCCTTTGATTCCACCCTCGCCAACCACACGCTCGAGCTCGGCGACCGCGGCCGGCGGATCGGCGATCGGCAGCCCCGCCAGGCCGAAAAACCGCGTCGGATGGAGACGGATGGCGTCCCCGAGCGCAGCGTTCGTGCTTCGGGCGAAGGTTTTCGCCTCCTCGACATCCAGCTGTTCGACGCCCGGCGCAGTCAGCGACAGCGCCTGCATGGTCATGCCAGCGGCGTCCATCGCGGCGACACGACCGTCGCCAATATCGACGATCTGATCGATGAGCGCCGCGAACCTCCCGCCGACCTCAGCCGCCTGCTCCTTGAGTTGACGGCCGGGACCGTCGAGGTAGGCGGGCGTGGCGAAATGTTCCTCAAGGGCGATGGTGCGCATTGCCGGACTCCTTCAGCGCGGCGAGACGAGTTCATCGCCTCCGCCCCGCCTCCGCATATCGAGTCCTGAATACGACGGCCTGCGCCCCCCGCCTACTTCTTCTGCCCCTTGACATAGGCGATGTAGCCCTCGACGTCTTTCGCCGGCTCCGCATAGGCGTCGCCCAGCGCCTTGGCGACCGCGGCCATGTAGGTCTTCGCCCAGGCCGGGTAGTGATAGTCGATGACCTTGAGGAATTCGAGGCTCGCCGCCAGGCGGATGTCGGCGATCGAGGGGTGATCGCCGCCGACGTAGGTCTTGCCGTCGAGAAAGAACTTGCGGAACGCGGCGAGCGTTTCGCCCAACGCCTCGACCGCTGCTTTCTGCGCCTTGTCTTTCTCCGCCGGCGAAGCGTCGCTGGCGCCGACTTCGCCCGGATAATGGGGGAAGCTCAGCGCGCCATAGGTCGCGCGCGCGAGATAGGGATAGATCGTGCCGACGATATAGAACATCGCGCTGTCGACCATCGCCCGCTTTTCCGGCTCGGTCGGATAGAACTTGTCGAGATGATGCTTGTTGCAGAGATACTGCATGATCGCGCAACTCTCCCACATCACGCCCTTCGGCAGGCCCGGCGCCTCCATCATCGGCGTCAGATGAGCCGGGTTCTTGGCCAGAAACTCGTCCGAGCGGGTCTTGCCGTAGACGTCGTCCTCGGTGAAATCGAGCTTCGCCGCGCGGATGAACACGCGCGCGGTCATGTTGTTGACGCTCGGCTTGATGACATGCAGCTTGATCGCAGACATGGGGCTTCCTCCTGGTTGCTTGATTTAGTTCGGGCTATCTGCTTTCGATGAGCTCAGGCGCGTGGCTGCGCTGGTACGGATCCTTGGGCGAGCGGTCTGCCGACAGGCTCTTGGTCGACGATTTGACCAGATTCTCGATCGCATCGGCGATGTGAACTTCCATGATCGCGCGCTCGTCGCGCGAAACGCGCAGATTGTGCGCGGCGAACAAGACGTCGGAGCGGGTGAAGCCTTCCGGCGCGTCGAATTTCCAGCACGAGAGTTCGATCAGGAGCCCGAGCGGATCCTCGAAATAGATGGCGTCGAAGATCATGCGATCGCGCACGCCGGTGTTCGGAATGCCCCGCGCGCCCAGTCTCTCGACCGCCTGCATGAATACGGCGCGCGAGACGTTGAACGCCATATGATGCACGCAACCCGTGTCAGTCGGCGTGCGGCGACGAACCGGCTTGCGATCCTCGTTGGTGAATATTGTGATGAGCCGACCGTCGCCGGGATCGAAATAGATGTGGCTCTCGCCGGCATTGTCGAGATTGAGCTGCTCGAAAATGAACGGCATGCCGAGCACGCCCTCCCAGAAGTCGATCGAAGTCTGCCGATCCGCGCCGACAAGTGTGACGTGATGCAGACCCTGGGTTTGAAGCTTTTGCATGAGCGGCTCCTCCTCAGACTTTTTCGACCAGCTTGGACTTATATTCACTGCGCGGGAGAGCGCCTGGGGCAACGAGCGTGATCTCGGTCGTCACCAGAAGCTTGTCGCGCACACGGGCGCGGATGCGGTCCGCGAGGCCTTCGACTTTCGCTCCCGATGTGACCTCGACGCTGATCGGCAGCGGCGGCTCCTGGCGTACGCCAGGGAAACGGGGACGAATCACGATGACGCCGGCGACCGCAGGCGTAAATTCATTGATGACCTCGCGCAAAGCCGAAGGAAAGACGTTGACGCCGCGCACGATCAGCATGTCGTCGGTGCGTCCGACGCAGCGCACGCGCGGGCTCGTGCGCCCGCAGGCGCATTTGCCCATGCTCAAGCGCACGTGATCGCGGGTACGGAAGCGCAGAAGCGGCGCAGAGCGATTGACGAGATGGGTCAGCACGAGTTCGCCATCGGCCCCATCCACAAGCGGCTTCACGGCGCCGGTTTCGGGGTCGATCAGCTCGAAATGCACGAAGCCTCGACCGCTGAAATGCATGCCCGCCTTTTGCTCGCACTCGCCCCAGAGCGAGACGGAAATGTCGCCGATGCCCATCGCCTCGGTGACGCTCGCGCCCCACGCCGCCTCGAGCCTCAAGCGCATCGCAGGCTCCCCGCCGCCCGGCTCGCCCGCGACCATCAGCCTTCTCACGCTCGACTTCGCGAGGTCCTTGCCGCGCGCCGCAGCCCATTCGGCGAGATGCAGGGCGTAGGAGGGCGTCATCGCGACAACGGTCGGGCTCAGGAGCTCGACCGCGGCGATCAGTCGTTCGCTGTTTCCCGATCCGATAGGGATATGGCAAAGGCCGAGCCGGTCGAAGGCGCCCAGCGCCGCGCCGGCGACGAAGGGCCCAGCGTTATAGGTCGAGACGATGCGCTCGCCGCGCCTTATCCCTGAGGCCGCGTAAGAGCGCGCCGAAGTGCGCACCCACACTTCGAGATCCGAGCTGGTCAGCGGAATATAGCTCGGCGTTCCGGTCGTGCCGCTGGTCGAATAGATGCGCACGATCTCTTCGGGCGAAGCGGTCCGATGCGCGCCGATCGGTTCGTCAGGCGACCGCGTGCGCCTCAGCTCGTCCTTTTCGGTCAGCGGCACGCCTTCGATCGCGTCGAGCCCGCCCACCGCGCCATGCGTGGCGAAGCCCGCACGCTCGAGCTTCTCGCGATAGAAGCGCGACCGCTCGAACAGATATTCGATCTGTTTCAGATAGAGGGGCGCGTCGGATCGCGCCTCATCCTCCCACGGCGCCTGCTCGATCTCTGGCTCGACGATCATGAGGCGGCTCCATCCGCGTCTGCGACATGAAGGATCGCCTCCTCGCCCTTCGACGCCATCAGGAACCCGATCGGAGTCTCCTCTTCCTCGATGCAATGGGCGATGAGCCCGGCGGTGCGGGCGAGGATCGGTACGGCCCGAATGAGGCCGGGCGGAACATCGACGTCCCGCAGCGTCGCGGCGATCGACATCGAGACGTTCATCGGCAGCGGCTTGCCCCATGTTTGCGCCGCCGCTTTGGTGAGGACGAGCGCCGCGTCGACCGACCCACCGGCGATTCCGCGCTCGCGCGCGAGCGCGATCATGCGCTCGGCCCGCGGATCGACGGGCTTATGCAGCGGATGGCCATATCCGGGGAGCGCCTTGCGTTCGTTTCGATGTTCGCGGGCGACATCGAGGGCCGCGACCTCCAGCGAGCCGCAACCATCGACGCGAGCCAGAACATTCTCGATCAGCTTTCGACAGAGATCAGCCGCGCCCAGAATGATCGTGCCGCAGCCAAGCACGCCGGCGGCGATTGCGCCCTGAAGCGCCGCTGGATCGGCGTCGTAGGTCATGCGCGCCGCCTGGACCGACGGCGTGAGACCATGCTCGGCGAGCGCAACCAGGCTCAGATCAAGAAAGAACCGCTGCTCATCAGTCGGGAGCCGGCCGGTCGCAAGAAGGAAGACATAGTCGGTGAAGCTCGCGCTGCCCATGAGGTCATTCGCAAGGTCGCGGCCTCTGACGACGATCCGATTGCTCGATGCGACGGAGATCGCGGTTCGTGCGGCCCCCGGCTTGCCGATCAGCATGGCGTTCCCTTCCCGTTCAATCCCTTCGCTTCCCACGTGCGCAGAATGGGTGTAGAACGATTGTAGGACAATATCAGAGGCGCAGCTTGTGTCAAACGCCGCAGTGAGGAAGAACGGACGAGGGGACGGCGCGCTCTCGGGGCGGAAACCGCGCTCGGCGCCCGTCTCGCCCGCGCATGGCGCGACCGTCGCCTACATTGTCGAGCGCTTGCGTGAGGACATTTGGACCGGGCGACTTGAGCCGGGATCGCGACTTGTCGAAAGCGCCTTGACGGCCCGCTTCGCGGTCAGCCGCGGGCCGGTGCGGGAAGGCTTGCGGCGGCTCAGCGCCGACGGGCTGATCGAGCATCGGCCGCACCGCGGGGCGGTGGTTCGGCGTCTTACCGAGCGCGAGATCCGTGAATTGTTTTTGATCCGGATCGAAATGGAGGCGCTCGCCGCTAGGCTCGCCGCAGCGACCGACGCCCCCGAGCGGCGCGCACGCTTTGTCGCGTCGATCGAGCCAATCTATTCCGATAGCCCCCGCAACGCGTGCAACTATCTCAAGGAGAACGCCGCCTTCCACGACGCGGTGATGGCGCTCGCCGACAATACCGAATTGCGCAATCTGGCGATCCGGCTGCAATTGCCGCTCATCATGGCGCAGGTCGGCGACGTGCTGACGCCGTCCGTACTCGAAGCCTCGGTTCGAGAGCATCGTGCGATCGCCGAGGCGATCCTTAAGCACGATCCGTCCGCCGCCTCGGCGCGCATGCGCGAGCATCTCCAACGCGCGGCGGCGCTGGCGCTCGCTAAACGGGCTGCCGGCGCGATCGACGCGAGCGGCGATATCGAGCGGCCGGCGCCTCGCGTGCAGACCTCAGGGCGCTCCGCCTGACGCGTCGGCCAGCTCAGCCTTCAGGCGCGCCTTACCCCGTGCGCTTCCTTGGGTTGCGCGCCTCGATATCCCATTGTACGGGCGAGGCAATCTGATGATGAGGCCGAATTCCTGACGCGGCGTTTGGCTCGGGTGGTCGGCGAGGGCGAGCGCGGATGATCACGGTTTGGATAAGTCTTGGGGTCGCCGCCTTGACCTTCGCCTTCGGAATGACTGGGCTCTTTCTGCAATCGCTGTTGCCCGAGGGACATACTTCCGACCGCTCGCGCGACATGATCGGCGCGATCATCGGTCTTCTCTCGTTGCTGCTCGCGCTCGTGTTGGGAACCTTGATCGGCTCAGCCTTCAGCTTCTACTCGACGCAAAAATCGGAAATGGAGACCTTCGCCTCCCGGGCGTTGCAGCTCGATCTGGCGCTTGCCGAATTCGGTCCCGAGACGGCGGCGGCGAGAGCCGGAATGAAGGAAACGCTCGCGAAGGTCCGGGGGATGCTCTGGTGGCATGATGCGCCGGGGCGCGCAAAACCCGACTTCACCGTCGCCGAACCGCTCAAGCCTCTGAAAGCGATGGACATGTATGTAGCGTCACTCGACCCGAAGACGCCTGCTCAAAGGCAGTTTCAGGCCTCCGCGGCAGGATACGCCAGCGCCATGGAGCAGACGCGCTTTCTCATCTCCCTGCAGCTCGCGAGCCCCGTCTCCTGGCCGCTGGTCGTGATCGTCGTGTCCTGGGCGATGATCCTTTTCTGTGGCTTTGGCGTGCTCTCGCGCATCAACGCGACCACGATCGTCGCGCTCGGCTTTGGCGCTTTTGCGGTGGGAAGCGCCCTGTTCCTTATCCTTGAACTGAACCAGCCCTTCACCGGCGTGTTCCGGCTGCCGCCGGCCGCGATCGATCAGATGCTCGCGTCGCTCGACCAGTAGGGGGGCGCCGATGCTCGAATCGCCTCACGCCGCGTAGCGTTCGATGTCGACCGTGAGGCGCCGCGAGCCCCATGCGCCGGGCTTGACGGCGAAGACGCCCGCCATCCTGGTTCCGCAGCTCAAGCACGCGCCGGAGGCGTCGAGCGCATAAGTCGTGATCGTATAGCCGTCGCGCCCGATCGCGCGCGCGCCGCAGGTCGGACATAGCGTCGCCTGCCGCGCCGGATCGTGGACGTTGCCCACATAGACGTGGTGGAGCCCGTTGCGAATGGCGATGGCGCGGGCCTTTTGCAGCGTAGGCGGCGGAGTGCGCAGCGTCTCGAGCATGCGATAGTCTGGGTGGAAGGCGGTGAAGTGCAAGGGAACATCGGTTTTAAGCTCGCGCGCGACCCATTGCGTCAGCGCGTCGAGCTCTTCGTCGGAATCGTTCTCGCCTGGAATGAGCAGCGTCGTGATCTCGGTCCAGACTTCCGTTTCATGCACGAGATATTTGAGCGTATCGAGCACGGGTTCGAGCGAACCCGCGCAGCGCTTGGCATAGAAGCGCTCGGTGAAGCCTTTAAGATCGACATTCGCCGCGTCGATGCCGGCAAAGAAGCGCTTGCGCGGCTCCGCGCAAATGAATCCGGCGGTGACCGCGACGTTCTTGATCCCTCGCGCGCGACAGGCGTCCGCAGTGTCGAGCGCGTATTCCATGAAGATGACGGGATCGTTGTAGGTGTAGGCGACGCTGGCGCACCCGAGCCGCTCGGCGGCGCGCGCGATCGTTTCCGGCGCCGCCACTGCGCTTAAGCGCGCCACTTCCCGACTCTTGGAAATGTCGTGGTTTTGACAGAAGGAGCAGGCGAGGTTGCAGCCCGCCGTGCCGAACGAGAGGACCGACGAGCCGGGCAGGAAGTGGCTGAGCGGCTTCTTCTCGATCGGATCGACGCAAAATCCGGTCGATCGGCCGTAGCCTGTGAGCTCCATGCCTGCGCCGTCCTCGCGCGCGCGGCGCACGAAGCATAGGCCCCGCTGCCCTGGGCGAACTTTACAGAAGCGCGGGCACAAGCCGCACTCGATCCGCCCGTCGTCCAGCCTCGTCCAATAGCCGACATCCACGCAAGTTTCGGATTCTGGGTCCATGGCCCGTCCCATTGCGGCGCGGCCGCCTCCCTCGCTCTGTAAACATGTCGTGCGCGCGACGGCAAATGCAATGCCGCGCTCGGCATGGGCGGCGCCATTCCGTATCCTTTTGGGGAACAATCGCGTAAACTTGCGGCGCGGCTCGAAGGCTTTGGCCGAGCAATCAATTGCGGGAGGATCATGATGGCTCACAAGGGGCGGTGTTTTTGCGGCGCGGTCGAGATCGAGGTGGAAGGCGCGCCTGAAGCGATGGGCTATTGCCATTGCCAATCCTGCCGCTCCTGGTCGGGCGCTCCCGTCAACGCCTTCAGCCTCTGGAAGCCCGACGCGGTGAAGGTGACGAAAGGGAGCGACCAGATCGCCAATTTTTCGAAAACCCCGATGAGCCAACGGCAGTACTGCAAGACTTGCGGCGGCCACATCATGACCAGCCATCCGCCGCTCAGCATGGTCGACGTGTACTGCGCCACGATCCCGACGCTCGTCTTTAAGCCTGAGGTGCATGTCAACTATCAGGAATCAGTCCTGCCGATTAAGGACGGGCTGCCAAAGCTCAAGGACTTTCCGAAAGAGTTCGGCGGCTCGGGCGAGATGATCTCGGAGTAGCATCCTCTGTCAGCGGCGCTGGACAATCCCAAGGCGGTCCACCCGGCACAAGTCGCGGGCATGTTCTATCCGGCGGAGCCGGACGCGCTGAACGCCTTGATCGCCGACGCGCGCAAGCGAGCGCGCCCCGATGGAGGCGTCGCGCCAAAGGTCGTCGTCGCGCCGCACGCCGGCCTCGTCTATTCGGGCTCGGTCGCCGCAACCGCCTTCGCCGGATGGGCGCGGCGCGCCGACGCGCCGCGCCGCGTTGTCATCATTGGCCCGGCCCATCGCGCGGCGTTTTCGGGCGTAGCGGTTCATCCAGCGTCCAAGTGGCGCACGCCGCTGGGCGATGCGCCGGTGGCGCCTGGCGCCCATGCCAAGCTCGCTCAAGCGCAAGGGCTTGTCGTCGACCCGTGGCCGTTCGCAGGCGAGCATTCGCTCGAAATGCACCTCGTGATGCTGCAGGCCATGCTGCCGACGCCGTTCGAGATCATACCCCTACTGGTCGGCGACGCTGATCCCCGCTGCGTCTCGGAGGCCCTCCGCCGCGTCTGGGGTGGACCGGAGACGGTCATCGCGGTCTCCTCGGACTTGTCGCATTTTCTCGATCAAAGAAGCGCCAGGTCGATCGATACCGACACGGCCCGGCGCATCGAGACGCTGGATGCGACGGCGCTAGACGGGCGCCGCGCTTGCGGCTTCCTGCCCATCAGGGGCGCGCTCGAGATCGCCGCAGAGCGCGACATGCGCGCAAGCGGCCTGCATCTGGCGACCTCGGCGGATGTGGGCGCCGACGCCTCGCGCGTCGTCGGCTACGGCGCCTTTGCGTTCGAATATGCGGCCTCTGCGCGGCTTGCCGACAGCGATCGCGAGCGCCTGCTTTCGGCCTGCATGACCGCGCTTAGCCAGGCGACGCAGGCCCGAGGCAACGCGCCGCCTTTCATCCTCGAAGCCGGCCCGCCTTCGTTCTCGCCCTGGCGCGCGACCTTCGTCACGCTCACCGAAAACGGACGTCTTCGCGGCTGCATCGGTTCGCTCGGCCCCCATCGGCCGCTCATCGAGGATGCGCTCGCCAACACGGCGCAGGCGGGCTTTGCCGATCCGCGCTTTCCGCCGCTCGAGGAGTTTGAACTGACAGGGCTTCGGCTCGACGTCTCAATTCTCTCTCACCCGCGGCCGATCCCCGCGAAAAACGAATCCGAACTTGCGGACGCGCTCGAGCCTGATCGCGACGGCTTGATTCTTACAGCGGGCAAGCGCCGCGCTCTGTTCCTGCCGAGCGTTTGGCGCTCAGTTCCCGACGCGCTCGCCTTCGTACGGCATTTAACGGCGAAGGCTGGCTTTGATTCGAATCGCTGGCCCGAAGGGCTGGAGGCGAGGCGCTTTCGGGTGGAATCGTTCGGCGCGCCTTGGCGCCGGACTGATTCGAAGGACATCGAGCCAAGCGCCCTCACCCAACATTGAGGCATCAAGCAATGGTTTTAGGCGTTCCGCGCCTAAGGCTACGTCCTTGTTGCCTGCGAAAAGGACTTCAGTCAAAAAAATGTGTGCGCGCGATCATCCGTGGTCCGAAAAGGCCTTGCCCTCAATAATGCCCCAATGCCAAGCTACGTTGAGGAACCATAGAACAATAAGAACGTTTGATTCCGCGACACGAACTGGGGGGCTCGCAAAGCGCAGGAGCCTGTCATGTGCGACTACTCGTTGGAGATGTATGGATCGCGTCCCGCCCGTGAGGGTGAGATCTATGTGACGACGCGGTTTCCGAGCGGTTCGATCGGTTTCGCCTCGGCGGGCGACCCACGCACCGCAGTTTGCATGCAATGCGACACCAAAGTGATGCTGACGGATATTCCGCCGGCGTTACAGACCGCGCTTCGGGTTGGCGCGGAAGTAGAGACTGTCTTCGCCCAGCGCGAGGCCGGCCTCTATCGCGACGGTCTGCGGTTGACGGACGGGCGTTTTGTGTCGCTGCAGGATCTGCAGCCGGGCATTCACGCCTATGTGCCGGCGCTGTTGGAGCGTGACGGATTGAAGGGCCTGACCAAGACGCCTGAGACCGTCGACTAAAGACGACCGATTGAGTTGGTCGTGATCAACCGCGGGCTTGCGTCTCGTCGGGGGTCCGGACGGGACGCAAGTCTGCGGGCGATGGTTTATTCTTAAAATCGCACCAACTTAATTTGTGTCGAGACCAGCGGCGCGTTTGTTGGGCGTCGCTTCCGAGCGTCTCGACATGTCCCCTCCATCCGCATTCAGGCGACCAGCCTCCGCTTAAAAGCCTGAGCGCTAACGGGGCGAAAACGCTGTATAAGCGACCGGTCCAGAAACGGCTGGTTATGCTTGTCGAGCTTCGGGGGATTTATGAAGATCGCGATTTGGCGCATCGCAATGCTGATTGTCGCAGGCCTTGCATGCGCGACGGCTCCCACAAGTGCGCGCGAAGACAAAGCCAATCAGGAAGCGGTTTCCGGCACGATCAGCGGCGAAAAAATCCAGAAAGTCGGCTTCCGGGCCATGATCCAGAAGCAGGCGATCATGTACAACCTCGCCGGAGCCGCTCGCAACAATCCGGACGGAACGGTAAGCTTAAGCCTGCAAGGCGACAAGAAGCGAATCGACAAGGTCCTCGACGTGATCCGCGCCGGAAACAAAAAGTCGTCAACAGGCAACACCGCCAATCTGACTGCCGCCGCTCTCGATCCCAACTTGAATACGTTTACGGTCTACGCCTGGACGTCAACGAGCCGGAACATCACCAGTCCGTACGATCTGGTTTTTCACCTGCGATCGACCGACGAAGAGGTATCGAAGAAGGAGGCCGAGGCGGCTTGGAACACGATCGCCGAAAGCACGCTCAAGGGCGACGATCTCACCAAATTTAGGAACCATCTCGGCGGGGAAGACTGATCTACCCGCCAATCCGCGAGAAGATGTCGCGTAAGGGGCGCCGCCCCAAGCGGACGTGACGAAGTCGTTGTGATCGACGGAGCCGGCATCGACGAAGGCGACGACGCCGGGGGTAAGCGCACCCGGCAGACCGCTCACGGTTGGCACGCCTGCGGCCTCGAGCTCGCTGCGGACTGCATCGTTGCCCGCCCGCGAGGAGGTCGAATAGGCGCTGACGAAGAAGGCGCTGCGTCCCGGGCCCTCCGCCCAGCTCACGAACTTGTCACGCTCGCCGTAGAGCGCGTCGAGCAGAACCAGCCCGCGCACCCGACTCTGATCGCCGCCCACGGCGAGCGAATAGGCCGCGGGCAGATAGCCGCCGCTATAGGCGACGATGACGACGGGCATTCGCCTAAAGGCGCCGCGCGCGTTGGGATAAAGGTCGCCGAGCTTCGACTGCGCCTCGCCGAGAAACGCGGCGAAGCCGCCCGCCGACCAGAATTGCCCGGCGCTCGAATCCTGCGCATCCACCGCGAGCTGCGGCGCCACCAGAACCGCGTTGAGCCCCGAATTGGCGAGCTGCCTCACGATCTGCTGCCGGGCGATGACATCGCGCGACAGTGTTGCGTTATTGCCGTGGAAGAAGACGATGATGACCCCGGGCTTGTTCGGATCGAACGACTGCGGCGCCGCGAGCAGCACGCTGCGGTCGCTATAGGTCTGGTCCTCCCAGTGGATTCCCCCCCGTCGGCTCGAATGGCCGAGCCGGCCATTTTCGTCGACATCGAGGAAAGGCCGCGTCTTGCCCGTCTCCTGATAATTCGGGATCATGCCGTGATAGGGGAACGCCGAGTTCTCGAACGAGGCGAGCGAAACCGTGGCGCCGTCGATTGAGGTGAGACCAGCCTTTGAGGGCTGGCCTTGCTGAACCGTCGGGCCCGCGCAGCCGGCGATGAGCAGCGCCGCGCCCAGCGCCAGGCCCGCGCCTTCTGTCCGCCCAAAAGAAAGACCCCGCATGGCCTGATCCTTAACAATCCATTGGCGGCGTCAAAAGACCTTTTCAAACCACACTTACAAAATCGTGAACAATGCCGGCGACCAGAGGCGCAGGGCTAAAGGCGCCACATTGCCTCGCTCGCTTTGGGCGAGGCGCTCCTCCCGAATGCCGGAAGGTCGTTCTGGAAAAATAGCGGTCAGCTGTCCTCGGCGACGCCGTTGGACGGATGCGTGTGGGGGCTGACCCGATCGGAGATCGCCAGAATCAGGGTCGAAACGACGAAGGTCAGATGAAGCCCCGCCAACCAATAGAGTTCGCGATCCGATTTTTCTCGACGTTCATAAAACCCTCGAGCAGCTTGATCGCCGAGATGGCGACGATGGACGCCATGAGTTTGAGCTTGAGCTCAGTGAAGTCGATCTCGGCGATCCAGTGCGGCCGCCCGTCGTCTTTCCGCATAACGACCGGGGCCACGAAATTGGTGTAACCGGAGAGAAACACGATCACCACCAGCGAGGCGGTCAGCGTCAGATCGACGATCGCCAGTTCGGACAACAGGACGTCCTCGTCGGCGAGATTTGGTAGCTGCGAAAGCAGCTCATAGAGGTGCATGCCGGCTTTGAACAGGATCGCGACGAGGCTGATGGCGAGCGCCAGATAGAGCGGCGCGAGAAGAAACCGGCTGACGAACAGAATTCGCTCGAACGCGTCCCTGATCATGAATTCCTCAAGTCTGCGTCGAGCGAAGCCGCACGCCGCCTGGGCGCGCTCATTGTGTTTGAATGCCCGAGGCCGCGCAAGCGGGCCTCATGCTTTCGGTGGCCGACGTAGCTCAATCAGCGTGACGGCAGTTGTACCGGATGCGGCGACGCCTTGGCGAAA
Organism: uncultured Alphaproteobacteria bacterium; assembly: GCA_963730555.1. Classification (GTDB taxonomy): domain Bacteria; phylum Pseudomonadota; class Alphaproteobacteria; order Rhizobiales; family Beijerinckiaceae; genus Roseiarcus. The sequence continues at coordinate 34,231 of CAVSSS010000004.1, read as the reverse complement.
GGCACACAGAGCAAAGCGCCAAGGGTCAAAGCGGCGATCATGATCCAGGCTTCGTTGATGGCCTGAACCAATGCGGCTTTCTCGACGAGCGATTGCACCATCGTGAGCGCCGGGCCCTCGAGCGGGCCAGCCGGGCGGTTCATGAACATGTCGAGCGGTATGCCGACAAACTTGGCCGTATCGACATCGCCGGCCTCCAATCTCTCGGTGAAGGCTGCCCCGAGCGCAGGCGAGCGCGTATAGATCACAGTGTCGATCATCGCGAGCCCTATGGCGCCGCCCAGATTTCGCATCAGGTTGAAAAGGCCGCTCGCGTCAGGCACGCGGCTCGCCGCCAAATGTCCAAGCGCGAGCCGTGTCGGCGGAAGCAGACAGAACATGATCGCGAGCCCGCGAATGACCTGCGGCCAAAACATGGCGCTGAAATCGGTTTCAGGCGTCTGCAGTCCGCTGAGCCCGAGGCCCACTCCAAACAGCCCAAATCCAACGGACGTCAGGAGCCGCGCATTGACGCGTTGTTCGAGCGCAACGGCGATCGGCGCTGTCAGGAGCTGCATCACCCCCGTAACCAGCATCGTTAGGCCGATCTCCAAAGCGTTATGTCCTCTTACGAACGCCAGAAAAACCGGCATGAGATAAACGGAGCCGAAGAGGCCGATCCCCAGTACGAAGCTGAGAACGCAACCGATCGTGAAACTTCGATCGGCGAAAGTACTGAGCGTAACGATTGGGCGTGGCGCCCTGAGCGTGCGCCTGACGAAACCGACCGAGCTTGCGAAGGCAATCGCCAATAGGCTCGCTACGAGGGCGGAGATCCAGCCGCGCGTCGGCGCTTCCTTGAGGGCTACTTCCAACGCTGCAAGCCCAATCGCCAACAGGAGCAGCGACAGCACATCGAGCTTGCGGGCCTCGCCAAACCGCATCGGCTCCTTTGGCAACAGGACGCCCGCAACGGTCGCCGAAACAATCCCAGGCGCAACATTGATCAAGAACAGCCAGTGCCAGGAATAGGTCTCGGTAATCCAACCGCCGACGATCGGCCCAACGGTCGGCGCGAGCACCGCCAGCACGCCGGCGAACGTGGTTGCAACGCCTTGTCGCGCTAATGGGAATAGGAGGAACACCGCCGAAAAGACGCTCGGGATCAACGTGCCCCCGGAAAAGCCCTGCAAAATCCGCCAAGCGATCAGGACGGGGAAATTGTCGCTCGCGGCGCACCCCACGGAAGCCAGCGTAAAGATGGAAATGGACAGGACGAACAACCAGCACATGCTAAGCAAGCGCGTGAGCAAGCCGGTCAATGGGATCGCGACAACTTCCGCGATAAGATAAGCGGTCTGCACCCAACTCATCTGGTCGGGCGGAATGTCCAGCGCGCTCTGAATTGTCGGCAGTGAGGTCGCCACGACTTGCACGTCAAGGATCGCCATGAACATGCCGACGCACATCATGGCGAAGCCGATCGACGTCGACACGGACACAGCAGTCGGAGTGTGCTGCTCAGGCGCGTTTGGCATGGGCCGCCCCGGTCAGCGCGATCGTCTCCGCACGGATCCGGATCGATAGCAGAATTGCGTTTGCTCCGGAGAAGATGAGAGCAACCCAGGGTAGGCCAAGGCAAAGGGGAAGGACAGCAACCTCTCCAACGACGACGAGGTAGTTTGGGTGGGAAAAAAAGCGGTAGGGGCCGTTCGTCACCAGCGGAGCGCCCGGAAGAATGATGATGCGCGTGGTCCAGCGAGGGCCGAGCGTCTTCAGCGTCCAGGCGCGCAGAACCTGGAGCGCCAGAAAGACGGCAAGCCAGATTGGATTGATCGAGCTCGTCGCGCCGAAAATCCACAAGTTCGCTAACCAGAGGGCGTGCATCAGCACAATGGCTGGATAGTGCTTAGGCGCAACCTCGAAGGCGCCCTTCGCAAGAAGCGCTGCGGTATTGCGGCGTGCGAGAAAGAGTTCCGCAATTCGCTCTGCAGTCACCGCTCCAAGGAGCAGAGCGGCGGGCGTCACGCGGCTCTCTTGAGCGAAACGCAGCTCGAAGTGAAACCGGGACCCATGGCGGTTAGCAATGTCCGCGAAGGCAGGCCTTCACGCATGAGGCGCTCCAGCACGAAGAGCACGGTCGGCGCGGACATGTTGCCATATTCCGCCAGGACGGCGCGTTCGTGGTCGAGAGAACCCTGCTCGAGCGAGAGCGCCAGTTCCAGCGCCGTGATGACCTTCGAGCCCCCTGGATGACAGGCAAATCGATCAACATCTTCGAGGACCAATCCTCCGCGGCCTAGAATGCCCACGATCGCCGGCCCGATATGCTGCTGAGCAAAGGGCGGGATATCCCGGTCAAATATGACGCCGAAGCCTTGTGGATCGATTTTCCAACCCATGATATCGAGCGTTTCAGGCCAGGTATGCTGACCGCTCATCTCAACAGCGGCGACGCCGCCTTCGTCGGACCTGAGCACACATGCCGCCGCGCCATCGCCGAAAAGCGCCGTGGCGACGATATTCGCCTTGGTCAGCTCATCGAGTTGGAAGGCTAGGGTGCAAACCTCGACCGAGACGAGCAGCACAATGCTGCCTGGACGCGAACAAGCGAGTCGGGAGGCGATGGAGAGCCCGGAGACGCCGCCGGCGCAGCCAAGTCCAAAGACGGGAACCCGCTCGACATCGGCGCGAAACCCCAAGCGTCCGGCCACCCTTGCTTCGAGACTGGGCGTCGCGATGCCCGTCGACGAAATCGTGACGATCGTGTCGACTTGTGCGGCGTCAAGCTCGGCCGCGCCGAGGGCGCGCTTCGCCGCGTCGACAAAAAGCTCGCCTGCGCCCTCGAGATAGGCGGTTGCGCGCTCCGGCCAGCCGAGCGGCGTGAGATACCAGTCGATTGGCCGCACCGCGTGTCGCCGGCGGATTCCGGAGCTCTTGAAAACTCGCGCGAGGCGCTCGAACTCGTCGTACCGCCCGCCGAAACACTGGTTCGCGGCTGCCGTGACGTCGGACTGGCTCAAAACGTTGGGCGGCACTGCAGTGGCAAGCGAAACAAGCTTGGCGGACGGTCTCATAGATGCTCCGATTGTAGCCCGCGACCTGGCGTTCAACCAGAACAGCGATGGTCTTCGATTTATTCGTGGCGAATACCCAGGTAATCAATGGGACCGCTCATTCGTAAATTCGGTCCCGCTCACAATATTGTGAAGGAAAGAAGTTGAATATTATCACGGCCGCCGGTGTTTTGCTCAACCGTGTCTAGGGAGGTGGGTGAGGCGTCGTGGCCACACAATAGGAAATGCTGCGCCTGGCGCTCAGCTCACAATTCCGAGAGCCCTATCGCATTCTCGAAGAAGTCGCCTAGATCGCTCCCACAACCAGGGCTCGAACGAAATGGCGGGTCTGACGGCGTAATCCGGAGATGTTGCGGCTCCCCTTAGCCGATAATCATTCGTGGCACAATTCTTGATTAATTCCGTTGTGCTAGGGTTTGGGCTTCAGTGACGCGTCAATCGGCGAAAGCACAATTGGAAGGTTCGTTAGGAGAGGAAAACAACCCGTGGGGGCGTCCGAATAAGGAGCTCCTTATGTTGAATACCCGTTCTCTCGCGTTGGCCGCTGCTCTGGCGATCGCGCCCCAATTGGCGCTCGCGGCTGAAGCCAGCGGCGTTTGCGTCGACATTTCCGTCCCGAAGAAGGCGATCGAAGCGCATAACGGCAAATGGATCCAGTTGACGCCCGATCAGTGGCAGTTCCTGCGCGGCATCTACGCGATGAATCCGCTCACTCCTCCCGGTCTACCCTATGGCGATAAGGCGGCTCTGGCCAAGGTCGACGGCGATTCCGGCGGGCTTGTTTTCTTCATCGATGGCGACAAGGCCTGCACGCCAATGCCTGTCCCTGACAAGCTTCTCAGCATGATGGACGACGTGGCGACCGCGAAAATCAACCACGAGGGCAGCGGCCTCTGATCCGGTTCGCGGACCCCTCGGGGTAACTCGACGTCGCCAAGTCGGGGACGCCTGGGGCGCGCTGAAGCGCCCACCGCCGCTTCGATCAGCAGGCGTTATTAGGACGACCTGGGTCTCGCATTCCTCGGCGTCGTCAATCGGGCGACGCTGCGGTTCATATGCATTGGCGCGGCCCGCTCAAAATCATTTCTAGCCGACGCTTGGCGCGGCTTCGCAAATCTGACCTGTGATCCGCGTCACGGCGCCGCCTAGCTCGAAGATTTAGGCAAACACCGGAGAGAAGTCGCTCCTCGGGAGCGCTGGACGCGCTTCATGGGCCTTGCACATTAGGCCCTGGACGCTCGCCAGTTCGAGAGGAGACAGCCTGAAAGGAGATTACCGTGAGCCGTTTCGAGAATCCGGTCCAGTTCGACAACGCTTACCCGCATGTGGCGCCTAGCCGCAGCGCACTCAAGACGCTCCTCATGTTGGCCGCCTTGCTGGCCTACGCTGCGGGATTCGTAATCCTCTATCCCGTCGTCGCAAGCAGCGTGACGAAAAGCGTCTCTGAAGGCAACGACCCGGGGCGGCTGCAGCTTATCGGTCCTTGACTGTTTGGCTCGCTGCGGCCAGTGGCGGCGATTGGGCCAGACGACGCTAGCTCTCGGCGCCCAGGCGATCGGCGTAGGCGTGTTGAGCGCCCTGAGGGTCCGTCACCACGTGCTCGCCGCTTTCGCCGCGATGAATCCATTGCGGTCCAATCGGCGCCTTGCCCCATCCGCCGGGAATATCCAGCATGTAGGTTGGCGTCGCCAGCCCCGAGAGGCGCGCCCGTAGAACCCGCATCAAGTCCTGTCCCTTGGCAATCGGGACGCGCCAATGCGCCGTACCTGGCGCGAGATCGCCATGATGCAGATAATAGGGCTTCACTCCCGCCTCCACGAACGCGCGCATGAGGTCGATGAGCGTTTCCGGATTGTCGTTGACCCCTTTTAAAAGAACACTTTGACTGACCAGCATCGCTCCCGCAGCCCCGAGGCGGCGACAGGCGGAACGCGCGTTTTCGGTCAGTTCGCGCGGATGATTGGCGTGCACCGCCACCACCGTCGTCCTGCCTTCGGTCATCAGAGCGCGCCCCACCGCCTTTGTCACCCGCTCCGGCGCGGCGACAGGCAGGCGCGTATGCCAGCGCAGCACCTTGACATGTTCGATCGACCCGAGCGCCCGGGTGGCCTCAGCGATCCGGCGAGGCGAAAGGGTCAAGGGATCGCCGCCGGTTAGGATGACCTCCCAAATCTCCGAGTGCGCCTTGATGTACTCGAGCGCAGCGGCGAAGTCGGCTGCACTGAGCGTTCCCGACCCGGGGCCAACACGCTCGCGGCGGAAGCAGAAGCGGCAATAGACCGCGCAAACCGCGACCAGCTTGATCAAAACCCGATCGGGGTAGCGATGCACAAGCCCCTTGACCGGGCTCTTGGGATCGTCACCGATCGGATCGTCGCGCTCGGCTGGATCGCGGATGAGCTCACGCGGGTCCGGCAAGAACTGACGTGCGATTGGGTCGGCGGGATCGCTGGGCTCGATGAGCCCGGCCAGCGCCGGCGTGAGCCCGATCGCATAATGCTTGGCGGCGGCCTCGAGCTCCGGAAGTCGTTCCCGCTCGGCCAGTCCCGCTTCAACGAGATCGTCGGGGGTGGTCAGGCGTCGGAGTTGAAGTCCTGAGGTCATTCGGCTTTCGCGTGACGAGAATGACGCGCGGTCGCGGGCGGAGCGCGACGCTCGCTTCGATGCGCCAGTTACGGGAACGCGAGCGGCGTCGCAAGGCCGCAGGACAAAATCGCGAACGAGGTCGTTCACGGTGGACATTTCCGAGTTTTGGTCCGACGCGCTACCGTCAGCTGATTGGCGAGTATCTTGCCGGCCGGCGCAAGCCGGGCGCCATCGCCAACTAAACGCACGCTAGAGAGAACCATGCTGAACGATCGCAACCCCCGCTGGGTCTACACCCAGACGATCAAGATGTTTGCCGCGCCCGCCTCCCCGCCGTTCGAGGACGAGGCCGAGCTTGAGCGGGATTGGGGCCGGGTCTGGGGCATCGACAACGATGTCGGGCAAATCCGCAGCATTCTGGTGCATCGGCCCGGACCCGAGATGGCGGTGGTCGATCCAGCGAAGCGCATTCCCGAAATCGGCTCGTTCGGCGACGTCGATGAGGGGTGGTACTTCCAGAGCGAGACGCCGCCCGACCTGCCGGCGATGCAGGCGGAGCACGATGCGATGGTCGCGGCCCTCAAGGCTGCCGGCGTCGAGGTCTTTCATGCCGAAGGCGTCGAGGGCGGGCGGCTGAAATCCTGCTACACCCGCGATCCGCTCATCATGGTCAAGGGAGGCTCCATCGTTTGCCGCATGGGCGCGCGCATCCGTCGCGGCGAGGAGCTGGCGACCACGCGGACGCTCGCCAAAATTGGCGTGCCCATCCTGCGAACCATTTCGGGCACGGGCGTCATGGAGGGCGGAAGCTTCGCCTGGATCAATAGCACGACGGCTGCGATCGGCGTCGGCGTGCGTGTCAACCGCGACGGCGCCCTCCAGGTCGCTGAGGTCTTGAAGCGCCAGGGCGTCGAGCTCCTGATCGTCGATCTCACGGGCTACGACATCCATCTCGACGTGTCCTTCCTGATGGTCGACAAGGATCTGGCTTTGGTCAACCCGTTCGGCCTGCCCTTTTCCTTCATGGAGGAACTGAAGGCGCGCGGCGTCCACCTCGTCGAGATCGATCCGACAGACGATCCTTGGATCAACAACTCGCTCGCCACCGCCCCTGGCCGGCTGTTGATGCCGGAGGGCGCCAGCAACCGCACGCTCGACGCGCTCGCCCGGCATGGCGTGACTTGGACGACGATACCCTACGCCGCGATGCATAAGAATGGCGGCGGCATCCACTGCTCGACAACGCCGCTGCGGCGGGACAAGGTCTGACATCTTTCGAGCGTCGGAGGGCCGCGTGACCGATCTGCCGAAGCGGGCGCAAGTTGTCATCGTCGGCGGAGGGATCGTCGGTTGCAGCGTCGCCTATCACCTGACGCTCCGCGGCTGCACGGACGTTCTGCTTCTGGAGAGAAAGAAACTCACCTGCGGGACGACGTGGCACGCCGCGGGCCTGGTTGGCCAGCTTCGCGCCACCCGCAATCTGACGAGGCTCGCACAATATACGACCGAGCTTTACGCGACGCTTGAAAAGGAGACAGGCCAAGCGACCGGCTTCCGTCAGATCGGTTCGCTCGGTGTGGCCACAAGCGACGGCCGCATGGAGGAGTTGAAGCGGGGCGCGTCCATGGCGCGCTCCTTTGGTCTGCAAGTCGATGTTGTCAGCGCGGAACGGGCTCTCGAGCTCTGGCCGTTTCTCAACGCCGAGGATCTCTTGGGCGCGGTGCATCTGCCCAGAGACGGCCAGACCAATCCGATCGACACAACACAGGCGCTGGCGAAGGGCGCGCGGAGCCGCGGAGCGCGGATCGTCGAAGACGCCAAGGTTGATCAGATCGTAGTCGAAAACGGCAAGGCGGTCGGCGTGCGGGGGACCTTCGGCGACATTCAGGCCGACATCGTCGTGAACTGCGCTGGCATGTGGGCGCATGAACTCGGCGCGAAAGCTGGAACGACGGTGCCTTTGCACGCGGCGGAACACTTCTACATCATGACGGAGCCGATCCCGGACCTCCCACGTCCCCTTCCCGTGCTGCGCGACGCAGACCGATGCGCCTACTTCAAAGAGGACGCGGGCAAGCTTCTTGTCGGATGGTTCGAGCCCGTCGCCAAGCCCTGGGGAATGAACGGCATCCCCGAGAGCTTCTCGTTCGACCAGCTGCCGGAAGATCTCGAGCATATCGAACCTCTGCTCGAGGCCGCGATCCATCGTGTTCCGGCGCTGGGCAAGGCCGGGATCCAGCTCTTCTTCAACGGACCTGAAAGCTTCACGCCCGACGACCGCTATCTCATCGGCGAGACGCCAGAGGTTCGCAACCTGTTCATCGCGGCGGGATTTAACTCGATCGGCATACAATCGGCCGGAGGCGCAGGGAAAGTTTTGTCCGATTGGATTGTCGACGGGCATCCGCCCATGGACCTGTGGGACGTCGATATCCGTCGCGTGATGCCGTTCCAGCGGAACCGCGCCTACCTGCGCGATCGCACGACGGAGACCCTCGGCCTGCTCTACGCCATGCACTGGCCTTTTCGTCAGCCGGAATCGGCACGTGGCGCGCGCCGTTCTCCGCTGCATGATCGCCTCGAGGCGGCGGGCGCCTGCTTTGGCGAGGCCGCAGGCTGGGAGCGCCCGAACTGGTACGCGCCCGATGGAGAGACGCCACAATACCAATACGCTTATAGGCGGCAGAACTGGTTTCCGTTTTCGGCGGAAGAACATCGCGCGGTTCGTGAGGCGGTCGGCTTGTTCGACCAATCGTCGTTCGCCAAATTTGCCGTCGAGGGCCCGGATGCGGAGAAGGTCCTCAACAGGATCTCAGCAAACGATGTCGCCGTTCCTGTCGGCAAGATTGTCTACACCCAATGGCTCAACGAACGCGCCGGCATAGAAGCTGATGTGACCGTCACAAGAGAGGCCGAGGATCGCTATCTCGTTGTGACGGCGGCCACCTCACAGACACGCGATCTGGCCTGGCTCAAGCGCAACATTCCTCACGATGCGCGAGTGGGCGTTCACGATGTGACCTCTGGCCAGGCGGTCCTGGGCGTCATGGGGCCGCGCGCTCGCGACCTGCTGCAGCCGCTGACCGACGCTGACCTCTCGAACGAGGCCTTCCCGTTCGCCACGTCGCGGGTCATCGACCTTGGATACGCTCGTGTAAGAGCGAGCCGCATCACTTACGTGGGCGAACTCGGTTGGGAGCTTTATATCCCGACTGAATTCGCTCAGGGTGTCTATGGCGTGATCAGCGAAGCCGGGAGGCCGTTCGGTCTCAAGCTCGCCGGCTACCACGCCATGAACTCCCTTCGCATCGAGAAGGGCTATCGTCATTGGGGCCATGACATTACGGATGAGGACTCGCCGCTCGAAGCTGGCCTCTCTTTTGCGGTCGCGATGGGTAAGCCCGGAGGCTTCATCGGGCGCGAGGCCTTGCTCCGCCGGAAAGAGCGAGGGCTGACACGCCGGCTCGTCCAATTCGTCATGCAGGACGTCGAGCCGCTGCTCTATCACAACGAGCCGATCCTTCGCGACGGCGAGATCGTTGGCCGCATTACATCGGGCATGTTCGGTCACACGATCGGCCGCGCCATCGGTCTCGGCTATGTCGAAAACGGCGGTGAGGCTGTGACGCCGGAATTCATTCAAGGCAGTCGGTTCGAGATCGAGGTGGCGGGCGCGAGACTCCGGGCAAAGGCTTCGCTCAAGCCGCTGTATGATCCCGAAAGCCTTCGGGTGAAGGATGTTCAGGGGCGAACGCTGAGCCACGTCGCTTAGGTGCGAACCGCGGGAGCTTGTGCGGGCGGGCTTTTGGCGGTCGAGGCGGAGGGCTGTGCGAGGGTGGCGAGACGCTGCTGCGAGGGCGCGCACTTTGTTACGCGACTCCATGATTTCAATTACTTGAGTGCGCTTTCGCGCAACTTTTTTCGCTTCTCGAGAACCTACTCTGAGACCTGGACACGGCCTCGAGAGAAGCTTCGTCTGATCAGGAAAGGACCCGCTTGAATTTTGGGTGATCAATCATCTGATGATTATGATCGTTTATTCTGTATTTACAAATATATTCCACGTATTCCTTTTATATAGAAATTATCGACCTGGTTTGAGGCGACGCTCGCAAGGGGGTCGCTCTTCCTGGAGCGTGGAATTAGATAAGAACATGGCCGACGACATCGAACTCCAGGGAAACAGGCTGCCCCGCAGTCTTTATGCCGAGACTGCGCGGGACGCGGTCGCGACCCCTCCGCTTCGCGGCGACAAGCGGGTCGGCGTCGTCGTGGTCGGCGGCGGGTTCACAGGGCTATCGACGGCCCTGCACCTTGCTCAGCGCGGCGCCGACGTGACGGTTTTGGAAGCTCGCGAGCCAGGGTGGGGCGCGTCAGGCCGCAATGGCGGCCAAGTCAACCCGGGGCTCAAGCATGAACCCGAGGAGATAGAGCGCCGTTTCGGCCGCGATTTGGGACCGCGAATGGCGGCGCTCTCGGGCGGCGCGCCGGACCGAGTCTTTCGCTGATTCGAGAGCTTCAGATCAGATGTGAGGCAAACCAAGGCGGTACAATTCGCGCGGCCTTCTCCAAGGGCTCGGAGACGTTTCTCCGCCGCGCCACTGCGGGTTGGAAGGACCGCGGCGCGCCGGTCGAACTGCTGGAGCGCGAAGCGATCGCCCGCGCGACCGGCGCGGACCGTTACCTTTGCGGGGCGCTCGATCGACGGGGCGGTTCGGTCAACCCGCTTGGCTATGCTCGCGGGCTGGCGGATGCGGCGATTCGCGCCGGCGCCGCCGTCCACGGCGGCGCCAAGGCGATCGGAGTGGAACGGCGCGGCGCTTCCTGGGCCGTTGTGACCCCAGAAGGAACCGTGACCGCGGACTGGCTCGTACTTGCGACAAACGGCTATACGGACGAGCTCTGGCCCACCCTTCGGCAGACAATCATCCCGGTCTATAGCGGCATCGTGGCGACCGAGCCCCTCCCGGAGGACGTCGCCAAGCGGATCTTGCCGATCGGCGCCGTCCTCTACGAGCACGAGGACATCACGGTCTACTACAGGCTCGACGCCTCCAACAGGCTCTTGATGGGCGGGCGCAGCCGGTTGCGGGCGCTCGAAAGCCCCAACGATTTCCGCGATCTGATCGCCTATACGAAGCGGCTTTGGCCCTTTATCGGCAATCCTCGATGGACGCATGGCTGGAACGGCCAATTGGCGCTCACTCTGGATCACTATCCTCACCTCACGGAGCTGGCCGACAAGGTCATCGCCTGTCTTGGGTACAATGGCCGTGGGATCGCGATGGCGACCGCAATGGGCGCTGAAATAGCTCGCCGCATCACCGGAACGCCCGCGGCGGACCTGGATATGCCAGTCAAGTCGGCTCTGGAGCCAATCCGGCTGCACCGGTTCTGGCCGATCGGCGTGACGGCGAGACTGGCCTACGGTCGCCTTATGAGGGCCATACGGGTGTAAATCTGCGGGCCAACGCTGTCCGCGCAGGGGTCGTGCGCGATCTCGGCCCGCCTTTTGCGGTCATCACCTCTTGGAGTGGACGGCGCCGACGACACGCGACTTGGGCAGAGATTGCGCACGTCCTTGAGATATTGAGGCGCAAGCGGGCAGCGCCAGGTCACCTTGCGGGGAGGTCAACACAATTTGATGTGCACTGCAACAACCAGCGCTTATATCTGACAGCGCTGACAGCCCAGGCCAGGAAGACGGCGATTCGCCGTCCGGGTTGAGCAACATAAGGGGCGCAGCGGTCCAATTGCAGGCTTAGGTCCATGACAGCCGTCGTTCGGTTAGCTCTGGCGCGTCCCTACACCTTCGTCGTAATGGCGATTCTGGTGATGATCTTTGGCGTGCTGTCGGCGATCCGGACCCCGACCGACATCTTTCCCAATATCGGCATTCCGGTCATCTCGGTCGTTTGGAGCTACACCGGTCTCGCGCCCGATGACATGGCTGGCCGAATCGTCTCGCCTTACGAACGCGTTCTTTCCACCACAGTCAACGATATTGAACACATCGAGTCTCAGTCGTTTCCCGGTATGGGCGTTATCAAAATCTTCTTCCAGCCAAACGTCGACATCAACGCCGCTCAGGCGCAGGTCACGTCGATCTCGCAAACCATCCTGAAGCAGCTTCCCGCTGGAGCCACCCCGCCGATCATTCTCGCCTACAACGCCTCGAGCGTCCCGATCATCCAGCTGGCCCTGTCAAGCGACTCGCTTTCCCAGGTGGATCTCTTCGACCTCGCCATGAACTTCATTCGGCCGCAGCTCACGACGGTTGCGGGCGCTCAGCTTCCGTTCCCCTATGGCGGGGCGACGCGCCAGGTGCAGATCGATCTGGACCAGAATGCGCTGCGCGCCCACAACCTTTCAGCCACCGACGTCGGCGCCGCGCTCGCCTTACAGAACCAGATCAATCCGGTCGGCACGGAGAAAATCGGGCCTTACGAGTTCACTGTCGATCTCAATGATTCGCCGAAAGCCGTAGCCGATTTCAACAATCTTCCGGTCAAGGTGGTCAACGGAACGGTCGTGTTCATGCGCGACATCGCCTATGTCCACGACGGTTCGCCGCCGCAGACCAACGTCGTTCAGCTCGATGGGCGCAAGGGCGTTCTCATGTCGATCCTCAAGATCGGCTCGGCGTCTACGCTCGACATCATCTCCGGCATCAAGGCGCGCCTTCCTGCAATCGAAGCCACGCTTCCACCGGGCGTCAACCTCAAGTTCGTCGCAGACCAGTCCGATTTCGTTAGGTCTTCCGTCACCGCGGTCGTGCGGGAAGGGTTGATTGCGGCGACGCTCACGGGGCTCATGATCCTCATCTTTCTCGGCAGTTGGCGATCGACCCTCATCATCACGGTTTCGATACCCCTTGCCGTCCTGAGTTCGTTGACCGCGCTTTCGCTGCTTGGCCAGACCATCAACGTCATGACCCTTGGCGGCCTTGCTCTTGCGGTTGGCATCCTGGTCGACGACGCGACGGTCACGATTGAGAACATCAACCGCCACATGGAGCATGGCGAGGACATTTTGACCGCCATCACGACTGGCGCGCAGGAAATCATGCCGCCGGCGACGGTCGCCTTGTTTTGCATTTGCATCGCCTTCGTGCCGCTGCTCGCCCTCGGCGGCGTGGCGGGCTACTTGTTTCGTCCCCTCGCAATGGCGGTCGTCTTCGCGATGATCGCCTCCTACATCTTGACCTACACGCTCGTGCCGACGATGGCGCATTTTCTGCTCAGAAATCAGCATCATCACGTGGCGGAGGGCGACCCGGGCGAGCCACGGCGCCTCGGGCTCTTCGGCCGCTTCCAGCGAGGGTTCGAGCACTATTTCGAAGGGTTTCGCCAGGGCTACCTCGGCCTCTTGCGACTCGCGCTCGCGCATCGCTTTGTCTTCGCCGGCGGCTTCGTCTGTTTTGCCTTGCTGTCTCTCGGCCTCGTGCCCTTTCTCGGCCAGGACTTCTTCCCTTCGATCGATTCCGGCGCGATCAAAATCCACATGAGGGCGCCAACGGGAACGCGAATTGAGGAGACGACGCGGTTGACGGACGAGGTCGAACAGAAAATTCGTTCGATCATTCCGCCTGATCGGTTGGCGAGCGTGGTCAACAACATCGGCCTTCCGAGCAGCGGCATTAATCTCTCGTACCAAAACACGGGGACAATCGGCGTCTTCGACGCCGACATGCTTGTGAGCTTGCGCGAGGGGCCGACTCCGACTGACGCTTACATCAAGACCCTACGGGAGCAGCTCCCGAAGGCCTTCCCAGGCGCGACGTTCTCGTTCCTTCCGGCTGACATCGTTAGCCAAATTCTTAACTTTGGCTCGCCGGCGCCGATAGACGTCCAGATCGCCGGCAATGACGTCAAAGCGAGCCGCGCCTTCGCCAACAAATTGTTGACGAAGATTCGCCATGTTGCCGGAATTGCCGATCCACGCGTCCAGGAAGCTTTCCAGGACCCCGCTCTGAAGGTCGACTTCAACCGCGAATTCGCCGGAGTCGTCGGGCTCACCGAGAATGACGCCTCGACCAGCCTTCAGACGACCCTCTCGGGCAGCACCCAGACGGCCCCGACCTATTGGCTGAGCCCGACCAACGGCGTCTCCTATGCTATCTCGGTCCAAACACCCCAGTACGGGATCGATACGCTCGGAGACCTCAAGTATGTGCCGCTGAGGACTTCAGATTCCACTCAGCTGCTTGGCGGTCTGGCGACGTTTTCGCTCGAACCGCTCGACGCCATCGCTTCGCATTATAACATCCGCAGTATTGTGAATATCTATGCGACGACTCAGGATCGGGATCTGGGCGGCGTCGCCGCCGATGTCCAAAAGATTGTCGACGACGCGCGCGGCGAACTGCCCAAAGGGTCGACCATCACGATACGGGGGCAAGTGGCGACAATGCAGAGCGCCTACTATCAGTTGTTCATCGACTTGGCTTTTTCCGCCGTGCTGATCTACCTACTGATAGTCGTTAATTTCCAATCCTGGCTCGACCCCTTCGTTATCGTCACCGCGCTTCCGGCGGCGTTGGCCGGAATCGTATGGATGCTGTTCGTGACGCAGACGAGCCTGTCGGTCCCCGCCCTGACCGGAGCGATCATGTGCATGGGCGTGGCGACGGCGAACAGCATCCTCGTCGTTAGCTTCGCGCGCGAACAGCTCGCGGAAGGGAAGAGCCCTGTCGACGCCGCGCTCGAGGCCGGCGCCACGCGTTTCAGGCCGGTGCTGATGACCGCGCTCGCCATGATCATTGGCATGGCGCCGATGGCCATCGAGGCCGGGGAAAATTCGCCCTTGGGACGCGCGGTTATCGGCGGCCTCACATTCGCGACTTTCGCGACGCTGTTGTTCGTGCCGACCGTTTTCGCGATCGCGCACCGTGCTAACCCGAACAAAGCCAAGGCCCAAGATAAAGCCAGACCGTCGGAGCCCCTCGTCGGGCTGCCCGCTCACGCCTGATCCGGAGCTCTTCCCATGTCCTCTGAATCTCCCGCCACTCCACCCAAACCCAAGACGCGGCGCGTCCTGCTTGTTGTCTGCGCCTTAGCTATCGGCGCCGCTGGCCTCGCCTTCTCCGGCATCACGGATCGCGCCAGGAGCAGACAGGAGGTCGCCGCCTGGACCGACGCCCAGACCGTTCCGACGGTGCGTGTCGTGCGGCCCGAGCATGGATCTCAAGAACAGGAGCTGGTTCTCCCGGGCAACGTCGCCGCTTTCAATACTGGGTCGCTCTTCGCCCGCGCGAGCGGCTACATCTCCGCCTGGAACAAGGATATCGGCGCGCATGTCACGAAAGGCGAGATCCTGGCGACGATCTCGGCGCCCGATCTCGACCAACAGCTCGAACAGGCCAAGGGGCAGCTCGTTCAGTTGCAGGCGGCGGTTCAACAGGCGCAGGCCAATGCAGATCTCGGCCACGTAACCGACCAGCGGACCGCGCAGCTTGTCGTTCAAGGCTGGCAGAGCAAGCAACAAGGCGACACCGACCGCTTGAACGCGGCGTCCCAGCTCGCGGCGCTCTCGGTCGCCAGGGCCAATGTCGTGGCGCAGCAGGCGGCGGTCAGCCGACTTCAGGAACTGATCGGCTTTGAACAGATCAGGGCGCCGTTCGACGGCGTCGTGACAGCGCGCAACGTCGATATTGGCGACCTCGTCAACGCAGGCGGCAACACGGGACGCGCCCTGTTCCAAGTCGCTGACATCCACCGCATGCGCATTTACGTGAACGTGCCCCAAGCCTTTCTTGGCGACCTTGCGCCAGGCATCAAGGCGACGCTGCGCCTGCCGGGCCAGAAGGAGACCTTTGAAGCTGAGCTCGTGTCGACGTCGAACGCGCTGGCGGAGAACTCCCGCACGGCGCTCATCGAACTGCAAGCGGACAATTCCGACGGCAAGCTCTGGCCAGGCGCCTTCGCCGAGGTTCATTTCCACCTTCCAGCCGATCCGAACACGCTGACGGTTCCGCTGACCGCGCTGGTCTTCGGCGCCCAAGGCATGCGGGTCGCCGCGCTCGATCCTGACGACAAGGTCGCGTTGAAGCCGGTGGTTGTCGGACGCAATCTTGGAAATAAGGTGCAGATCGAGTCCGGCCTCATGCCGTCCGACCGGCTGGTCGACAACCCGCTCGAATTCGACCCAGACTGGCGACAAGGTGAATGTCGCCAATCCGGACCCGAATATGATCGCGCGGGACATCAAAGCGGCGCCGAACAAACCGCCGAGCCTCTGAGCTCTAGGCAGGCGGGTCGCGTCCTTATGGGGCTTAAGCCTCGCCGCAGCCGAACTCGAGCCGCGTCCTTCTTACGGGCGCGGCCGGCTTTCCTTGATCACTGGTCGGGCGGCGGATTGTCGCATTTGGCATGCGCTCGCTTGACTTCCGCAAGACTATGGAAGGTCCGCGAGGCGATGCTGGCGCAATAGTCGTCCAGCGAACCGTTCTCGTCCGGCGGAGCGCCAGCATCAGGCGGGGGCCCCTGAGAATCGGGAGGGTCGTTGGGTCCCGGAACGACGGGCGAATGCTCGAACAGGCCTGGCGGATAGCCGTTGTCCGCTGCGAGCACGGGGCTCGCGGCCAATGCGGCGACGAATGCGAGGATTGGGCTCTTCATGGGCAAGACAGATGCCATCGCGTTGCGCGGACGGCAACAGGAGCGATTTTTCGAAAAGGGCCCACGCTTGACAGGATTGGTCTCGAAGGTCAGTCCGATCGGATGCCCCCACCTGCCCTTTTCACGCTTGGCACGCGCGGTTCGCCCCTGGCGCTCATCCAGGCGAACGAGGCGCGCCGTCGCCTAGCTGAGGCACAAGGCTGGGAGATCGAGAGCATCGCGCTCAAGGTCATCCGCACGAGCGGGGACGCGATCCAGGATCGCCCCCTCGCAGAGGCCGGCGGCAAGGGCCTGTTCACCAGGGAAATCGACGCGGCGCTCCTTGCCGGCGCGATCGACGCGGCCGTGCACTCCGCCAAAGACTTGCCCTCGCTCATGCCCGACGGCGTCGTGATTGCCGCCTATCTGCCGCGCGAGGACGTGCGCGACGCGCTGATCTCGGCGTTGGCTGATAGAGTCGAGGACCTGCCGCGCAAGGCGACGTTCGGCGCCGCCTCGCTTCGCCGTCAGGCCCAGGCGCTCAGGCTTCGCCCGGACCTCAAGCCCGTGCTCCTGCGCGGCAATGTCGAAACAAGGCTGCGCAAGGCCGGGTCCGGCGAGGTCGGCGCGACGCTGCTGGCGCTCGCCGGCTTGAAGCGCCTCGGTCTCGCCAACCGGGCGCGCGCCGTGCTCGACATCGACAAGTTCCTGCCCGCCCCCGGACAGGGCGCAATCGCCGTGACCGCGCGCCGCGCCGACGCGCGCGCGATTCAAGCGCTGCAAGCCATCTCGGACGGCGAGACCGCGCCGGCGCTGACGGCCGAGCGCGCCTTTCTGGCCGAACTCGAGGGCTCCTGCCGTACCCCGATCGCGGGCCTTGCCCGCCTTGACGAGGGAAGGCTCAGGCTTAGGGGCGAGGTTCTGCGCCCCGACGGCTCCGAGCGCTTCGACATCACCGCCGAGGGCGCCCCCGCCGACGCCGAGCGTCTTGGGCGCGAGGCGGGGCGCGATCTCGCCGGCCGCCTGCCCGAAGGCGTGCTCGTGAAGGCTGGATGACGACTATTGCACAGCATTAATAAGGCCCTGAGCTGGCTGACGGGTTTACGAGCGGCGTCCGGGCCAACCGACCGGCCGCTCGCGAATGCGTTCGAAATCCCTCCCGCGTCATGCGGACGAACGATTGGCGTTGCGTGACAGTCACCCGTTCGGTGATAGAGTGGGGCGAAGGCGACTTCGGTTGAGGCGAAGCGGCCAAGCGCGGCTTTCGCGCTTTCGGAGCTCGCGCCCTGCTGGCCCATTGCGAAACCCGCGCAATTAAGGCGCGCGACAACATCGAACGCGAGGATGACGGCCATGGCCAACGAGAAGATGATGGCGCAGATGTCGAGTAAGCCCGGCTTCATCGCCGCGCTCGACCAAAGCGGCGGATCGACACCTGGCGCTCTGCGGCTCTATGGGATTCCGGAGAGCGAGTACAAAGGCGACGACGCAAAGATGTTCGAACTCGTGCACGAGATGCGCGTGCGCATCATCACCGCGCCTTCCTTTACCGGCGACAAAGTCATAGCCGCGATCCTGTTCGAACGGACGATGGACGGCGAGGCGAAAGGCAAGCCCGTCCCGACCTATCTGTGGGAGGAGCGCGGCGTCGTTCCGATCGTCAAAGTCGACAAAGGACTTGCGGAGGAGAAGGATGGCGTGAGCCTCATGAAGCCGATTCCGGACCTTGACAAGCTCCTGGAACGGGCGAAAAAACTTGGCGTGTTCGGCACGAAAATGCGCTCAGTCATCAACCTGGCGTCGAAAACCGGCATCGCCGCCATCGCCAAGCAGCAGTTCGAATTTGGCCAGCAGATCCTTGGCCACGGGCTCACCCCCATCCTCGAGCCGGAAGTGTCGATCAAGAGCCCCGATAAAGCCGGCGCGGAGCGCATCCTGCTCGACGAATTGACCAAGGGGCTCGACTCGTTGTCGGCCGGGCAAAAGGTCATGTTCAAGGTGACGATACCGGAGACGCCCGACTTCTATGCGCCGTTGATCAAGGACAAGCGGGCCGTGCGCGTCGTCGCGCTTTCAGGCGGCTATACGCGGGACGACGCCTGCGAGCGTCTCGCCAAAAATCACGGCATGATCGCAAGCTTCTCGCGCGCGCTCGCCGAGGGCCTCAAGCGCTCGATGTCGGACGCCGAGTTCGACGAGGAGCTCGGCGACGCCGTCGACGAGATTTATGAGGCCTCGACGGTCAAGGTCTGACCGGTTGTCGGCCGCATCGGAGGCGCCGCGACCTGCCACGTCTCTGATCGGCGAACTCGGGGCGACTGACTTGACGATCTTTTCTGGTGGCTGGCGTTCTTCCCTAAGGCTTCCGGGCCGGATCGAAGGCAGGCCGAGGCTTCCTCTCCTTGAGCGGACCTCGTCGGCTTATTGGAAATGAGCACCTTCTCGCTTGACTTGGCGCGGCTAAGGCGCGTTGCTTCCGCGCTTCGGGCAGCCGCTCGCCATCGACCGTGACGGCAGTTGCGGTCGCCAACGGGGGAACATCGCGATGAGCGCTGCGGACCGCGCTGTCTTTCTGTTCGACGTCGACAATACGCTCATCGACAACGACCGGATTTAAGCGGATCTCCGCGAACATCTCAAAGCCGCCCATGGCGATCGCACTTGTGCGCGATACTGGGAAATATTCCAGGAACAATGGGCCGTTATGGGCTATGCCGACTATTTCGGGGCCCTCGCGCGCCTGAGACTCGAAGATCCCTACGATCGGCAGCTTCCCGTCACCGCGAACTGGCTTTTGGACTATCCGTTCGCCGATCGTCTCTACCCGAGCGCCCTTGATGCTGTGGAGCATGTGCGGCCGTGGGGGTCGGCAGTCATTCTGTCCGACGGCGACGCCGTCCTTCAACCGCGAAAGATTGCGCGCTCAGGCTTGTGGAAGGCGTTCGCGGGCGAAGTTCTCATTTACGTCCACAAGGAAAAAGAGCTGAAGGACGTCGAGCGTCGCTATCCGGCTGCTCATTACGTGCTCATTGACGACAAGACCCGCATTCTCGCGGCGGTGAAGGCGGCCTGGGGCGATCGAGTCACCACCATCTTCCCGAAGCAGGGCCACTTCGCAATTCAGGAGCCGCCGCGAGACGGCGTGTCCGTGGACAAGTCGATCGAGACGATCGCCGATTTACTCGGGCATGATTTCTCGAAGCTGAAATCATAAAGCTCGGGCCGAGAGAGATCAGCGCTGGCCGAACTGGCCGACGAAAGGCGCTTGCCCCGTTTCATTGCGAGGCCTGCGGCGGACCAATGCGGCTCATGAGGGGCGCGGGAGCGGCGGGAGGTGAACCGCTCTCGCGCCCGCCCCGAACGTCCGAAGACGCGAGAGGGCTTCCTTAGCGGATGGACGCGCTTGTTCGCGGGTGGGTCGCGAGACGCGCCCAAAGGAGGCCGATCAGGCTTCTTCGGCGTCGTCGTCTTCGGACTGGCGGTCCTCTTCGAGGATGCGCTCGGCGATCAGTCCCGAATTCTCCCGAATCGCGCGCTCGATTCTGTCGGCCATCTCCGAATTTGCCTTCAGAAAGGCCTTGGCGTTTTCCCGGCCCTGGCCCAGCCGGATGCTATCGAAGGAAAACCAGGCGCCCGACTTCTCCACGACCCCCGCCTTGACGCCGAGGTCGATCAGTTCGCCAGCCTTCGACACGCCCTCGCCATACATGATGTCGAATTCGACCTGCTTGAACGGCGGCGCGACCTTGTTCTTGACCACCTTGACCCGCGTCTGGTTGCCGACCACCTGCTCGCGCTCCTTGATCGCGCCGATGCGGCGAATGTCGAGGCGGACGGAGGCGTAGAACTTGAGCGCATTGCCGCCCGTCGTCGTCTCGGGCGAGCCATACATGACCCCAATCTTCATCCGGATCTGATTGATGAAGATGACCATGGTGTTGGAGCGCGAGATGGAGGCGGTGAGCTTGCGCAACGCCTGGCTCATCAGCCGCGCCTGCAATCCCGGCTGCGAATCGCCCATTTCGCCCTCGATCTCGGCCCGCGGCGTCAGCGCCGCGACCGAGTTCGATGACCAGCACGTCAACCGCGCCCGAACGGACCAGGGTGTCGGTGATCTCGAGCGCTTGCTCGCCGGTGTCGGGTTGGGAAATGAGGAGATCGTTGAGGTTGACGCCAAGCTTGCGCGCATAGACAGGATCGAGCGCATGTTCGGCGTCGACAAAAGCGCAAACGCCGCCCTTTTTCTGCGCTTCCGCGATCACATGCAGCGTCAATGTCGTCTTGCCCGAGGATTCAGGCCCATAAATCTCGATGACCCGGCCGCGCGGCAGGCCGCCGACGCCAAGCGCGATGTCGAGCCCGAGCGATCCTGTTGGCACGGTTTCCACCTCGAGCGCTTTCTGCTTGCCGAGGCGCATGATCGATCCCTTGCCGAACGCCCGTTCGATCTGCGACAGGGCGGCGTCGAGCGCCTTGGTCTTGTCCACGCTGGTCCCTTCCACGAGGCGAAGATTGGGTTGTGTCATAACCATCGTCCTTCTCTCACGGGCAGCGTCTGATCCGCAATCGCGGTTTTGCGCCTCCCCCCGATGAGGGTAGTATGTGCACGGTTTGTTCTCGTGCGCAAGTTCTTTCTTTGTGGCGATTATATACTTGACTGATATGGCGACCTATGTCAGTGTCCATTCTAAGGAGAATGGGTATGGCGACCATCGATCTGACGGACCCGATCTACCATAATGAGGATGCTGCGCGGGCCTATTTGGAGGCCAGCCGTTGGCCTGATGGCAAGCCGTCGTCATGCCCGCTTTGCGGCGTTGTGGGTCAGTCGCGTTCGCTACAGGGCAAGTCCATGGGACCCGGATGGTTCTATTGTGGGGCTTGCAAAGACAAATTTACCGTCAGAACCGGAACCGTTTATGAGCGGTCCCACGTTCCGCTTTGCAAATGGGTTTTGGCGTTTCGGCTGATGGCATCGAGTAAGAAAGGCTTTTCCGCTCACCAACTTAGCCGTACGTTAAACGTCACTTACAAGACCGGATGGTTTATAGCCCATCGGGTTCGGGAAGCCATGAGCATCCCGGATCCGGAGCCGTTCGGCGGGAAAGATAAGGTTGTTGAGGTTGATGAGACGTTCACGGGAAGGGCTGATTATGTGTTTGTGAACGGGAAGGGCTGGCAACAGAAGCGGGGAACCGTTTCTAAGCGGAAAGTTCTCTCACTTGTTGAGCGGGGCGGACGGTCAAAGAGCGTCAAGGTCGACGATCTTACCATCCCGACAATTCGTAAATTCCTATTTGAAAACATCGTGCTAGACAGCACGCTGAACACCGACGAGGCGCAGCACAGGCGGCTGGCCGGGAATTCGCGAAGCATGAAGCCGTGAACCATTCGGAAGAGGAATATGTGCGGGGGGACGCCAGCACGAACACGGTTGAAGGGTTTTTCTCGATCTTCAAACGTGGAATGGTGGGGACCTACCAGCATTGCGGGGAGCAGCACCTGCAAAAATATCTGAATGAGTTCGACTTCAGATATTCGAACCGGCTCAAGCTCGGCATTGATGACACTGAGCGGACCGCTCGTGTGGTCAGGGGCGCCGAAGGTAAGCGGTTGACCTATCGCCGCCTTAACAAGCGCGCCGCATAAACGGCGGATCACTCGGAAAGAGTTTAGGACTTTGCGGCGGATGCGGTGGAACCTGTCTTTTTCTGGCGTGGCTTCCGCATCGTTTTGTGAGGTTTGGGCGGCGTATCTAAGGATCGCTTGATCGCCCGATTCATTCTGTCCAAGATTTCCGCTTCAGTAAGCGACTCATCTTCTTGACGGTTCGGCATGTTGCTGGAATCTCACGCAAAATGCCGCGCAAAAAGAAGATTTCTCTTGCTTTTTGCGCGGCATGCAATAAGGTGTTGGCGCGGTCGAGGTTTCTAACTTCGACCCTTATCAAGGATAAGGTCGCCCCTCTGCCTCCCCGATCGCACCGGGGAGAAGGCTTCCTGAGACACTTGACGTATGCGATCACACCTCGCGCCAACTTCGTGGCCTGACCCTTAGCGGGTCAGGCTGCATTCATTTTCCCCACGATGGAAATGGTTATTCCGATCGCCTTTCTTTCTTCATCTGTCAGGGAGGTATCGGCAAGCAGAACGGACAACGCCAGAATCACGTTGATCTTTTCCAAGTTCTCCCGGACCGCGCCAAGCTTTTTTAGATCCGCCAATACTTTAGCGTCTGGCTCCTTCAATGTTGGTGAAGGGGAGGCCCGTGTGTCCGTGCCGCCCTCTATTACGACCGAGTCCCCTTCCTCTTCGACATCAACCTTAGCACGCTTCGCCATCTCGCTGTGTGCCCGCGCGGCGCGCAAATACAGCCTATCAGGGAGCTGCTCTCCAACTTCAAGGGCCAGAGACAAGAAGAACGTCTCGGAAGCGACTAGGACTTTTGCCTCCCGTCCCGTGTGCGAGAGGAACGACTCATGAAGCTGATCCCCTGTTAAATCGGTCCACGGTTTTGGGACGAACGCGTAATATCTGTGGATGACTTCACTGAGCGTATCCTTCCATGCCTCCGTCCCGAAAGCGCCGACAAGCCTAGTTAGTTCCTCAGTAGGCTTGTCATGCGCATCGATCCAGTCCATGGAAGAGAAATGGGTGCTGATACGCTTGCCCTCAGCACCGATGTAAGACTCCAGGCTGCGTGGATTTATACGCTTGGGGATGCCGCGCTCTTTGAGGGCCGCGATGGTCCGCATAAACGATGCGTACGAGCCATAAAACGGAACGGCGCGCCTCTCTGTCCCGGAGGCGAAAGATAACTCTGGCGTGGCGCTTCTCTCCAACATGCTGGCTTACTAGACATAGATGGGACGCGAGTCAAGGATGAAACTGAGCCCGCATAGTCAAAAATTTCCCTCGACTCCTGGGCCGCGGTATCGTACGAGGCCCGTGACGCGATGCCGGACCGGTAACGGGCACCTCTTGAAAAGGATGGCCGGGAGTGAAGTCCCGAGTGGGTTCGATTCCCACTCGCGTCTCTCATATCCCTAGATATTCCTTGCGATTCCGGGCGGATGCCTTTATAAAGTGGAACTGCTGGGTGATCCTGCGCCGAACTTCACCGGCCCTAAGGTCGTCGGCGCGAATCAGACCGGCGAGCGGACATCTCTATGGTGTCCGGGTTGGGGTGATGCCCCGACTGGAGACGCGAGTGTCGAAATAGGGGCCTCAGTTGGGAAAAGCTGAGGCCCTTTTCATTTTAGCTCCGGCCTGTCACGCGGCCGGTTTTCGCGGATTTCCGCTCTATCAGTTAAGTATATAATAGCCTTCTTTGTCCCGATTATTCACTTGACATAACAAGGACGAAAACGGTAACTGGAATGTGACAGGCCGGCGTTTTCAGAATCCGCTATGAAGGTGTGAATTGGGGCAAAAGGAACTTGCCTCGTGTCCAAAGAGAATATCGCACGTATATGGTTTGGTGAATACTATGGGTTTCGGCCATCTTATCCGCTTGACCGAATCGGAATGGCAGGGTGCGGGAGCGCTCCTTTGATAAACGTTGATTATCCTGACCTATTGAACAATTTTCGTGAACACCTTGACCCAAACAGGTCGGAGAGCGCATCGTTCTTAATTTGGTATTTGGAGAAGTACTATAGGTTAGATATGCAGGAGGCGGTCGATGCGATTTGCGACCAGGGAAATGATAAAGGAGTCGATGGTATTTTCATAAACGAAAATGACCAGACGATTACTATCTTTCAATCCAAGATTTCCCATAAAAGTAATTCTTCGATTGGCGATGCTCCATTGCGAGAGCTTGCGGGAACGTTGCAGCAGTTCTCTTCTAAGGAACGAGTCGAAAACTTGGTGAAGACCGCGGGTAACGCTCAGGTCGCTTCTCTAATCAAGAGAACGGATCTTTTGAATAAGCTATCTGGCCACGAAGTTAGGGGAGAATTCCTAATCAATTTAGACCTTGACAAAAATGGGGAGGGATTTCTCGATGGGCACGAAAATATTTCATTTTTTGGCAAGTCCGATCTTGTCTCACAATACATCTCCAGTGAACGAGCGATAAAAGAACACCCTACTGCGATTTTCGACGTCTTAGGCATTGATGTAGCTCAGCATGTCGTAGACATCGACCATCGTGCGGTCATAGCCCCGATCCGAGCAAAGGAATTGGTGGCGCTAGAGGGGATCGCTGATCAGTCATTATTTGACTTCAATGTGCGGGGACCTCTTGGTAAGACAAAAGTAAACAAAGACATGAAGAAAAGCATTGTCGATAAGGGAAAGCATAAGAGTTTTCCTCTCTTTCATAATGGAATTACGGTCATTACAAGAAGGATTGAAATCACGCCGGAATTGATTAAGATCGATGGATACCACGTTGTGAATGGTTGCCAGAGCATAACAACTTTATTTGACAATAAGACATCAATAACTGATGACTTGCGTATTCTTACTAAGTTCGTGCAATTGGACCCAATGTCCGCAGAAGCCAAAATGATAACTGAGTACTCAAATAATCAGAACGCCGTAAAGTCTCGCGATTTTAAGTCTAATCATCAAATTCAGATCAGGCTGCAGTCGGAATTCAGAAAGTTTTACAAAGACGTTTATTCGTACGAAATAAAACGCGGTGATGCAGATGAGCCCGGAGAGTCAATATCCAATGAAGATGCTGGGCTGTATCTTACTGCGTTCGATCTAAAAGAGCCGTGGACTACACACAGACGTTATGAGATTTTTGAAGATAAACATAGCAGATTGTTTGGAAAGCCTGAGGTAACAGCAGACAGGATAGTTCTCATCAAGCTGATCGATGCAGAAATTAAGAAAAGACTTCCATTATTAGAAAACCAGTTGGTGGCAAAACATCTATTGACTGAGTTCATGCTGTTGTTCGTGGTCAGAGAATATTTTTCTGATGATGAGACATTCAATTCGATAGTGTCAGCCCCAGAGAAATATATGCGCATCGCTGCCGGCAGAAACCAGTTTTCCAGGACAATTGGATCGTTTATTGATGAAATCATAATCGACCTTAATATGGAGAGCAAAGAATTTCCTGAGGATTTTGACTACAGGGATAAATTAAGAGACGCTGAATGGACGAAGTCGCTCTCAAAATCACTTGTGAGGGAATTCTTAAAACAAAAGACACGCGGTAAAGCTCCGACATTCAAAGCGGTCTGGGAATCCAATGTGGCGTGTGAGGGACTATAATGAGCTCGAAAGACGGCACACAATACACGGCTGATGAAACCGAACACCGTATGCGCGATGCGATTTGCCGCGCGCTAAACACGCCGCCGACCCCGGCAAAGGAGCTTGTTGGCAAGACGGAGCGAGCACAAAGTCAGCGCAAGAGTCGAGAGATTAGAAAAAGACGAAAAGCGCCGAAGGAGCCATAAGTTCGCCAATGCGGCGATCTTAATGAATTTCGTTTGGCTTCGGGATTGAAACGCCTAAGCGCCTTTCCCAGTATTCGACCTCACTCTCCGAAATAAACTCTTCGTCGTTAAGGTCATCTACGGGAGCAAAACTTTTTTGGTCTGGCGATACCAAATATTGTGGATTGAATCTATGTCCGTCATTCAAAACGATATCACATTCCGCTGTTTTAAGGGTACAGCCCATTCCGAGAAAAAGTGAAATGATCTCGGAATGGGTACAGCCCATTCCGAGAAAAAGTGAAATGATCTCGGAAACTAGACGAAACGATCCGACCTGCTTGGCCAATTCGATACGCCGACGTTACAAGCGGTCAGCAACCTTCATTTCGCCAAGCGTAATACCTGGCAACAGCGCCATCGCATCCCAGATGCCGTCAATACTCTGCGGTTTTGCGCGTTTGAAGGCGTCTTGTATTTTTTGTGGTGCGGCCGGTATGCCTTCTAGGCCCTTACGGCCAAATTCTGAATTAATACAAACGTTTACCGCGATTGCTCGGCCAAATGAATCTGGCAATTTTGGCAAAGTAGGAGCGCGCGCATAAATGTCATACTCGACACACTGCGCCACCCACGCCTCTCCCTCTTGGTAGGCAAGGACGTTAATCGTTTCTTGGGAGTTATCCATCCCTCTAATATGACCTCAGTTTTCCCTCTTGACAAGTCGAACAAACAGAGTCCGGACCATTGATTCGACTTTAGGATGAACGGCCGCCGGTAAGCGGCTATCGCTACAGATCAACCAAAGCTAAGAACGCTCGTATTTTCGCGCGGTTCCGATTGAATTGCGCCAGCCGATTACGCAACACGAGGTTGTTTATAAGTGAGGCGCTTGCCTTCCGCGCCCTTGACCGCGCGCCGGGTTCTCTCCGCGTCTTCAATGCCAAGTGCGGGACGGTTTGAGTAGCGAAAATCGAATTCGTTTAAATACGCCTGCAAATGGTGTTCTCCGCAATGCTGGTAAACGCCGACCATACCGCGCTTGAATATGCCGAAAAAACCTTCGACGGTATTTGTAGTCGTCTCGCCGCGCGCATATTCGCCGCTGCCATGATTGACGGCCTGATGGTCCGCAAAATTCTTGCCTAGCGCCTTATAATGCTGCGCCTCGTCCGTGTTGAGCGTGCTGTCTAAAATGACCGTGCGGCCAATGACTTCTTTAAGTGTCGCCTGCGTCAAATCTTCGACCTTGACGGACACAGACCGTCCGCCACGCTCGACCATTGTCAAAACCTTGCGCTTTGTCGCCGTGCCGCGCTTGCCCTGCCAGCCTTTGCCGCTGACAAAGGTGTCTTCCGGCTTGCCGATAAACGTCTCGTCAATTTCAACCGTCTTGCCTTTGCCGCCCAACGGCTCCGGATCACTGTCGGCCATTGCTTCGCGTACACGATGCGCCATGAACCAAGCGGTGCGGTAGGAGCCGAGCCCAAGCGAACGCATAAGCTGATGAGCGGAGACGCCTTTCTTGCTCGACGCCATTAACCGGAAGGCCAGCGCCCACTTGTGAAGCGGGATATGGCTGAACTCCATAACGGACCCGACCTTGACCGTGAACGGCTCCCGACAGGCGTTGCACTGATACATACCGGGGCGATGAGATTTGCCCTTAACAAGCGTCGCCTGTCCGATCACGCCGCAATGCGGGCAAACGGGCTTGCCATCCGGCCATCGGATTGATTCGAAATAGGCGCGAGCCGCGTCTTCGTTATTGAAAATCGGGTCGGTAAGATCGAAGGCCATCGGAAAAGCTCCTATGACCCGAACAATGACAGAACGCGACTATTATGTCAAGTGCATATTCGCCTTGGAAAATCAGATCCGTGGTCTCGCGGTCGTGTTCGGGGTCCGACTGCCTCGCGCGCTCACCGCCGCGTTCATCGATCAGGCTCTCACAGCCAGCGAAGGAGTGGCAGGTCTCTCCGCGGCCATGCGCGGACTGATTGCGGCGCGCACTGCGGTCATGAGCGCGGTCGCGGCGATCGACGCCGACATGAGGCGCGTGACGAGAGCTTCGGAAGCCTGCCGCCGCCTCATGACAATCCCCGGGGTCGGCCAGCTGACCGCGCTTGCTTTTGTAGCCGCAATCGACGATCCCTCGCGCATTCGCCGATCCCGCGACATCGGCGCCTACTTGGGCCTCGTCCCAAGACGGTATCAGTCGGGCGAGGTCGACTACGTCGGCGGCATCTCGAAATGCGGGGACCGGCGGGTGCGGACGCTTCTGTACGAGGCCGCCAACGTCATGCTGACCCGCTACAAGGGCCAACTCAAACTGAAGGACTGGGCCTTTGCGATCGCCAGGCGATCGACGATGCGAAAGGCCCGCGTCGCTCTGGCGCGTCGCCTCGCAATCATCATGCATGCGATGTTGCGGAACGAAACTGAGTTCGCGCCGGCTTAAGACATCAATTCACCAGACAGGAGACCGCATCGAGCTCCCGCAAGGAGCGACGCCCGAGGGAGGGAGCAGACGACGGCGCGGATTGTGTTGCATGCGGTCAATCGCTGGCCGACTGCGTTTTCAACCTAGCCGCCCTGCACCCAGCTTACCCCATCAAGTGCCGAACGAGCACGCAGAGAACACAGGCACCCGAAAGCGTCGACCACCCCGAAGAGCTTCCCGGCCTTGACCCATTAGAGAACACAATACGTCGACTCCAGGCCGTCCAGCCGTAGAGTTTCTATGTCGAAATTCTCGCCACCACCATCCGCGCCATTTCGGGGTTAAGTCGGCAAACGCCGTCTGTACGAATAATAAAATCGGCCGGGGCGAAAACATGTCCCTTGACGAAATCCAGCACGGCGCGATCGATCTCCCAGTCGTTCGAGAGCGCGCTGTTTGCGCCGCTCTCGATTTAGTTCACGCTTATCCACGTGCGGTCTCCTCAAACGATGATGCGATAGATGTGCTCGAAGCTCTGATCGTGAGCGGATGCGAGCCGGTAGAGCACGTTAGGACGGGTCTCGAAGACGTAAGTTTTTCCTGAGACATCAGTAACGCTCACGCCTTCGAACTCGCGAAGTCCGGTCGGCTTGTTCGTTCGCAGGAAGACGCTTATGGCGGACATGAACCGCCCGATCTTCGACGCCGAGGCGAAGTCGCCGACGACTACCTGAAGCGCTCGACTGTCTGAGAAGAGCAACATCCGACGCGGCAACTCTTGCCGCACCGCCCATCTCCGGCCCTGTCGTTCGATGAGGTCCCTTTGGGCGGCATAGTGGCGTAGCCGCTCGGGGGATAGGTCCCCATCATCGTCTCCAACGTTGCG
Source organism: uncultured Alphaproteobacteria bacterium (assembly GCA_963730555.1). Lineage (GTDB taxonomy): Bacteria > Pseudomonadota > Alphaproteobacteria > Rhizobiales > Beijerinckiaceae > Roseiarcus. The sequence goes on along the minus strand of CAVSSS010000004.1, from coordinate 5,259 downwards.
GTTAAACAACACCGCCAGGAATTTGCTGCATCGCGAGGCGTAGCGCCGCAGTTACAATTGCCGCGGCTGGGCACGGATTCTAAGCTCGTTCGTTGATTCTAAGTTCGTTCGCCAATTTCAGGTGTGTTGCGCAGTAGGTCGCGTGTTGGGGCCTCAGGCCCGCCACTGAATGCCTGGTAAGCGCTCGAGCGGGGTTGCGCCGCTGCGCTGACGCAGCCGCGGAGGGGATGTTCTGGCCAAAGGCGGCGTCACCATGCTGAGGGACTCCAAATCCTCGCGAAATCCGTGGCGTTGGAACGCAAGAGTTGAGCGCGTTTACGCCGGGTTGGCGGTCCTGGGCGCCGGGATGTTCTTTTGTGCGACAGCCGCGGACGGTCAGGACGCCATTTGGCTTCCAAGCCCCGGGAACCCTGACTGGGACACCGCCGACAATTGGACGCCGCCCACAGTGCCGACCGGCACGGCCACATTCGGTGCGTCGAACATAACAACGATCACGTTTTCCACAGTAACCGGCATTGACACAATTCACTCAATGCGGGCGCGCCAGCGTATACCTTTGATATTTCGAACTCCGCTTTGGAGATCACCGGGACTGGGATTGTAAATAATTCCTCGAACCCCCCTACTTTGAACAACATCGGTCCCCAGGGCACGTTTTTCCTAAACACGAGCACGGCTGGCAACGCGATCATCATCAACCAGGCGCAGTCTGGTGGATTTACGGAGTTCGCAAATTCGAGCACAGCCGGCAACGCAAGCATTACGGCAACTGGCTCCGGAGACGGGGGCACGTTTTTTGTCGACACCAGCACTGCCGGCAACGCCACCATCATTGCCACCAATGGAGCATTCACGGAGTTCGCCAACTCAAGTACGGCTGGCAGCGCTAGTGTCATCACCGACTCCGGCGGGTTCACCATTTTCCAAAACATGGCGTTGGGCGGCCAGGCGCAATTCATCACCAATGCTGGCGGCGTCTTCGATATATCGTTCCTTTCTGCAGCCGGAACCAGCGCCGGCTCAATCGCAGGCGCGGGAAACTATAACCTGGGCTCAGAGACACTCACCGTCGGCTCGAACAATCTCAGCACCGACGTCAGCGGAGTCATCGCTGACGGAGGGTTTGGGGGCGGGACTGGCGGCTCGCTTGTTAAAGTGGGCACGGGCACGCTGACCCTCTCCGGCGACAACACCTATACGGGCGCCACGACGATCTCGGCCGGCGTCCTGCAACTCGGCGCTGGCGGCGCGACCGGATCGATCGTCGGCAATGTGACCGACAATGCCACTCTCGCCTTCGACCGCTCCGATAGCGCGACCTTCGGCGGCGTGATCTCGGGCGCCGGTATCGTCGACCAGATCGGCGGGGGCACGACCATCCTGACTGGGGTAAACACCTATACGGGCGGCACGACGATCTCGGCCGGCGTCCTGCAACTCGGGCTGGCGGCACGACCGGATCGATCGTCGGCAATGTGACCGACAATGCCACTCTCGCCTTCGACCGCTCCGACAGCGCGACTTTCGGCGGCGTGATCTCGGGCGCCGGTCTCGTCGACCAGATCGGTGGGGGCACGACCATCCTGACTGGGGTGAACACCTATACGGGCGGCACGACGATCTCGGCTGGCGTGTTGGAGGTTGCGAACAACAGCTCCGTCGGCACGGGCGGGATTGCGCTCGACGGCGGTGCCTTTCGGTCGGGCGCCGCGGGTCTTAGCTTCGCCAACCCATTCGCCATCGATACGACCGGCGGCACGATCGACACGCAGGCGAACGCGCTTACGCTCTCCGGCCCGATCACCAACGGCAACGGCGCGACCGGCGCATTGACCAAGATCGGCGCCGGCGTGCTGACCCTCTCTGGCGTGTCGAGTTACACCGGCCCGACCAATATCAATGCGGGGACGTTGCAGGCCGGGGCGGCGAACGCTTTGGCACCATCGAGCGCGTTCACAGTGGCGTCTGGCGCAGCCCTTGATCTCGGCGGGTTCAATGAGTTGATCGGCTCGCTCGCCGGCGCGGGCGTTGTGACCAACAGCGGCGCGGGCCTTGCCATTCTGACCGCGGGCGGCGACAACGCCTCGACCGTTTTCAGCGGCGTCATCGAGGACGATGGGCCGACCGGACTGACTAAGATCGGCAGCGGAACGCTGGTCCTTTCTGGGACTAACACCTATACCGGCCCGACCAACGTGAATGCGGGCGTTCTCGATGTAATGGGATCGATCGCCTCGTCGAGCCAGACTACGGTGAGCGGCGGCGCGACCCTTATGGGCGCCGGAGCGGTCGGCGCAACGCGGATCAATTCCGGCGGCATCCTAGCGCCGGGCTCGGGCGTGCCGGGCTCGTCAATGAGCGTGCACGGGCCTTTGATATTTAGCGCCGGGTCGACGTACCGGGTTGAAGTGAGTCCAACGGCGGCGTCCTTCGCCAAGGTGAGCGGACCTGCCTCGCTTTCCGGCACTGTGCTGGCGGATTTCGCCTCCGGAACCTACCTGTCGCGCCAATACACGATCCTCACGGCAAGCGGCGGACTGGGCGGCACAACCTTTGCGGGCCTCGTCACGATCGATCCACCCGCCGGCTTTGCGGAGAGCCTCGCCTACGACGCAGACGACGTCTATCTGAACCTGTTCGCGAATCTCGGCCTCGTTGGAGGCCTCAATCTCAATCAGCGGAACGTCGCCAACGCTCTGGACGGCGCCTTCAATGGCGGGGCGAGCCTGCCGCCCAGCTTCGTAAACGTATTCGGCTTGACCGACGATGGGCTGGCCAGCGCGCTGACTGAGCTCTCGGGCGAGGCGGCGACCGGCTCGCGGCAAAACGATTTCCTGTTTACCGACATGTTCCTGTCGCTGCTGCTTGACCCTCATGTTGTGAACCGCGGCGGCGGGATCGGACAGGCCGGAAGCTTCGGGGCGGGACCAAGCTGCTCGACCGAGGATCAAGCGCCATCTTCAGCCGCCGCCTTGCCGACTCGGAAGCCTTCGATCGCTGAGCAGGCCTTGCCGTGCGCGCCGCACTGGACCGTCTGGGGCGCGGCCTTTGGCGGGGGCGAGCAGGTGAGCGGCAATGCGGCGATCGGCTCACGCGATGTGTCGATGAGCGCCGGCGGATTTGCGGTCGGCGCGGAGTATCGCGCGACGCGATGCTCGGCTTTGCCGTGGCCGGCGGGGGGACCAGCTGGTCGCTCTCGAGCGGGCTCGGCGGCGGCAACGGCCCCGTCTTCAATGCCGGCCTTTATGGCGTCGAGGCGTTCGGGCCGGCCTATGTCGCGGGAGCGCTGAGTTTTGGCGAATATTGGCTAGCGACCAACCGCACCGTCGCGCTGACGGGTGGGGGCGCCTATAGCGCCAATTTCAATGCGCAGGGGATCGGCGGGCGCATTGAGACCGGCTATCACCTGTCCTTGGCGTCGCTTACCTTGACTCCCTATGCGGCGGCGCAGGCGCAAGCCTTCGAGGCCCCGTCCTACGCCGAGAGCGCATCAGGCGGCGGGCCGGGTTTTGCCCTAAACTATGCTTCACAAAGCGCGACCGACACGCGCTTCGAGCTTGGCGCCTGGGCGGACAAGACCTTCGTCGCGCCCGACGGCAATGCGCTGAAACTGTTTGGGCGCCTTGCCTGGGCGCATGACTGGCAGAGCAGTCCGGAGCTAACGGCGACGTTCCAGAGCCTGCCGGCGGCGAGCTTCGTGGTCAACGGGGCCAAGCCTGCGGCGGACCAAGCGCTAATCACCGCAGGCGCGGAATGGCGCTTCGCCAAGAACTGGACATTGACAGCCAAGTTCGAGGGCGAATTCGGGCCCGGCGCGCAGGCGTACGCCGGGACGGCGCGCGTCGGCTATTCTTGGTGAGCGAACGCTTCGTTGGAAAGCGGGCCTCGACGCGAAAGCACTGGCGCACGGCGCGGGGCTGGGTAGGAGCCATCGCCGCCAATACCCGTCGGCCGACTGTCTAGTGGGAAAGCTCCGGTTGTCGAGAAAGCATGATTCCCCGCTCTTCCAAGCGATCGCGTAGTACGTCAGCCTGATTTCGCAGATCAATCCAAGCGGAGAGAGCACTGCGGAGTTCTTGACGCCAATTCGGGGCGCCCTGCCCCAAATATGAATGAGCGGAGCGCAGCGAGCTTCCTCTGCCGTCGACGTTCCATACTGGCGAAGGTAGTCGGCGAAATTGACCGCAAATTCGTTAACGTCCAGCAGTGTCTCGGCGGGAGCTCCTTCGGCGTAAACCACGTCATGGCTTTCGAGCTTGACGTGAAAGTACTCTAGTTCGTCGTATTCACGCGCGTCATCGCGGGTGATGGTCGTGCCGTTGATCAGAAGCTCCGCCGGAACCAATACGCCATCGATCAACAGGGCGTGTCCCCCCGTCACGTAGAGATCGGTATGCGGAACATTGGGCGCGAGAGTGGGGCAATGCGAACCGGCAGCGCGTCCTTGACCCATGGCTTTGACGGATCGCTGCTCTTGATTGGATAGCGCCCGATCCATTGGCGGCGCGAGCCAACTCGATCCCCGCTATAGATGCACCGGCCAAAGATGCAGCCAAAATGGCGCCCATCTTCACGGTGTTGCGGCGGGTGCGTTCGGTCCTCAAGACTGAATCTTGCGGCTCGTTCATAACAATGCTCCCTTCAGGGCAGACGATCGTTCTTGCCTTGGCGACTCGGCCTCAGCGCGGCAAACGTTGGCGTCGGCCCGAAAACCTCCCAGTGCTCCTGCATCTGGGAATTGCCTAATGCTTAAAGTGCATTGATGTCAAGTTGAATTTGCGGTCGCTCGCAGTAAGAGTCTTCCGCTTTCGCGCCCGCGGCCGATTGCGGACCGCCGCACGGCACCGCGGAACAAGGTGACCTTGAGCCGTGGCATAAGTTCAAGACCCGACGGATCGGCCGCCGATTGGTGCGCCGACCGCACCACGGCTAAGCGGGGCACACCACCGAAGCGCATGACACGGCAACTTCGCTTAGTTTCTAAAAATTGGAAATGAGGGCAGTCATTTCCTGATCTCTCCCTGCTATCGAAGTGGTATTTTTTCTAGAGATCACTTTACCCCTTTTTGTTCTCCGTCGGGATATAGCGATAACGCACATGAGCCGCATCCTGGGCGCCATCCCGATGCTGACACGGGTGGCCAAAAATTCGCTGCGCGAGCCAACCTCAGGGACCTAAGCCGTCATTTATGGCGCTGAAGCTGGTCGTGATCGACTTTCCCTCGACTTGTCGTCCCTCAGCCACACATAGATGGC
>CAVSSS010000003.1:0-75103 GCA_963730555.1 uncultured Alphaproteobacteria bacterium | reverse complement strand
GAGGCGATCGCCGTATGGGCGCGACAGTGGCACGGCTTCCGAAGCTCCTTCCGCGATTGGGCAAACGAACAGACCTCCTATCCGAACGAGCTTTGCGAAGTAGTGCTCGCGCACACCGTCAGCAACAAAACTGAAGCCGCCTATAGGCGCGGCGACATGATGGAGAAGCGCCGGCGCCTGATGGACGATTGGGCGGTTTATTGCGCGACTGCAACTCGGACGTGCTCTCCCATAGGGTCGTTGCTATTCGAAAAGGCGGGTGACTTGGCAGAGCCGGGAGAACTTTGGACTCTGGGTCAGGCTTTGGTGTGGATCACCTGCGCTACTAGGCCATGTGGACGAATTTGATCAAGCAGAGGCCGGCGGCGAAGCTGACGATTGATCTGAAGTTTCGTTCGGTCTTTTCGCAGCGGAGCGCGACGCGCTTGAAGCGCTTGAGCCGTCCGACGCCCTGCTCGATGCGTGCGCGGGCTTTGTAGAGGGTTCGTGCGAAGAAGGCTGGCTTGTCCTTTTCGTTCGCCTTGTGCGGGATGACCGGAGCGATGCCGCGCGCTCTTGCGGCATCCCGATTGGCCTTGCTGGCGTAGCCTTTGCCGCAGATGACGGCGCGCGGCTGAATGTCGGGCCCGATATCGAGCAGGGTTTCGAAGTGACGCCCGTCGAAGGCTTCGCCGCCGGTCAGGTCGAAGGCGATGATATCCCCGGAGGCGTCCGATTTTGCGTGGATTTTCGTGGTGAAGCCGCCACGCGAGCGCGCGAGCGCCTGGCCTTCTTGCCCCCCTTTGCTCCGGCCGCCGATACATGAGCGCGCACGACGGTGGAGTCGAACATCTGAAGGAGATGGGCCGTGGAGCTCATCGACGCGAGCGTGTCGAAGAAGGCCTCGAAGACGCCAGCCTTGCTCAAGCGATCGAAGCGCTTCCACACGCTGTTCCAATGACCGAAGCGCTCTGGCAGAGCGCGCCAGCGAACGTTCTCGACGGTGAAGAAATGAAGCGCCTCGAGGAAGCGGCGGTCGTCGGCGGCCTTCCGTCCACGCCGAGGCAGGCAGGCGCGGAACACCGCAAGCGTGTGCGCCCAATCGTCATCATCCATCTTTGTCGACATAGGCTCCGGCCTCTGATTGGTCGGAGTCCTGATGAATCATGCCTGATTCACCGCGGGAATCCCAAAAGCGTCGACTGGCGAAAATTCGTCCACATGGCCTAATGACTTTGCGTCGCCTACTGTGACCCCCGAGATTTCCTCCAGGTGAAGCTAGAGTCCGGTCTGAAGGTGGTCCGCTACCCAACATTGGACCGCCGGAAGGTAGAGTTTTCCCGGTTTATGTCACGTCGGCGGGCTGGGTGCGCCGGCGGGAGTTATGAGGGAAACCGGGGGCCTGTTGCCGATCGCCCCATGCGGCCGAACCTCGTTGTAGTCCTTGCGCCAATCCTCCAACTTTGGGCGGGCGTCGGCAAGCGTAAGGAACCAGTGGGCATTCAGGCACTCGGTCTTAGGCAGCAAATGCACCAATTCGCTTCATGGAAGCCTGATGTGGAAGCGCAATATTGCCTTTTTGGCATTGAGAACATATAGTGAACATTGATTTACGAGCCAAGAGCAAATGGCGCAGCATTTCCTCCTATCAGCGGCAGCGCGTACGCTTTCGGTCAGGTCAATTTATGCCGGCGGCGAGCAGAAGGCCTATCGGCGATTTTGCGCCTTGCGCTGGCCTGAGACGAATGGATCGCCGGTCTGCCCAAGATGCGGCTGCCTCGAGGCCTATGATCTGAAGGCGCGCCGTCGGTTCAAATGCGCGGCGTGCCACCATCAGTTCAGCGCCACCTCCGGCACAATCTTCGCCTCGCACAAGCTCTCCTTCGTTGACCTTCTCGGCGCGATCTGTCTGTTCGTAAACGCCTCGAAGGGCTTGTCGGCGGTGCAGTTCAGTCGCGATCTCGATGTCCAGTACAAGACCGCCTTCATCTTGATGCACAAGCTGCGCGAGGCTATGGCGCATGAAACCGCCGAGGCACGGCTTGCTGGCGAGGTTGAGATCGACGGCGCCTATTTTGGTGGTCATGTCCGTCCCACCAACGCCACGAAGGATCGTATCGATCGCCGGCTTTTAAAGAACCGTAGCAGCAAGCGAAGGGTCGTGATTGTGCTGCGTCAGCGCGGCGGCCGCACCCTGACGCGGAGCTTTCTGCGCGAGGCTGAGGGCGTTGAGTTTGCCAATGCGCGGGTGGAACCAGGTTCGATCCTGTCGGCGGACGAAGTGGCCCATTGGGATTTGTTGGCAAGCGGCTTTGAACTCAAGCGGGTCAATCATTCCGAGGCCTATAGCGAGAATGGCGTCCACACCAATCTCGCCGAAAGCTATTTCTCCCGCCTGCGCCGAATGATCCGCGGCCAGCATCACGCGGTGAGCGGCAAATATCTCAGCGCCTATGCCGCTCATGCCGCTTGGCTCGAGGACCACGGCAGGGAGAGCAACGGCATGCTGGCTGATCGGTTGATCCTTGATGCGCTCGCCGCTCCAATCAGCCGGACGTGGTCCGGCTATTGGCAACGACGCGCAGCGTAACGGCGTCGCCGGCCACCCAGTGACAAATCCCTTTGCGCTTCTCGACCATGCGAACCAGCTGGCGTCTGGCCGCATGACGAAGGGACTGGACGACCTTGAAGACGACCGAATTTCTGAGCGTCGTGTCCGTCGCATCCAGCTTGCGCTCGATCATCACCCGCTCGGCTAGTTCCCGTGTGGACATCTCGCCATCGATCTCGAGATGGCGCAGGCAGATATCGGCGATCTCGCCCTTCTTGAAAAAGCCGTGGCTGACCATATACCGCGCCCGTTGATGCTCGGGGTCGGTAAACAGCCGGATCGATGCATTGATATGGGCCAGGTCATGTTTCGCCTGCGCGATCTGCGCCTGATAGGCTGCGATCCGCCCATGGATCTCCCCGCGCTTGTCTTTGAGCGACTGAATAATCAACGGTTCTGTCATGACTCAAACATCCGGCTTCAGCCGCCCAGGAGCAATCCGAATCTTGGTGCATTTGCTGCCTAAGACCGCAGGCACTCGGCTCGCAGACGGCCATTGAACGCTTCGATGAAGGCGTTGTCGGTTGGCTTGCCAGGCCGTGAGAAGTCCAGGGTCACGCCCCTCGTATAGGCCCAGAGATCGAGGTCCCGGCTGACAAACTCGGAACCTTGGTCGACCGAATCGTCTTCGGATAGCCCATTGCGTCGCAGACTCGTTCCAGGGTCGCGACAACGTCTTCGGCCCGATAGCTGAACCTCGGATCAATCGCAGGCGAGAAACGGCTGAACGTGTCCACGACGGTGAGGACGCGGATCTTCTGACCGGTAGCCAATTGGTCATGGACGAAGTCCATGGCCCAGACCTCGTTGGATGTGGAAGCTGCGCGACGATCGTCGCGCAGCTTCGCCTTCACTCTTCTCTTCGGCGTCTTGTTGCGCAGTTGCAGGCCCAATTCGTTGTAAATCCGATGGGTCTTCTTCAAATTGATCTCCCATCCCTCGCGCCTCAAAAGAACATGGACGCGCCGATAGCCGTACCGGACCCGGGTAGCGCAAATCTCTTTGATCCGAGCTCGAGACCGGCCTGCTCGCGGCGACGGGATCTGTAATGATAGGTCGAACGATCGAACTCCAGGACGCCGCACGCGCGCCTGATCGATACGCCCCATTCGTCACAGACCGTCGTCGCCAGCTCGCGCTTGCGAACAGGCCTCAGATTTTTCGGCGGATGACGTCCTGAAGCATCTCACGATCCGGCGACAGATCCGCCACGATCTTCTTCAGCTTCGCGTTCTCGTCCTCGAGCTGTTTCAGCCGCCGCATCTCCGGCGGCTGCAGGCCCTCGTACTTCTTCTTCCAATTGAAGTAGGTCGCCTGGCTGATTCCAGCCTTCCGGCAGATGTCGGCAACCGGAACGCCGTCGTTCCCCTGCCGGAGAATGAACGCCTTCTGGGCGTCCGAGAACTGTGATGCTTTCATCGTCTTCCGCTCCTCCTAGCCAGGAGAAAATACCGCGGAAAACTCTAGCCTTGAACGGTCGAGTTTTCGGGGAGCGGATCAAAGGAAGGACTGGACGATGAAGGGATCGAGGTTCACGGAAGATTGCCGGTGCTGCGCGAGCAGGGGGCGGGGCTTTCGTAAATAACTGATCAGTAAGGGTAAATCCCCAGCCGCAATGCTCAATATCAGCTCAATTTTGGCAAACCGAACCCAATTGGCCGCGTTCAATTCTCGCCGCCAGCTTCAGCGAGAGGAGCTGGATACACCAACCCCACACCGTCGCAGTTGGCGAGCTTGTAGCCCGCCACTAGAACCGAAGTCGCCAAGACACGTTCAAGCGCATGCGGCAGGTCCCCGTCGATCAACCCGCTCTCGTAAGGCATGTCGGCGGCAAGGCGTAGGTCCCTCAACGGCTTCAACGCCTCGGGGCGAACCCAGAACATTGTTCCGCCGAAGAAATCGAGTTGGAACTTAGCGGACGGGACGCCCATACGCTCGGCGATCTTCAACGTCATCGGGCGATTGGCCGACCAGGACAGATCCTCGGGATAACTGGCGTTTGGCAGTCGGAACGCTCTCGGGCCGATCATCCCAATCGACGGGTCGCGCTCGAACATGTCGATGGCGGCGCTTGCAGCGCCCGGCGCGCCTAGGAGATCGAACAGCAGCCGACGTCGCCACATCTCGCCCATGTAGGTCTTGCGGCCGCCGTCGATCGATTTCTTGCCATGAATCTTGCAAATGTAGCGGTAGCCATCGAGCAGGCCGCGTTCGAGCAGGGTGAGGAACGGGCCAATGTCGCGGCCACGGTTCTCCATGATCTCAATTTGGGCCCGAGGATAGCTGCGCTGAATTGACTCGATCAGCCCCTCGCGACCCGCAACTGTTGTAACAATCAAATCGAAGGGGATCGTAAGGCCGCGGAGCGCGCCTGCGATGTCGGGCCAAGTATCCTCATAGTAGATATGGGCGACGATCGGCCACCGGCGCATCGGCGGGACGATCCGTCACTTGGCGCGCCGGACCGATCTCCGCCGGCCACCCGTCGAGAAGTTCCGGATGCTTGGCGACGAGATCGGCATCGGCCGCGACGCCAAGGTTTATTGCATCGCTGATTGTACCTTGTAAAGCGGCTGGCGTTCGGCTTTGGGGCCGGTCGAGAAAAGGGAAAACTCTTCGTACTTCAAATACTTCCTTTTCTTGAACAAGAACGCCAAGCGCAGCCGCGCCCACAGGGATGACAAAGCGCCCAACGTCTCGACACGAAAGTCGCCGCTCTCGATCGGAAGGGCGGCATCCCTTCTCGAGACGACGACATAATTGAGGCCCGGCGAATAAGGCGCGAGAACGCCTTGGCGGCCGGCGCCGATCCTGAGCAGCGAAAGGGCGTCCTCCTCCCTTTGAGCGACCGGCTTCAATCGATAAGCGCGCGGGAACCGGAAGGAAAACTGGCTCATCGATCTCGCACCAGGAGATTCCTGTGTGGGCGCGGCAGCGTCGGCCCTCCTCTAGCGAGGACGGCCCCGCAGGGCAATTGGAACCCCAGCGCGACGTCACCTGACGCTCGTGCGAGCGGCGCACGCTTCCGCAGGCGCCTGCGTGTTTTCAACTGCTGAGGGTCCGGTTCGGTCCTTACCCCGGAGACCCTGCGCTCCGCGTCAAAGCGCGCTTCGACCTCTTTGACGATCGCGCCCAGGATGCCGTTGATCTCGAAATCCTTGGGCGTATAGACCGCGGCGACCCCTGCCGCCTTCAGGCGCTCCGCGTCGGCGGGGGGAATGATGCCCCCGACGATTAAAGGCACGCGTTCGAGTCCAGCCGCGCGCAAAAGGTTAAGCACCTCCTCAGTGAGGGCGATATGCGAACCCGACAGGATCGAAAGACCGACGCAGTGGACGCCCGACTTCGCCGCCTCGACGATCTCGGTCGGGGTGAGGCGGATGCCGTCGTAGACGACGTCCATGCCGGCGTCCGTGGCGCGCGCCGCAATCTGCTCGGCGCCGTTGGAATGGCCGTCGAGGCCCGGCTTGCCGACCAGGAACCGGATGCCGGCGACCGAGCTTGAGCGAGACGCGTTCGACCTCTCCGCGTAACGGGTCGAGGTCCGCTGCCTCCTGACGCGCGCGCGGCGAAACGCCAGTCGGGGCGCGAAAGACGCCGAACTCCACCCTGAGCGCGTCGCCCCATTCGCCCGTCGTGGCGCCGGCTTTGGCCGCCTCGATCGAGACAGGCATGATATTCGCGCCGCTTGCGGCCGCGAGCTTGAGCGCGTGGAGCGCCCCGCGTACGCGCCCCTCGTCGCGTTCAGCCCGCCACGCCTCGAGCCGGGCTACCTGGTCGGCCTCCGCTGCGGCCGAGGGAACCATGATTGAGCTCTCGCCAGCCGTCAGTGGCGAAGGCTCGGAATTGGTGAAATCGTTCACGCCGACGACGATCTGCTCGCCGCGCTCAATTCGCTCGAGGCGGCGGGTGTTGGATTCGACGAGCTTCGCTTTCGAGGCACCCGTCTCGATCGCCTTGACCGCGCCGCCCATGGCGTCGATGCGGCGATTTCCGCGAGCGCCTCGCTCTTCAGCCCGGCGACCAGCGCTTCCACCTCCGTTGGCTTCCGTCGAAAATGTCGCCGAATTCCAGCAAGTCGGTCTCGTAGGCCATGATCTGCTGCAGACGAAGCGACCATTGCTGGTCGAACGGCCGTGGCAGGCCGAGCGCCTCATTCCACGCCGGCAATTGCACGGCGCGGGCGCGCGCTTTCTTCGACAGGACCACCGACAGCATCTCAATGAGAATGCGATAGACGTTGTTCTCAGGCTGCCGCTCGGTCAGTCCGAGCGAATTGACCTGGACGCCGTAGCGGAAGCGGCGTTTGGAAGGATCCTGGACGCCGAAGCGATCGCGGGTGATTTCGTCCCACAATTCGACGAAGGCGCGCATCTTGGCGAGCTCGGTCACGAAGCGCATGCCGGCGTTGACGAAGAACGATATCCGGCCGACGACCTCCGCAAAGCCTTCCTCGTCGACCTCGCCCGATTGGCGGACCCGATCGAGCACGGCGATCGCCGTGGCGAGCGCGTAGGCAAGCTCCTGGACCGGCGTCGCCCCGGCTTCCTGCAGGTGGTAGGAGCAGACGTTCATCGGGTTCCACTTCGGCGTTTCTTTGGCGCCGAACAGGATCATGTCCTTGGTCAGCCGGAGCGAGGCCTCGGGCGGGAAGACGTAGGACCCGCGGGCCAGATATTCCTTGATGATGTCGTTCTGGGTCGTCCCCTGAAGCTGGCTGCGGGGCGCGCCCTGCTCGTCGGCGACGGCTATGTAGAGGGCCATCAGCCAGGGCGCGGTGGCGTTGATGGTCATCGACGTGTTCATCGACGCGAGCGGAATGTCCTCGAACAGAGCGCGCATGTCGCCGATATGGGAGATCGCGACGCCGACCTTGCCCACCTCGCCGCGCGCCAGAATGTGGTCGCTGTCGAGCCCGGTCTGGGTCGGCAGGTCGAAGGCGATGGACAGCCCGGTCTGCCCCTTGGCCAGGTTCTGGCGATAGAGCTTGTTCGATTCCCGCGCGGTCGAATGGCCGGCGTAGGTGCGGAAGATCCAGGGCTCGTCGCGACGCGACGCCGTCGTTGGTGTATTCGCCTGCGCCATTCATTCGCTCGCTTTAGGCGCTCGCGGCCGGCGTCGGCCCTAGCGCCCTCGCCGAAGAATTGTGCAGAGCACAATTACAGAAAAGATCGCGCGACGCCACAACCTCACTCAAGGCGACGCATCGCTATCGCGGCGGCGATTAACCGCTCTTTTCGATTTGCCTTTGGTTCGACGCCCGGGGAAGGATTCGACTCGCCGGATTCAGCGTTTGGCGACCGCGGTGACCGTCACAACTGTGGTCAGCAACCCGGCGGCGATCGCGATGGTCGTCAGATAGGGATCGTAGCCGGCGTAGGGTTGGAGCCACCAATCGCGAATACAAAGCCCCGCATAGGCGCCGAGCATCGCGTAGAAACCGCTCCAGTAGGGACCCATTCCGTAACGGCCGACGATGTAGTCGATCGCAAAGCCGATAGAGAAGAATACGACAACTGCGCCGAGCAAAAGCGCTACGAAATCGAAACCCGCGAGATCCTCAACGAATTCCAACAACGGCCAGCTCGACATTGCCGCAGGTCCCTATCCCGCCTCGACCGCTGAACTATCCAGGGCCGATCCGATTTGCTTACGCTTGATTTCCTGCTGCGGCGTAAATTCCATCACGGACAAGCGAAACCGTTGACCAAAAGTCGGATTGATTTTCCCGCGTTCAAAGCGCATTGGTTAATTGTGCGCCGCAACAGATGAAACCGTTACAGTTCCCGGCGCAGTGCGGACCCCCTGAGGGAGCCATGAACACTCGCCCCATGGGCGCCGAGTTGCTTGCCGCGGCGCTGAACAAGGATCTCTACGAGATCGGCGAGATTCCGCCGCTGGGCTACGTGCCGGCGTCGATGTACGCCTGGGTCGTGCGCAAGGAGAGGCATGGACCGCCGGAACAATCCATGCAGGTCGAGATCGTGCCGACATGGACCCTCGACAGCCATGACGTGCTGGTGTTCGTGATGGCGGCCGGGGTCAATTACAATGGCGTCTGGGCGGCGCTCGGCGAGCCAGTCTCCACGCTCGACGTCCACAAGAACCCTTATCATATCGCAGGCTCCGACGCGTCCGGCATCGTCTGGGCGGTCGGCTCCAAGGTCAAGCGGTGGAAAGTCGGCGACGAGGTCGTCGTCCACTGCAACCAGGACGACGGCGACGACGAGGAGTGCAACGGCGGCGACCCGATGTTCTCCGCCTCCCAGCGCATCTGGGGTTACGAGACGCCGGACGGCTCGTTCGCCCAGTTCTGCCGGGTGCAGGACCGTCAGCTGATGGCCCGCCCGAAGCACCTGACGTGGGAGGAGGCGGCCTCCTACACGCTCACCCTCGCCACCGCCTACCGCATGCTGTTCGGCCACGAGCCGCATCGGCTGAAGCCCGGCGACAACGTGCTTGGTCTGGGGCGCCTCGGGGGGGTTGGGCGTGTTCGGGGTCCAGCTCTGCGCGGCGGCCGGCGCAAACGCCATCGGCGTCATCTCCGATGAAACGAAGCGCGACTACGTGATGTCGCTCGGCGCCAAGGGCGTCATCAACCGCAAGGACTTTAATTGCTGGGGCCCCCTGCCGAAGGTCAATTCGCCTCAGTACAACGCCTACATGGCGGAGGCCCGCAAGTTCGGTAAGGCGATCTGGAACATCACCGAGAAGAAGGATGTCGACACGGTCTTCGAACATCCGGGCGAGCAGACGTTCCCGGTGTCGTGCTTCGTGGTGAAGCGCGGCGGCATGGTGGTCTTCTGTGCCGGCACGACGGGCTTCAACATCACCTTTGACGCGCGCTTTGTCTGGATGCGGCAGAAGCGTATTCAGGGCTCACATTTCGCCAATCTCAAGCAGGCCTCGGCGGCCAACAAATTTGTGATCGACCGGCGGATAGACCCCTGCATGTCGGAAGTCTTTCCCTGGACGGAGATCCCAGCCGCCCACACCAAGATGTGGAAGAATGAGCACAAGCCCGGCAACATGGCGGTGCTCGTCAACGCGCCGACGACGGGATTGCGCACGTTCGAGGACGTGCTTGACGCCGCGCGAAGATAGAGTTGAGGCGGAACCCCAGGCTTAAGGGATTTGCCTTCGTTCGCACTAGCCGGTAAAGCGAATTTTTCCCTGACGTCCGCGCGGCTTTCCGCGCGAGACCGCCTGGCGGCGTCGAGCGAACGAGAACGAGTGAGCGCGATGGCCGCGACGCAGGACAGGGACCAACGAAAGCGTGAGGCGGCCGAGCGCGCGCTCCAATTGGTGAGGCCCGGGATGAAGCTCGGGCTCGGCAGCGGCTCGACCGCGCGCCACTTCGTCGATCTCATGGGCGAACGGGTCAAAGCAGGTCTCGACGTGCGTTGTGTTGCGACCTCGGAGGCGACGGCCGCACAGGCGAAGGGGCTCGGCATTCCGCTCGGGACGCTCGACGAAATTCCGGAGCTCGATCTCACGGTCGACGGGGCCGACGAAGTCGATCCCAAGCTCAGGCTGATCAAGGGCGGCGGCGGGGCGCTCTTGCGCGAAAAAATCGTCGCCTCGGCTTCGAAGCGGATGGCGGTCATCGCCGACTCGACCAAGCTCGTGCGGCGCCTCGGCGCCTTTCCATTGCCGATCGAGGTCGTCCCGTTCGGCCTCGCGTCGACGAGGCGCCATATCGAACGCGCCTTCGCTGAGCTCGGGCTGGCCGGGCCGATCCGTTTGCGCGGCGAATCCTCGCCCTTCGTCACCGACGGCGGGCACTATATTCTTGACTGTTCGCTCGGGTCGATCGCCGAGCCCGAAGCGTTGAGCCGAATCCTGTCGCCGATCCCCGGCGTCGTCGAACACGGGCTGTTCATCGGCCTTGCGCGCGTGGCGATCATCGCCGGCGCCGATGGCGTCGAAGTCCTTGGCGACCCCAACTGAAAATCGAAGCTCGCATGCCCAGGAGTGATTGATGCCCGCCCGCGTCGGAATCGCCCACGGCCGTCTCGCTTTGTTCTTGTTCGCCGCCTTGAGCGTGTCGGCCCAGGCGGCCGAGACAATGCAGCCCGCGGCTCCCGCGGCCCCCGCAGCGACGCCCGCCGCACCCGCGGCGCCGTCGCCTGCGGCCATCGCCGCCGCTGACAAGATCCTCAACACCATCGGCCTTAAGCAGTCGATCGCGATCGTCGTTCCCAGCATGATGGCGGAGCTCGAAACCAACGTCACCCGTACGCGGCCGGAGATCAGGGATTCGCTGCGCGTAACCCTGAAGGCGATCCAACCCGAATTCGATCAGACCGCGAGGCAGACCTACATTAAGGCGGAGACCCTGCTCGCTTCGCAAATGTCCGAGCAAGACATCACCCAGGTCGCGGCCTTCTTTGAAAGTCCCGCGGGCCAGAAATATGTTCAGGTGACTCCGGTCTTTCTTCAGAACCTTGCCGACGTCACCGGAGCCTGGCGCGAAAAGCTGTCGACCGACATCCTTGAGCGCGCCCGCGCGGAAATGAAGAAGAAGGGCGTCGATTTCTAGCCAGGCGCGTTCCATCCCGGGCTGGGGGCCATAGGGGCTGAACGATGGCGTTCGACGTCGATTTCTTCGTGATTGGCGCAGGGTCGGGCGGCGTGCGCGCGGCGCGCATCGCCGCCGGTCACGGCGCGACAACGCTGGTGGCCGAGGAAAGCCGCGTCGGCGGGACCTGCGTCATCCGCGGCTGTGTGCCGAAGAAGCTCTATGTCTACGCCAGCCGCTTCGCCGATGACTTTCGCGACGCCGCGGGGTTCGGCTGGAACGTTGGCCAGCCGACATTCGACTGGCCGACCCTGGTCGCGGCCAAGGACAAGGAGATCAGCCGGCTCTCCGACGCGTATCGCCAAAATTTGGCGCGGTCCGGCGCCAAGCTTATCGAGCAGCGAGCGACCGTCGTCGACCCCCACCGGGTCCGGCTTGCTGACGGACGCGAGATCACCGCCCGCCATATCCTGATCGCCTGCGGCTCGCGTCCGGTGACGCCCACAGGCGTCAAGGGAATGGAGCACGCGATCACCTCGAACGAGATCTTCGACCTGCCTGTCTTTCCGCGCCGCCTTCTCGTGGTCGGCGGCGGCTATATAGCGGTCGAGTTCGCTTCGTTGTTTGAGCGCCTGGGCTCCGAGGTCACGATGGCCATGCGCGGCCCCAATCTTTTGCGCGGCTTCGACGACGACATGCGCAATGGGATGCGCGACGCAATGGCGAAGGCCGGCGTCGTGCACCGGTTTGGCTGCCTGCCGACCGCGATCGAAAGGAGGCCCGACGGGACATTGCGCGTAACCCTGTCCGACGACGCGGTCATCGAAGTCGACCAGGCTTTGTTCGCGACCGGCCGCAACCCCAACACCCAAGGCCTTGGCCTCGAGGCGGCCGGCGTCGACCTCAGCCCCGCGCATGGTGCGGTGAAGGTCGATGAGAATTTGACCAGCAACGTGCCCTCGATCCACGCCATTGGCGACGCCACGCACCGGGTCGACCTCACCCCGGTCGCCATTCGCGAGGGCCACGTGCTGGCCGACTGGCTGTTCGGACCGGGCGCAGCCGCGATCCGCTACGACACGATCGGAAGCACTGTGTTCGGCACGCCCGAATTGGCCGCCGTCGGACTGACGGAAAAGGACGCCTTGGACCGGTTCCCGAAGGTCGACATCTACAAGACGGACTTCCGGCCGCTAAGGGCGACGGTGTCCGGCGGCCCCGAGCGCACGATCATGAAGCTCGTCGTCGACGGCTCGACGCAGCGCATCGTCGGGGCGCATATTCTCGGAGACGACGCGGCCGAGATGATCCAGCTTGTCGCCGTCGCGATGACCATGGGCGCGACCAAGCAGGACTTCGACGCGACCATCGCCGTGCATCCGAGCGCCGCCGAGGAACTGGTGACCATGCGCTCGGCCCATGCGCGCTTCGAGGACGGCATGGAGATCCCGTAAGCCCGTCCGCGCATGAGTTACGCGCGCGAATGATTTCAAGCGCTTAACTGCTCTTTCGCGCAACTTTTTGCGCGTTCGGTCTCATTCCCGCGCCCTCGTTCTGAGGCGCTCCCAAGCGGCTCCGAAAAGGTGGTCGTGAATTACCGACGCGCCTCATTCTCCGCCGATGTTGGTACTACGTTACGGACAAGCGCGGGACATGGGCCATGGCGTTCAACATCGAGATTACGCCTCGCAACGATCCGTCGGGGGCGACCGCTTATGCAGTCATCGTGACCATCGATGACCACGAGACCGTTCTAAGCTTCGAGTCCAGAGAGGTCGCGGAGCGCTTCGCTGAGACCGAGCGCGCGAGGCTCATGGCGCAAGAGCAACAAGCGAGAAGCGCTCCGCCGACGTGAACGCGGTCGAAATCATGATCGCTGGGAGCGCGACACACGCGTGTCATTCCCGGCGGCCACAAAGCGGTCGATCGGGAATCCAGGAGCGCCATCCAGGCTTCCCTGGAACCCTGGATTCCCGTCAGACCTTCGGTCAGCCGGGAATGACAAGAGGCCGAGGAGCATCGCCTAAAGAAAGCTCTGCGGGTCGACGTCGATCGCAACCTTCACTCCGCCGCGCGGCTCGGGCGCGGCGGCCAGCATGGCGCGCAGGAAGCCTTGCAGATCGGCCGAGCGGGGCACCTTGGCGGCGAGGCGGAAGCGATGGCGCTTGCGCAGGACTGCGATGGGCGCCTCGGCCGGACCGAGCAGGATGATCTCATTCTCTTGCGGCTGGCCGCCGAGCGGCGCGACGCGCCAGGTCTTGGTCCCGGGCAGGTTATGGGCGGCGCGCGCCAGCATGCGCGCGTGCGCTTCCGCCGCGCCGCGATCTTCGGCCGAGACGATGATCGCCGCGAGGCGCCCGAATGGCGGCAAGGCGCCAAGGCGCCGCTGCTCCGTCTCTTCCCGATAGAAGCGCTCGGCGTCGCCGGACATGAGCGCCGCGATGATCGGATGCTCCGGCTGCCAGGTCTGCAACAAAGCGCGCCCCGGCCTGTCGCCGCGCCCTGCCCGCCCGGTCGCCTGGCGGAGAAGCTGGAACGTGCGCTCGGCCGCGCGTGGATCGGCGTTGGCGAGGCCGACGTCGGCATCGACGACGCAGACAAAAGTCAGAAGCGGGAAGTTATGCCCCTTGGCGACGAGCTGCGTGCCGATGATGAGGTCATAGGCGCCGCGCGCCGCGGCGTCGAGCTGGCCGCGCAAAGTCTCGATCCCACCCGGCGTATCGGATGACAGCACGAGCGTGCGAATGTCGGGGAAGAGGGCCTCCGCCTCCTCGGCGAGACGCTCGACGCCTGGTCCGCAGGCAGTGAGCGCGTCGGCCTCATGGCATTGCGGGCACAGTTGCGGCCGGCTCTCGACATGGCCGCAATGATGGCAAACGAGGACGCTGCGAAAACGGTGCTCGACCAGCCACGCCGAGCAATTGGGGCATTCGAAGCGATGGCCGCAATTCCTGCACAGTGTCAGCGGCGCATAGCCGCGGCGGTTCAAGAACAGCATCGCTTGCTCGCCGCGGCCCCTTGCCTCCTCGACGCAGGCGATGGCGCGCGGCGACAGCCATCGCCCGCGTGGCGGACCTTCGCGCTTAAGGTCGACTGAGGCGATGTCAGGCAGGCGGGCGAGGCCGAAGCGACAGGGAAGCCGGAGCCAGCGGTAGCGTCCGCTTTCGGCGTTGAAGCGGGTCTCGATCGCCGGCGTCGCGGAGGCGAGCACGATCGGCGCCTTCTCGAAACGCGCGCGCACCACCGCCATGTCGCGCGCGTTGTAGATGACGCCCTCCTCCTGCTTGTAGGCGCCCTCGTGCTCCTCGTCGACGACGATGAGTCCGAGGTCGGCGAACGGCAGAAAGAGCGCCGAGCGCGCGCCAACAATCACGCGCGCCTCGCCGCTCGCGACCGACGTCCAGACGCGTTCGCGCTGGCGCTCGGTCAAGCCGGAGTGCCATTCGGCGGGCCGTGCGCCGAAGCGAGAGGCGAAGCGGTCGAGGAACTGCGCGGTCAGCGCAATCTCCGGCAGGAGCACAAGCGCCTGGCGCTTCTGTCGCAGCGCCTCGGCGACGGCCTCGAAATAAACCTCGGTTTTGCCTGATCCGGTCACGCCTTCGAGCAGGGTTGCGGAGAATGCGCGCTCGGCGACGAGGCGGATGAGATCATCGGCCGCAACGCGCTGGTCGGCGTTGAGGCGGCTCAAGCGGAGATCCGGATCGAGCGGCGCCGCGGCTTTCTCCGGCGCGCGCGCGACCGCCTCAAGCGCGCCGTCGGAGACGAGGCCGTCGATGACGCTGGGCGAACAGGCGGCGCGGGCAGCCAGCGCGGCTTTTGGCTTTGGCGCGTCGCTCTCCGCGAGCGCTGCGAGGACGCGCATTCGCGCTTCCGTCATACGCGCGGGCGCCTTGCCGGTCGCGATGAGGCCGAACTTGGGCGGAGGCGGGTCGGCGATTTCGCCGGCGCGGATCGTCATGCGCAGCAGCATGCCGCGCGGCGCCAACGTCCAGCGGGCCGTCCAGTCGATGAAGTCGCGCAGCGCGGTGCGGAGCGGCGGCCAGTCGAGAACCTCGGCGATGGGTTTGAGGTTGTCGCCGCCGGCTGAACGCGCTGCCCACACGACGCCGGTCGCGACGCGGGCGCCGAGCGGCATGCGCACGAAGGCGCCGGGTTCGAGCTTGAGGTGAGAAGGCGCGCGGTAACTGTAAGCGGTGTCGACCGCAACCGGCGCCAGCACGTCGACGACGTCCGATGAGGCGCCGCCGAGGTCGAGTTCCGGTCGTTCGTTCGTCATGGGGAGCAAGAGACAAAAAGGCCGGCGGGATCGCCGCCGGCCTTGCTTGCTCGCGAAACGAGATTCGTGTCCAGTCTATTCCTTGGCGGCGGCCGCGGCCTTGGCGCTGGGGGTCTCCACCCGCTCGGCGATGCGGGCCGACTTGCCGCGCCGATCGCGCAGATAATAGAGCTTGGCGCGCCTGACCTTGCCCCGACGGACGACTTTGACCGAGTCGATCAGCGGCGAATAGACCGGAAAAACGCGCTCGACGCCCTCGCCATAGGAGATCTTCCGCACCGTGAAGTTCTCGTTGAGGCCGTGGCCGCTGCGCGCGATGCACACGCCCTCATAGGCCTGAACGCGCGTGCGTTCGCCTTCGGCGACCTTCACGTTGACGACGACCGTATCGCCTGGCTGGAACGCCGGCATCTTGGCGCCGGGCAATTGGGCCGCATGCTCGGCCTCGATCTGCTGGATAACGTTCACTGTGATAACTCCTGCCGTGACGCCGGGACGCGGAGGTCTCGGCGAGCGCTTCGGCGCGCTGTTTTGAGTTGAGGCGCGGCTCTTATCCTAAAGGGAAACGGAAGTCGAGGGGCGCGGCTTGTTTGGGCGATACTAGAGTTGCCGTACCCACGCACTAGGGTTGCGGTCGATCAATGTCGGTTGAGAATTGGACATTTTTTAGGAAGTTCCCTACATAAGAGCACAGTCACGACCGCCGCACCGGTGCCAATGGATTGGTCGGCCGTGACTGCTCTAGTCTCAAACCAAGAGGGCCGCTTCTGCACCCGAACTACGCGCCTTGGCGAAGGGTCGCGTCGACGGGCTCTACATCCCCGAAACTGCCGGGGCTAGCTCTGGCATACGGCGATCAATCTTGATCGTCGTTTTGCGTTGTTGATCCCGCCTTCACGACGGGAATGACGTAATCAAGAACGGCCTTGAATGTGGTGACGAATTTATCTCGTTCACCCGCGGTCCATCCGTCGCTAGGCAGGCCTTCCAAAAGGCCCGCCAACGCTGGCGGCAATCCAGTCGCCAGCTTGGAGACGGTATTCTTCGTGCTGTGACCCCCGAAGTTCATCCAGCCGGGGCTAGAGTCGCGGGTTGAGATTGGCGCATGAGCGCCGGGGGTGCAACGGGCGATCGGCGGAGCTGGTCGGGGTTGCGCAGCCGATCGCCCGTTGCGGTGAAGGTTCCCGCGAAGGCCGCGGGGGTGAGATAACCGAGGGCTGAGTGGGGGCGCTTCTGATTGTATGCAGCGGTCCATCGCGCCAGCGCCGATCGGGCGTGATCGAGATCGTAGAAGATCGTCTCATTGAGCAGTTCGGTCTTAGGCAGCAAATGCACCAATTCGCTTCATGGAAGCCTGATGTGGAAGCGCAATATTGCCTTTTTGGCATTGAGAACATATAGTGAACATTGATTCACGAGCCAAGAGCAAATGGCGCAGCATTTCCTCCTATCAGCGGCAGCGCGTACGCTTTCGGTCAGGTCAATTTATGCCGGCGGCGAGCAGAAGGCCTATCGGCGATTTTGCGCCTTGCGCTGGCCTGAGACGAATGGATCGCCGGTCTGCCCAAGATGCGGCTGCCTCGAGGCCTATGATCTGAAGGCGCGCCGTCGGTTCAAATGCGCGGCGTGCCACCATCAGTTCAGCGCCACCTCCGGCACAATCTTCGCCTCGCACAAGCTCTCCTTCGTTGACCTTCTCGGCGCGATCTGTCTGTTCGTAAACGCCTCGAAGGGCTTGTCGGCGGTGCAGTTCAGTCGCGATCTCGATGTCCAGTACAAGACCGCCTTCATCTTGATGCACAAGCTGCGCGAGGCTATGGCGCATGAAACCGCCGAGGCACGGCTTGCTGGCGAGGTTGAGATCGACGGCGCCTATTTTGGTGGTCATGTCCGTCCCACCAACGCCACGAAGGATCGTATCGATCGCCGGCTTTTAAAGAACCGTAGCAGCAAGCGAAGGGTCGTGATTGTGCTGCGTCAGCGCGGCGGCCGCACCCTGACGCGGAGCTTTCTGCGCGAGGCTGAGGGCGTTGAGTTTGCCAATGCGCGGGTGGAACCAGGTTCGATCCTGTCGGCGGACGAAGTGGCCCATTGGGATTTGTTGGCAAGCGGCTTTGAACTCAAGCGGGTCAATCATTCCGAGGCCTATAGCGAGAATGGCGTCCACACCAATCTCGCCGAAAGCTATTTCTCCCGCCTGCGCCGAATGATCCGCGGCCAGCATCACGCGGTGAGCGGCAAATATCTCAGCGCCTATGCCGCTCATGCCGCTTGGCTCGAGGACCACGGCAGGGAGAGCAACGGCATGCTGGCTGATCGGTTGATCCTTGATGCGCTCGCCGCTCCAATCAGCCGGACGTGGTCCGGCTATTGGCAACGACGCGCAGCGTAACGGCGTCGCCGGCCACCCAGTGACAAATCCCTTTGCGCTTCTCGACCATGCGAACCAGCTGGCGTCTGGCCGCATGACGAAGGGACTGGACGACCTTGAAGACGACCGAATTTCTGAGCGTCGTGTCCGTCGCATCCAGCTTGCGCTCGATCATCACCCGCTCGGCTAGTTCCCGTGTGGACATCTCGCCATCGATCTCGAGATGGCGCAGGCAGATATCGGCGATCTCGCCCTTCTTGAAAAAGCCGTGGCTGACCATATACCGCGCCCGTTGATGCTCGGGGTCGGTAAACAGCCGGATCGATGCATTGATATGGGCCAGGTCATGTTTCGCCTGCGCGATCTGCGCCTGATAGGCTGCGATCCGCCCATGGATCTCCCCGCGCTTGTCTTTGAGCGACTGAATTAATCAACGGTTCTGTCATGACTCAAACATCCGGCTTCAGCCGCCCAGGAGCAATCCAAATCTTGGTGCATTTGCTGCCTAAGACCGGAGCAGTTCGTCACGCATGCGGCCGTTGAACGCCTCGCAGATCCCGTTCTGCATTGGTTTTCCCGGGGCAATGAAATGCCAAGCAGTCCGACTGCTTTGAGCCCAGGCGAGCATAGCGTTGGAGGTGAACTCGGTTCCGTGGTCAGAGATGATCAGATCGGGTTTGCCGCGCCGGGCGATGATGGCGTCAAGCACGCGCGCCACCCTCCGGCCGGAGATTGAGGTGTCGGCGATCGCCGCCAGGCATTCCTTAGTGACGTCGTCGATCACGTTGAGGATGCGGAAGCGCCGCCCGCTCGAAAGCTGGTCGTGGACGAAGTCGACCGACCATCGGGCGTTGGGCCTTGCCTCGACCAGGATCGGCGCCCGCATGCCCGTCGCCCGCTTGCGGCTCTTGCGCTTGCGGACGGTCAGGCCCTCCTCGCGGTAAAGCCGTTGCGTCTTCTTTCGATTCAAAACGTGGCCCTCGCCGCGGAGAAGAATGTGCAGCCGGCGATAACCGAACCGGCGCTGCTCGACCGCCAGCTCCCGCAAGCGGCCGCGCAAGGCGTCGTCTCGCGGTCGACGCGATCGATAACGGACGGTCTTGCGATCGGCCTTTATCAGGCGGCACGCCCGGCGCTCGCTCATCTCGCAGGCGGATACGAGACGGGCGACAGCCTCGCGCTTGGCGGCGGGCGTCAGAATTTTTTTGTCATGAGATCTTTCAGCGCGGCATTGTCGAGCATCGCGTCGGCCAGAAGCCGCTTCAGCTTGGCGTTCTCGTCCTCAAGCTGCTTGAGCCGCTTGGCCTCGGACACCTCCATCCCGCCAAACCTGGCCTTCCAGGCGTAGAACGTCGCCGTACTGATCCCGTGCTTGCGGCACACCTCCGCGGTCGAAACCCCGGCCTCCTGCTCGCGGAGCACCGCAATGATCTGCTCTTCCGTGAACCTCGATCGCTTCATTGTCCGGTCCTTCCTTCAGGCCGGACTCTAGCTTCACCTGGAGGAAATCTCGGGGGTCACAGCATTCGGAGCGACGACCTTCGTTCCGTTCGGACGAGCAGGCAAACTAAGCTTTGGGACGGGCAGGCGCTGGTGCCCGAGGTGCGCGCGGTTTGTCACCGATAAGCCCGGCCGCTGCACAGAGTCCTTTGAAAAGCGTCACCATTCGGGGCTGTTGTGCAATCGGTTGGTAATTGCGGAAGGCGTCCCGAATCCGAGTATCGTCATCGACCGCTGGATCAACAAAGGCGAACACATCGGCGTAGGCGCCCTTGATCCAATCTTCCAGACGCTTCTTGTATTCGGCCTCTGGTGCGAGACGAATGCCCTCTAGGGTCTCGGTCGGATTTCCGTTCTCCTTGAAAAGGTCAAGCGTTTGGAGTGCCTGCATGGTGCGGGGTATCAGGCTGGGCGACACCCCAGCGCGAGCCAGCACATCATGCGTGACGACGCTGATATCAGAACGTTAAACGGAGAAAGAAATTATGAACTCGAAGGCTATCCACTTGCCCGAGATACGCCCCGATTTGGTCCAGCGAATTGTTGGCATTACCGAGAAATTGGCCGTTTTCTCGATTGGTGTAACGGCTTAAACTCAGGATGGGGCGCATGAGAAATTAGGTTTCGTGTATCAGTGTTGGTTAGAGATACTGGCCAAAAATCAATTCTTGGCAGTGAATATCTCATTTGGAGTCGGATGCGGCACTCTAATTATCGCCCTTGTTTAGGAGACCAATCCACTGGCCTCGTCTGAGTTGGCCACCGGCGGCGCCGACCCGCCGGGCGCCAAAGTCCGGTCGCCCGGAACTCGGCGCAAGGGAGCAGGCGTCAAATTCTAGCGTCGCGCGGCAATTCCGATGGGTTAAGCCAGAATCTGTCAAGCTCCGGGCAGGCTTTCGCGGCCGCTTCGCGGCACCTCGAGGCGCGAGGTCGACGGGGTGCGAGTTAAAAATTTCATCGCCGCCCCCTTGCGCTCTCGACCATAAGATATATCTTTCATTACGACATATCATGATATGTCTTGAAACCAAAGGGAGACTAACAATGTTCCATCGTCATTTCGACGATTATATCCACCACAGCCACGGCGGCCCCGGCCACCATGGTTTCGGGCGTGGGCCGTTTCGCGGCTGGCGCTCGCGGGGCGGCGGCTTCGGCGGCCGGGAAGGCCGCATGTTCGACGGGGGCGAGCTCAGATTCGTGATCCTGGCGCTCGTCGCCGAGAAGCCGCGCTACGGCTACGAGATCATCAAGGAACTTGGCGAGCGGGTCGGGGGCGACTATTCGCCAAGCCCGGGCGTCGTCTATCCGACCCTGACCCTGCTCGAAGAGATGGGCTACGCGAGCGCCAGCCAGGACCCGCAGGGCCGCAAGCTCTATACGATCACCGCGGAGGGCGAAAAGGTTCTCGCCGAGAACAAGGCTCAGACCGACGCCATCTTCGAACGCTTCGGCGGTCGCGATGAAAGCCGGGGCGCGGGCTTCGTCTCCGTCAAGCGGGCGATGCTCAATCTGCGCTCCGCGCTTCAGCTTCGCCTGCGCGGCCGGGACGCAACGCCTGAGCAGATCCAGGCGATCGTCGACGCCCTCGACGCGGCGGCCAAGACCATCGAGCGCGCCTGACCGGAGCTTGCCGACGGTGGGAATAGGCAAGGCTACGGATTGCGCCACCTGGCGCGGGCGCCTATCTCGGGACATGGTCCTTTCCGACGATATCGTCCGCGTCGATCATGAGCGGCGGCTGAGGCGGCTCCTCCGCCGGCTGCCCGAGCGCATGCAAGCGGCGACGCGCTGGCTCAGAAAGCCCGCGTCACGCTGGGCGCGCGTCCCAGCCGGCATATTCCTGATAATCGGCGGCTGCCTCGCCATCCTGCCGGTTTTCGGCCTCTGGATGCTGCCGCTTGGCTTCATGCTTCTGGCCGACGACATGCCGCCATTGCGGCGGGCGCGCGAACGCGCGCTCGATTGGCTCGAGCGGCGCCGGCCGCACTGGTTTGCGGCGGCGGCCCGAGCAACGGGAACCGGGACGTCTGGCGGCTAACGCGCGCCGCCCTCATCCGGTCCTTCGGACCACCTTCTCCCCTAGGGAGAAGGGAAGGTGCCGGCTCCGACAGCAATTTCTTGCTGAAAATCGTAATCAGGTCTATGCTTGCCCGATGATGTTTCCTGCGCTTCCGAACCCCAAAACCACACGCGCCCGTCGTCGTCGCGCTTCCAACCTCCGGGAAAAGAGCGAGGAAAAATCTGACTGCGTAAATCCCTCGTAACCCATTGAAAAGTCTAGATTCGGAAGAGAGAATCCAAGGAAATCCAAGAGAATCCAATAGGTAAAAACGGCAGTTTTCAAAAGCAAACAGCCCACCCGCCAAGAAAACCCAAACCGAAGCGTGATCCCCCGCCTTGCGTCACACGTATTTGATCGTGGTGAACATGCCCGCGTCCATGTGATAGAGCAGGTGGCAGTGGATGGCCCACCAGCCCGGATTTACGGCGTCGAAGGCGACCGTCACCCGCCGGGCCGGCGGGATCAGCACCGTGTCGCGCACCGCGCCTGGAAATCGCTCGCCATCGATCTCCACCACCTGAAACTCGTGCCCGTGCAGATGCATCGGATGGGGCATCCGCGTCTGGTTGACGAAGACGAGCTCGACCCGCTCGCCCTCGGCCACTTGAAGCGGCGGAACGTCCTTGTTCCACGCGACATTGTTGATCGACCAGATGTAACCGGCCATCTCGCCGGTGAGGGCGAGCGTATGGACGCGGTCGGCCTTGCGCGCGGCCAACGGCCTCTCGGCGCGCAAGGTCCGTTCGAGATCGAGGGTCAGCGCCGGAGAGGCCATGTCCGCCGCGCCTGCAATTCGGCCGACCGGAGCGCCGCCTGCGACCAGGATTATTCCGGTCTGGCTCCGCTCGCCCTCGAGCTGGGCGAGCACTGGATAGGCGCCGGACCCAGGCGGAAGCTCAAGGCGAATATCGAGCCGCTGTGCGACCGCGACCGGAAAGTTTCGCCCGCGGATCGGCGCGATCGCGAAGCCGTCGACGGCGATGAGTTCGCCCTCGAGCGCGCCAAGCCCGATATGATAAGCGCTCATTGCCGAGCTGTTGATGATGCGCAAGAGCACCCGGCCGCCCGGCTCCACCTTGACGATTTCGGGGTCAGCGAGCGTGCGGTCATTGGCGAGGAAGGCGTCGTACTTGACGTCGTTGAGATCGGGCGCCGCGTCGCCTTTCGACATCCGTGCGGCCGTCTTCATGCTCGACATCGAAGCCATGGCGTCGGTCGGTTTCGCGATGCTCCCCATCTTTTTGTCCGACATCTCCGCCATCGAAGCAGATCCGCTGCCCGTCGGCTTCGCCATGCCGGCCATCGAGCCCGCCTTCTTCAGATTTTTGAAGATCTGTTCCGCCGGAGTGAAGCTGAAATCGGCCAGCATCACCACGACCTCCTGCTGGTCGGGTCGGTCGCGTTCGTCGCGGATGATGAGCGGCGCCGCCATCAGCCCCTGCTCCTGCAGCCCCTGATGCGAGTGCATCCAGAACGTGCCGCCAAAGCGTAACGTGAAGTCGTAATCGGCACTGGCGCCCGAAGCGATCGGAGGTCCGGAAATCCCCGGCACGCCGTCCTGCCGCCACGGCGGCGTCATCCCATGCCAATGGATCAGGCTGGGCTCGTCGATTCGGTTCTCGACGCGAACACGGAAAGGCTTGCCCACTTCGGTCACGAGGCCGAAGGTCCCGTTCGGCTGCCGGATGCCATAGACCGACGCCGGCTTGCCGTTCACCTCGATGTCCCGCCGCTCGAGACGCAGGATCGTCGGCGCCGCTAAAGCGCTGTCCGCGGAGTTTTGGGCTCGGACGACGGTGGGCTGCGCGGCCAAGGCCGCAACGCCGCCCGCAAGAAGCCCGCGACGGGATATCATGCAAGGCCCCCTTGGTACTCGCGGTCGCAATGGTGGGCGTCGCCCATTGACAATTATCAGAAGTTTATTCGAAGTGAAACCGATAGCGGCCGGAGATTGCAGTCGCATGACGACGTCGGCGGGGGCGTCCGGGCCGCTGATAGGGCGGACCAAGCGCTCATTGCGATTGACTTCTAGCCCTTACTGACCCATGTCTAAAGGTCCGCAGAGCTTGGCTCTGAGCGGGGGGATAGCGTTTGTCCTTGAAGCGGCGGGCGCGTCTTCAAACGCCAACAAGAGGAGTGTGGCCATTCGTCGACCTATGAAGGCAACCGCGGCGCCGGAGAAGGGCGGGCCGCGCACCAATCGCGACATTCGCGCCGTTCAAGTCCAACTTATTGACGCCGAGGGGCACAATCGCGGCGTCGTCAATCTCACCGACGCCCAGCAGCTCGCCGACGAGGCCTCGCTCGATCTGGTCGAAATCGTCCCCAACGCCACCCCGCCGGTTTGCAAGATCCTCGATTTCGGGAAGTACCGCTTCCTCGAGCAGAAGAAGTCCTCGGAAGCGCGCAAGCGTCAGAAGGTGGTCGAGGTCAAGGAGATCAAACTGAGGCCAGGGATCGACGACCACGACTACGAAGTGAAAATGCGCTCCGTGCGCCGGTTCTTCGACGAGGGCGACAAGGTCAAGGTGACGCTGCGCTTTCGCGGACGCGAAATGGCGCACCAGGATATCGGCTTCAAGCTCCTGCAGCGGGTGCGCGCCGAAACGGCGCCGATCGCCAAGGTCGAGGCTGAACCGTTGATGGAAGGTCGCCAGATGACCATGGTGCTGGCGCCGAAGTGACGCACGTCACGGCCTTTTGAACGCGCCGGGCGGGAAATACCCGCCCGCGAATTGACAATGAGGGCCCGAAGCGCCCATATATTCGCCACACCTGACATGAAGGGCCGCTTTAGCGGCCTAATTTTTGGGACGGCGCGAGAATTGAGTCGCGCCGCCCGGGGACGAGCCCGTGACGACTGCGCCGACATATGCTGACGCCTCCGCGACAAGCCGTCGCGCCGTGGGGACAGCGGCGCTTGGCATACTCATCGCACTCAGCGCCTCGCACATGCTGAACGACATAATGCAGTCGCTCGCCTCGGCGCTTTATCCAGTCTTCCGTCAGCGCTACGCGCTGAGCTTTTTCCAAGTCGGCCTCATCACCTTCGTCTTCCAGCTCACCGCCTCGTTCCTTCAGCCCGTAATCGGGATGAGCTTGGACAAGCGACCGGTAAATTTTATCCTGCCGGCAGGGATGGCTTTTACGCTGTTCGGCTTGGTGCTGCTGGCTTTCGCCGATTCCTATTTGTTGATCCTACTGTCAGTGGCGTTTGTCGGCATCGGTAGCGCTGTGTTTCATCCCGAGGCGTCACGCGTTGCCCGCGCCGCTTCGGGCGGCCGGCACGGCTTCGCGCAAAGCCTGTTTCAGGTCGGCGGCAACTTCGGACAGTCGCTTGGTCCGCTGCTGGCGGCTTTCATCGTGGTCCCTTTCGGGCAGCATTCGGTGCTGATCTTCACCGCGCTCGCGTTGGCGGCAGTCATTATTCTGACTGGCGTCAGCCGCTGGTACGCCGCGGTTCGCGCGGAGCGTCGCAAGGCGGCCGCGGCGACCGGCGCGGCCCATCCGCGCCGCGTCGTGCAGCGCACGCTTTTTGTGCTGATCGTGATGCTGTTCTCGAAGGTTCTCTACCTCTCGAGCCTCAACAGCTATTACACATTCTACCTGATCCAGACTTTCGGCGTGTCGATTCAAGGCTCTCAGGTGCTGCTGTTCGTATTCCTCGCTTCTGTCGCCGCAGGCACGTTCCTTGGCGGGCCGCTGGTCGATCGGTTTGGCGCCAAATTTGTGATCTGGGGCTCGATCCTTGGCGTTCTGCCCTTCACCCTGCTGCTGCCCCATCTCGGGCTGGCCGGCACGGTGATCAATTCCATCGCGATTGGCCTCATCATCTCGTCGGCCTTCTCCGCGATGATCGTTTATGCGCAGGAATTGACCCCCGGTAATGTCGGGGCGGTGGCGGGATTGTTCTTCGGCCTCAGCTTCGGCCTCGGCGGCGTCGGCGCGGCGCTGCTCGGCATGCTGGCCGACAAGACGAGCCTCGCCTTCGTCTATCATGTCTGCGCCTTCCTGCCGGCGGTCGGCCTCCTGGGCGGCTTCCTGCCTTCCGCGCCTGGGAAGGCGGTCGTGACGAAGGCGGCGTGAGCCGCCGGCGCGAGCGCGACGTCCTGTCAGGAAAGCCAACGCGAAACCATTAGTTGCAGGGGCCGAGCCGCTTGATCGCGGAATCCCGCGCGTAAGCTCACGTAGCTTCTTCGCCCTCCAGGACGCTCGTGGAGACACGATCGGGCACGGAATTTGCTCGGCCCTCAAGGCCGCGCGACGAGCGATGCTAGACCTGCCTGATGGGAGACGATGTGCTTCTCGACGTTCCGGTGATCGATGTCGCCCCGTTTCGCAGCGGAGGCGCGGCGGTGCGCCTGGCCGTCGCCGACGAGGTCGGCCGCGCCGTCAACGATATCGGCTTTCTTGTCATTACCGGCCACGGGATCGATCCGGATCTGGTGGCCGAGGTGCAGGCGGTCTCCAACGTGTTCTTTGATCTGCCGGAGGACGAGAAGCGGAAAGTCCTGCGCCCCGCGCCGGACGTGACGCGGGGCTATATTCCTCTCGAAGCCGAGAGCGTCGGCCGAAGTCAGGGCGTGGACGCTCCCGGCGACCTGAACGAGAGCCTGATGATTGGCCCTGTCGACGTGTCGGAAGACCCCTATTACACGGCGCCGGAAGCGGGCCGCCACTTCCATCCGAATCTATGGCCGGGGGGGCCGGAGGCACTGCGGCCCGCCTATGAAGCCTATTTCCGCGCGATGGGCAGGCTGGCCGAAGACCTGATGGCGATGTTCGCGCTGGCGCTCGATCTGCCCGAGCTGTTCTTCGCGGACAAGATCGACCGCCACATCAGCCGGCTGCGGGTGCGCAACTATCCTGCGCCGACCGCGCCTCCAAAGCCGGGGCAATTGCGCGCCGGCGCGCATTGCGACTATGGCTCGCTGACGATCCTGCGCACGGAAGACAAGCCGGGCGGCCTGCAGGTGTTCAATCATGCGAAAGAATGGGTCGGCGTTCCCGTCGCGCCCGACAGCTTCATCATCAACATCGGGGAACTGATGGCGCGCTGGACGAATGAACGCTGGCGGGCCAACCTGCATCGCGTCGTCAATCCGCCAGCGGACAAGGCGGCCGCGAGCCGGCGCCTGTCGCTCGTGTTTTTCCACAATCCGAATTACGACGCGCCCGTCGCGGCTCTGCCGGGCACGGCGGAGGGCGAGGCGCCGAAATATCCGCCCACGACCTCGGGCGAGCATTTGCGGAGGCAATTCGCCAGAACGCAGGTGTGAATGACGGCGGGCTTAAAAGCGCGTTGCATTTGGATGGAGTCGGTCTGGCTCCTATTGGGGTCCGGTCGATCCGGATTTGGGTTTTCTTGGACGGTGGCCGTTTGGCCGCGAAATGCGCCGTTCGGCGCTATTGGATTTCCTTGGATTTCCTCGTCCGAATCGTGACTTTTCAATGGGTTGCGCTGGATTTTCCGCGAAAAGAATTTCTCGCGCCCTTTTTGGCTAAGACGCGGCGCCGGAACGGGCGTCAGTGGTCCTGGCGTGCAGAGGATCGGTCATGGGGACGAACTTAGCGCAGTTTCTGATTTTCTGCAATAAATTGTCGTCCGGCGGAAATTGTCTTGTCGCCCAGAATTATCGGCGCCCCCGAAACGGTCCTAAGTAAGAGCCGGCGGCCGCTCCGATGACGCTTAGGCGCCGCAGGCGTCACGCTGTAGCCATATTCGCGGGGCTTTATGAGAATGAACGTTCATTCTCATTGGTCCGCGATGTCGTTGACCGCCCCATCCGCCGCACGCCGCACCGCCGAAGCCGAGCGGCGCCTTCGAATCCTCGAGGCGGCCGAGCGCGCCTTCGTCGGCAACGGCTTTCACGCCACGACGATGCAGCATGTCGCCGACGAAGCGGGCATGAGCGCCGGCAATCTCTACCGTTATTTCCCGTCCAAGGAAGCGATCGTCGAGGGCTTGTGCGAACTCGACCAGGTCGAGATGGCTCAGGCGTTCGCCGAGCTCATGGCCGACAATCTCCATATCGCGGAGGCGATGCGATGCGGCTTGCGCAAGCATGTGCTCTTGAAGCCGCCTGAGAAAGCGCGGCTGCTCGTTGAAATCTGGGCCGAGGCGGGCCGCAATCCGCGGGTCGCTCAATTGACGCGGGCAATCGACGCCGAAGTGCGCGCGCGCGTGGAAGGGCTCATGGATGCGGCGAAGGCCGCGGGCGTGGCGGCCCCGGGCCTCGATTCCCGTTTCGGCGCGCGGTTCTTTGTCACTTTCGTCGCGGGCCTGTTCAAGCGCATGGCGATCGAGGGCGACTTTGACCCCGAAGCCGAGACGCCGATGGCGATCGGCGCGCTCAAGGCGCTGTTGGCCGGGGCGATTTGCCCCGATTCGGGCTAGGAGGCCCGGCGATGCGACGGACCCTGATCATCGTCGTCACTGCCGCGGCCGTCGCGCTCGGCGGCGTCTGGGCGGCGACCGCGGTCGCGCCATGCGCTCTGCCCCGCGCGCTCATGGACAAATTCGCAGCTGCCAAAGCGGCCAATTGCCCTGGCTTCGACGCAGCCGCGGCGGAAACGCTGCGCGTAGTCGAGCCGCCGGCGGTCACCGTCGTTCCCGCGGTCAAGCGCGAATTTGTCGATCGCCTCTTCGTCTCGGGCACGCTGGTGGCGCGCGAGGAAGCGCAGGTGGCCGCGCGCATCGACGGGCTCGCCATCGTCGAACTTGACGCCGAGGACGGCGACCGGGTGAAAGCGGGTCAGGTGCTCGCCCGCCTCGATCGCAGCCAACTGGACGCGCTGCTTGCCGAAAACGACGCGGCGACCAAGCGCGCCGACGCGGCGATCGATCAGGCGAAGAGCCTCATCGTGCAGTCTCAGGCGCAGGTGCAATTCGCCAACGCCGATTTCGATCGCGCGCATAAGCTCGAGGCGGGGGTCATGGCCGCTTCCACCGTCGAGCAACGCGAGATGGCGATGAAGACGGCGCAGGCTCAACTGGCCGCGGCCCAATTTGCGCTTGGCGTCGCCGAGGCCGACCGCAAGAGCCGCGACGCCGAGCGGCAGGAGCTGCAAGTTCGCATCGACCGGACGGAGGTCAAGGCGCCTGTGGCCGGGATCGTCAGCCGCCGGTCGGCCCGGCTCGGCGCTTCCGCCTCGACCTCAGGCGAGCCGCTGTTTCGCATCATAGAGGACGGAGCGGTTGATCT
Organism: uncultured Alphaproteobacteria bacterium; assembly: GCA_963730555.1. Classification (GTDB taxonomy): domain Bacteria; phylum Pseudomonadota; class Alphaproteobacteria; order Rhizobiales; family Beijerinckiaceae; genus Roseiarcus. The sequence continues at coordinate 46,575 of CAVSSS010000003.1, read as the reverse complement.
CGAGGCCGACGTGCCCGAACAGACGCTGGCGAAGCTTGCCGTCGGCATGCCGGCGGAACTGAAGCTGCCGGGCGTCGAGGGGGCGGTCTCTGGCCGCGTCCGCCTTGTGAACCAGGAGGTCGACAAGGCGAGCCGCACCGGCAAGGTCCGGATCGCGCTTGACGACGTTTCGCGCGCCCATGTTGGCGCCTTCGCTTCGGGCCAGGTCGAACTCGCCCGGCGCGTCGGCGTCGGCGTTCCGGCGACCGCCTTGGAGCGCGATGGCGATGAGGCGCGCCTCGACGTCGTGCGCGACGGCAAGGTCGAGGTGCGGCAAGTGAAGGCTGGCGTCACCGACGGTGGTTGGGTGGAAATCCAGGCGGGCCTCGCCGAGGGCGAAGGCGTGGTCGAACGCGCCGCCGCTTTCCTGCGCGCAGGCGATCGGGTGCGTCCGACGCCCGAAGCGACCGCAGCCAACGGATAAGGGGCACGCCGATGCGCCTCAACGTCTCCGCCTGGTCGATCCGCAAGCCCATTCCCGCGGTCGTCGCATTCGCGGTCTTGACGATCTTGGGGCTCATCAGCTTCCGGACGATGTCGATCACCCGGTTTCCGAACATCGACATTCCGATTGTTCAGGTGCTCATCACCCAGTCGGGCGCCGCGCCGTCCGAGCTCGAGTCGCAGGTCACGAAGAAGGTCGAAGACGCGGTCGCCAGCGTCAGCGGCGTCTGGCATATCGTCTCGACCGTCACCGACGGCTCGTCCTCGACGATCGTGCAGTTCACCGTCGGATCGGTCGACATCGACCGCGCGCTCAACGACGTGAAGGATCAGATCGCCAAGATCCGCACCGATCTGCCGCGCACCATCGACGAGCCGATCATCAGCCGGGTCGACATCGAAGGTCTGCCGATCGTCACTTACGCAGCCTCCGCGCCGGGGCTTTCGGTCGAGCAACTGTCGTGGCTCATCGACGATACGGTCGCCCGCGACCTGCAAAGCATCCATGGCGTCGGCGAGGTCAAACGGTTCGGCGGGGTCGATCGCGAGATCCGCGTCGCCCTCGATCCGGAAAAGCTGCTGGCGCTCGGCGTCACCGCGGCGGCTGTCAATGAGCAGGTGCGCGCCGACAATGTCGATCTCGGCGGCGGCCGGGGCGAGCTTGCCGGCCAGGAGCAGCCGATCCGAACGCTGGCGGGCGCGCGCAAGCTCGAAGACCTGGCCGCGCTGCCGATCGCTCTGCCAGGCGGGCGACGGGTCCGCCTTGACGAACTCGGGACCGTCACCGACGGAGCGGCAGAGCCTCGCACCTTCACCCGCCTGTTCGACGAGCCGATCGTCGCCTTCGGCGTGACTCGCGCCAAGGGCGCAAGCGACGTGACCGTCGACGCTTTGATCGCGAAGCGGCTGGAGAAGATCGAGGCGGCGCACCCGGAAGTGAAATTCACCAAGGTCGACACCCAGGTCGACAGCGAGGTCGGCAACTACCATTCGACCATGGAGACACTGATCGAGGGGGCGCTCCTTGCGATCGTCGTCGTGTTCATCTTCCTGCGCGATTTGCGCGCGACGCTCGTCACCGCGATTGCGCTGCCCCTTTCGGTCATTCCGACGTTTTGGGCGATGGACGCGATCGGCTTCTCGCTCAATCTCGTAAGCCTTCTCGCCATCACGCTCGTCACCGGCATTCTGGTCGACGACGCGATCGTCGAGATCGAGAACATCGTCCGCCACATGCGCATGGGCAAGTCCGCCTATCGCGCTTCGCTCGAGGCGGCCGACGAGATCGGGCTCGCGGTGATCGCCATCTCGCTCTCGATCGCGGCGATCTTCTCACCGGTCAGCTTCATGGGCGGCATCGCCGGACAATATTTCCGCCAATTCGGCTTGACGGTCGCGATCGCCGTCATGTTCTCGCTGCTCGTCGCGCGTTTCGTCACGCCGGTGATCGCCGCCTATTTCCTGCGCGCGCCCCGCGAACATACGCAAAAGGACGGCGCGGTGATGCGCTTCTATACGCGGCTCGTGCGCGCTTCCGTGCGGCGCCGCTGGATCACCCTGTTCGCGGGCGCCGTGATTTTCGCCGCTTCGCTGTGGTCGACGCAATTGCTGCCGTCCGGATTCATACCCCCAGACGATTACGGCCGGGCGCTCTTGGCGATCGAGCTGCCGCCCGGATCGCGGCTCGAAGACACCGACCGCGTGACGCGTGCGATCTCGGAGAAATTGCGCGCCATGCCCGAGGTCCGCTCGGCGCTCATCTTCGGCGGCAAGCTCCTCGGCGGCGCGGACGACGAGCCGCGCAAGGCGACGATCATCATCAATCTCGTCCACAAATCGAAGCGCGAGGCGTCCCAGCAGGACATGCAGCTGAGGATTGGCGCGATGCTCGCCGATCAGCCCGACATTCGTTTCTGGTTCCTCAAGGATAACGGCCAGCGCGACCTGCAATTGATCATCGCCGGACCCGACATCAACGTCATCAACGACACCGCGAACCAGATCGCGAGCGAGATGCGGACGATTCCGACAATCGAAAATCCGATCTCGACCGCGGAGCTCGACCGGCCGGAATTGCGCATCGTGCCTAAGCCTCAGGTCGCGGCCGATCTCGGGGTCTCGACCGAGGCCTTGTCCGATACGATCCGCGTCGCCACGCTTGGCGACATCGACGCCAATCTCGCCAAGTTCAACGCCGGCGACCGACTGGTCCCGATCCGGGTCGAGCTTGACGAAGCCGCGCGCGCACGTCCAGGGCTCCTGCAGGACTTGCGCGTGCCCACGAGCGGCGGCGCAACGACGCCCTTGTCCGCGGTCGCGGACTTCTCGATCGCCCACGGACCGACCGCGATCAACCGTTACGATCGAACGCGGCGCGTGACGATCGAGGGCGATCTGCGCGGCGACTCGGCGCTCGGCGCCGCTGTCGCGGCGATCCGCGCATTGCCGACCGCGAAGAACCTGCCGCCAGGCGTCGAGATTCGCGAGACCGGCGACGTCGAGATCATGAGCGAAGTGTTCGCTTCCTTCGCCGCGGCGATGGGCGCAGGCCTGATGATGGTCTACGGGCTCCTCGTCCTCCTGTTCGGGAGCTTCCTGCAGCCGATCACCATCCTGATCTCGCTGCCGCTTTCGATCGGCGGGGCGATCATCGCCTTGCTCATTACTCACAAAGCGATGTCGATGCCGGTGGTGATTGGCATCCTGATGCTGATGGGCATCGTCACCAAGAACGCCATCATGCTGGTCGACTTCGCGGTCGAGGAGATTGGCCGCGGCACGCCGCGCACCCAGGCTTTGGTCGAAGCGGGCCGCAAGCGTGCCCGGCCGATCGTCATGACGACGATCGCGATGGCGGCGGGTATGTTCCCCTCGGCCTTGGGATTGGGCGACGGCGGCGGCTTCCGTTCGCCAATGGCGATTGCGGTGATCGGCGGCCTCATCATGTCGACGATGCTGTCGCTCGTTTTCGTGCCCGCGGTGTTCACGGTGCTGGACGATCTCGGCAGTTTTAACTGGCGCCTGGTCAGCCGCTTCGTCGGCGATGCGGAGGAGCCGCAGGCGCCCGCACGCGCCGGCGCGCCGCACGCCACGATCAGGCCGCGCCCGGCCTCCGAGGTTTCGGTCGCGGCGGAGTAAGGCGGCGCGGCACAACCTGTTGGGTGTGTGACCGGCCTCACTGCGGGCGCGGTCCCTTCCGTTAAAACGCGACCATTGTCGGAAAGAAATTTAGCAGCGCGGCGCAATTCGACGCGGGGCAATCAGCGTTTCCATTGGCGGCGGGCAGGCCTCATTGGCCAACCGAAGGGGGTTCGGAGCCCGCCGCCGCCTTTGCACGTGCGCCCCGCATGCAAGCACCGGCGAGCCAGGAGGACGGCGGCAGAGTCTAGGGCCCGAGATGTGGGGTCGCGAATCAACGAGGGCCTATCACGCCCTGCGGATCATCGACGCCGAGACTCGGTGGATCGATTACGAAAACGCCGAACCCCCGCGAGTTGATCAGGATCGCAAGCCTGCGCCGCACCGCCGGTTCTACATTTTGTCATGTGATTGAGATCACGGCACAGGATTTGCAGCACCTCTATGTTGCATATGTTGCAACTCGTCAAACTCGATGATTGCAAACGACAGGACGGCCCTTCCCGAAGAGACCGGGCCGCCAAAAAAACCGAATCATGGGGGCGCAAAATGTATTCTATTGTCATTCTCATCTGTTCGACCGCGCTATCACACGCGGATTGTCAGGCGAAGACTGCGATTGACGTGGTGCGTGGGCCCACCGTCGACAATCCGATGATGTGCGGATTCGATGCACAAGCCATGATTGCCCGCACAGATCTTGTGCAAACTGACGGCACGGAATATGTCAAGATCGTGTGCACGCGAGCGAAGAACGCGGAGCAATGGGTGGCCGAGATCGAGGCGCGCAAGGCCGCGATCCAGCGGGCGGACTGAGCGCAGCCTTTCCTACACGCCGTTCCCGGCGACGGGCGCGGTGCGCCGCGGGAAGATCTCGTTGATGACGGCCGCTTGGGCGGGGTCGATCGCCAGCTTGCCGGCGAAGCCGTCGCGGCGCGCGGCGAGCGCCTCGGCGCGCAGTCCCTCCAAGTCGCGGATGTTGGGGAAGACCCCGTCGATTGCGGCCACGCGCGCTGACGTCGCGGCAAACAGAGTCAATTCTCGCGCCAGGCAATAGGGGGCGAGATGGTCGCCGAGGCGGTCGCGGTCCGTTTCGGCGCCGATTTCGGCGCGCAAGGATTCCGCGCTCCATGCGACGCCCAAAAGCCGGGCGCTCGAACCGCGATAGCTTCCCATGCTGAAGAGGGACTGCGCCCGATCGGCGACGGCGATGATCCGGGTCGCGCCGTGGGCAAGCCCGAGATGCGCCTCGCGCACGGCGAGTTTGGCGGAAAGCTGCTGGACGCTCGGAGCCCCGAGGCTCCCCGGCAGCAGGATGGCGTCGGGCGCGCCCGCCAACACGGCGTCGAGATCGGCGTCGGTGTCGCCCGAATCGAGCGCGTTTGTCCTGACCATACGCGCAGGCTCGCCGCCTCGAGCGCGCGTCATTTTCAGGAACCGCTCCGCCACGGCGCGCGCCCCTTCCCTTTCGGCAGGCCGTTCGCCAGCAAGATCGACAATGACAGCGTCCGCGCCGCTCTCGAGCGCCTCAGCGAGGCGTTTCTCGTCCGCCGGCGCTATCAGGAGCGAGCGCATGGGCGCTCAAGCGGTCAGCATCTCGGGTCCGCGCCGACGCATGAACGCGGTGCGCCGGCACTCGGCGACCAGCACGCCGTCCTGCTTGAACGCCCGGTGCCGGAACTCGACCAGCCCCGCGTCAGCGCGGGACTTTGAGGCGCGAGTGGCGATCACCTCGGTCTCGACCCGAATCGTGTCGCCCTCAAATAACGGCGCGGGAAAAGCGACGTCGGTCATGCCGAGATTGGCGATTGTCGTCCCGACCGTGGTGTCGTTGACCGAAATGCCGATCATGAGGCCAAGCGTGAACAGCGAATTCATCAGCGGCCGGCCCCATTCCGTCTCGGTCGCGCAAAAATGCGCGTCGATGTGCAGCGGCTGCGGGTTCAGCGTCATGTTGGAGAACAGCATGTTGTCCATTTGGGTAACGGTGCGCGTCAGCCCGTGGCGAAACACCTGGCCGATCGAGAAGGCCTCGAAATAGAGGCCGCCACGCGGATGGCGAAGAGTTCCGGTCTCCATGGATGCTCCGGTCACAACTTTAAGTTGATTTCAACCATGCTTGCGCAATCTCAGCGATCAATGTCCACCGCCATGACCGGCGAGGGGGCCCGACATGCACTTGAAGCTTCCGACGACCAAACTCTTGCCGGTTCCCTCTTGCGCCAAGCCAGACATAGTGCGTCGATTTCTAGCCTGGGCGCAATCCGCCGACGCAGACGCGCGGGCGGAAGGGGCGAGCGCGCTTGCGCGCGCCTATCTCTATTCCGAACTGACCCCGTCCGTGCGCGCCGATGCGGCGGTGGCTATGACCGCGCTGACCGACGATCCTTCCGTCCTGGTGCGCCGGGCGCTGGCGGAAGCTTTATGCAGGGCCTACGACGCGCCGCGCACGGTGATCCTAGCCTTGGCGGCTGATGAGCCGGAAGCGGCCGCTGCTGTGCTTCAATATTCGCCCGTACTGACCGACGCCGATCTCGTCGAATGCGTTCGGAATGGAGACTTGGCCGCGCACATGACTCTGGCCCGCCGGCCGAAGTTGGGGTGGCAAGCGGCCGCAGCGCTGGTCGAAGTCGGGCAACTCGATGTGGTTCTCGCGCTCATCGACAATCTTAACACCGATCTTCCGGCCGAGCTGCTGCACGGCGTTCTGATCCGTTTCAACGACGATCCGCGCGTGCGCGATGCGCTGCTCGAGCGGGGATCGCTGCCGGCAGCCTTAAGGGCGCGCATCGCAGTCACCGCGGCGAAGGATCTTGCCGTTGAGGCGTCGCAATGGATGGCGCCTGGGCGGGCCGAGCGCGTCGCCCGCGAGGCGCGCGATCAGGCGATCTGCGCCATCGCCTCGTCATGCCGCCCTGACGAACGGGCGGAGCTTACCTGCATGCTACGCATGAGCGGCGCGCTGACTCCGGCCTTGCTGCTGCGCTCGCTGCTTGGCGGACGATACGATCTGTTCGCCGCTTCTCTAGCGGAACTGTCCGGTCTCCCGCCGCCGCGCGTCGCGGCCTTCATTCTTGAACCGCAAGGGCAAGGCTTCGCCGCGCTCGCGCACCGCGCCGGTCTGAAGGACAGCGTCCTGCCTGCCTTCCGCGCCGCGCTCGCCGCAATCAAGACTCATGTCGGCGAGTCTCAGCGACGAACTCAAACTCAAGCTCGTGCAGAAGGTCATCGACGAATGCGAGCGGCGCAACGACCCGGCGCTCGCCAAGGTTCTCGCTCTGTTGTGGCGCTTCGCCGCCGAAGCGGCGAAGGCGGAAGCCGCGAGCTTCGCGCGCGAGGCGACGGGGTCGGCTTCGGGCGGCCGGCTGCCGCGCCTCCTGGACTTTTCGCCTGTCAACGACGACGGGGGACGGGCGCCCAAGCTAATCGCGGACTTCTCACGGGCTCCGATCGGCCCGCCGCCGCTCGAGCTCGACGCGCCGCCGACGAACCCAAACGAAGATCAGGCGCCCCGCGTCGAGCTGCCGCCCGAGCTCGTCGCCCGCCTCGACAACGCGGCGTAAGTCAGGCGTTCGCGCCCTCTTCCGCCATCTGAGCCCGCGCCTGCGCAATCGCCTGCCGCAGCACGGAAGGCTCCTGCGCTCCAGGGACGCCAAGCCGGCCGCCGAAAATGAAGAATGGCACGCCGCTCACCCCCATCGACTGGGCCTGCTCGATTTCCTGGCGCACCAGGTCGGCGTCGGCGCCGTCGGCCAAGAGCTTCTCGACCAGATTTGCGTCAAGGCCGCATTCGCCAGCGACTTCGACCAGCACAGCGCGGTCGCCGATATCCCGCCCCTCGACGAAAAAGGCCTTGAACAGTCGATCGACGACCTTCTCTTGCACGCCGGCCGACGCGCCCCAGCGAATGAGACGGTGCGCGTCGAGCGTGTTGGGCGAGCGCTTGATCTTGTCGAAGGCGAAGGGAAGGCCGACTTCCGCGCCGAGGCGCGTCAGATTGTCGTGGGCGGATTGCAGCCCGCCGCTCTTGCCGAACTTTTTCTCCATGTACTCGGTGCGGTCCAGCCCGCCTTCGGGGATTGTCGGATCGAGCTGATAGGGCCGCCACCGTACCGCAACCGGCCCCGCCTCGTCTTGAAGCGCGGCCTCGAGGCGTTTCTCGCCCAGGTAGCACCAGGGGCACACGACATCGCTGACGATATCGATGGTGAGGATGTCGTTCGCTTCGCTCATATCGGCGCTCCGCATGTCGGTCATATCTGGCTCCGTCCAGGCGCAAGCGCAAGCGACGGTCAGCGACGCCTCGCGCGCCCTTCCGCTTCCTCGGGCTAGCCATCGTCGCGTTTGACGATCGGGCCTCGCCGATCACCCTTTTTCGCGGCATGCAGAAAGAAGCCGGACTGGGTGTAACCCTGCTCAGCGGCGAATTTGTCGATCTGCTCCAATTCATCCTCGGGAAGGGTCATATTCACCCGGACCGCTTTGGCCGTCGCCGGCGGCGCCTTGACGAGGATGGCGACGGCGTCGCGGTTGTACCGATGCGCCATCACGGCTTCCAGCGGGGAGGGCTCCGGCATCGGCTCCTGCCCTCCGTCATTCCCGCCAGGTGCACAGCCAACACCTCCTCGGCCATCCGTCTCGCGTCATCAAGGTCGACGCCCGCGGTGAGGCAGCCCGGAAGGTCGGGGGAAGGATACGCCCTACTCATTGCCGGGCTCCTTGTGGATCAGCGCAATGTACTGGCGCATGGGCTATCTCAGCTTGATCTGACCTGCCGCTCGATGCTTTTCAGCGTCCCGATTGGCAGGTCACGGTTCGGATGCGGACGGTGACTCGCCCCCCTTTCGGGGGTGCTTCAATTCGCGGCCTCGCCGGGCGGGTGCGACAACTCGCGTGCTCCGAGGGTGATTATCTCGTTTTTCCGCGTCTTGAGACGCATCGACCCTTCCAACCAACGAGGATTCGGGGACTCTCTTCGGGAGGCAAATTTCGTCCGTCGCAGCCGTTGCGGTGGCGGAGAGCGCGAACTATTGTCCGGCCCGCTTTCCGCCGGGCGCCAGCCTTGCGGCGCGTTGGGGCGTAGCCAAGCGGTAAGGCAGCGGATTTTGATTCCGCCATCCGGAGGTTCGAATCCTCCCGCCCCAGCCATTGATTTTGCTAGGCTTTCTCCCCTTGTTGGCCGGCCGCTTTGAGCGCAGTCGGGAACGCAGTCGGGAGATTTTCGGCCTCCTTTTGATCTCCCCGTGTCCGCTTGTAGGCGTTCAACTTGGCGATCGCGTTGCCGGCGACTTCGCCGTCCTGCGGCAGATAATGGGCGGTCAGGATCGCCTGCACGTCGCCGGGCTTATGGCCGGTGATCGAGTAGATCTCGACCACGTTGCATCCTGCCCGCGCCAGCGTCACGACCGCGGTGCCGCGGAGGTCGTGGAAGGTGAGATCCTCGATTCCCGCTCGCGCCGTCGCCTTGCCTCAGGCGCTCTGGAAGCCGGATTCGGACCATGGCTTCCCGTCGGTGTTCGTCAGCATCAGCGGCGAAATCCGAGGCGCGCCGTCGAGTTCGCGCCTAAATTCGTCGGACACCGGAATCGCGACATAGGCACCGGTTTTCTTCTGGCGGATTTTGATGACCCTGCCGTCATAGGCCGACCAGGCGAGCTTGCGCAAATCGCCCTGGCGTTGGCCGGTGTTGACCGCCAGCAACATGGGCCGGCGCAGAACCGGCGGCGCGGCAGCGAGGAACCGCGCGACCTCGTCGTCGGACCACACCTTGTCGACGCGCGAGCCTGAATAAAGCTTGCCGCCTTCGGCGCAGGGATTCGTCTCGATCAATCCGCGCTTGAGCGACCATGACAAGACGCGGGCAAGCGTCCCATAGGCGTAGTCGGCTTGTCGGAGCGACGTCTGCGCCAGTTCGTCGCGCCATTCGAGGAACACCGCCCGCGCCCCCTTGTCGTCGAGCGCTTTGAGCGGGAAGTCGGCGAAGGCGCGTTCGATTCGCTTGATCTGTTTGACGTAATCGCGCCGGGTTCGCTCCTTGATCTTGTGCTCGAACTCGCCGCTCGCCTGAAACTTCATGATGAGCGAGAGCAGCACGCCGCTCGGCGGTTCAACCTTCTTGGCGATCGCGGCGTTGTAGGCGGTGACAAACTCGGGCGAGCCCGGCTTGCCGGGCAGAGGCGGGCCGCCCTTCCACGCCCAGAAATAGGTCTTGAGCGACCCGTCGGCGAGTCGCTTCGTGCGGCTGTTGACGCCCCTAAGCCGAACGCGCATGTTTCGCCTTCCACGCTTCAAGCGGCGTCAGGGTCGCAGTCTTCTCCGCTTCGGCGAAATTCAGCGTCGCGCCGTTCACGGTGACCGCCGAAACGCGCTTGCCACTTCGTTCGGCGTCCTCGATCAGCGTCCGGATATTGGGCCTGCGGAGGTGGGGCTTCTTCGGCGCCGACGCCGCGACGGTCTCCATCAACGCGTCATTGCGCTCGCGCGCGAGCCAATCGGTGAAGTCGTCGGCGCGGCGAAAGCCGAGGCCGGCGGCAACGATGTCCCCGTGCTCGCTCATTGCAGCACCGCTCGCCGCGCCTCCTCGAAGATCGCGCGAACCTCAACCGCCGCGGGCACCCTCGCCTTCGCAGCACGGGGCGAGCCCGCCTTGCGTTCGCGGAGGAGCCGGTCGTTATGCGCGCGGAGCTCCTCGAAAATCTTGGCTTCGCAGCGCGGGTCCTCGAGCGAATAGAAAAACCGCTCGTCGAGCGCGACGCCTTCGCGCTTCGCCGCGGCGCGCACCTGTCCCGCCGTCCTCCATAAATCGACATAGAAGGCGTGCGACGGCTTTCTTTCCGGCGGCATTGCCGCGATCTCTCGCACGATCTCATTGAACGCGCCCCCACGTATGACGAGGCCCTGCGCCACCCAGTCCCGGTCCGGGTGTCCACCGACGTAGAAGACGAAATCATCCCGCCTTGCGTCTTCGGCCCGCGCGAGCGTGACCAGCCATTGCGGCCAGTAGGCGCGAACAAATTCGGCCGCATCCTTGCGGTGCTCGAAAAACCTCGTGAGCTGATCGACAATTGCCATCGACACCAAGTCTAAGTCTAGGAATTCGCCTGGTTTTTCAGGCACTTGGCGGCCAAAACACAACGCAACCCCGCCGCGATGCCGCGCCACGTCGTGAGCTTCAGGCGACGTCCGGCGGACGCGGAGGAATTCTTCGCGGGTGAGCCTGCGCACTGCCTTACACTACTGTAAGGCTGCTCGCTGTCAAGCTTGCGCGGCCCCGGGGGCACGGCGCCTTGCTCAGAGATCCATCCATACACGTCCGTCCGGCGAGGCGGCGGCGTCAACTGGAGCAATTCCCGCTCGCGCTGCTCGAGGTTCAGCTGCAGGGAGAGATCACTTTCGAGGGGTTGGTGGCGCGCCACGCCTGGGGTTTCGCATATCTCTTTGCACGCCTCTCAATCGTGGGCGCCACGGTGTCGCTCGGAAACCCGATCGCGGCGCTACAGCTTCACTGGTCTATCCTAACATCGGACCTTCTTCCTAAGATGTCCTGTAAGCGTCCGCTTCAAGAATGTTCGTTGCTCACAAAGCTCGCGCGACGCGAAGGACGGCATCGACAAGCCGAGCCACCTGGGCGGCCCCACCCCCTTCGACCAAAAGACCAGTCTCAAGCGACAGCCCTTCGCTTGAAGTGAGAAGATTTGCCGATCCCACATAGGCAAGCGTGTCGTCCGCAACGACAACCTTCGCGTGGAACGTCTCAATCGGCAAAGCGCGCCCCTCGGCGGGGGAATGTGAAAGATGATAATCCCGCACAGAGACCTGCATCGCCCTCAACCAATCGGCATGTTGAACGCCAAGTTCAACGGTATATTGGTCCGTGTTGCGCAAAACGACAATCTTTTGACAACCCGCGCGCGTCGTCTCAAATACACGCCGTAACCATCGGAAGCCGCTGCCGTCAATAAAAGGCGTCATTACAACCAAGCGCTGCGACGCGGTCTCAGCCAAGCGCGCGAATGCAGCTGACGTGGTCAGGGAACCTCCCGGACGATCAGGCGTCGCGGCTAGTTCCTTTTCGAGGCGGCTGGGAAGGAGTGGCATAGTGACGGCCAATTCTATTGCCGCTGGATTCAACCGCATCCTTCGGAAATGATCAGCGCCGCTCAGAACCTGGACCACCCGCTTCAGCTCGTTGGGAGCGTATTCGCATATCCACGAGTTGTCTGCAGCTCCCGCGACGCATAATCGCGCAGCGGCGAGTCCTGCCAAGACCTGCGATGCGAGTCCCGGATCGATGCCGGAAGCAGATGCTCGGCAAATTTGCTCCAGCGGCCACGTCCCAGGTCCGAGCGAGGCGAAGGCCTCCAAAAGGCGCGCGGCCGTCCCAGGCCAGGGAGCCGTGCATCGGACGATTTCCGCGTCTGATGGCATTACGCTGGCGAGGGCGGCTGGCCCGCAAGTCGGTCCTGAACGACTTCAAAGAAGCCGCGAAGTGGAGTTTGATCGGTATCCCACAGCGGTGCCCGGCCGCCAACAAGCGCCGCGCGCGACAGCAGCTGATTTCCGGCGATGCAGGATGTTTCGGGAATCATGATGCAGGCGGGACAAGCGCCGCCGCGATGGTCGCAGAGCGTACCAGAACCGCAACGTAACTCGCGACGTGAGACGAGATAGCGAAGAAATGCACTGTTCTGGTCGCGCCACATAGACGAAATGTTTCCAAGATCTTCCGTCATGCCGCGCCGATGCACCACAAAGGCAAGGTCGGCGGGGAATATCACCTCGCTTAAGGAGCCGAGGTCCAATCCCGAAAACCGCGCGATACCATGCATAACGTGATGGGCCATCGAGTGGATCAGCAGATACGTCATCGACGCAATGTCGCGCGCCCGTACCCGCGAGACGTCGTCGCGCACGGAAAAATCTTTCAGGAACAGCCCGAAATCCTGGTACGTTTCAATCAGTCTCCCTCCAATCGTTCGTGGCGGCGGTGGCGGCTGATCCAACACTCCGTTGCTTTGGAGAAAGGCTCCGACCATCTCCGCGTCGAGTTGGATGTAGATGGCCTCATTTTGCTGCTCGATCACATAAATCGGGCGTTTGTTGCTTGGCAGAGGCGGAAAGCCCATCAAGCGGACAGGCATATGCCGGTCCTTTTGGACGGTTTCCGGCGTCGCAGACACGCGCGAGAAGCCGAATGAAAACTCGACCATGTCGAGGTTCCGTATTAGGCGGGCTTCCTCGATCCCGGTTCTTGCGAAATCACCGGCCACGCGCCGCTCATAGGCACGCTGAAGCTCATCGGTACCGTATTCGGCGCAAAGGTCTGGATGCGCAAGTTTCAGATCCGCAGCTTCGCCAGCGAGGTTCACCTTGCGCCGCCGCAATGCGTCATGTTCGATGGTGCTGCGTATCGGATCGAAGCGCCGCGCATAATTGCCGCGCTCACGTACGCGCGCGTGCAAGGCGGGACTAGCGATCACTTCCCGGGATACGAAACCTGCCGCATACCAGCTGTTGAGCATGCTCCTGGCCGCGTCAGCCCATATCTCAATGTTGGCGGTATCGCCGGATGCGCGAGCTGCGGCTTCACGCGCACGAAACATTTCGTAGGGAGCAAAGATCGAACCCTGCCCGTTCTTCTCGAGCTGCTCCTTGATGCGGTCGTCTTTCGGATCGGTGCCGGCGAAACCGTGCAGCATAGCGACGCGGGCCGCCAACTCATCCTCGCGGAAAGGTCCCATCAGGGTGATGACTTCGGGGTCCGTATCGAAGACGATAAATCGAGCGGTCTGGACGTAGAACACGGGCGACGCGCGGTAGGAGACCGGGATCATGTTGATCTCGCTCCATTGATGCGGCACGCCAGCGTCGATCAAAGGTTTGAGAAGATTGAGGCTGAATGGGTCGGTTTGATAGACTTCCTTTTGCGCGCTGCAACCCGTACAAATAAATCGCCAACGTGAGAATTGATTGCCCTGCTTTACAAGACGAAAGCTCTCAGCGCCGCATTGGCAGCGCGGAATTTTTTGGACTGTACCCCCCGGTCCATTGTGTATCGATAGGCTCCAGCTCCAATGTGTTTGCGCAGTCTATCAGACCGCTGAGCATCGTTCCCGAAGACTCAATTTCGCGGTTGAGCAAGCCCCTCAGCAAGGCGCGCGAAAAATTCGCAAGGCCACTATCAATCTCGACGCCGCGCAGCGTGTCGTTGATCGATCGAATGATCCTTGAAGCGCTCCCGCCGCGCTGGCGTCCGTGTCCCGCGATATACGCGGCCAAGGGAACCAAGAAAGCTGCGCCGCCGGAAGCCGGATCAAGAATGCGATCGCGTCCCGGCTCTATCCCGGCTTCGACCAGGGCACCAATAGCGTAGTGCGCCAGGTGAGGCGGGGTGAAATACGCGGCCAGTCGCCGACGCAGCACATCCGGCATCAGAAGGGCATAGAGACTCGCTATCCAGTAGTGCCTTTCGTCTTGCGGCAAGTCCGAGAAGAACGTCCGCGCTTCTCGATTGGCCAGTCGCCGTTCAATGATTGCCTCGCATACCTGCAGCGGCGTCATTCGAGAGCGCTTCAAACTGGACGCTATCTGGCGGAGATCGCGCAATCGCCTGTTCAGTCCGCACCAACTCCTGCTTTGGTTGTTGCTCACCTCCCACATGCATTCTGTTGCTGGGCCCCCGACCCAAAAGAGATGAATCTTTTGCATATGCCAGAAAGAAATAGGACAATCAAGGTTTACAGCTCATTTTCAGATTTTGCTTCTCCGAGTTCACGTTAAGAACCCTTGCACGCTGTAAGCGAGCTCCGGCATAGCGGCGATGACAAACGCGCTGTCCTCAGCCCTCTTGATCAGGCGCGCCCAGTATTCGGCGAGCGACCTCCTCGATCGCGCACCGCTCCTGATCGTCGATTTTCAGTTTCAGAGGTCACCGGCGCTCGGCGTGATGCCTTTTCGCCGACGGTAGCACAGCGCAAGATTCGTTTATTTGGATTTGTTCGTGTGGATGACGGAATTGCGCGCGTTAAGGAGCCAGCGCGCCGAGGGGGCGCCCCTCAACCAGCATTCGGCTATTCGGGTTATTCATTGAATCGCCTTGCCCACGAAGCGATTGAAAGACGGCGCGGCGGCGGTTGGCCGACCACCGGATCCGGCCGGCGCGCCGCCCGGGCCCGGAGATCGATCGCCTTCACCGCCGGGCTATGGCGAACGCCGTAGGCGTAACACAAAGCGTCCAAAGCCTCGACTTGCTGACCGCGCCGCTTGGGCACAAATTCGATCACAGGCCGGTTCCTGACGTAGCGGATACGCCGCACCTCGCCGGTCACTTGATCGAACCAATCTTCCGGCAACTCGTCTGAGACCCTGAGGGCGTGTGGATTGGGCTGGCCTTCGGCGTCGAACGGCTCAGCCGACAAGAGCTCGAGAACTGCGGTTTTCACCTGGTCGTGGCCGACGATGAAGAGCCGGGCGGCCTTGCCGCTCTTCACGCGTTGCGCCCTTGTCCAGATCGGACGCGCTCCGCCGACGCCCCGGATCGCATAGACGCGCCGATGCAGCCGGGCGGCGCAGAAGTCATAGACCCGCTGCGTCCGGCCCTCGTGGCCGCCAGAATCGACGGCGCAGGCGTCCACCTTCATCGACCAACCGTGCGGATGCGTCCAACGCGTGCGCAGGAATTCATCGAACGCCGCCCAGGTCGCGTCCTCGAGCGTGTTCCCGTCGATGACGACATGGGCAAGGACCGCGGGCGCGCCAGCGAGCGGCCAGCCCAAGACGCAAGCCTCGATACGGTCGTCCTGGACGTCGGCGCCGACCGTAAGCAGCACGATCTCCGGCGGAACGCGCTCGAGCCCGATCGGCTCGACTCGGCCGGCGAGGACCTCGGCGGAGAGGCGGTTGAGCGAGGTCTTCCACGGTTTGCCGAGGACGAGGTTGACGAAGACCTGCAATTCCGCCGGCCCGCCGCGCTTGGCTCTCAGCCATTCCTTGGCCAACTTCGGCCAGGCGGCATTCGGCAGCAGCGACACTAGGGCGTTGAGCCGATAGCCGCGATGGTTGGCGACCTCCGGCCTTAAGGGCCGCCAGCGGCCGTTCTCGACGAGCTCCGGCTTGACCTTCTCCTCGATCTCGGCCCCGTACCGCGGGCAGAAAGCCGTCGCCTTCTCCGGCTCGCCAGCCGGCCACTGGATCATCTCCCACAGGAGCTCGAAAAACTCCCGGCAATGCGGGCAGGGAATTTCGAAAATGCGCTGGTCGCTTTCCGCAAAGGCGCGCTGGATCAGCGACACGTCCTCCTCTGTCGGAGTCGAGCCGCGGACGATCTTGCGGTCGGCGTGGGCGAAGGTGCGTTTCTCGGCGATGATGATCGGATCGCCCTCGGCGGTGATCTCCATCGCGTCGATCTCGTCGCAATAGAGCACCTTGAAGTCGTGCCGCCGCAGCCGGCGCGGCGCCCGGGCCGACAGGATCTTCAGCGTCGCGCCCGTCTTGAAGGTCTTGCGCGTCAGAGTGTTGCGGCCGGTCAAGCGGCCAGACACGATCAGTCCGCGCAACGCGGGGGTCGCGGCGAACAGAGGCTCGAGCTCGTCGACCACATAATCGCGCGCGTCCTCGTCGACCGGCACCAGCAAGCCAATTGAGCATGGATCAGTCGCCACCATACCGGCGATCGCAATCATGAGCCCCTTGGTAAAACCAATTCGCGATGATTTCTGTAATGTGACATATTCGGGCGAACGCGCGCCGATCGCCTCCAAGGGCTCGCGCAGATAGGGCCAGGTGCGATAGGCGCCGGGCCTGGCGCTCTGGGTCGCCGGCAGGACGATGTTGTCGTCCGCCCATTCGACGAGCTTGAGCGGCGGCGGCGGCAGCCATTGGGCGTAGCAGCGCACGCGCGCCGCGGCGACCTTGGGCGGGAACTCACGCGGCGTCGAGTTCAGCATCGCTTGAAGCCGCCGGCAATGGAACCTGACCTTTGAGCGCGATCTCGCGCAGCATGGCTTCGTCCACCTTTTCCAAGGTCGCTTGATCGGCGTCGCTGAGGTGCGGTAGCGCGGCGCGCGCCCGCGCGGGAAAAGACTGAAACAGCCTCCGAGCCGAACGCACCAGATCCGCCCACAGCATTTCCGCCTCGGGCAGCGAGATCACTTGCGCGTCTAATTGAGCATAACGCAACTCGGCAAGCTTCCGCTGCGCGTCCTTGAGCGCTGCCGAGGCCTTGACCACGTCGGCGCCGTCCGCGCCTTTACGCAAGCTCGCGAGCTCGCGTAAATGTAGGACCACGTTGCCAACTGAGCGCTCGAGGTCGAACCGCCCCGGCCCGGTGCGGACCGCAAGCCCCTCTTCGGCGTATTGCCGCACCATGCGCGGCGAGCAGTTGAGCCAGCGCGCGACCGTCGCCGCGTCGACCGAATCGTCCACCGGCTTGTCCGCGTAACTCACGATACCGCCGCCCTCCGTTGTGCGCGTCTTGATCGTTCAGTTGATTGTCGCATCTTACGCGCGGCGCGCAACCCGACTCGTTCCCATTCGTCAGTCAGAGGTGGTCAGTATTTGATAGGTGACGAACCAACGTCGCTTGTCGGCGAGGCGGTCATCGAAGGCGTGATCTCTCAGTTGAAGACCTAAAGACCGATGCAAATAAAGAACCTCGGCGCATTCCGGATGACAATCGCCCACTCCTTCCAGGAATGGAACGTGTCGGTCGCGAAGGCAGCTGCGTCTCGCGACGACAACCCAGTGACCGGACCGACAAGCGGCGCACGATCTACTCAGCCGAATCCAACACTTCGTGCCCGCCAGTTGGCGGCAGCTCGTTTGGCCGGAATCGACCCTTTCTGCCCTTCGAGGGCGGCCCTACGAACGGTCGGAAAGCACGACAAAGCGGCGAAAGAATTCACCGGCCTATAGGGGTCGTCTCAGCTCGAAGGCTGTGGATCGCGGGCCACGATGGCGCGCACCGCGGCGGCGATCTCCAGCGCATTGGGCGTATCGGAATGGACACAGATGGTCTCGGTGCCCACTCGCACCTCTCGCCCGCCAACCGACTGCACGCGACCCTCGGCGATCGCCCGTCGACACCTGTCGGCGGCCTGCTGAGGGTCCTTCGCGTCGTGGACGCGGGTGATGATCAGCGAGCCATCGTCGGCGTAATCGAGATCGGAGTAGAATTCGGCGACGAACGGCAGGCCGCGTTTCGGGTAGATCGTCTCGTGCAATGTGCCAAGCATGCCGAGCACCGGCGCGCCGAACACCTCCGCCGCGTCGCAGACCGCGTGGGCGACATCCTCCTGCCGAGCCGCCATTGCGTAGAGCGAGCCGTGCGGTTTGACGTGGTTTAGCGGCATCCCCTCCGCCTCCAGGAACCCGTTGAGCGCGCCAATCTGATAGATGAGGCAATTTGCGAGCTCGTCGCGGCGCATCATCATTTCGCGACGGCCGAAGCCTTGCAGATCCGGCAGCGAAGGATGGGCACCAACGCGCACCCCGTGCTTCTTCGCCAGGCGAACCGTCGCGCGCATGTGGTTGTAATCGGACGCATGAAAACCGCAAGCGACATTGGCGAAGTCGATGTATGGCATCATGCCCGCGTCGTCGCCAAGCCGGTAGAGCCCGAACGACTCCCCCATGTCGCAATTAATGGTCGTCATGCGCTCTTCCGATGGCTTATTTTGTCGAGGTTGCGCCGCTTAAGTCATATTGTAAAGTTGGAAAGCGGGAGGGGAAGAATATCGGAGTTATCAATAGCGGCGACAGATCCGGAGCCTCCTGGCCGCCCTGGGAGGAGCGCCAAGCGAGCGCGATCTGTGTGCGCCGGCTCCGAGGCGGCGCACTTCTGGAGTGTGCTTTTGCCGAGCAACTCTCAAGCGTGTCGCATGGCAGGAGTTCGCCTTGACGACACGGGCGCGCTGCTCGCGCGGGACTTGGCCCAGCACAGTCGGTACGCCATGGCATGCCGGGCGCTCATCGACGCTTGGTCGCATTGCGACCTGACGACCATCCGCGCGCTCGCGCGCCAGCCTTGGAACCGCCCGCTCAAATTTCGCCACCTGACCCTGCGGTCGAATTTTTCAGGTGACTCAGGCTGTTCGATCCGCGTATCCCGAACCTGCCCGAGACGCTGCCGCTATGGCGTCGCAAACAGGGGCGCGGGGATGTCGTGGACGTTCGATCGACGACGTGATCGCCCTCGTCGCCGCTATGAAGCCGTTCAGCGGCTCCCCTCTGTCGGCGTGCCCATCGAGGTGGGCGTGCGCGTCTCCACCCCCTTTCCCGCCGGCACAAAATGATCGACGTCGCCGTAGCATGAATCAATTCGGGCGAGGCTTTCAGGCCTCGCCCGTTCGTGAACGGTTCGTGTTCTGTCAGACGCGTCCGACCGGCAGGGTCACGTCTTTTGTTTCAAGCCCGCAAGGACCGCTTCCGCCGCAATCGGCATGTGCCGCACGCGTACGCCGACGGCGTTGAAGATCGCGTTGGCGACTGCGGGTGCGACCACCGTGGACCCCGGCTCGCCGACACCGCTCGGGTGATGGCCCGAATCGATCAGCGTGACATCGATCGGCGGGACATTGGCCAGACGGATCGGCTCGTAGTCATGGAAGTTGGACTGCACGAATGCGCCGTCCTGGATGGTGAGCCGCTCCGACATGACCTGGCTCGCCCCCCACAGCGCCGAGCCCCGAACCTGCGAGGTCGCGCCGCGCGGATTGATCACGGTGCCAGGATCCATGGCGATGGTGATCCGGTTGATCGCGTATGCGCCGGTCTTGGGATCGACCGTGACTTCCGCGATGCCGGCGACCCAGGTCGGGCTTTGCCGCTCCTCCGCCGCCGAGACAGCGATGCCCATGCCGGTGTTGGGCGGGAGCTGCTTTGCGCCCCAGCCCGCTTTGCCAGCCGCCACCCGGAGGCAATTCGCCAGCCTGAGCGCGCCGCCTACGGTCGTGGATTCGTAAGGCGGCCAGGACTTGTCGGTCGCCCAGGGCAGCGAAATCCACAATCGGTCCATATAATAGTCCGACGGCGTGCCCGCCGGATAGCCGGCATTGGGAATGCCGCGGCCGCTGCCCTTGCCGTTGAGCATGGCGAGCCGGAACTCCAGCGGATCGCGCTTGAGCGCGTGCGCCACCTCGTCGATGAACGACTCGACAACGAACATGTTGTACGAGTTCGACACGGTGCGCAGCGCGCTCGCCTGTACGCCGAACGTGGTGTGGTCGCTGTCGAACGCCCGCACGCGGTTGTTCTCGATATCGTACCAGTGATCGCTGCCGCCGATCGACCACTGATCGATGTCCTCTTTCTTGGCGTCCCAGGACTCGAGTTGCAGGAAGGCGCTTCCGTATTTCTTGCCGACCGCGAACCGTGGACCCATCCAGCCGCAGCAAATATCGTGGCCCATGGCCACGAGCGCGCCGTTCTTCAGGCCGGCCTTCAGCTTGTGATAGGTCGGCGTGCGCGGGAAGCTGGTGGCGAAGTTCGACTCGCGGGTCTGGATCAACTTGACCGGCCGGCCGGCCTCTTTGACGCAATAGGCGGCCGCGAGCAGTTCGTCGTAGTCCTGCTTGCCGCCGAAACCGCCGCCGACCAGACTCTCGTGCACGAAGATCCTGAGGTCCTCCGGCTGTTTATTGAGCACCTTCGACAGATAGGCGGTCAGCGTCATGCGCGCGAAGGATGTGCTCTGCGTTCCGGTGTAGATGTGCCACTCGCCGTTCACGAACTCCGCCGTCGCGTTGAGCGGCTCCATGGTCGCGTGACACACCATGTCGGTGGTGTATTCCATTTCCAGGACCTGCTCGGCCTCGCCGAGGGCTTTGTCGACGTCGCCCTCGAGCACCCAATTGGCCCCAGTCCCGGTCGCGACCTTGTGCGCGTAATCCTTGACCAGACCTTCGGTGCTGAGCCCGCCATAGGGGCCGGGCTCCGCCTCGATCTTGAGCGCCCGGGCGGCCTTGATGGCGGCCGGGAAATTCTCCGCGAGGGCCACGACCCAGCCGGTGCATTTGCCCATGCTGTCGTCGATGGTCACCGCCTTGACAAATCCCGGAATCTTGCGGGCGTCCGAATCATCGACGCTGGTCACCTTGGATGCGTAGCGGGTGCGCGGTATCGCGAGCGAGCCGTAGAGCATGTTGGGCAGGAACACGTCGATGCCGTATTTCGCCTGGCCGTTGGTCTTGGGCGGGATGTCGAGGGCCGCGAGCGACTGGCCGATGATCTTGTAAGAACCCCGCGGCTTGATTTTGATCGCCCGGAAATCGTCGGGATAGGCGAACTTGCGATCGATGTTCACGTTCTGAATGATCTCGCCGTAACTGATTGACCGCCCGGAGGCGCCGTCGATCACGCGAGAATTTGCCGCCGAGCAGTCGCTCTCCCTCGCGCCGAGCGCCTTGGCGCCGGCTTCGATCAACGCCATGCGCCCAGCGGCGCCGGCGCGCGAGAGGCGGTTGAACTCGGTGGTGATGCTGCCGCTGTTGACGGTGTAGGCGAGCCCGTAGATAGCGAAATTCTCCACGCTCTCCAGCGGCGAATCGAGACGCACGTCCGCCCAGTTCACTTCGAGCTCTTCGGCGATCACCTGAGCGAGACCGGTGCCGATATGCTGGCCCATCTCGCACTTGACGATGTGCATGGTGACCTTGCCGTCGGGCGTCAGGGTGAACCAGATCGACGGCGTGAACGCGGACATGCCCTCAGCCTCGGCCGTCTCGCTGCCGAGGACGGGTAGACCGATGCTCATAAAAGCGCCGGCGGCGGTCGCTGCCGAGCGCACCAAGAATTCGCGCCGATTGGTTGCGGCCTCAATGACCTTAAGCATGGCTCGTCTCCGCATGCATGATCTCGGCGGCTCGTTGCACAGCGCCGACGATGCTGGAATAGGTGGCGCAGCGGCAGATGTTTCCGGTCATCCACTCGACGATCTGCGGCTCGGTCGGGTTCGGATTCTTTGACAGCAATGCGGCGGCCTGCATGATTTGGCCGGACTGGCAATAGCCGCATTGCGGCACCTGATGCTCGATCCAGGCCTGCTGCACCGGATGAGCGTTGGCGGGGTCGAGGCCCTCTATGGTGGTGATCAGGGCGCCTTCGGCCGATGCGACGGTCACCAGGCAGGAACGGACCGCCTTCCCGTTGATGTGAACCGTGCAGGCGCCGCACAGCCCTGCTCCGCAACCGAACTTGGTACCGGTGAGCCTCAGGTCCTCCCGGATCACCCACAACAGCGGCGTATCGGGAGGAGCATCGGCGAAATAGCTTCGTCCGTTAACCGTCAGGTTGGGCATGGTCGTCACCTCCTCATGAATGTTTTTGCTCTCCGTTCGAAGCGGCCTATCCGCTCATTGCTGCTTGACCTGCTTGACCACGGGGCAACCGCCTTGATCCAAGGGACGAAAGGCCTGATCGCCTGGGATCGTCTCCAGAACCTTGTAGTAGTCCCAGGGTTCGGTCGATTCGGCCGGCGTCTTGACCTGCACGAAATACATGTCGTGAACCATCCGGCCGTCGAGGCGGACCCTGCCGTTTTTGGCGTAGAAGTCGTTCACTGGCATGTCGCGCATTTTCGCCATTACCGCCTCCGCCTCCTCGGTGCCGGCCGCCTCGACCGCGCGCAGATAATGCCGGACCATGGAATAGACGGCGGCCTGGGCCATGGTCGGCATGCGCTTGTGGCGCTCGAAAAAGCGCTTCGACCAAGCCCGGCTCTCGTCGTTGCGGTTCCAGTAGAACGCGGTCACGAAAGTGAGGCCTTGGGTGGCGGTGAGGCCGACGCTCTGGATGTCGGTGATGAACGTCAGCAGCGAGACCACCTTCTGGCCGCGGGTCAGGCCGAACTCGTTGGCTTGCTTGATGGCGTTGATCATGTCGCCGCCGGCATTTGCCAGCGCCACCACCTTCGCGCCCGAGGCCTGCGCCTGCAGGAGATACGAGCTGAAATCGGAAGTGTTGATCGGATGGCGCGCGTGGCCCAGGACCTTGCCGCCGGCGGCGAGAACGGCGGCCGTGGCGTCGGCCTCGAGCGAATGGCCAAGCGCATAATCGACGGTGATGAAGAACCAGGTGTCGCCGCCGCGCTGCACCACCGAGCGCGCCAGCGTGTTGGTGAGCGCATAGGCGTCGTACACCCAGGCGGCTTCGTTGGGGGTGCAATTCTTTCCGGTGAACGCCGTCGTCCCGATCGCGCCGGCGATGGCGATGCGATTCTTTTGCAACGCGACCTGCTCGACGGCGAGCGCGACCGATGAGTTGTCGAACCCGATCACCACATCGACGTTATCCTCGTCGAACCATTTGCGCGCGATCGCCGCGCCGACGTCGGCCTTTGATTGATGGTCGGCGTTGATGACCTCGACCGGCCTGCCGAGCACTTTGCCGCCGGCGTCCTCGACCGCCATTTGCGCGGCAATCACCGAGCCGACGCCGCCGAGGTCGGCGTAAACCCCGGACTGATCGTTGAGAACGCCGATCCGAATGACGTCGTCGGCGGCCTCCGCCGGCGCCGGCGAACCAATGGCTGCGACGCCCGCAACCAACACGCTAGCGGCAATCATAAGAACACGCCGCACAGTCACTCCCGTATCTGCCGCGGGCATGAAGTTAACTTATTAGGTCATGGTCCGCTAAGCCCGTCAATTCTAAAAAATGACAGATCATCGCCTGTTGGCGGGATGTATCGTCGTATATAACGAGGCCGGGTAAAGACCGGCCTGCCTTGCCGCTCCTCCTCAATCATTAAGAGCTGCGCTTTCGACATCACGGCTAACGGTCCGAAGACTTGAGAGGGCGGCTCTTTCGAGAGCCGAAATCACTCTGCAGTATCGAGGCGCCCGATTTCGCGCCAAGCGTTGAAGGCTCGCTCACGGGAGGCACGGCGAAAATTCGCGGACACGGATTCCGGATAGGGAATGTGAAAGACGTTCGCGACTTGGTCGTGAACTGAGAGGAACCTCTGCGCCTGCGAGGTGACTTGAACCGTTTCATGATCCGCTCACGCCGTTTGTCGGCTGGTGGGAATTCTCCGCCCGATTGTTGAGCCCCTTGTGCTGGCGATGCTCGACGCGAAGCCCCATCTTCGCGTTCGCAGCTCCATAGGACCGGAGCTTGTCCGTGATCAAGACGCGCGGCAAACCGCCGCGGCTTCGACAGTCTCACCCAGATGTCGACGGGCATTGCTGCGGCTGGCAGAGCATGGCGGTGCCGACAAGCCGGTCTCTCTGCGCGTGCCGGCGCTCGATCACGCGACCGGCATTTCATGGGGCGGCGTACGTTCGCGGCCTCGCGCTGCGCCTCAGCAAGGGACAGGCGATCTCCGCCAGTCTGTCGCTCGCTCGGACAGCGGCGCTGCTCATGGGGACGACGCGCCAGGGGATCGAACCTAAAGCCCTGAGCGCTACCGACGCGGAGGAGTTTCTCGATGTAGGCGAGCGCCCTCTCCGGAGCCCGCGGATCCTGGTCCCAGAGCGCGACCTCGTGTCCGCCGCGGGCGAAACTGATTGCCCATGCGCGGCCGATGAAGCCCGAACCAATGACGGCGACCTTGCTCACGGCTTCCTCCGCTCACTCCTCACCCGGCGGCGAATGCGTCACGATGCTTCGACACTGCCGTCCACGCCGACCGACTGGCCAGAAATGTTTCGCCCGGCCGGGGACAGGAGATAGACGACCGTCGCGGCGACATCGACGGCCGTGACTATACGCCGCAGCGAGACGCGATCGAGATAGGTCTTCTCCATCGCCTCGTAGGAGACGTTCATCTGCCTGGCTCGCGCCTCGATCACGCCCGACATGCGCGGCCCTTCGACAATCCCTGGGAGGATCGCGTTCACGCGGATATTGGCGGGGCCGAGCTCCTTGGCGAGGCTTCGGGTGAAGCCGATCACGCCCCATTTGGCGGCAGAGTAGGGGGTGCGGAACGCATATCCGAATCGGCCGGCCGCCGAAGACAGATTGACGATCGAGCCACCGCCTACGGCCTTGAGCATCGGCACGGCGTGATGGGCGCAGAGGAACTGCCCAGTCAGGGAGACGTCGATCGTGCGGCGCCAGTCCTGGGGCCCGATCTCCTCGACGCCGCGGGTCGGCCCCGCGACGCCGGCGTTGTTGACGAGAACGTCGAGGCCGCCGAGCGCGTCCTTGACGTCGTCGAACAGGCGCGACACGTCCACTTCCGAAGCGACGTCGGCCTTTGTTGCGCCCAAATCGCGATGCGCGGTCCGAAACTCTTTGAGAAAATCGTCCGACACGTCGCAGATATGGACGCGCGCGCCGCGCGCTATGAGGAGATCGGCGATCGCCCGGCCGATCCCCGAAGCGCCGGTCGTGACCAGAACCCGCAGCCCCTCGGCAAGGGCAAAGATGTCAGACGAATCGCTCAGGGATCCTCCGATTGCTGATGCCCGCTTCGGGCGCGCCACTCAGGAAGCGAGCGCGGCTGCACGCGCGCACGCGTTGGCATATTACCAGTGAACCATGGGGAGCCCGGCCACGGGCGATCGGAAGTATGGAATCCGGGGAGCCTGGAGATTTCCCACGTAGACCGTTCTCAGATCGTGCCCACCGAATGTCACGCTGGTGAACCAGCGAGCAATCGTTCCGCCGGTGGCCGAGATGAGATCAGGCGTCACCTCGTCCCGGGGCGAAGGCGTCCATGAGCGCGCGTCCCGGTTCGCTGTCGTAATCGTCGTCCAGGATGATCCTGAAATCGCCCCGGGGTGTGATCGCAAACACGCGATCCTTGAAAATGTGCGTGCCCCACAGGTTGCCATAGTAGTCGAAAGCGATTCCATCGATGAAGGCGACATGATCCGATGGACCAAAAACTTCTCGATCGACCAAATCGCCGCCGTTCAGCACCCGCAATCTCGTTATGCAACGACCGCACGTCTCCACGACGTAAAGCCACTCCTCGCGCGCGTCGAAGCGAATCTCATTCATAAAGCGGAACCCGTCGGCGACCGTCCGCAACGTCTTTCCGTCATAGACTGCGACGTAGCCGTCGGAGACCGTCGGACTGATCGCATTCATCCAATTCTTGACCCTGGTCGAAATGGTCAGCCACTGGCGATCTTTGCTGTCGCGGAGGATGAAATTGACCGTTCCGATTGGCGCTCCGTCGATCTGGTCGACCAGGACGCGGGTTCGCCAGCGCGCGACATAACTTCGAGTTGATTCGTGCCGAAGTTCGCGATGAGGATGTCGCCGTTTCGTGCGAACGCCAGTCCGTTCGGCAGCGTTCCCGTCACCAATCCGTCGGACTCGTCTTCAGGTATTGCGACGCCACGCTCCAGATTCTGCAGGATCAACCGCTGCGAACCGTCCGGCCGAATGTGAACCACGCCGCCTCGCGCGTCCGCGGTCCACAGCGACCCGTCTCGCTCCGCAAGGACGCACGCGGGCCGCTGAAGAGAGTCGCCGACATAGGAAATGGATGATCGATCGACGACGAATCCGTCGATCGGATTAGATGCGCCTGTCATGATCGTCTCTTCCTCCCCCGTCGTCTGTTTTTCCGTTCGACCGTTTGCAACTGACCGCGAAAGGCGTCGAATAGGGATGTTACCCGCCGGGCATAATCCGGCAAATTATCCTCGTTCCCGGCAATCCGGCTTTCTCGCGTTTCCTCAGCCGACGCTGCGCCGGTCGTCCACCAGAACAGCCATCAGCAGGGCGGGCTCGGAGCCCCGGTTTACCCACGCGTGATTGGTTTGTCTCTAAATCACGCAATCGAAGGGCTTCAAGGTCCTTTCTTCCTTGTCGAGCATGAGTGTGATCTCGCCCGAGAGCAGGATGATGTAATCCGTCGTGTGCGACCGATGCATGGCCGGGTGCCGCGACGTGTCGGGCTGCAGATGAGCGCCGTTCATGGCCGCGAACCATTCGGCGTTCGCCTTGCGCTTTTCCTCGTCGGTCAAGTGCGCCGTCTCGGACTCCGGCGCAATCTCGAAGTACCGAAACAGCGTGCCCCCTGGAGGAGGCTCCAGCCGATCGGATCTTTCCGCGTGGTCGATCCCGTCCCTATGGTTCGGCGGTTTGCTGTCGGTGATCCACATTTCCGTCAACACGGTTATCGTTCGCGATGCGATCCCGTCGACCAGTACGCCCGACTTTCCGTTTGCGTCGTCGGTCGTGACGATGCGCCGAATCTGTCTCATGGTTTCCTCCGTAACCGTCCTATTGTTTTGTCCATCCCACAGTTGAAACCGCAGACGTTTGCTGCTCAGGGCGGACGGGAGCCAACGGTCAGTGCGACATCAATATGGGCGCGCTCTGCTGGCGGAGCAGTTCAACGCTGACGCCACCGAAAATCTCCTCATAGAGACGCGAGTGGCCAAAGGCGCCCGCGACAATAAGGTCCGCGCAGCGATCCTCGGCGCAGGCGAGCAGCGCCTCGACCCCGGCGACAGGCCGCTGGCGTTGGTCCAATCGGCGAGATTCGTGTCGACGCCATGCCGGCCAAGATGCTCCGTCAGGTGAAGCGCCAATTCTTGCAGGGTGCTCCGGGCGCGAGGAAAAGGCGAAGACGGTCACTGTGCGCGCACGCTTCAGAATCGGCAGAGCGTCGTGGACGGCGCGCAGCGCCTCCCGTGCGCCATTCCAGGCGACGATCACCGTTTCGCCGAGGCTCCTGATCTTTGTGCCCGCCGGCAGCATTAGCACCGGCGCCCGGATTCGGTCAATGTGCTTTCGATAAGTCCGTGGCGGGTGAAGGCGCGGGAGGGTCCGCCGGGGGAAGGCGCGACGATCAGATCGGTGCAGGAGTGGACAAACGATGCGGCGTCGAGCAGACCGGCGGGAATAAACTTGGCGGTTACGCCGCAGGCTTTGGCCGCTTCTTCGAATCGCGCGCCAACCTCATGGACCGCCGCGGACGAGACCTCTCCAGCGGTGGCGTCGATCCCGGTCAGCAGCGCCCCATGAGCCGCTGCGAGTGTCGCGGCGATCCGCAGCCGATCGACCGACTCCTCGGAGGCGTCGAGAAAGCAAAGAATGTCCGCATAGGCCATGGCGGTTGTCGTCCTCCGGGTCGGCCTGCTTGGGCCGCGTCTACCGGTGATCGAAGCCGGCGCGCGCTCCTCAAGACACGCCGTCATTCCTTCCTTCTGGTCTTGGATCGCAAACGGCGAACCGAACACACGGCGCTTGGGTCCAGCGTGAAGGAAGGCAGCCGCCTGGGATGAAGCGTCATTTTTCGCTCAGCGCCAGCACTGAAACCAGGACGACCGCCCCAAAGATGATGTCGCGCACTGCGTGCGGAAGGGTCGTTCCCGCGAGCAGCGTCTGGAGCGCTGTCAGGAGCAACACTCCGCCGAGCATGCCGATGTAGTTGCCCCGGCCGCCGGTGATCAGTGTACCGCCCACAATGACGACCGCGATCGACGGCAGCAGGAAATCGTCGCCCATGCCGAGGCTCGCCTGACCGCTGAAGCCGGTAATCAGAACGCCGACAAGCGCTGCGCAGAAGCCGCTGAGGACGTAGACGCCAATCATCGTCGCCTTGACATCGACACCCGACAGGAACGAGGCGCGCGGGCTGTTGCCGACGGCGTAAACCCACCGCCCGAAGACGGTGCGGCCAAGGAGCGTTACGCCAAACAGGACAAACACGGCCATCAAGGCGACCACGGGCGTGATCCCGCCGACCCTGCCCGTCATCATCCAGCGCAGCGCAGGCGACGCGAATCCCGCAGGCGTGCCATTGCTGTAGAGGAGCGCCGCGCCCTGCAATACGCCGTTCATCGCGAGTGTGACGACGATGGGCGGCAGACCGAGGGCGGCGACGCCGAGGCCGTTGACGAGGCCGATCAGCGCGCCGGCTCCGAGCGCCAATGGAACCGCCCAGATCGTCGCCATGTTCGAGCCCTGGATGAGTCCGGCGGCCAGGATCCCACAGAAGCCTATCGTCCACGGGACCGAAAGGTCGAGCCCGCCCGACAGGATCACCGCGCCCTGTCCGAGCGCGAGGATCGCCAGGAACGCGCCGAGAACAACGAGCGAATCGTAATACTTGACCGAGAGAATGATGTTTTCCGGATAGACGAACTGCGTGACGATCACCACGAGGACGAAGGCGACATAGGCGGGCATGACGTAGCGCAACTGATCGCGGTTACGGTCGAGCCACGAAGCGCGCTGAGCGGGGGTCTGTGGCGCTCTTGCCGGAAGCATCGAGGTCGGCGCAGAAATCCCGGTCGCGACCTGACCCGCGAGGGAGCCCGAGGAGCGCGCTCGCAGCCAGAGGCCCGCGCGGCGCAGCGACTGGACCGCGACGCTGTCCGAACTGATCGAGGCGCCGACGACGGCGAGAACCAGCACGACGCCCTCGGCGATCGTGGAGAAATAGGCCGAGACGTCGAGGGCCAGCAGGAGGTTGATCATCAGCATGAGCGTGTAGGCGCCGATGACCGACCCGACTGCGCTGCCCCTTCCGCCACCGAGCAAGGTCCCGCCGAGAACGACGGCCGTAAAGCTCTGCAAAAGCAGCGGATCGCCGACGAGGGGATCGGCAGAGCCGGTTTGCGCGCCGACGAAAACGCCAGCCATGCCATAAAACAAGCCGCCGAGAACGAAGGCGCCGAACCGTGTCCACTCGACCGAGATGCCGACCGCGTGCGAGGCCTCTGCGTCGCTTCCGACCGCAAACATCGCCGTGCCGAACTTCGTCCGCCGGACAAGCAGCCAGAGGACGAGGCCGCCAGCGATCACGAGGGCCGCCGCCGGAAGCACGCCCGGAATCGCAGCGCCTGTGAAGAACTTCGTCAAGGCCTCCGCGACCGCTCCGCCTGGATCGGGCATGATGAGCAGCGTGAGCCCGCGGACGAGGAACATGGTCGACAGCGTGACAACGATCGACTGCAGCCTCAGAAATGCGACGAAGAATCCGTTGAAGGCACCGACCGCGGCGCCGATCGCAAGCCCTGCCGCAACGGCGCCGATCTGGCCGGCGGCTGTCTCCTGCGGCATCGTCGCGATGACCGCGTTGACCAGCGAAACGGCCGCGCCGGCCGAGAGATCGAATCCACCAACAACGATGACGAAGGTCTGTCCGACCGCCGTTAGCGCGAGCGGCGCGCCGCTCGTGATGAGCGAGGTGATATCATAGTAGCCGAGGCCCTTCGGCGTGATCGCCGCGACGATGCCGAGCAGCGCCGCAAAGACGATGATTGCCGCAATCAGGCCGCGATGGCGCGACAAATTGAGCCGAGTTCGCGACTGACCAACTTCCAGGGTTTGGATCGTCATCGCGCTCATCCTTGCACCCTCGCCGCAACGTTCGCCTTCTCCCCGAGCGCGGCTCGTATGATCGCTTCCTCGTCCAGTTCGTCGCCGGCGAGTTCGAGCACCACCGAGCCTTTGTACATGACCAAGACCCGGTGGCAGAGATTCACGAGCTCGGGGATCTCGGAGGAGAACAGGAGCACCGAACCGCCGGCTTTCGCAAATTCATGAATGAGGACATAGATCTCGTGTTTGGTGCCGACGTCGACGCCGCGCGTAGGGTCGTAAAGCAGCAGGACTCGGCTGCCGGTCATGAGCCACTTGCCGATTGCGATCTTTTGCTGGTTTCCGCCGCTGAAAGCGCCGGCGCGGGTGAACATGGCGCGATTCTGCACCTGAACGGCCTGCATCGCGCCGCGCACGGCTTCCGCTTCCGCCTCCTCGTCGATCAGGCCGAAACGCGTGAAGCGGTCAAGGACAGGCAGCGACATGTTTTTCAGACCGTCTAGCTTGAGGAACAGGCCTTCAGTCTTGCGATCCTCAGGTACGAGACTCACGCCGATGTTCTGTCTGACTGCGTCGCGCGGCGACATAAGCGTGACGCGCTTGCCATTGATCTCGATGTGACCCTCGCTGAGCGGCATTGCGCCAAAGCAGCCGAGGAAGAGCTCCTGCATGCCCATGCCCTGGAGACCGGACACGCCGAGGATCTCGCCCGCAGCAAGATTGAAACTGGCCTTGCTCAGGCGGCTGTCGGTCGAGACGTTCCTCGCCGACAGGCGCGGCGTTTCGGCGGCGCGGACCGTGTTCTCCCGTGGCGGAAAGGTCGCCGTCAGAGAGCGGCCGATGATCATCCGGACCACCTCTTCCTCCGGAAGTTCGCCGACGCGCGCTGTGCCGACGTCTTTTCCGTTGCGGAAGACGGTGAGAAATTCGCAGAATTCTTTGACCTCCGGCATACGGTGGGTAATGAAGATTACCGACGCGCCCCCCACCTTAGTTTCGGCGATGATGCGGCCGAGCCAGTCGATGTCGCGCCCCGACAGCGTCGAGGTCGGCTCGTCGAGGAGAAGCAGTTTCGGCTTCTTCAGGACCGCGCGGGCGATCTCCAGTTTCTGCCGGATCGGAAGATCGAGGTCGCGAACTTCGGCGCGCGGATCGATGAAGCCCAGTCCGAGTTTCTCGAGATGCGCAACGGCAAGCTCTTCGGCCTTGCGCCTGCGCACGAACCCCAGGGCGGACACGGGCTCGGAGTTCAGCAGAAGGTTCTGCGTCACCGTCAGATCGCGGACCTGGGTCATTTCCTGAAAGGCGGTCTGCAGTCCATAGCTCTGCGCCACCCGCGGACTGTCAAGTCGGCGGACCACCCCGCAAACTCGAATCTCGCCCGAGTTCGGCTGCACGAGCCCGCTCAGGATCTTCACCATCGTCGACTTTCCGGCGCCGTTTTCGCCAAGCAGGGCGTGGACCGCGCCGGCCGCAACCGTGAGCGATGCGCCGTCGAGCGCGACGGTTGCGCCGTAGGTTTTGCGGATCGCGCCCACCTCGACGACTGAGGGAAGATCCGACATCGCTCGAAGCCTCAGGAAAAGCCTTGGCCGCCGGCGGGCTCGAAAGAAGGCCCGCCGGCGGATGTTCAGAAAGGGTCAGTCCTCAGGCTGGCCGACTAGCGCCGCCTGCAGACCGACGTCGGGCAGGTCCGGCGTGAAGATCGAAGCGAACCAGCCGGGGTTGGTAACGATCGTGGGCGAGAAGGTGTTGCAGCCCGCCTTCATTTCCTGCCACGAGCCGGTGTCACAGAGCTTCACAGTCTCGTTGGTGACCGGGTTGGGGGAGAGAAGCTTCACCTTAGGCACGTCCTTGCCTTCGAGCTTGTCGACTGCCATCTTGAGAGCGATCGCGCCCGGATAGACCTGCGAGCTTGCGGAGATGCTTGGCGCGCCCATCGGCCGGTAGGTTCCGCTCGCGCCTTCGATCTTCGTGCCGGTGGCGGAACATCTGAATGCGATGGCCGTTGGTGCCTTCGCCGGCACAGGGCTTGAGCTTGTTGTCCGGAATGCCGGCCTCGCTCTGCATTGAGAACGCCGTATAGCATCCCGCTTGCATCCAAAGGCCGTCGATCGTGTCCCACGGATGGGTCGCAACGATCTTCGAGAGCTCGGTGCGGGCCACCGCCTGGCTCCACATGCCGTTCGCCTCAGCGACGATCTTGATGCCCGGATATTTCGCGAACACTTCGCGCGCCCCCTTGTTGCGCAGCGTGTCGACGGACGTGCCATTGACGCCGGTGATCATGACGATGTTGCCCTTGCCGCCGAGCTTCTTGGCGAGCCACTCGGCGGTGACCTTCCCCCACTCGTACTGGTCGACGTGCGTGTTGTACGCGCAGGGCTCCTCGATTATGCCGTCATAGGCGGCGATGACCACACCCTTGTCGCAAGCCGCCTTGACGGCCTCGTTGAGCGCGGTCGGGGAGATCGGATAGACCACGATCGCCTTGGCGCCGGCGGCCACCATCGCATTGATCTGCTGGATCTGCTTCTGCGCGTTCGGTCCCGCGACCTGGACCTTGAGATCGACCTTGTCCTTGTACTCCGGCGCGGCCGCTAGAGCCTTGACCATCTTGGCCGCTTCGTCCTGCCAATCGTTGCCGATGTAGCTCATCGAGAGGTAGATCTTGTACTTCTCGGCGTGAGCGGCGCTCGCCGCGACGCCGGCGGCGAGGCCCAGTCCGAGGCCGACCGTCTTCAGAATGGTTGTTGCTTTCATTTTGCGCTTCTCCCTTGCGCGCTTGCTCCATGGCTTGGCGCGTTTCAGTCGTTTCATCTTACTTTCGGCCCCGGTTTTCAGGTCGCCGGCCGGCTTGCCTTGGCCCGCTGGGGACACGCACCTCCGTTACGGCTCAGGATACCCTGATCGCCGGATGTTTGCGCCGCCGGTCTGCGTCGCGGGCCGCCCGGATCAGCGGCCCGCGAATTTGCGGAAGTCGTTACTTGACCGCGACGACGTTGACGGGCGCGCCAGTCGCCTCGGTCACCTTCAGTGGCGCCGCCACATAGAGGAAGTCCCACTGGCCGTCCTTGTGGCAGTCCGGCGCGAGCTCCTCGAAGTTGCAGATCTCGTTGAAGGCGATTCCAAGGTTGCGCATCAGCGCGCAATGCAGCGGGATCTGCACGCCGACCGCGGGATCTAGCTCGCATTCGTTGCTGATCGTGTCGGTACAGAGCGCGGGAATCTCCATCTTGTGGAACCAGTCGACGAGCTCGGGGCCGTAGGTGAGGCCCGGTTCGTTGAAATCCTTGTAGAACTGGTCCTTCGTCTGCTTGAGCCTGAGCTGAAGGAAGCCGATGCGCAGGCAGAGGATGTCGTGCTTCTCGATCGTGACGCCCTGCTTCTTCGCCGCGCCGTGCAGGTCTTCGAGGCCGAGGAGGTCGCCCTTGTCCAGAGCGAACTTGCCCTTGTAGGCGGCCATGTCGAGGAGAACGCCGCGGCCGACGATGCCCCGCTCGGCGATCGGCAGGACCGACGCCTGCGCCATACCGCCCACGGTGGCCGACGCCGGGTAGCCATTCCAGATCTTATCGTCATACCAGACGTGGCCAAGCGCGTCGTATTGCGTCGAGCCCTGCAGAAACATCGTCATCTGGTCGTCTGCGTATTCGACGCCGCCGGGGAACGGCTTCACCCGGCCCGCGTCATAGTAACTCTTGTCGCGCACGTTGACGCGTGACGTTGGCGTACGGCCGGGCCAGATCGGGTCGCCGGCCGGTTGGCCGATCTGCTCGCCGCAGGTGAACACCTTGCCCTGCTTGACCGCGCGGACGCCGCGCAGCACCTCCTTATTGGTGAGAAAGTTCAGCGAGCCGACCTGATCGTTGGGGCCCCACCGGCCCCAGTTCGACGGCGAGCCCGCCAGCAACTGACCCATGCGCAACTCTTCGCGCTTATTCAAAGGCGCCTTGGCAGCCATGTGCGTTTCACTCCTCCAGTTTTAGACGGTTGTCAGCGTTATCAGTCAGGCTACCAGACTCTGGCGCAAATCACGCTTGAGCACTTTGCCGGCGGCGTTGCGGGGCAGCGTGTTCTCGAGCCGGTGGAAGGCCTCCGGCACCTTGTAGTCGGAGAGAACGTTAGCGCAGTACTTCGTGAGCTCCGCGTCCTCGACGCTGTTACGCGTGACGACGAAGGCATGGACGCGTTCGCCAAGCACCGGGCATGGCTTCGCGACAACTGCGGCCTCGACGATTGCGGGATGGTCGAGCAGAACGTTTTCGACTTCGGAGGCGAAGATCTTGAACCCGCCGCGATTGATCACGTCCTTGATGCGGTCGATGATCCGCAGGTAGCCTCTCTCGTCCATGATTCCGAGATCGCCTGACTTCCAATAGCCGGCTTTGAATTCGCGCTCGGTGGCCTCGGGATTGTTGAAGTACCCGGGCACGACCATAGCGCCGCCGATGTACACCTCGCCGGGCGTTCCGTAAGGAACCTCGACGCCCTCGGGGTCCATGACCGTGATGTGTCCGCAGGGAACAGTCAGGCCCACGTATTCCTTGCGGGCGACGGCCTCCTCGGGAGGCATGAACACGGCGGGCGACGTCGTCTCGGTCGACCCGTAACAGTTGATGAGCCTGAGACGCGGGAGCTTTTCCGCAATGCGCTCGAGGGTGACCTCGGGCATGATCGCCCCGCCGTAGCCGGACACTCGCCAGGCGGAGAGGTCGGCGCGGTCGAAGTTCGGCGCGAGCAGGCAGAGGTTGAACATCGCCGGCACGATCAGCGAGTAGGTGATGCGGTGCCGGGCGGTGAGATCGATGAAATCCGTCGCCTTGAAGGCCGGCATGATGATGAGCGCGCCGGCGCAGTGAACCATGGTGTCGATGAGCGCGATGACGCCAGTGACGTGGCTCATGGGCACCGCGAGCAAGCAGCGGTCCTCTTCGGTCAGCTCCATCACCCACTGGTAATGGAGCACCGAGTGGATGGTGCTGAAGTGGGTCAGCATTGCGCCCTTCGGGCGGCCGGTCGTGCCCGATGTGTAGAGGATGGTTGCAGCCTCCTCCTCGTCAACCGCCTCGACCCTCGTCACCGGCAGGGTGTGCAGAAGATCGGAGAGCGCCTGCGCGCCGCTGTCGCGTCGCAATGCGATCACGTGCTTGAGGCTTGGAAGGGTGTCCTGCGCCGGGACCTTGTCCGAAAGGTCGTGCTCGTGGACGACGACCTTCGCTTCGCAGTCCTCGATGATGTGCCGGTTTTCCGCCAGCTGGTGACGGATATTGAGGGGAACGGACACCGCCCCGAGGCGCGCAATGGCGAACATGACAACGACGAATTCGATGCTGTTGCCTATCACCATGGCGACCCGGTCGCCCTTT
Organism: uncultured Alphaproteobacteria bacterium; assembly: GCA_963730555.1. Taxonomy (GTDB): domain Bacteria; phylum Pseudomonadota; class Alphaproteobacteria; order Rhizobiales; family Beijerinckiaceae; genus Roseiarcus. Next base: position 11,356 of record CAVSSS010000003.1, on the reverse strand, counting down.
TCGACCCCGAGCGCCTTCAGGCCGCCGGCGACGCGGCCGACCAGCGCGTCGAGTCCGGAATATGTGACGTTCTCCTCTCCGCAGATGAGGGCCACCCCGTGCGGACGGCGCGCCACTGCGTTCGACAGCATTTCGTGGACGCTCTTGGGACGATCCGTGAAGCAGCGAACCATCCGGCTACCGCCGTAATGCACCTCGTAGCGCGTCGGCGGAACAACGCTACGGTCGAACCAACTGTCCATGGCGCTCCTCTCCGTCTGCCCTTTTGATCGGGCTTGTCGCATTTGGGCCGACCTTTTGCGGCGGCCTGCTGGTTAGCCGCGTAGTGAGATACGACCTTCCGATTGACCGCTTGTCGGACAAACCGACCTTACGGAAGGGTCTGAGGGTCTGTCAATCCCTTTTTCCAGACCGACAACCGACGGAGTAGTGGGTTGAACGGCTGCAAAACGGCCGGCGCCGCAGTCTCATTCGAAGCGGGAAGTACGGCGGCCTCAAGACGCGGGCCTGCGAAGCATCTAACCTTTGTCGGGTTCTGTGACCCCCTCCGACGCAACGGCCGGGATCCTTCACGACACTGGTGGGGCCGCCCCGGGGCTCGGCCGGCTCACCTCTCGGCAAGGGAGCGAGGCAAATCAATCGGAAGATCGAGGCTGAGCTTCGCCATCTCCCAGCCGCGGCGGAAATCGACGATATGCTTTCGCATCCACAACTCTGCTTCTACGGCGTTCGACGCGGCTATGGCGGCGGCGACCCGCTCGTGTGCGACGAGCATGCGGCCGTTTGCCTGAGGCAGGAGCGGACTGAGTATTTCAAACGCCGGATAGAGCAGCAGGCCTATCGGTTCGCGTGACAGGAGGAGCGCGGTGTTGTGGACGCCTTCCGTCACCAGAGCGTGGAACACGGTGTCCAGTTCCGTGCAAAGCCGCGTGTCGCCGAGCACGTGTCGCGTGCGCTCAAGATTGACCTCCAGCGCCGCTATTTGTTCGTCTTCGCGGTTTTGAGCGCTCATCGAGGCGCAGGCCGGTTCGAGAACGAGCGCAGCCTCCCAGAGTTCGCGGAACGTCACCTGTCGCATCACCAGCGCACGGGTCGCCTGGGAGGAGATCTTTCCCGACCCGGGTACCGATACAGAAAGCCTCTTGCGCCCTTCGCGGCTGACTAGGCCCTCGTTTTCGAGCTGCCGGATGCCCTCCCGCACTGTAGAGCGGTTGACGCCGAACTGTTGGGCGAGCCCCGCCTCGGTCGGGAGTTGATCGCCGGCTTTCAGTTCGCCCGAATCGATCAGTCGCCTCAGTTCGCGCGACACAATCTGGTAAGCGGAAAGAACATTGAGCTTGTCGAATTGCATTGTCATGTCCGGGGGTCGCCCGATGAATTGCAGAATTGTCCGACTATCGGATAAACGAACTCAGACTTCAAGGCCAGTCTTTTTCATCCAATGGGCTCCGACAACCCTCCGAGCGCGACGGCCCGCTCGCTGACAGAAGCGCGAAAAGTCCACTCCGATCCGTTACGCCAGAACTCGCAGGCGATCGCGTCGCCAGGGTAGACTGGCGCGGTGAAGCGACAGTTCATGGTGCGCAAACGCTCAGGCGCCCCATCGAGCACCAGCCGGACCGCGGCATGGCAAACAACGCCCATCGTCGCGAGCCCATGCAGGACCGGGCGGGGGAACCCCACTGCGCGCGCGAACTCCCGGTCGACGTGCAGAGGATTGGGATCGCCGCTGAGACGGTAGATCAGCGCGGCCTGCAGCGGCGTCGGCAAGGTAAGCGCGCAGTCGGGAGCGCGCTCAGGCAGCGGCACGGGGCGTTCGCTCTTCTGGGGCGCATGGGCAAAGCCGCCGTCTCCGCGGCACATCGCCGTCTGCCGCACTGTCGCAATCCGTCGACTGGTCGCGGCGTCACAGATGTCGCGCTCGCTGATCACGAGGGCGCCCCGTTCCCTCCCCTTGTCGATGATGTCGATCACGCGCGGTCTCGCGACGACAGTTCCCTCGACTGGCAGGGTCGCATGGATCGTGATCGATTCGCTGGCGTGCACGGTGCGTTGATGGTCGAGTCCGGTGTCGAGGTCGCGGTACCAGTAGCCGGGATAGGCGAGCGTCACGGCCATCGTCGGTAGCGCCACTAGATTTTGCTCGTAGACGAAGCGCAGTTGCTCCGGATCAAGCGGGTCGCAGCCGATCCCGACGCCCAGGGCGTAAAGGATCGTATCGCGTCGGGTGAAGGCGTGACGGATCTCGGGGAACTCCAGGTTAAGCAGGCGTTCAGGGTCGATCACGACGGCTCTCCCATCAGCACGGCGACCTTACCCACTGTCTCGCGTGCGGCGATCGCAGCAAGCGCCCGGTCCGCCCGTTCGAGCGGAAAAACGTCGCGCACCAGCGGCTTGATCACGCCCGCCGAATAGAGATCGAAGATCTCCCGGAACGTCTTCTCCACGATTTCGGGACGGTGTGCGCGATATTCGCCCCAATAGACTCCGAGCGCCGCAGCGTTCTTTAGCAGGAGCCGATTGGCGGGAATCTCGGCGATTGCGCCCGCGGCGAAGCCGACCACAACCAACCGTCCTCCCCAGGCCAAACACCTAAGGCTGTCGAGCGTGACTTTGCCGCCGACCGGATCGACGACCACATCGACGGCCCGGCTTCCCGTCGCTTCGCGAACGCTTTCGACGAAACCGCCGGCGCAGTAGTCAATGGCGACGTCCGCCCCCAGTTCGCGGCAGACCGCGGCTTTGTCCGGACCGCCGGCCGTCGCGATGACGGTCGCGCCCCAGTGCTTGGCGAGTTGGATCGCCGCCGAGCCGACGCCGCCGGCGCCGGCGTGAACGAGGACAGTCTCGCCCGCTTTCAGGCCGGCCCGGTCGCGCAGGGCCAGAAACGCAGTTGGGTAGACCGAGGGAAGGCTGACCGCGTCTCGGGCCGGCATGGCAGAGGGAATTCGAAGCGAAGCCACGCGGGGGATGCGCGCGAGTTCCGCGAAGCCGCCGTGATCCATCAAAGCGCACAGACGGTCGCCAACCGCGTAGGGACTATCGGGTCCGCGCTCGACGACGATGCCGACGATTTCGATCCCAGGGGTGAACGGCAGCCGCGGCTTCACCTGATAGAGTCCACGCATCATTAGCGTGTCGAGGAAGTTGACCCCGGCCGCTTCGACCCTGACCAGACATTCGTCGGCCGAGACGCCGGGCGGCGCGACGTCTCGTAGTTCCATAGACCCTTCTTGCGTGATCTCGCTCACGACCCAAGCGCGCACGGCTCGCCTCCCGAAAATATCTCTGACCTGTTGACGGCGGAGCAACATTATTCGACAATAGGTATGTCCGACAATCGGATTTAATTCGGCGTCCTGCCACCGTATAGTTAGGGGAACGGGAACGTTAAGCGACGCAAGCTTGTGGATATGGGAGGAACTGGTGTCAAAGTCCGCAGTTGTCGGCGAACGCGCCGTCAACAGGGCGCCGGCCGGCGAATTCGATCCCGGGTCTCTCGAGCGCTTTGTGAGGCGCGAGCTCGCGGACCCGGGAGGCGAGTTGCTTATCGAACGCATCGCCGGCGGCCAGTCAAACCCGACCTACTTCGTGACGCTCGGCACCCGCCGGATGGTGCTTCGCAAGAAGCCGGCCGGAGAAACCCTGCCATCTGCCCATGCGGTCGACCGGGAGCATCGCGTCCTGTCAGCTCTCGCCGGAACGGGCGTCCCCGTGCCGAAGACGATCCTCTACTGCGACGACCTCTCGGTGATCGGCACACCTTTCTATCTGATGGGGCGGCTCGACGGTCGAGTCTTCCACGACTCGTCTTTACCGGGAGTCGCTCCGGCCGATCGGGAAGCCATGATTTTCGACATGGCGGAGACGCTCGCGAAACTGCACGACGTCAATCCGTCGTCCGTGGGGCTCGGCGATTTTGGCCGCCCCTCGGGCTATTTCCAGCGCCAGATCCGGCGCTGGACCAGGCAGTACGAACTTGCCCGCTGGCGTGACCTGCCGGACGTCGAAACGCTGATTGGATGGCTCCCCAAACACCTGCCCCCTGACGACGCAGGACGCATTTGTCACGGCGACTTCCGGATCGGAAATCTCATTTTTCATGCGACCGAGCCGCGCGTCGTGGGGGTCCTAGACTGGGAGTTGAGCACCCTCGGCCATCCGTTGGGCGACCTCGCCTTCAGCGCGCTGCCCTGGATCACCTATCCCAACGAATATGGCGGCTTCCGTGGCCTCGATATGGCAGCGCTCGGCATCCCGGCGCGCAACGCCTACCTCGAACGCTACTACGCCAGCCGACGCACGCCGGAAGATCAGCATCTCACGCCGTTCCATACCACTTTTGCGCTGTTCCGCATGGCGGTGATTTTCGAAGGCATTGCGGCCCGGGCGCGTTCGGGAAACGCAGCGGCGGAGAACGCCGTGGAGGTCGGCGAGTTGTCCGCGGTCTTCGCCCGGCGCGCCGTCGAAGGCGTATCCAGCGAAATCTGACACCAGTTCAAGGACCGTCGCAATGGATTTCGATTATTCGCCCAGGACCCGGGACCTCTGCGAGAAGACGCGCGCCTTCATGGACGCCCATGTCGCGCCGCACGACGCCGAATGGCGAAGACTTGCCCATGCCGGCGTATTCCCGTCCGAAATCGTCGAGCGGCTGAAGAGGCGCGCGCGTGAGGCGGGCTTGTGGAACATGTTCCTTCCCAGCCTGCGGGACGATCAGCCGGGCGCGCGCCTCACCAACCTTGAATACGCGCCCGTCGCCGAAGTCACCGGTCGCATCCCCTGGTCGCCTGAAGTGTTCAACTGCAATTCGCCCGACAGCGGCAATATGGAGATCCTGCAGATTTCCGCCTCAGCCGAGCAGCGGGAGCGCTGGCTCAATCCGCTGCTCGAAGGCTCGATCCGCTCCTGCTTTTCGATGACGGAGCCAGCGACCGCTTCCTCCGATCCGACCAATCTCGAGACGACCATCGTTCGTGACGGAAACCACTATCGGGTGCGCGGACGCAAATGGTTCTCGACCGGTGCCAAACATCCCCTCTGCCGGTTTTCGATCGTTATGGGGCGCTCAGACCTTGCCGGCGAGCGCGACCCGCACAGCCGCTACTCCATGATTATCGTGCCGCTCGACACGCCCGGACTGACGATCGTCCGCGACGTGTCGATTATGAATCATCATTCGCCCGAAGGCCATTGCGAAATCGACTTCGACGTCCGCGTGCACGCGGAGAACCTGCTAGGCCGGGAAGGCGACGGGTTCGCCATCGCCCAGCGGCGTCTCGGACCGGGCCGGATCCATCACTGCATGCGCAGTATCGGACAGTGCGAGCTGGCGCTCGAGCTCATGATTGCGCGCGCCAAGAGCCGCAGCGCCTTTGGCTCGGCGCTCGCGAATTACGCCAACATTCAGGACTGGATCGCCAAATCGCGCATCGAGATCGACCAGGCGCGGCTGCTTGTGCTGCGTGCCGCGTGGCTCATGGATAAGCAGGGGAACAAGGCGGCGCGGGTGGACGTGTCGGCGATCAAGATCGTCGCGGCGTGCCTGCAGACGCGCGTGCTCGACCGAGCCATCCAGGTCTTCGGCGCCGCGGGCCTGACCGAGGACACGCCGCTTGCTTACCTTTGGACATGGGGGCGTGCGCTGCGTTTCATCGACGGGCCCGACGAGGTCCATCTGCGGACGGTCGCCAAGGCCGAAATGAAGAAATCCGGCGCGGCGCCGCGAGCGTGCTGATCGCCGAGAGCCGGTCGCGCTTCGTTCGCCACGCCGATGAGGATCTCGCCCAATGTCTGCCGCCGCCTACATCGCCGGTTATGTCCGCGCGCCGTTCACCTTCGCCAAGAAGGGCGTGCTCGCGGGCGTCCGCCCCGACGACCTCAGCGCCCGCGCTGTGCGCGAGCTCCTGAACCGCACCGGCGGGAAGCCGGAGGACATCGAAGTCGTCATCTGGGACTGCGCGTTTCCGGAAGGCGAACAGGGTCTCAACGTCGGCCGCGTCGTCGGTCTCCTTGCGGCCCCCCCAGAGACTTCGGCTGGGGCGACGATCAATCGCTGGTGCGGCTCGTCGATCCAGGCGATCCAGGTCGCAGGCGGCATGATCGCGATCAGCGCGGGCGACGAGTTCGTCGCCGGCAGGACCGAATTGATGTCGCGCGTGCTGATGATGGGGTTCAATATCCTGCCCCATCCACCGTGGAGTGCCGACTTCGTCCAGGACATCGTAAATGTCGGCCCTACCGCGGAGCGCGTCGGCGAGCAGTATGACCTCACACGCGCCGATCAGGAACGCTTCGCTCTCGCGAGCCAGACTAAGGCGATGAAGGCGCAGAGGAATGGACGGTCGGCCGCCGAGATCGCCCCCGTCGAGACTGGGGCAGGCGTTGTCAGCGAGGATGGATGCGTGTGGGCGACGTCCTTGGAGAAGCTTGCGGAGCTGAAGCCGGCCTTCAAGGCTGGCGGCACAGTCACCGCCGGGACGTCGTCGCCGATGACGGACGGTGCGGCGGCAGTTCTCGTCCGCGGCGAAAGCTCCCTCGTGCGCCGGGGCCTCACGCCCCTCGCGCGGACTGTGAGCTTCGCGGTTTCAGGCTGCTCGCCGGGCGTCATGGGGCTCGGGCCCATCGAGTCGACGAGGAAGCCGCTCGCGCGGGCGATGCTGTCGATCGAAGACACCGATATTGTCGAGATGAACGAGGCTTTCGCGACGCAGGCCGAGGCCTGCTGCCGCGAACTCGGAATTCGTGAAGACAAGCTCAACACTGACAGCGGGGCGATCGCCATCGGCCACCCGCTCAGCGCTACCGGGCGCTCTGCGAGTCCGGGGACGTCGCGGGCCGGTTCGCTTAGCGCGGACTGTCAGGCATGGTCCTTTACGCATCCGAAGTTGCCCCCGAGATCGCCGCCGCCGCCGCAGACATCGATCTCGGGATGTGCCTCGACCACGGCTGGGCCGAAGGGCTGTTCGAGATCGCCGACCGCGCCGGCGCGGGCCGGATCGCCGAGCGTCTGGTCGCCGAAGGCGAGGCGATTCCGCTTTTGCTCGACTCGGCTCGCGCGAACGGCGGTTTCTACCGCGAGGGCCGGCGCATGATCTCAACCGCTCCTCCGTTGGGGCTCCGTCAAACGATCGACCTTGCCAAGCCGCTCCTGGCGATGAAGCGCGCAATCGTGTTCGAAAACGAAGGCGCGGTCCTCTCCGACATCGGCGATGGAGTCCTTTGCTTCGAGCATAAGACCAAGATGAACATCTACGACGAGAGCGTGTTTGCCGCGATCGGCGCCGCGATCGTCGAGACGCCCAAGGCGTTCCGCGCCCTCGTTGTCGGCAACGACCATCCGCGCGCCTTTTCCTGCGGCGCCGACTTCGGATATTTCCTCGGCCGTATGAAGGCCGGCGACTACGCAGGGATCGACGCCTTCCTGGTTTCTGGCCAGGAGCGATTCCTGGCGCTCAAATATGCGCCGTTCCCGGTCGTCGGCGCGGCGCATGGGCTCGCCCTCGGCGGAGGCTGCGAGACCTTGCTGCACATGCACGAAGTCGTCGCCCATGCGGAGCTCTCGGCCGGGTTGCCTGAGTCGACCCTCGGCATCCTGCCCGGCTGGGGCGGCTGCACGCAGTTGATACTGCGCTGGCGGAAAAAGGAGGGGGTCGCCCAAGGCCTTGTTGCGGCGCTCGCGGAACCGTTTTCCGTGATCCTGAGCGGCCGGTTCTCGGGCTCGGCTTTGCAGGCGGTCGACATGGGCGTCCTGCGTCCAACGGATCCGATCATCATGAACCGCGCCCATGTCATTGCAACAGCCAAGGCGCGGGCGATCGAACGCGCCGAGGCTGGCTTTGCGCCGCACGAACCGGAGATCTTGTTCCTGCCCGGCAGCTCCGGCAAAGCGTCGCTGATGTCGGCCGCGCATTCCCAAGCGGCGCTCGGACGCCTCTCCGCGAACGACCTGGCGGTCGCCGAAGCGCTCGCCACCGTCTTGACCGGCGGGGCGACGGACCCAGTCGCGCCGATGACCGAGCGCCAGGTGATGGCACTCGAGCGTGAGGCGACAATTTCGCTTGCGCATCGGCCAGCGACATTCGCGCGGATCGAACATATGCTCGCGACCCGCAAGCCGCTGAGAACCTGAGGCTCCATCATGACGAAAGGCGTCGACCTATCCGAAACCGACGGCGTCGCCGTCATCAGGCTGAACCGTCCGGACGTGCTCAACGCTGTCGATCTCGAGACCGCAAAGGCGCTGCGGGAAGCCGTGATCGACGCGGAGCGGAGTCCGAAAGCCAGATGCGTGCTGCTGACCGGCGTCGGCAGGCACTTTTCCGCCGGCGGCGACGTGCGCTTTTTTCACGGCACACTCGACCTATCCCTCTCCGAAAGGCAGGGCGTGTTCGACGAGATCCTCCATGTGCTGAACGACGTCATTCCGAGACTGCGGCAAATGCCGAAGCCGGTCGTCGGGAGCGCCCGGGGCGCGGTTGCCGGCCTCGGCGTCAGCCTGATCGCCGCCTGCGACATCGCTGTCGCCGCGGCGGACGCTGTGTTCTCGATGGCTTACTGCGCGATCGGCGGCGTGCCCGATTCTGGGGCAAGCTCTGTGGTCGCAGGACTCTCGAACCGAAAACGGGCGGCCGAGCTCCTCTTGCTCGGAGAGCGGTTCGACGCAAGAGAGGCGAAGGACCTCGGGCTCGTCGGTCGCGTCGTCGAGCCCAACTTGCTCGACGCCACAACGACTGAGATCTGCGCTAAGCTCGCGGCTGGCCCGACCTGGGCGCTGGGACGCGCCAAGCGGCTTCTGCGAAGCGCCGAGACAACGCCGCTCGAGACGCAACTCGCGCTCGAACGCCGCGCATTTGTGGAGTGCGTCGTGACGACGGACTTCGCTGAAGGCCTCGAGGCTTTCGTCAGCCATCGGCACCCCACTTTCGTCGGAGCCTAGGCGTTCCATGTCCGACAATGCTCCTTCGCCGCCGGAAGGCCGTATCCGCGTGGAGCGTCGCGCTGCGCTGATGTTGATCGGCGTCGACCGCCCAGCGAAACTCAACGGCTTCACGCCGCAGATGTTCGATCAGCTCTCATGGGCCTTTCAGCGCTTCGAAGATGACGCCGAGGCGCGTGTGGCGGTGCTGCACGCTTTCGGCCCGCATTTCAGCGCCGGCCTCCAGCTCGATCTTTTCGAGGAACACCTCGGCTCGGGCCGTCTCCTTTCGACCGATGGACTTATTGATCCATTCCAGCTCCGGCCGCCGTTCCGCACAAAGCCCTGCGTCGTGGCCATGCAAGGCATCTGCTTCACCGTCGCCTGCGAGTTGATGCTCGCGGCCGACGTGGTCGTGGCGGCCTCGGACTGCCGGTTCGCCCAACTCGAAGTCAAACGCGGCGTCATGGCCAATCATGGCGCGACGCTGCGCATGGTCGAGCGTGCGGGCTGGGGCGATGCAATGCTCTATCTTCTAACCGGCGACGAGTTCGGCGCCGAGACCGCCCTTCGCATGCGACTCGTGCAGGAGGTCGTTGAGCCGGGCCGGCAGTTCGAGCGGGCGATTGAAATCGCAGAGCGTATCTCGGCCCATGCGCCAATGGCGGTTGCCGCCACGCTCGCGAGCGCGCGGAAAATGATCCGGGAGGGACACCCCGCAGCGGCTGCCGAACTTGGGTCCGTTCAGGCGGGCCTCCTGAAAACAGAAGATGCGGCGGAGGGCGTGCAAAGCTTCCGCGAACGCCGCGAGGCCGTATTCAGAGGGCGCTGAGGGGAGCATTGAGCTATGTGCATCGTCTGCGGGCCGGGCGGAAACCGCTTTCTGCAATCGATCGCGGGGCGATACGGTCTAGCGACCGCGCGCAGGCGCTCGCGCTTTGTGGCCGAGGAAATCGCGCTGGCGACTACACCGCCGCTCGACCCGGCCAATCACGAAGACCTGAAGGGTCCCGCGGACGTCATTTTGCGAGGCGGACCGATCTTGACGCTGAGCAGGCGAAGCGAGATTGCACAGGCGATCGCAGTTCGCTCGGGCCGCGTGCAGGCGGTCGGCGACGAGGAGTCGGTACTGGCCTCTCGCGGCCGCCTGACGCGGATGATTGAACTCGACGGCCGCGCGCTCCTGCCTGGCTTCGTCATAGCCGACTGGCATCCGCCGCTCAGTCTCCTTTGTGATTGGCTGGAATCCGACGAGACCCCGGCGGCGACGCTCACCGCGGCGATCAGCGAAAGATCGGGCGAATGGCTGGCGCTGCGAGTTCAAGGATCGGTCGAGGACCGGTCGAAAGCGATGATAGTTGCGGCAGCGTCTCGCCCCGCCGTGATCGTGGATCGGACGGGATCGGTTCTCGCGGCGAGCGCCGCCGCCAGGGCGCTCGAGCCCGAACTCGACCAGGCGCGGCTCAACGCGGCGCCGTCGCGGACGCATGTCTCCGCGCTTCTGCCCACCCTCGCTGGAAGGCTCGCGGTATCGAGAGATCCCCTGCGCGCGCGGCTCAGCGCTCTCTTGCGCGGGGCCGCGCGGCGCGGCGTGACGACGCTCCGTTTCTGTGGCCTTGGCGCGCTTGCGGGCCACGACGATCCGGACCTCGTGCGCTCGGCGGCCGGAGAGTCGCCGCCGCTCCGACTTCGCGGCGCAGTCGATGTGGACCTGGCGCTGCAGCCGCGTCTCGCGCCGGGTTTCGGCGATGACATGTTTCGTATCGATACGGCGACGTGCTGGATCGACGAAAATGACGCCGAAGTGCGGGAGCTCGCAGCAACCGTGCAAGCCTTGCGCTCGCGAGGCTGGCGCGTGACGCTGCATGCCGAGTCTTCGGCCGCGGTCGACCTTGCCCTGGACGCCTTGTCGGCGGCCGCGCTGGCGGGTTGGCCGCTCGATGATTTCGGACGGCGTCGAGCGCCGCGCGTCGCTGCCAGCTGATGCCTGGGCGCGAATTCGCCGCCTTGGCGTCTCCGCCGGCTTCACGCTGGACGGGGCCGTTTCGTGCGGCGGCTCGTTCGATCCTGGAACGCTGCTGGAAGTCCCCGTCTCGTTGACCCACGACTCCATGGCCGGGCCGCCCGCTCCGCTGGAGATCCTCGCCGCGGCGGCAGAAGGCGCCGCGCAAAACCTGGGCGTTGGCGATTGGCTCCCGAGCGTGACGCTGGATGCGGCCGCCCGCTGCGGTGCGCGACCGATACTCGGCTCGCTCGAGGTCGGAAAGTACGCCGATTTCGGCTTTCTCAGCTCCGACCCCCGCGCGACCGACATTCGCAACTTTTCGCAAATCGAGTGCGTAGCGACCTGGATCGGTGGCCGCGAGATTTGCCTATGACCGCACATCGAGATGAGCCGACTCAGCGCGATTTTTCTTTTCACATCGCCGGTTCGGCACC
>CAVSSS010000002.1:0-40789 GCA_963730555.1 uncultured Alphaproteobacteria bacterium | reverse complement strand
TGATGAACGGCGCGACGGTCTTTCTCATCGCGATCGGCTACGTCTCTCTCCTGTTGTTCCTAATCGCTTGGTGGGGCGATCCCGGCAGGGTGGTGATTTGCCTCCGGCTGCCTCCCGCGCGGTCGTCTATGCGTTGAGCCTTGCGGTCTACTGCACGTCCTGGACGTATTACGGCTCCGTCGGCCTCGCCTCGAGGCACGGACTTCAGTTTCTCCCAATCTACATTGTTCGCATTCTCGTCATCGGCCTCGGCGCTCCGTTCGTGGGCCGCATCGCCAATCTGGCGCGAACGCAAAACCTGACCACGGTCGCCGACTTCGTCTCGGCCCGTTATGGCAAGTCGCAGGCGGTCGCCGCGCTCGCCGCGCTCATCGCCCTCGTCGGCCTCGGCCCCCTACGTCGCCCTGCAGCTCCGGGCGGCCTCGACCACTCCCTGCTGACGGTCGTCAATTCGTTCGATCAGCGGCCGCCTCACGCCGGGCACGCCCTCGGCTTCGTTCTATCTCGCCGTGTCCTTGCTGCTCGCCGCTCTTCGCGATGGCGTTCGGCACCAGGCGCATCAACCCCAAGGAGCATCAGGACGGCCTCATTCTCGCCATCGCGGTCGAATTGATCGTCAAGCTCGGTGGCGTTTCTCGCCGTCGGCGCCTTCGTCGTCTGGGGGCTCAACAACGGGCTCGTCGCGATCTGACCGAGATCGCCGGGTCCGATCCCAGGATCGCCTCGGTGATCCAGACGCCTCCCGATCCGGCGGTTTGGGTTGTGACGACGCTGTTGTCGGCGTTCGCGATCGTGCTTCTGCCGCGCCAGTTTCACGTCGCGGTGGTCGAGAACCACGACCAGCGCGACATACGCACCGCCGCCTGGCTGTTTCCCGACTCTATCTGGTGCTGATCAATCTGTTCGTTGCGCCCCTCGCCATCGCCGGCCTCGAGATTTTCCCGGACGGATCGATCAATCGCGACCTGACGGTTCTGGCGCTGCCGCTCAGCGCCGGCGCGCATGGCGTGGCGCTACTCCACGATGGTGGGCGGCCTCTCGGCGGCGACGGGAATGGTGGTGGTGGAAAGCGTCGCGCTCGCCCATCACCATTTCCAACGACCTCGTAATGCCGCTCCTGCTCCAGCGGCCAAGGGGCGCGGGCGCGTCCGCCGCCGAAGGCGACATCGGCGCGCTGGTCTTATGGGTGCGAGCGGTCGCCATCGTCGGCGTCCTCGCGCTGGGCTTCGCCTACGAGCGCATGACCGGGGAAAACGGGCCTGGTCTCGATCGGCCTGCTCTCGTTCGCGGCGGTGGCGCAGATCGCGCCGGCCTTTCTTGGCGGCCTCTTTTGGCGCCGGGGGCCGCGCGAGGTGCGATTGCCGGCATGATCGCAGGCTCGCTGATCTGGTTTTACCTTCTGCTGTTGCCGTCGATCCGGCCGGACCAAGCGCTTTCAAGCCTTCTCACGCACGGACCCATGGCGATCGCGTGGCTTCAGTCCGGCGGCGCTCGTCGCCTTTGCGCCGAACGCGCTCGTCGGCGGGGTGGTCCTGTCGCTAGCTGCGAATGTCGCGGCGTTTGTCGCCTTTTCGCTGACCCGCCAGCCGAGCTGCGCGCTCGAGCGCGCACAGGCGAGCGCCTTTGCCGGGGCAGGCGTCGGCGGCAAGCCGCAGGCGTTCCGCCTCTGGCGTTCGTCGACGACGGCGGGCGAGCTCGAGGCGGCGGTCGCGCGCTATCTCGGGGCCGGGCGGGCGCAGCGGGGCGTTCTCTAACCTTCATGCGCGAGCACGGCCTGGTTTACGACCCCGCGCTCGAGGCCGGCGCGCAACTCATTCGCCATGCGGAGTTTCTGCTCTCGCCCGCGATGGCGGGGCCTCGACCTCGCGCCAGGTGCTGTCGCTGCTTCTTGAGGCCGAGAACCGTCTCGGGCCAATCGGCGCTCAAGCTCATCGACGAGGCCTCGGCGGCGATCCAGTCGAGCCGCGATCAGTTGCAGCACGCGCTCGACCACGCGAAGCCAGGGCATCACCGTCTTTGACGCCAATCTGGCGCTGACCGCCTGGAATCGGGAATTCGCCGACCTTTTCGGTCTGCCGCCCGCTATCCTGCGTCAGGGTGTGGGGCTTGACGAGATCGTGCGCTTCAACGCGGGCCGCGGCGTCTATGGGCCCGGGGATTCGGAGGACTTCGTGGCCGAGCGGGTCGCCCGCCTGCTCTTTGACGATCAGCCGAACCGGCTGCGCGTGCTCTCGACCAACCGCGTCATTGAGGTGCGCTCGGCTCGGCTTCCGGATGGCGGGATCGTCACCACCTATACCGATGTCACGCAAAGCGTTCAGGCCGAAGAGGCGCTTGCCGCCTCCAACGAGATGCTCGAGCGGCGCGTCGATGAGCGCACGGCGGAATTGCAGCGGCTCAACGCCGAGCTTGAGCGGGCGAAGAACGAGGCCGACGCCGCCAACCTCTCCAAGACGCGTTTCCTCGCCGCGGCCAGCCACGATATTTTGCAGCCGCTCAACGCCGCGCGGCTTTATGCGAGTTCGCTGACCGAAGGCGTCAATCAGATCAACCCCGAGGAGCGCAAAAATCTCGCGCGCAATGTCGACGTCTCGCTCGAGGCGGTCGAGGAGATCATCGGCGCGCTCCTCGACATTTCGCGCCTCGACGCCGGCGCGACGCGGCCGGAGATTTCCGACGTTTCGGTCGGTGATTTGATGCGGCTGCTTGAGATCGAGTTTGCAGCCTTCGCCCGGGCGAAGGGGCTCGATCTCGTTTTCGTGTCCACCAGCCTCGCCATTCGCACCGATCGGCGTCTCATGCGGCGCCTCATGCAGAACCTCATTTCGAACGCGCTCAAATATACGCTGAGCGGCCGGGTGCTCGTCGGTTGCCGCCGCGTTCCGGGCGCAGTCCGCATCGAGGTCTGGGACACCGGTCTTGGCATTCCGCCTGAGCATGAGCGCGCGGTCTTCGCCGAGTTCAAGCGGCTCGACCAGGGCGCGCGGGTGGCGAGCGGCTTGGGACTCGGCTTGTCGATCGTCGAGCGCCTGGGACGCGTGCTCGAACATGCCGTGGGCTTACGCTCGCGCCCGGGCAAGGGCTCGGTGTTCTTTGTCACCGCGCCGCTCGGACGCGCGCCGCTTCAGGTCCGCGCGGAGCCTGGCGCGCCCGAGCCGGTGGCGACGGGCGAGCCGCTCGACGGGCTGAAGGTCCTCGCCATCGACAACGAGCCGCGCGTGCTGGAGGGCCTCACCGTCCTCCTGCAACGTTGGGGCTGCGTGGTCGCGACCGCCCATGGCCTCGACGAGGCGAGGACGGCGCTCGACGCGTTCGGCGCGCCGGACGTCATCATCGCCGACTACCACCTCGATTCCGGCGACGGCGTCGCCGCGATCCGGGGCTTGCGCGAGCGCTTTGGCCGCGGCACGCCCGCGATCCTCGCCACCGCCGACCGAAGCCCGGAAGTACGCGACGAAGCCGAGCGCGATGATATTGTCGTGATGAACAAGCCGCTCAAGCCCGCGCCGTTGAGGGCGCAGCTCACCCGCTACGCGGCGCTACGCCAGGCGGCGGAATAGAGGCTTCCGAGGCGCCCGATGGGCGACCGGGCAGGGTCCCGCGCACAAGTTTACACGGGTGAATGATTTCGGCGGCTTAAGTGCGCTTTCGCGCAACTTTTCTCGCAGTCAATCGAGGGGAGCGGGCTTTAGGCACCAATAACACATAAAATATGTTCTAAAGCCTCTGTCCAAGAGAGCGGGGCCTAGTGAATCTGCGTCGCGGCGTCCTGGCCGCGCGCAAGCTCGATGGTGGTGATCGCCACCAGCATCTCGGCGCGCGACTTGAGATCGGGCGCCTCGAGCAAGGCCTGCTTTTCCCTGGGGCCGCACGGGCTCATCATCGACAGGCCGTTTACCAGGGCCTCATTGGACGCCTTCTTGATGTCGCTCCACACGACCTTGATCTCGTTGACCTCGGCGAAGCGCTTCAAGGCTGCGATCAGATCCTCGCGATCGACCGCCGCTTCGCCGGCGCCTTCGGTAAAGTCCTCGGCGAACGGCGAATAATCGGGAATGGCGATCCGATAGGGATGGTCGCTCGGCGTTTCGCCGGTCAGGCGGAACCGCGCCACCCCCATCAATGTCAAAAAGCAGCGGCCGTCGCCGATCTCAGCATATTGGACGATTCGGCCCGCGCAGCCGAGCGGATAGAGTTCCGGCGCCGAATCGGACGTCTCCTCCTCCGAGGATGGCTGAATGACGCCGATCAGGCGTTCGCCGGAGAGCGCATCGTCTAGCATTTCGAGATAGCGGCGCTCGAACACCGTGAGCTGGATCGGCCGGCGCGGCAAGAGCAGCGCGCCCGTCAGCGGAAACAGCGGGATCGTTGCCGGCATCTCGGCCGGGCAAGCGAAAGTCCGGTTGAGTTTCATGGTCCTCGTCCCGTTCTTCGGGCGTCTTGGACGGCGGCTTGTTGTCAAAACCAGAGCGCCGACAGCTTGCGCCGCGCGGCGACCGACGCCGGGTCCATCAGACCCCAGGCCTCGAACAGCTGCAACAATTGTTTGCGCGCCGCCTGGTCGTTCCAGCTGCGGTCGCGGCGGATGATTTCGAGCAGTTGGTCGGCGGCGCCGTCGCGGTCGCCCTTCGCCGACAGCGCGACCGCAAGGTCGAAGCGCGCCTGGTGGTTGTCCGGGTTGGCGGTTATCGCCTGCTCAAGCGGCGCGAGTTCGCCGACATTCGAGGCTTGCTCCGCCAGCCGCAGCGCCGCATGAGCTGCGACGACCGCCGGGTCCTGCTCCTTGCCTGCGGGCGCGGCCGGCGCCGTCTCCAATAAGGCCTTCGCTTCTTGAAGGCGTCCGGCCGCGACATGGAGTTTGGCGAGACCGCCGATCGCCTTGGCCTCGCCCGGGTCGTCGGCCAAAATCTCGGAATAGATGGCCGCCGCCCCGGCCGCGTCGCCTTTGGCGGCCGCGTCCTCGGCCTCCGCCAAAAGCGCGGCCGACTTGTTCTGCAGCGGCCCGACGAGCCGCTCGATGAAGCCGCGGATCTGGCTTTCCGGCAGCGCGCCGACAAATCCATCCACCGGCTGGCCCTTGTCGAAGGCGATGACGGCCGGAATCGACTGGATGCCGAGCTGGCCCGCGATCTGGGGATGCTCGTCGATGTTCATCTTGACCAGCGCAACCTTGCCGCCCGAGTTGGCGACGGCCTTCTCCAGCGCCGGCGCAAGCTGTTTGCAGGGTCCGCACCACGGCGCCCAGAAGTCGACCAGGACGGGCTGGCGCGTCGAGGCCGTGAGCACGTCGGCGCGGAACGAGGCCGTCGTGACCTCCTTGACCGAACCCGGTTTGGTTTGAGGCGCGACCGCGCCGCTCACATTCGCCATGTCCCATCATCTCCAGCCGAGCGAGCGGGCGGGCCCCGGCCCGTCCGCTTTAGCGCCCTAAATGGAGGCGTTCGGCATTTTATTCAACCGGCGCTTGATCCAGGCCCAGGCCCACGACGAGCGGCTCATGTCCGGTGGCTCGCAGGAATTTGACCAGGTCGGCGCTCTTAAGCCCAGTGCTGCGGGTGTTGACCAGCGGATGAAAGTTGAGCTGTTCGTGGCGCATCATGTTTTCGTCCAGCACGACGGAAACCTTGCCGGCTTTGTCGTTGATGGCGCCAAACGGCGTGACCGCGCCAGGCTTAACGCCCCAAACCTCTTCCAAGAGTTCGGCCGAGCCGAAGGAGACCCGCCCCTGCGCGCCGATCTTCTCGTGCGCGCGCTTGAGGTCGACCGCGGTCTCCTCCCCGAGCACGAGCAGGAACAGGCGGCCCTTCTTGTCCTTGACGAACAGGTTCTTGGTGTGGCCGCCGGGGATTTCGCCGCGCAAAGCCCGCGAGTCCTCGACCGTGAACAGCGGCGGATGGTCGACGGTCTCGGTCTCGACGCCGAGCGCAGCGAGATAGGCAAGGAGGTCGTCTGGGGAAGCGGGCATTAGAAGCGGACGGGCAGGATCGCGACTTGGTAGCTGCTTCTAACGTGGGCGGCAACCGGATGCGACGGTGACCGGGCCCTCTCAAACTCAGCGAGGCTTACGGTTGCATTTCTGCTCCAAATATGCTCCATAGATGAACCATTTTGGAGCGTGCTTGTGGACCTTTCGATCAAAGGCGTCCCGGAGGACCAAGTGAGGCGGCTGCGCGAACGCGCCAAAGCCAACCATCGGTCGCTGCAGGGCGAATTGAGGACGTTGATCGACGAGGCGACCGGAACGCCGCGCCAGCTCCCCTTGGACGAAGTCGTCGCGAGAGTGAACAGGCTCGGTCTCATGCGGCGGGACGAAGCGGCGCGGCTGATCCGCGAAGACCGTGACCGATAAGGTTGTCGACGCGTCCGCAATTGTCGCGTTGCTTTTCAATGAGCTGACGAGCGACGAGATTCTTCCGCGACTGCGGCACGCGACGCTCCGGGCTCCAAACCTGATGGGATTCGAAGTCGCGAACGCGTGCTTGAAGAAAATCCGAGCCGCGCCCGACCAGCGGGAGACGTTGCTCGAAGCTTTTTCCTTTTTCGACGCGCTTTCAGTCACTCTGGAGCCGGTCGATCCCAGGGCCGCGATCGTGCTTGCTGAGCAGACGAAGCTCAGCCTTTCTGACGCGAGCTACCTTTGGCTCGCCCGCGCGCTTGACGCGGAACTTGTCACGCTCGACGAGAAACTCGCCCGCGCGGATGAAAATCTGCGGCGCTTCCAATAGCGAATGGGCCCCCTCGCTCGAAGGCTCCGCCCCGATATCGGGACGGAGCCCGCGCCGCGCCGGGGGTTCCCGGCCGCGGTCAGCCGAATTCGGCTTCGCGCTCCGCGCGTCTTTTTCAAGTCTGTCATTGCCAGGCAGAGTCCGGGATCGGAAGCGGGTCGGCAGGAACAAGCGTCGCGACGGAGACATGCGGCCATGACAAGCCGTTGAAGTTGAGAATAACCTTCTGGCTGTACTGGATCTGCGTCGACGTCACCTTGATGATCTTCGAACCGGTCACTTGAACGGGCGGATCGAGCAAAAACGTCGGGACGGGAAGTCCAAACGGCGCGCCGCGGGGCTGGACGGTCGTCGGCGCGCTCCCGTTCGGAAAGTCAATGTGAAGCTGATGCTCGACCGTCTCGATCCAGAAGATCGCGTCCATCTGAATTGCGTTGGCGTTCGCCGGGTTACCCGCCGCGTTGCCGAGCAGAAAGGCGATATTGCTCGTTCCCCCACCGAACAGCGGCGATTTCGGATTTGTACTCACGATCATCGTTGTCGTGGACAGAATTTTCTGAACCGAAATCGCCTTTCTCAGCATCTGATTCGGGTCGTCCAAGAGTTCCTGGGTGATCGTGCCAGCGTCGAGCCACGGGGTCAGGTCCTGCGGGATACGCGCGGTCCCCTGAGTGGCGGCAGTCTGGCTCGGGAAGCGGATTGGCGAGCCGCCGCCGATCGGGAAGGGCGTGATGTCGACCGGCTGGATATTGGGCGGTCCATCGGCCGTGGGGAGGACAATCCCCTGTGCGATGATCGTCGTCCCGTGCGGGATTGACGCCATGCGCGCAACCGAGATCGGCTCCTGTGGATCAGTGGTCGCCGGAACGCTAAGCCAAATGCCTGGCTCGAAGTGGATGCCGGTGGGCGGCGCCGGATTGGTCACGTCATTGATCGATTGAACGTAAGGAACGCCGTTCATGAAGAGGTCGTCCTGAAGCATCCCGCGATTGGGGATGGAGCCGAGGCTGGCGTTGAACGACAGCGTCTCCGACGTGAGATTGAGTTCCAGCAGGTTATCGCCCGGCGCGGGGGTCGGCAGTGGGAAAGTCTGGTGCTGCGGGCGGAAAATGGTGTTGAAGCCCATGCCGTTCCAAGTGCCGACGAAGGCGGCGAGGGGCCCCAGCGGAGGGGGAGCCGGCGGCGCCGCAAGCGGGGTAAGGCTCTCGAGGATCTGGCGCGCCCTTGGACGAACCTCATAAATCTTGAAGCCCTTCGGCATGGAAAAGGCGTTTTCGAGATGATCGCGGTCTGCCATGAGAATATTCCTTTCAAAATATGGATCGAACGGGTGTGAATTGAGTCGAAAGCTGAAAAGAGCGAACGCACGCTGCGCGGCCGAGAACCGCATGTTATCTTCAAAGACGTATTGCTAATTGAGGAGCGCGGTCCCGGGACACCATGACTGGAATTCCATCCTCGCTCTGTGACGACGCTCACCACTCGCGGTTTGTGATTTACAAACGTGCGCGCAAGAAGGGCCCGTCCGCCCGCGTCACGGAGGAATTTTGTCAAGGCCGTTCTTCCGGTCACTCTCGCTCAATCAAGAGAAAATGCTGGCGCGCGGCCATGAAATCTGTATAAGCGCGCAATCCGCGGGCCGGTTAGCGCCTTCGGATCAGCGTCGCGACCGACCTGGACGACATCCCGGTTCGGCCGCTCATTGAATGCGCAGTTTTGCGCTCCACATCAAGGAAAAGCCGATGTCGATCACCGCCGAGCGCAAAACCGCGCTCATCAATCAATATGGTTTGAAAGTGGGCGATACGGGATCGCCCGAGGTTCAGGTTGCGATTCTCACCGAGCGCATCACCAACCTGACCAATCACTTCAAGACTCATGTCAAAGACAACCATTCCCGCCGCGGCCTGCTCAAGATGGTGTCGCAGCGGCGAACGCTTCTCGACTATGTCAAGAAGCAGAACGAGGGGCGCTACAAGACCCTCATCGAGCGCCTGGGCATTCGCCGCTGAAGGCGAGCCCCACGCGAACGGGGCGGCTGCTTTTAGGCGTCCCGACGTCTAGGCAGGGCGACGGCGCGGCCGAAGCCCTCAATCCAATGCGAGAGCCTGGCGTCATGGCAGGATCGCGAGCGGCTGTGGCGTGCGCCCAGCCGCTCGCCGTCTTGCCGATGACGAGCCCGATCGACGGGCGGCATGGGCCGCAGGCTTTCGCATCCTCAACTTATGCAGGATGAAGAAAGATGTTTGACATACAACGCGAAGAAATCGACTGGTGCGGGCGCAAGCTCACGCTCGAGACCGGACGCGTGGCCCGTCAGGCCGACGGGGCGGTGCTCGCCACCTGGGGCGAAACCACGGTGCTGGCGACCGTCGTCGCCGCCAAGGAGGCGAAGCCCGGCCAGGATTTCTTTCCCCTGACCGTCCACTACCAGGAAAAGGCGTTTGCTGCGGGGCGAATTCCCGGCGGCTATCTCAAGCGCGAAGGTCGTCCCTCTGATCGCGAGACGCTGACTTCCCGCCTGATCGATCGGCCGATCCGTCCACTGTTTCCCGATGACTTCCGTTGCGATACGCAGGTAATCGCCACGGTCTTCTCCTATGATCTCGAGACCGACTCGGACATTCTGGCGATGGTCGCCTCCTCGGCGGCGCTGACGCTTTCCGGGGTGCCGTTCATGGGGCCGATCGCGGCGGCCCGCGTCGGATTCATCAAGGGCGAAATCCGGGTGAATGCGACGGTCGAAGAGATGAAGGACTCGACCCTCGATCTGGTCGTGGCCGGGACCGCGGACGCCGTGCTGATGGTCGAATCGGAGGCCCAAGAGCTCAGCGAAGACACCATGCTGAAGGCGGTGATGGCCGGCCACGCCGGTTTCCAGCCGGTCATCCAGGCGATCATCAGCCTGGCCGAGAAGGCCGCCAAGGAGCCGCGCGAACTTACCGCGAATGATCGAGCGGAGGTCGAAAAGGCGGTGCTCGAGGTAGGCGAAACCGATCTGCGCGCCGCCTATTCGCTGACCCAGAAGCAGGAGCGTTACGCCGCCGTCGACGCCGTCAAGGCCAAGGTGTTCGCCGCGCTCGCGCCGGCAGGCGCCGAGCTGAAATTTCCCCCCGAACACGTCGCGGAGGCGTTCCGCAAGGCTCAGGCCAAGGTCGTGCGCTGGAACATTCTCGACCACCAACGCCGCATCGACGGACGGGACTTGACCACCGTGCGCCCGATCCTGGCGCAAGTCGGCGTGCTGCCGCGCACCCATGGCTCGGCTTTGTTCACGCGTGGCGAAACGCAGGCTTTGGCCGTGGCCACGCTGGGCACCGGCGAGGACGAGCAATATGTCGATTCGCTGGACGGGACCTACAAGGAGCGATTCCTGCTCCATTACAATTTCCCGCCCTATTCGGTCGGCGAGACCGGCCGCATGGGCTCCCCGGGGCGGCGCGAAATCGGACATGGCAAGCTCGCCTGGCGCGCCATTCACCCGATGCTGCCGACCGCGGCCGAATTTCCCTACACCATTCGCGTGGTCTCGGAGATCACCGAGTTCGAACGGCTCGTCGTCCATGGCGACGGTGTGCGGATCATCGCTGGCGCTCATGGACGCCGGCGTGCCGCTGAAGCGCCCGACCGCCGGCATCGCGATGGGCCTCATCCTCGAGGGCGAACGCTTCGCGGTGCTGAGCGATATTCTGGGCGACGAGGACCATCTCGGCGACATGGACTTCAAGGTCGCGGGCACGAGCGAGGGGGTCACCTCGCTCCAGATGGATATCAAGATCGCCGGCATCACCGAGGAAATCATGGCCCGTGCGCTCGCCCAGGCGCGCGACGGGCGCATGCATATCCTTGGCGAGATGAGCAAGGCGATCACCGGCGCGCGCGCCGAGCTTGGCGAGTTCGCGCCGCGCATCGAGACCATGAAGATCCCGACCGACAAGATCCGGGAAGTCATCGGCACGGGCGGCAAGGTGATCCGCGAGATCGTCGAAAAGACCGGCGCCAAGATCAACATCGAGGACGACGGCACGGTGAAGATCGCCTCGAGCGACGGCGCCAAGATCAAGGCTGCGGTCAACTGGATCAAGTCGATCGCCTCGGAGCCGGAGGTCGGCCAGATTTACGACGGCACAGTGGTCAAGACGGTCGAATTCGGCGCCTTCGTCAATTTCTTCGGCTCGAAGGACGGTCTCGTCCACATTTCGCAGCTTGCGAAGACCCGGGTCAACAAGACGACCGACGTCGTCAAGGAAGGCGACCGGGTCAAGGTCAAGGTCATGGGCTACGACGATCGCGGCAAGGTCAAGCTCTCGATGCGCGTCGTCGACCAGCAGACGGGCGCCGACCTCGAAAAGACGCCGGCGGCCGAGCCGGCGGTGTCGGAGTAGCAAAACCGGCCGAGGACCCTATATTGTGCGGTGCATCACAGCGCCGCAGCGCTTCGCCAGCTATCTCCGCTGACGTCGCTAATTTCCGAGCCGTAACGCGTTGTTAACGGCTCGGAAAGGCCGAGTGCGCTAAGGAGTCTGCATTTTTAAGGACATGGGCTGAATCTCATGCAAGTGAGTTCTACGGCCGCGCTCGATGGTGGCCGGCGTACAGTTGCGATTGGGCGAATCCGGGCGGCGGGGCCGTGGCGCGCAGCCGGCGGTCCAGGCGCCGAAGCCGATCGGCGGGCGGCCATCGAGGCGCTAACGCGCGAAGCCGAGGATTACGGAGCCGACGCGGTCGTCGACGTCCAGTTCGACGTCGAGGGTTGCAAGGGCTGCGAAATCGACGGACTTCGGCTTGAGCGGGTGATGGCTACGGGTCTTGCGGTTCGGTTCGCTGAGGCGGCCTGAAGCTACTCCGCCGCGTGCCGAATCTGGGAGCGCGCCGCCGCCTCGCGGCGCCGAAGCTCCGCCTCTCGGTCAGGGATGTAGTCGCGGGTCAGCGGCACGACCTCCTGGCGCTTGGCGATCTGAATCTGCATCACCATGTGCGCGTCGACGCGGAACGCGGTTTCCGATCCGGCTAGGTAGAACTCCCACATCCGGCAGAAGCGGTCGTCATAGAGCTTTCTGGCTTCGTCCCGCCGCGCCATGAAGCGCTCGCGCCAGGCCCGCAGCGTATCGGCGTAATGCAGGCGGAGAATCTCGATGTCCGTCACGTAGAGGCCCGCCCGTTCGATCGCCGGCAACACTTCGGACAGGCTCGGAATATAGCCGCCGGGGAAGATATATTTGCGGATCCAGGCGTTGGTGACGCCGGGAACGGAGTTGCGGCCAATGGAATGGAGCAACATCACCCCATCGTCCTTGAGCAGGCCGCGAACCTTGGTGAAGAACTCGTCATAGTGGTTGACGCCGACGTGCTCGAACATGCCGACCGAGACGATACGGTCGAATTTCTCGGGGACGTCGCGATAGTCCTGCAGCCGAAACTCGACCCGATCGGCGAGTCCGGTCTCGCGGGCGCGGGCGGTGGCGACGGCGAACTGCTCCTCGGATAGGGTGACCCCGGTCACGCGCGCGCCAGCCACGCCGGCGAGATAGAGCGCGAGACCTCCAAAGCCGCAGCCAATGTCGAGCGTGGTCGCGCCGTCCTTCGCGAGAAGCTTCGAGGCGAGGTGACGCTTCTTCGCGGTTTGGGCCTCGTCCAGCGATTGGCCCGGATATTCGAAATAAGCGCAGGAATACTGGCGGTCGGAATCGAGGAAGAGATCATAAAGGCGCTGATCGAGGTCATAGTGCGCGGCGACGTTGCGGCGGGCGTTGCGCCGATGGTTGCGCTGGTGAAGGCCGCGAAATGCGAGGCGCGCCTTGGCCAGCGCCTTCGCCCAGGGCTCACCCTCGAGTTCGGCGAGGTTGCGCGCGCCAAGCTCCAAGAGGTCGTAAAGGCCGCCTTTGGTTACGACCAACCGTCCGTCCATGTAGAGTTCGCCAAGCGCCAGCGCCGGATTGAGCATGAGCCGCCGTTCCGCCGCTGTGTCCAGAAGTTTCACGCCAAGCGGCGGCCCCGCGCCGTCGCCGTAGGTTTCGGCTATTCCATCTGCCGCCACCACTTCCAGGCGACCCCTACGAACCAGCTTCCGCAAAAAAGCTCGAAACGCCGCGCTCATCCCTCGCGTCCCAATCGACCGGCTCGGTCTTGAGGACCGCGCCCTTTGTTTTCATTATGTCACGTTACGGAAGGTTGTCAGGCCTTTTCAAGTGCGAAATTGGGTCGTCAGGCATTCCGGCCGTGCAAATCCCTGCCCACCGCGTCTTGCTTTGGCCGGATTCGGCGACCAAGTCCCCCGCCATTCCACTTTCGCGCAGTTTGCGCTAGGGACCGGATCGGCCAAGGATTCTCTTATCGTGCATTATATTTCGACCCGCGGAGCTGCGCCGACGATGGGCTTCGCGGACGCGCTTCTCGCGGGACTCGCGCGAGACGGCGGCCTTTATCTGCCGCTCTCCGTTCCCCGTTTGCCGCCGGAGGCGATCCGGGCGCTGAGGGGCGTTCCGTATGCGGAAGCCGCAGCGCGAATCATGGCGCCCTTCCTCGACGAGGACTTCGTTTCCGACGAAATGAAATCGCTGACCGCGGCGGCTTACGCCGGTTTCCGGCACGCCGCGGTCGCCCCCCTCGCGCAGATCGATGACAATCTGTTCGCGCTCGAACTTTTCCACGGACCAACGCTGGCGTTCAAGGATTTCGCCATGCAATGGCTGGGTCGGGCGATGAATCGCGTTTTGCGTCAGCGCGGCGCGCTAGCGACGATTATCGGGGCGACCTCAGGCGACACGGGGGCGGCGGCGATCGAGGCTTTCGCCGAGGAGTCCCAGGTCGAAGTGTTCATCCTCTATCCGCACGGGCGGGTATCCGACGTGCAGCGCCGGCAGATGACGACGGTCAATCGGGCAAACGTCCACGCGCTCGCGATCGAAGGATCGTTCGACGACTGTCAGCGCATTGTCAAGGACCTGTTCGGCGATCTCGCCTTGCGCGACGAAATGCGCCTCTCGGGCGTCAATTCCATTAACTGGGCGCGCATCCTCGCGCAGATCGTCTATTATTTCGTCGGCGCCGTCGCGCTCGGCGCGCCCGACCGGCCGGTTTCCTTCGCTGTTCCGACCGGCAATTTCGGCGACGTGCTGGCCGGCTATTACGCCAAGCGCATGGGATTGCCGATCGAGCGTTTGATCATCGCGACCAACGAGAACGACATTCTCGCGCGCACGCTGGCCAGCGGACGCTATGCGCCAACCGAGGTCAAGGCAACTCAGTCGCCGTCGATGGACATTCAGGTGTCCTCGAATTTCGAGCGCATCCTGTTCGAGGCGTCTGGCCGCGACCCGAAGGAAGTGGTCGCGCAGATGAGCGCGCTCGCCAAAGAAGGCTCATTCACGATTCCGACGCGCCGCGCTCGCGCGCATCCGCGCCGATTTCGACGCTTTCCGGGTCGATGAGCCGGCATGCGCGGAGGAAATGGGCCGCGTCTATCGCTTAAGCGGCATGATCATCGACCCGCATAGCGCGGTCGGCGTCCACGCCGCGCGAAAAGCGCTTGCCGCGTCCCCGGCGACGCCGGTCATCGCTCTCGGGACGGCTCATCCGGCGAAGTTTCCCGACGCCGTTGAGGCCGCGACCGGAGTGCGGCCTCCGCTGCCGGAGGCCCTTGAGGATCTGATGGAGCGCAAGGAAACGATCGTCGTCCTGCCCAACCAACAGCCGGGCGGTGGCCGATTACCTGCGTCAGACTGCGCGAGCCGCGGCGTGAGCGTTCAAATTACGAGCCTTCCCTCAGGGCTCGCCGTCGTAACCGAGACGGCACCCCATGTTAAGACGGCGGCGATCGGCGTGTTCGTCGGCGCCGGATCGCGCTACGAGCGCGCCGGCGAGCACGGGCTCTCGCATTTCATCGAGCATATGGCGTTCAAGGGCACGCGCCGGCGAAGCGCCCGCGACATCGCCGAGACGATCGAGAATGTCGGCGGCGACCTGAACGCAGAGACCGGCGTTGAACGGACCAGTTATTTCGCTCGCGTTCTGGGGAGCGACGCCGAACTCGCGCTCGACGTCATTGGCGACCTTCTCACCGAGAGCGTGTTCGCCCCTGAGGAACTCGAACGCGAGAAGAACGTCATTGTCCAGGAGATCGGGGCGGTCGAAGACACGCCAGACGACCTGGTGTTCGATCTCCTCACCGCGACCGCCTGGCCGGACCAGCCGATCGGCCGGCCGATCCTTGGCACCCGAGAGGGCGTCGAGGCCTTCGACCGGGCGGCGATCGACCAGTATTTGGGCCGCCGCTACAGCGCCGGCGCGACCGTCGTCGCTGCGGCCGGAGCGGTGAACCATGATCATATCCTGGCGCTTGCTCAATCTCGCCTCGAGGGTCTCCCGGCCGCGCCGGCGCCGGCCGAAGGACAGGCCGCCTATGCCGGAGGCGAGACCAAGGTCAAACGGCGCCTCGAGCAGACTCATATCGTGGTGGGCTTCGAGGGCCGGCGGGCGAACGCGCCCGATCGCGACGCCGCCCAGGTTTTCGCCGCCGCAGTGGGCGGGGGCATGTCGTCGCGGCTCTTTCAGGAGGTGCGCGAGAAACGGGGA
Organism: uncultured Alphaproteobacteria bacterium; assembly: GCA_963730555.1. Lineage (GTDB taxonomy): Bacteria > Pseudomonadota > Alphaproteobacteria > Rhizobiales > Beijerinckiaceae > Roseiarcus. The sequence continues at coordinate 25,490 of CAVSSS010000002.1, read as the reverse complement.
CTCGCCTATTCGATCTATGGATTCCACTGGGACTTCATCGACACGGGCCTGTTCGGCTTCTACGCCGGCTCGGCCGACCGGGATGTGGCGGAGGTGGTCGCTGCGTCGCTCGATTGCCTTGGCGAGGCAGCGCACGGGCTCGAGGAATCGGAAATTCGCCGCGCCAAGGCGCAGATGAAGGTCTCGCTGGTGACCGCGCTCGAGCAGCCCGGGGCGCGGGTCCATCAACTCTCGCGCCAGATGCAGATCTACGGACGTCCTCTTTCCTTCGACGAGATGCTGGCGCGGGTCGACGCCATCACTGTCGAAGATGTTCGCAAAACCGGCGCCGCCATGCTTAGATCGTCCCCCTCCGTAGCGGTGATTGGTGCGGCCGGCAAAGCCCCCGGCCAAGCGAAGATCGCCCGCGCGTTGAAAGGGGTATGATGGCGCTCTTCGGCTTGACGCGGTCCGTTGTCCCGGAGCCGGTGCTCCGCGGCGACGGGCTCTATTTGCGACCGGCGTCGCTCGGGGACTATTCGTCATGGTCGAGGCTCAGGGCCGCAAGCCGCAGCTTTCTTGAGCCTTGGGAGCCGACATGGCCGGACGATGATTTGACGCGCGCCGCGTTTCGCCGCCGCCTCAAGCGGCAAGACGACGACATGGCTCGCGACGAGGCCTATTCGTTTCTCATTTTCGACGGCGCCAACGATGAGCTTTTGGGCGGAATCACCCTGGGCGGGGTGCGGCGCGGAGTGTCGCAGAGCGGGACGCTCGGCTATTGGATGGGCGCCCAGCACGCGGGCAAAGGACGCATGACTCGCGCGGTCGCCGCGACGGTCGAGTTCGCGCTCATGAGGTTGCGGCTGCACCGGATCGAAGCGGCCTGCATCCCGGAAAATGCGCCCTCGATCGCGCTCCTCGAGCGCAACGGCTTTAACCGCGAGGGCTACGCGCGAGGCTTCCTCAGGATCAACGGGGCTTGGCGCGACCACGTCCTGTTCGGGCTGGTCCAAAGCGACTCGCGTCCACGACTGGCATGGACCAATCTTGACTGAACTGACCCTCAAGGATCGCCTGCGCGGGTGCCGCAGAACGAGCTTCGCCTGCAGGGCGGCGAAGCGCGCCTCGGGCGCCTGGCGCGGCCTCGTCGGCGTCGTGGTCCTTTTCGCCGCGCTGACGGCGTTGTGCGGGCCCGCCGGCGCGGTGCAATCCGTGAGGGTCTCGCCGGATTCGGACGCGATCGATCTGACCCGCGCCGTCGAGCGCTACAGCGCGCAGGGCGATCGCATCCAGGTGTCGACCGCGCCCGGCGCAGACGGCATCGTCCGCCGGATTGAGGTCAGCGCGCTCGAGCCCGGGGCGCAGCCGGCCTGGATCGTGTTCGCGCTGACCAATGATTCCGATGAGCAACTGACACGGCTGATTGTCGCGCCGCACTTTCGCTTCGTCGGCTCCGGCCTCATCTGGCCGGACCTCGGTTCGTCGCGAATCACGACCATCACCGCAAGCCAGGGCGCGGCGCCGGAGCGTGAGGACAGCGCGGACGCCGATGTCTTTCGCTTAACCCTCGATCCCGGAACGACTGTGACCTATGTGGCGGAGCTACGCACGCCGAACCTGCCGCAGCTTTATTTGTGGGAGCCGGACGCGTTCAAGGACAAGTCGGCGAGCCTCACCCTCTACGAGGGGATTCTGATCGGCATCGCGGGGCTCCTGGCCCTGTTCTTGACCATCGTCTTCGTGGTCCGCGGCGCGATGATTTTTCCCGCCGCCGCGGCGCTCGCCTGGGCGGTGTTCGCCTATGTCTGCATCGATTTCGGCTTCTGGCGGAAGATGTTCAGCCTAGGCGACGCCTCGGAAAAAATCTGGCGCGCAGGCGTCGAGGCGACGATCGGCGCGACGCTCATCATCTTCCTCTTCGCCTATCTCAATCTGCGCCGATGGCATGTGCGCTACACCCATTTCGCGCTCGCCTGGCTCGTGCTGATGGCGGCCGTGGTCGGGCTCTCGGTCTACAATCCGGCGGTCGCGGCGGGGGTAGCGAGAATCTCCATCGCCACCGTCGCCGGCGTCGGATTCCTGCTCATCCTGAGCCTCGCGGCCCGCGGGTCCGACCGCGCCGTGATGCTGATCCCGACCTGGTATTTGCTCGCGGTCTGGGTGGTGGCCGCGGGAGCGGCGGCGCTCGGCTATCTGACCAATGACCTCGCGGCGCCGGGCCTGGTCGGCGGCCTGGTGCTGATCGTCATGCTGATCGGCTTCACGGTGATGCAATTCGCCTTTTCCGGGCTCCGGCGGCGCGATGGATAGCGGCCCCGACGCCGAGCGGCGCTCGCTCGCCATGACCGGATCGGGCGAAGCGATCTTCGACTGGAACGTGCTGACCGACGAAGTGAACGGCAGCGAGGCGATCGAAAGCCAACTGGGCTTGAAGCGCGGCGCGCTCGAGGGGCCGGCCGCCGGCTGGCTCGATGTGCTGCATCCTCTCGATCGCGACCGCTACACGCTGGCGCTGGACGGGCTCCTGCATCAGCGCTCGGGCCGGATCAACCACGACTTGAGACTGCGCGGGTCGGACGGACATTATTTCTGGTACGTTCTCAAAGCGCGGCCCGTGATCAGCGCCGACGGCGAGGTGGTGCGCGTGATCGGCTCGCTGTCGGACGTGACCGAACTCAAATCGGCCGAAGAGCGGATGCTCCATGACGCGGTGCACGACAATCTGACCGGCCTTCCCAACCGCGAGCTGTTCACCGATCGCCTGGGCGCGGCAATTCACTTGGCCCAGAAGCCGGGCGGCGCGGCGCCGACGGTGATGGTGATCGACGTCGACGAATTCCAGTCGGTCAACGATTCCTACGGGCTGTCGATCGGCAACTCGGCTCTGTCTGGCGGTGGCCCGTCGCCTGGCGCGCGATCTGAACCCGGGCGATACGCTGGCTCGCCTGGGCGGCGACACGTTCGGCGCGATCGTGCTCGCCGATCCGGGCTCGATGGAGGCGCCCGCCAGGATCGACGCCTTGCACGCCGCGCTTGCCGCACCGATCAGCTTCGGCGAACGGGAGATCACACTCTCCGTTTCGATCGGCGCGGCGCACTACAATCCGAAGCTGCACGACAAGGGCGGCGATCTTCTCGCTGACGCTCAGCTCGCGCTCGCCAACGCCAAGAAGGCCGGCGGCGGTCGGGTGGTGATTTTCGCCCCCGCCATGCGCTCGTATCGCACCGACCGGCAGACGCTCGAGAACGACATGCGGCGCGCGCTCGAGCGCGGCGAGATCTCGATCCTGTTTCGGCCGATCGTCCGCCTCGAGGATCGCACGGTCGCCGGGTTCCAGTCGCTGATCCGCTGGCGCCATCCGAGGCTCGGCGTCCTCGGCGAGGATGAATTCCGCTCCGCCGCCGAGTTCGACCGGCGCGATCGTCGACATCGGCGCCTATGCTCTCGAGGCGACCGCCAGGGAGCTCGCGGCGTGGCAGAAGGCGCTCGAGGTCAATCCGCCGATCTTCGCCACCGTCGCCGCCTCCTCGCGCCAGATGCTGAGCCACGACTTGCTGCTCGACGTGCGCTCCGCGCTTGGCCGCCATTACGTCCAGCGCGGCTCGCTCAAGCTTGCCGCGCCGGAGAGTCTGGTGATGGAAAACCCGGAATATGCGGCGGCGCTTCTGCAACGGGTGCGCGAAATCGGCGCGGCGCTCATGCTCGACCGCTTCGGCGCCGGCTACACCTCGCTCGGCCACCTGCCGCAGTACCAATTCGACGCGATGAGGATCGATGCGTCGCTGGTCAGACCCAATTCGTTCGGCGCGCGCTCGCCCATCCTGCGCTCGATCGTGGCCATGGCCCAGGAGATCGGGATGGACGTCATCTCCGAAGGGGCGGAGACGGAATCCGACGCAGTCGAGCTTGCCCAGCTTGGCTGCCAATTCGCTCAAGGGGCGGCTTTCGGCCAGCCAATGAGCCCGGCCGCGGCGCGAAAACTGATGGGGGCGGCGGTCGCCTGACGGGTGCCTTGTAGCCGCGACCGCCGGTCGCAGCCGACGCGGTCAGCGACCGCGTCTGCAACGCCCTTGCAGTCCGTTTTGAGCGATTCCAATGGCTTGCAGCGAGATTAGCGAGTCGCTCGGGCTTGTCCTGCGGACATCGTCCCCCGCGATGCCCAAGGCGCTCGATGAACCGACGAGCGGGTCCCTTAAAGAAATGCCACATTACTTCTGAAAAACCGTATCACGTCGGGCCGGGCCAGTCAAGATATTGTCAATTCTTCCGTAGGCCGCTCCGGCGCCCGATGGAGCGCGCTTACCGCGACCTGGCTTGAGATGCCGCCGGTAGCGGGCCAGCACCTGCGCGCGGTAGATCGGGCGCATCGCCTCGTGGCGCAGGCGCTCGGCGAGGCTCATCGACTTGCGCTGGACCGTGCTGCCCCCGGTCTTAAGGGAAACGTCGCGGACCGGCGAGGGCGAGGCGACCAGTAGCTGGCTGGCCGGTGATCCAAGTCATCTGCAATGTCGTATCGACGGGCGGTCGAAGGGCAGGGTGCGATCGAGCAGGCGCTTGGCGCCGTCGACCGAGACGATCTGGGCGATCGCCCTTAAGGGCGGCGCGTCGGGACGCAGGAGCGTAAGCCCGCCGCGGCGCGCGACGGGCGTCTCCGCTCGCGGATCGGCGCGGCCGGCAGCAGCACGTAATCCCAGGCCGACCGTTCGAGGGTGACGAACTCGACCAGCGCGGCGAATGCCGAAGGGTCGATCTCAGCGTCGTCCTCGAAGATGAAGGCAAAGTCGAGCGCGTCATCGACGATCCGCCGCCAGGCGAGGCGGTGGCTGAGGAAAACGCCGACCTCGGTCCTCGTCAGCGGGAACGGATAGGTGGGCCGAAATCGCCGCCGGGCATAGACTTGGTCGACCTCCTGCGGCGTCAAACGCGCGCCGTCGACGGCCGCCAGGACTTCGCTTTCGATCGGGAGAGCGGCACGCAGCGCCTGGACCGTGGCTGCGCGCGAACTCGCGCGCTCCAGATGGAGAATAAAGGCTTTCGGCCCGCTCAAGACTGGCTCACATGTGCAAAGACCTGCAATAGTCACGGGCCCAAAAGAGCGCGAGAGGGCCCTCATACTCGCCGTTCCGCGCCAAGTCATCCCGCTTGCCATTGGAAAAGGGAGAGGCGCGCCCGATGAAGATCACCGTCGATGTTGACTGCACGCCTCTCGAGGCGCGTCAGTTCATGGGATTGCCGGATGTCGAGCCGATGCAGAAGGCGGCCATGGCGGAGATCGAAAAGCGCATGATGGCCGAGCTCGAGCGCTTTTCTCCCGAGGCTTTGTTCAAGGCCTGGCTCCCGATCGCCGGCATGAACGCCGAATGGCTCCAGGAGTTTTTGAAGCGCGCGTCCCGCTGAGCGGGCAGAAATTGATATCGGTCAATTCCATGTTCTTCGTTCGGCGTTAAGCGCTTTTGCGCCCTTCCGCCCAGCGCCAGGCGGCTCCTACATTACGTTCAAGCCGTGAAATCGCGGCAATCCGATTGTATGGGCTGGTTGGCGTCGCTTCGGGGCGCCAGCGTGCGCCGAAGGGGTCGACGATGAATTTAGAGAAATATACCGAGCGGGCGCGCGGGTTCGTGCAGTCCGCGCAGTCGCTAGCGCTGCGTGAGGGGCATCAGCAGTTTACGCCCGAGCACGTGCTCAAGGTGCTTCTGGACGACGAGGAGGGCTTGGCCGCCGGGCTGATCGATCGGGCGGGCGGGAACTCTCGCCAGGCGCTGACAGAGGTCGAAGCCGCCCTCGCCAAGCTGCCCAAGGTCGAAGGGTCGGGGGCCGGGCAGCTCTATATGGCGCCGACGACGGCGCGCCTGTTCGACAACGCCGAGAAGATCGCCCAGAAGGCGGGCGATTCGTTCGTCACCGTCGAGCGCCTCCTGCTTGCGCTCGCGATGGAGAAGGGAACGCAGGCGGCCAAGATTCTGGCCAACGCCGGCGTCTCGGCGCAGACGCTCAACGCGGCGATCAATGACCTGCGCAAAGGCCGCACCGCGGACTCTGCGAGCGCCGAAAATCAATATGACGCGCTGAAGAAATACACGCGCGACCTCACCGAAGCGGCGCAAGCACGGGCAAGCTCGATCCGGTGATTGGACGCGACGAGGAGATCCGCCGCACCGTTCAGGTGCTGTCGCGCCGCACCAAGAACAATCCGGTCCTGATCGGCGAGCCCGGCGTCGGCAAGACGGCGATCGTCGAGGGGCTTGCTCTACGCATCGTCAACGGCGACGTGCCGGAATCGATCCGCGACAAGAAGCTGCTCGCGCTCGATATGGGATCGCTGATCGCCGGCGCGAAATATCGCGGCGAGTTCGAGGAGCGCCTGAAGGGCGTGCTCAACGAGGTGACCGCGGCCGCTGGTGGCATCATCCTGTTCATCGACGAAATGCACACCCTCGTCGGGGCCGGCAAGGCCGACGGCGCGATGGACGCCTCGAACCTGCTCAAGCCCGCCTTGGCGCGCGGCGAACTGCATTGCGTCGGCGCGACGACGCTCGACGAATATCGCAAGCATGTCGAGAAGGATGCGGCGCTGGCGCGTCGCTTCCAGCCGGTGTTCGTCTCCCAGCCGACCGTCGAGGACACGATCTCGATCCTCCGTGGCTTGAAGGAGAAGTACGAGGCTCATCACGGCGTCCGGATCACCGATCCGGCGATCATCGCCGCTGCCACGCTCTCCGACCGCTACATCGCCGACCGCTTCCTGCCGGACAAGGCGATCGACCTTATCGACGAAGCTGCGGCCCGGCAGCGGATGCAGGTCGATTCCAAGCCTGAGGAACTGGACGAGTTCGACCGGCGCATCATGCAGCTCAAGATCGAGCAGGAGGCGCTGAAGAAGGAGACCGATACGGCGTCAAAGGATCGCCTCAAGAAGCTCGGAGGCGAGCTTGCCGAACTGCAGGAGAAGTCCGACGCGCTGACCGCCCGCTGGAAGGCCGAGAAGGACAAGCTTGGCCAGGCCGCCAAGCTCAAGGAAGAGCTCGACGCCGCGCGCAACGGGCTCGCCCAGGCGCAGCGCAAGGGCGACTACGCGGAAGCTGGCAGGCTTACCTACGATACGATCCCCACGCTCGAAAAGAAGCTTCAGGAGGCCGAGAGCCAGAGCAATAGCGTGCTGGTCGATGAGGCGGTGACCGCCAATCACGTCGCGCAGGTCGTCTCGCGCTGGACGGGCGTTCCCGTCGACAAGATGCTCGAAGGCGAGCGTGAGAAGCTCCTCAAGATGGAAGAAGAGATCGCGCGGCGCGTCGTCGGGCAGCGCGAGGCGGTGGTCGCTGTCTCGACCGCAGTCCGGCGCGCCCGCGCGGGGCTCCAGGATCCGAACCGTCCGATCGGCTCGTTCATGTTTCTTGGCCCCACCGGCGTCGGCAAGACCGAGCTCACCAAGGCGCTCGCGTCCTTCCTGTTCGACGACGAGAGCGCGATGGTGCGCATCGACATGTCCGAGTACATGGAGAAGCATTCGGTCGCCCGGCTCATCGGCGCGCCTCCCGGCTATGTCGGCTACGAAGAAGGCGGAGCCTTGACCGAGGCGGTGCGACGCCGACCCTATCAGGTCGTGCTGTTCGACGAGATCGAGAAGGCGCATCCGGATGTCTTCAACGTCCTGTTGCAGGTGCTCGACGACGGACGGCTGACCGACGGGCAGGGACGTACGGTCGATTTCCGCAACGTGCTCATTGTCATGACCTCGAACCTGGGCTCCGAATACCTCGTCAATCTGCGCGAGGGCGAGGATACGAAGACGGTCGAGAAGGAAGTCATGGGGGTGGTCCGCGGCCATTTCCGGCCCGAGTTCCTCAATCGCGTCGACGAGATCATCCTCTTCCATCGGCTTCGGCGCGAAGACATGGGCGAGATCGTCGAGATCCAGCTCAAGCGCCTGAACCGGTTGCTCGAGGACCGCAAGATCGGGCTCAGCCTCGACGCGAAGGCGCGGCAATGGCTCGCCGACAAGGGCTACGATCCGACCTATGGCGCGCGTCCGTTGAAGCGGGTGATCCAGAAATGGGTGCAGGATCCGCTGGCGCAGATGCTGCTTGCCGGCGAACTGGCCGACGGATCGACGGTCAAGCTCAGCGCCTCGCAAGGGCGCCTGACGATCAACGGCAAGGAGATCGGTCGGCGAAGGCGGTGCTCCTCGACAGCCCAAGGCATCGTCGGTCGTGCAGTTTCCGAAGACCTGATCGATGGGACGTAAATATGGTCCGATATTCGACCATCGCGCCGGCGGCCATAGCCGCCGGCACGCGGCGCAATTGCTTGATCGGAATCTTCGGTCATGACCAACGCCGTGGACCGGTTCGTCGGCGGATCGCCCGCGATGGTCGCCGTGCGCCTGATCGTCGTCTCGTTTGTCGTTGGGATCGTTCTCGAGACTTTCGGCCTCGATCCGGCGACATTGTTTGCAGACGCTTGGCGCAGCGTGAGACAGATCGTGGAGCTTGGATTTAGCGATATCCATGAGGTTGGACGCATTCTCATGACCGGGGCGATGGTGGTCGTCCCGGTGTGGCTGGTGCTGAGGCTGCTCAATTCCAGTAGGCGGTAGCGATCGCAAAGCGTGTTTTGCAGTGCGAAGGGCTTGACGGGTTCGCCCGGCGCTGATCCTTTACGCTGCGCGGATATCATCCACGGGGCAAATGTAAATGGCATTCTCTCATCCCCTCGCGAGGGCCGCGAAGGTGTGGACTGCGAAGACTCATGACGGGGGCGAGCAGCGCGTCCTTGTCATTGTCACCACCATCCCGCTGGGGTCGAACGACAAGGGCTACAAGAAATCGTTGGTTGAACGCCTGTCGCGCGCCGCACGCGATTATCTGGCCGATTCGAACGAAGCCGCTTCCTTCCTGCTCATGAGCCGCCTGAGGGACTGGAGCGGCAGCCAAGGCCTGAGGGTGCAATTTCTGCCTCGACCCCGACAAATCTGCGGTGACTGACCAGCCGTTGCGCCAGAACGGAATGCTTCTCATCAAGATTGACTGTGATAGATTGGGCTGAGAGGCGCGTCAGAAGTGCAGGGGAGCTCCCGTCATTGCGCCGCAGGAATCAGGGACGGACGCCATGACCAACACAGCATCGGTTTTAGGGCTCGGACCAGGCGCGGGCATCGCGCCGCTCAGGACCAAATGGGGTTGGATTGTCGCCCTCGGCGTGGTCTACCTCATCGCCGGGATAATCGCGCTTGGCAGCGTCGTCATGGCGACCATCGCCAGTGTCTATGTTGTCGGCATCATGATGTTGATCGCGGGCGTTTTCGAAGTCATCCACTCGTTCCAGATCAAGAACTGGGGACGGTTCCTGTTCTGGCTCGCTCTCGGCGTCCTCTACATCATCGCCGGGTTCGTGGCGTTCGACAATCCGCTGCTGACCGCGGTGTGGCTCACGCTCATCCTCGGCGCCGCGCTCGTCGCGTCCGGCATCATGCGCGTATTCCTCGGCTTCAACATGAAGGGCGGGACGCCGTGGGGCTGGGTGGTCGCTTCGGGCCTGATCACACTGCTGCTCGGCATCATCATCCTGATTCATTGGCCAGTCTCCTCGCTGTACGTGCTTGGAATCTTTCTCGGCATTGACCTCGTGTTCGCCGGGGCGAGCTGGATCGGGGTCGGCTTGGGTTTGCGGCAAGCCGTCTAACGCCTGAAAGCGTAGGGGCTTCGATGAACCCGCGGCGGGTTTGAGCCGGAGGGACGGCGCGGCCGTCCTATTTCGGGCAAGGGGGGTTCTTTCGTGCGCTGGGTCTATCTAGCAATCGTGATCGTGTTCGTCGCAGCGCTGATCATCTTCGTGTTCCAGAACACCCAGAGCGTCAACATTGCCTTCCTCGCGCTTAGCGTCACGCTGCCGCTCGCCGTGCTCGTTTTCATCGTCTATGTGCTGGGGGCGCTGAGCGGCGGAAGCCTCTACGCGCTTCTCAGGCGATCGGTCGCTGGCTCTCGGCGCGCCTGAAGGGAGTCGCTCTGGTGCGCGCCATGGTCCTGCATCGGACGCAGGAACCGCTCGTGATGGAGGAGCGGCCTGACCCTTCGCCCGGACTTGGCCAGGTTCGTGTGCGGGTTGAGGCTTGCGGCGTCTGTCGCACCGATCTGCATGTCGTCGACGGCGAACTGCCCAACCCCAAGCTCCCCATCGTCCCGGGACATGAGATTGTCGGCCGCGTCGACGCGGTCGGCGAAGGAGTCGGCCTCAAGGTCGGCGCACGCATCGGCGTAGCTTGGCTCGGCCATGCCGACGGGACCTGCCCCTATTGCCGCAGCGGACGTGAAAACCTCTGCGATGCGCCCCTATTCACGGGCTATACCCGGGACGGCGGTTACGCCACTCATACGATAGCCGACGCCGACTTCGTCTTTTCCCTTCCCGACGACGTCAACCCGGTCGAGACGGCGCCACTGCTCTGCGCCGGCCTGATCGGCTGGCGCTCGCTCAAGCTCGCCGGGGACGGGCGGACGATCGGCGTTTATGGCTTCGGCGCCGCGGGGCACATCATCGCCCAGGTCTGTCGCTGGCAGGGGCGGCGCGTGTTCGCCTTCACCCGGCCGGGCGACAATCCCGGTCAGGCGTTCGCCCTCTCGATGGGCGCCGAATGGGCGGGTGGGTCGGATGAGCAGCCGCCCGAGCCGCTGGACGCCGCCATTCTGTTCGCGCCGGTCGGCGCGCTCGTTCCCGCCGCGCTTGCTGCATTGCGCAAGGGCGGGCGGGCCGTCTGCGGCGGCATCCACATGAGCGATATTCCTTCGTTTCCTTATGAGCTCTTGTGGGAGGAGCGTAGCGTCGCCTCGGTCGCCAATCTGACCCGAGAAGACGGACACGAGTTTTTGGCGCTCGCGCCGCAGGCGAAGGTGCGGACCACCACTACGACCTATCCGCTCGACAAGGCGAACGAGGCTCTCGACGACCTGCGCAACGGCAAGCTTGAGGGCGCGGCCGTGCTTGTGCCGTGACGGCCAGCGCCTAGGCGCTCCCCCTTTTCTGGCGATTGAATGGCGCGCTTTAACAAGTTTAACACAATAACGGAAATGTCAGTCTCGGGTTGAGGGATGATATGGAACTGGGCCTGCTTTCCAATATGCTTGTGAATTCGCAGCCCTATTGGCAGGCCTATGTGCCCCCGTTGTTTTCGGCGATCGCCTGCGGCCGAACCAATGTGCGGATCGTGGAGCCGCCGCCGGTCGCCTGGAAGCGACGCACCGCGTGGAAATCGGTTCGTAACTCAGACTAAAGCGTGCGACACGCTCTTTTGGTTGCAGTTGAGCGCGCGTCCCGCCGTCCAAATCCACTTGGCGTCGCTAAACAGATTGGGCGCTCGTCGAGCGAACTTCATCATCGACCCGTGGAAGCCGGTGGTGACCAAGATCGGGGTGGCGGCGACTCTCGAGCGTCTCAATCCATGCTTCATTGCCTATCTGGAAGCCACGACGGAACTTAAGCGGCGTTTCCCGCTGGCCAAGTTCGTCTGGCTGCCGCATGCCGCCAACACGGATATTTTTTACCCGCGCAACGAGAGGAAAGCCTAACTTCGCCTTCTATATGGGCCGCCGCCACGCGGCTTTGCATCAGGCGCTCCTTAAATATTGCGAAGCGCGCGGCCTTAAGTATCTCTATTCCGACCGGTTCTTGTTCGGAGAGGAACTCGGGCGGGCGGCGTCCAGCGCCCAGTATTTCGTCGCTTCGCCGCGCGAGGTCATCGACCCCAAGACGAAGACTGCGTTCAGTCCGCTCTCGCCGCGATATTTCGAGGGGCTGGCGGCGGGAACGCGCCTGCTCGGGACTCTACCTGCGAGCGGCGAGTACAACGCGCTGCTGCCGACCGACGCCTTGTGTGAAGTGTCGCTCGACGGTTCGGATCTGGCCGAGCGTCTCGATCGGGATCGACAAAACCCGGACAATCAACTGGCTGTTGACGCCGCCGCGGCCTTGGTGCGCGAACACCATTCCTGGCGGCGGCGCGGGCAGCAAATCTATCAGTTTCTCGAGCATGGCGGCCCGATAGACATCAAGTTGATGCTGCAAACGCGGAATCGCGCGGACATCGCGGCCGCCCTGACCGCCTGATGAATGCGAAACGGTTGGCCTGTCCCGTTCGCAAGCAGACGCCGGCGCGGGTAAAGGCGGCCGGAACCTGGCGGAACCTCTTGCGCTACCAGTTGCGGATGATCATCCGCAGTTCCTCAACTTGGGCGACTTCCAGGCTTTCCGGCTCAACCTTTGTGTTAGTTGACCGTGCGCCTTCACCAAGCGCAGACTTATGCTCTGGATACTTGACCTCCAGCACGACAGCCCCGCGTCGACCCCCTATCGGCGCGGGGTTTCCTTTAGTTCATGACGGGCCGCCGCGACGGAGGGCCGAAACTGAGAAGCCGGAGTTCGGCGCCGGTCGTCGTCGATTTCCTGGAGCCAGCAAATCTTGCCGTCATGGGTGGCCTTGACGCGGACACGCGCCCCAAAGGCCTGCGAAAGCCACCGATGGCGCTTGATGTGAGCCTTCGGTTGGCCGCCCGCCGACGTCCATGGTGCAATTCGGGGAATGGGCCATGAAGTTCACCGTGACCTCAGGGACGGGCGTCACCAAAGTCGTTGACCGTCCTGCAAGCGCGAGGACCGCCCTTGAGCTAGTCCTGGCGTTGCTCGGTCGCAAGCGAAACGACATTCGCATCTTTGACGAGGAGGGCCGGCGCCGAACCCCGGCGGATCTATGCCGGCTGGCAGCCGATGAAGTTGCAATGCGACCCGATGAATCAGGGCTCAGCTTCTGGGCGTGTCTAAGGGGCGCCCGCACAGACGCCCGGACTGCCGCCAGCGCCTTCCGATACATTTTTCATATCGCCGACACCCGTCGGCGATATGCGCCATTAGCATGGTTGACGATATTTTGTGCGGCGCACAACTATGACGCCGCAAAATATCGAGATCAGATAGAAAAATAGCTGACCTTCTCGTCGTCGAGGACATGGGTCTTCTCGGCCGTCTCGCACATCTGTTCGACGGTTATCGAGTCGAGATTGGCGAGAAAGGTTTCGCCCGCCCGTCGTACGGCCGGATCAATCACCCGCTCGAGCAGCACCGAGTTTGCGCCGAGATCGTCTGGATCGGCGGTGCTCAGCGACATCGCGGTGCGCACGATCTCGCCTATGGTGATGCGCCGGCGCTCGCGCGCCAGTTCGTAGCCGCCTCGCGGCCCGCGCACGCCTTTGAGGATCTTGGCGTGGACCAGGCCCTGGAGCAATGTCTCCAGGTGACGGGGGGGCAGTTTGTGACGCGCGGCCAAAGATTTGGCCGCAACCGGCGCCGAGCGCGAGTGTAACGCGACATCGACAACGGCGGCGATGGCGAGAACGCTCCGTCGCGATAGTAAATTCATGTCATCGTCTCCTATCATGAGTCGGCGGCTCGTCTAACGCCACCAACAAGATATGAGAGGATTGGCCCGATGGTTAATGGAATTCAAATCACCATAATTGTGGTGTACCCGATGCGTGAGTGCAACGGCCAGGCGCCCGTCGGGCAAGGGCGGCCCATTTCGTCGCGCCGCCGGATGGCGTGATCAACCGGCTCGCGGCTCTGAGCCGATCAAGCGAGAGCAATCGAGCGTGGCCTGGGGCGACAACTTAGAAGCTGGCTGTCGGCGTCCTAGAGCGCGATCTGGTTAGACTGAAGCATATCCTGCGTTTTTGAAGTAGTTTGCGCATTCTGTCGGGGTGAAGCAGTTGAGCAGGGCGCCGATGGTTCGCCAGGTCTCGTCGATAGTTCGCGCGTCGGCCTTGCGTAACAAGGTCTTCATTTTGGCGAAGGCCTGCTCGATTGGATTGAGGTCTGGCGAGTAGGCGGGCAAGAAGAAGAGCTTGGCTTTGGCCGCGCGGATGGCGGCGCGAACGGCGCGGCCCTTATGGCTGCCGAGGTTGATGGGGTGGACGCCCCCTGCCGGCATCGCTGTGCCAAAGTGGTGTCGTTGATCATCACTTGACGGAGGCGTCCATGTTGGAAGTTAGCACAATCGGGTTGGATCTGGCGAAGAACGTGTTCCAAGTGCATGGCGCGAATGCATCAGGAGCGGTGGTCTTCCGCAAGAAGCTTCGGCGCGATCGGGTGCTCGACTTCCTTGCCGCGCAGCCGGCTTGCACGGTTGCCATGGAGGCCTGCGCCAGCAGCCATTACTGGGGGCGAGAGATTGCGAAGCTGGGGCACGTAGTCCGGCTCATCGCGCCGGACTACGTGAAGCCGTTCGTCAAACGGCAGAAGAATGATGCGGCCGATGCGGAAGCGATCTGCGAAGCCACGCAGCGGCCGACTATGCGTTTCGTGGCGGTGAAGAGCGAGGAGCAGCAGGCTGCCGCCGTTGTGTTTCGCGCTCGTGACCTTCTGGTCCGTCAGCGGACCCAAATCATCAATGCGATCCGTGGGCATCTGACTGAGTTCGGTATGGTGGTTGCAAAGGGCCCTTTTCACGTCGCCAAGCTCGTGGCGGCGATCGAGGACAACCACGCCGGCGTTCCCGCGATGGCCCGGCCAATCCTACGCCTGCTCGCAGACCAGCTCAGGTCGCTGGACGGAAGGGTGGTTGTGCTGGACCGGGAGCTCGCACGGCGCGCCAGGGAGGATGAGGAAGCCAAGCGGCTGACGACAATTCCTGGGATAGGGCCGATCACGGCGACAGCGCTCGTTGCACTGGCGCCGGCAGCTCAGGCCTTCAAGAGAGGACGCGACTTTGCGGCCTGGCTCGGGCTCACACCTCTACAGCGCTCCACGGGCGGAAAGCAAAAGCTCGGCGAGACCTCCCGCATGGGCGAACGAACCTTGCGCCGACTGCTGATCATCGGAGCCAGCGCGACCGTACGCTGGGCAATGCGCAAGGGCTCGACCACACAGCCGTGGCTTGCGCGCATGCTGAACCGTAAGCCACCTATGCTGGTGATCGTCGCCCTCGCCAACAAGATGGCGCGCATCGCCTGGGCATTGATGGCGAGAGGCGAAACCTATCGGGCTCCGGCGATGGCGAAGTAGGTCCGCCGCCGGTCCTGAAGGTGTGAGAAGGTCAAACGGAGAGTATGGCGCAACGGTCAACGAGACGGGATCGGGAAAACCAGATCATGGATACGCGCCTTGAGCGCGCGAGATTGAATTGGACCCGCTCCGCGAACTCCCATACGGGCCGGCGGCATGTGACAAGCCGCATCAGAGGCCGGACACATGTCAGCACCCGACCACGCGCCGTGCTCTTCGAAAAAATTCTTCTTGCACCGATGGGGGCGTCCACACATGTCCATGACGACAATGTCGCCCGGCGCGAGGATGGGTGCGAGAACTTGCTCGACATAAGCGCGGAAGCTCACGCCATTGATCGGTCCGTCGATGACGCAGGGCGCGGTGAGCCCATCGCGACGCAGCGCCGCCAGGAAGGTGAGGGTTCGCCATCGGCCGAAAGGCGCTTTGGCGACGAGGCGTTCGCCTCTGGGGCATCGGCCATGGGCGCGCGTCATGTTGGTCTTAGCCCAGGTCTCATCGATGAAGACAAGCCGCCTCGGATCGATCCTCGCCTGACGCGCCTTCCACCGCTCACGCCGCCTGGCGACGTCCGGTCGGTCCTGTTCGGAGGCGCGAAGACTTTTTTTTGAACGTCACGCCTTCGTGCTGGAGAAAATGCCAAAGCGCATAATAGCTGACCACTAGGCCGCGGTCGGCCAGCTCTCTGAGCAAAGCGCGCAGTGTCAGGTCAGGCTTCTCAGCGATCCGCGCCAGAACCCAATCGCGCTCGCGCGCCACAAGGTAGGGCCTGTGGCCGCCCATCTTCCGCGCCGCCGGACTACCGAGCGCGCGCTGGCGCTGCGACCACTTCACAACGCTGGCGACGCTGACCATGAACGTCTTGGCCACCGAGCGGCAGGACTGTCCCGAAGTCGCCGCCGCAACCACCCGCTCCCGCAGGTCCAAAGAATAGGCTCGCGCCATCCCTGCTAGCCTCCAACCCAGCCAGCCGCTTGAAATCTAACTCGCGCCCCTTTGGGAATCCCCTCAATTCAGTCAAACCAGATCGCGCTCTAGAGCGCGATCTGGTTGACTGAAGCATATCCTGCGTTTTTGAAGTAGTTTGCGCATTCTGTCGGGGTGAAGCAGTTGAGCAGGGCGCCGATGGTTCGCCAGGTCTCGTCGATAGTTCGCGCGTCGGCCTTGCGTAACAAGGTCTTCATTTTGGCGAAGGCGCCTGCTCGATTGGATTGAGGTCTGGCGAGTAGGCGGGCAAGAAGAAGAGCTTGGCTTTGGCCGCGCGGATGGCGGCGCGAACGGCGCGGCCCTTATGGCTGCCGAGGTTGATGGGGTGGACGCCCCCTGCCGGCATCGCTGTGCCAAAGTGGTGTCGTTGATCATCACTTGACGGAGGCGTCCATGTTGGAAGTTAGCACAATCGGGTTGGATCTGGCGAAGAACGTGTTCCAAGTGCATGGCGCGAATGCATCAGGAGCGGTGGTCTTCCGCAAGAAGCTTCGGCGCGATCGGGTGCTCGACTTCCTTGCCGCGCAGCCGGCTTGCACGGTTGCCATGGAGGCCTGCGCCAGCAGCCATTACTGGGGGCGAGAGATTGCGAAGCTGGGGCACGTAGTCCGGCTCATCGCGCCGGACTACGTGAAGCCGTTCGTCAAACGGCAGAAGAATGATGCGGCCGATGCGGAAGCGATCTGCGAAGCCACGCAGCGGCCGACTATGCGTTTCGTGGCGGTGAAGAGCGAGGAGCAGCAGGCTGCCGCCGTTGTGTTTCGCGCTCGTGACCTTCTGGTCCGTCAGCGGACCCAAATCATCAATGCGATCCGTGGGCATCTGACTGAGTTCGGTATGGTGGTTGCAAAGGGCCCTTTTCACGTCGCCAAGCTCGTGGCGGCGATCGAGGACAACCACGCCGGCGTTCCCGCGATGGCCCGGCCAATCCTACGCCTGCTCGCAGACCAGCTCAGGTCGCTGGACGGAAGGGTGGTTGTGCTGGACCGGGAGCTCGCACGGCGCGCCAGGGAGGATGAGGAAGCCAAGCGGCTGACGACAATTCCTGGGATAGGGCCGATCACGGCGACAGCGCTCGTTGCACTGGCGCCGGCAGCTCAGGCCTTCAAGAGAGGACGCGACTTTGCGGCCTGGCTCGGGCTCACACCTCTACAGCGCTCCACGGGCGGAAAGCAAAAGCTCGGCGAGACCTCCCGCATGGGCGAACGAACCTTGCGCCGACTGCTGATCATCGGAGCCAGCGCGACCGTACGCTGGGCAATGCGCAAGGGCTCGACCACACAGCCGTGGCTTGCGCGCATGCTGAACCGTAAGCCACCTATGCTGGTGATCGTCGCCCTCGCCAACAAGATGGCGCGCATCGCCTGGGCATTGATGGCGAGAGGCGAAACCTATCGGGCTCCGGCGATGGCGAAGTAGGTCCGCCGCCGGTCCTGAAGGTGTGAGAAGGTCAAACGGAGAGTATGGCGCAACGGTCAACGAGACGGGATCGGGAAAACCAGATCATGGATACGCGCCTTGAGCGCGCGAGATTGAATTGGACCCGCTCCGCGAACTCCCATACGGGCCGGCGGCATGTGACAAGCCGCATCAGAGGCCGGACACATGTCAGCACCCGACCACGCGCCGTGCTCTTCGAAAGAATCTTCTTGCACCGATGGGGGCGTCCACACATGTCCATGACGACAATGTCGCCCGGCGCGAGGATGGGTGCGAGAACTTGCTCGACATAAGCGCGGAAGCTCACGCCATTGATCGGTCCGTCGATGACGCAGGGCGCGGTGAGCCCATCGCGACGCAGCGCCGCCAGGAAGGTGAGGGTTCGCCATCGGCCGAAAGGCGCTTTGGCGACGAGGCGTTCGCCTCTGGGGCATCGGCCATGGGCGCGCGTCATGTTGGTCTTAGCCCAGGTCTCATCGATGAAGACAAGCCGCCTCGGATCGATCCTCGCCTGACGCGCCTTCCACCGCTCACGCCGCCTGGCGACGTCCGGTCGGTCCTGTTCGGAGGCGCGAAGACTTTTTTTTGAACGTCACGCCTTCGTGCTGGAGAAAATGCCAAAGCGCATAATAGCTGACCACTAGGCCGCGGTCGGCCAGCTCTCTGAGCAAAGCGCGCAGTGTCAGGTCAGGCTTCTCAGCGATCCGCGCCAGAACCCAATCGCGCTCGCGCGCCACAAGGTAGGGCCTGTGGCCGCCCATCTTCCGCGCCGCCGGACTACCGAGCGCGCGCTGGCGCTGCGACCACTTCACAACGCTGGCGACGCTGACCATGAACGTCTTGGCCACCGAGCGGCAGGACTGTCCCGAAGTCGCCGCCGCAACCACCCGCTCCCGCAGGTCCAAAGAATAGGCTCGCGCCATCCCTGCTAGCCTCCAACCCAGCCAGCAGGTTAAATCTAACTCGCGCCCCTTTTGGGAATCCCCTCAATTCAGTCAAACCAGATCGCGCTCTAGACGCATTCAAAAGGGCCAGTCGCCGCCATCAGGCCGACCTCTACCAGCTGCGGCAATCTTGACGACAGCCGCGTCCAGTCTTTTGGCGGCGGCGAGCGCTCGATCGTACTCAAGTTCGCCGGGGCTGCTATCGACCTCGACCGCATAGAATCGCGCCCAAGCTGCCGTCTGCTCCTCGCTGAGAGCCCCGAGCAGTGCGTTATCCCCAGTCCGGTCCTTCGAAAAAATCATTCCGTCCCCTCGACGCACAGCGGCGCCGGCCAACAGTCATGCTTTGTAGTTCTCCTGTCAACTGATCAATTAGGTAAATAAGCCGGGAGGGGAGTTTCGCGCCGCCTTCTTTCGTTCTTACTTCATTCTCATCGGCGCTATCGTCAGGTTATGCTCGACGATAAGAATCTCACTCCCGCCGGCCCCCGCGAGGGGGAGATTTGCCTCTCTTTGGCGCTCAAGGACGCATTGGTCCGAAACAATTTAGAAGAACAGAACAATTCTAAATTCACGCGGCGTGACCAACGCCGGCCAGCTCGACATGGGGGCTATTGTTCGTCTCCTTTCAGTCCGACCTCGCCGCAGGCTTTCTTACCGTGCAATCGCGCCTCAACGGTGAGCAGCTGGAGGAGTACATCAAACCGACAGCCGGGGGGTATTTCTTCGTTCTGCCGGGCGTCCAATCGAAGGACGGCTTCCTCGCCGAAGGCCTTTTGCGTGCGGCGGCTTGAGACGCGCTAGGCCTCAACGCCGGGCGCGCGGCTTACGGTTCGGCCACTTGACGATCCGGTCCGGCCAGTGTTCAGGCCCGAGGTCGGTCTCACTCGCCTTGACCCGCCCGCGCACCGACACGCCCGCCTCGTGCACGCTGTCGGGCGAACCCGACACCAGCGGATGCCAATTGGGCAAGTCCTCTCCTTTAGCCACCAAGCGGTAGGCGCAGGTGACGGGAAGCCAGCTCAATTGGCGCACCACGTCGGCCGTCAGCCTCACGCAGTCTGGAACCCGCCGGTGGCGGTGCGGATAGTCAATGCACCGGCATGTCTTGCCGTCGAGAAGCCTGCAGCCGATATCGGTGAAATGGATCTTGCCCGTGTCCTCGTCCTCCAGCTTGACGAGGCAGCAGCGGCCGCAGCCGTCGCATAGGCTTTCCCATTCGGCGAGACTCATCTCGTCGAGGGTCTTCTGCAGCCAGAATGGCTGAGCCTGCTTGCGTTTTGCCGTCAAACCCTTCGTCCGGTTAGAGCGAGATGCGTTCGGATAGAGCCGTCATCGCGAGGAGCGAAGCGACGCGACGATCCAGGAGTCGGGGCGCCCCACGTTCCCCTGGATTGCTTCGCCATAGCCCGTCCTGAAGGTCGGGCGTCTTTCGACGCCCTATCGCTCGCAATGACGATCGTGGTGCGACCTTAGTGCAATCTGCTCTAAGTCAGGTCGGAACCATACGCCAGTCTCGAAGTCTTTGGCGAATGGACTTTCGCAACCGGCGGCGCGAGATTGCGGCGCAAAAAATAGGAGTGAGCGAAATCGTCAATCAGAACGCCAAAAACGGGACCACCCTCGTCATCTCTCACCCCGCGTGTCTCGCGCACGACATGGGCGAGGGCCATCCCGAGCGGCCCGACCGCTTGCGCGCGATCGAGCGCGTCTTGGAGAGCGAGGCGTTTCAGATGCTGGCGCGCGACGCCGCGCCGCGCGCGGATCTCATCGCCATCGCGCGCGTCCATCCGCAGGACTACATCGAGGCGATCCGGGCGGCTGCGCCGAAGCAGGGTCTGATCGCGATCGACGAGGACACGTCGATGTCGCCGGGCTCGTTCGAGGCCGCGCTGCGCGCCGCGGGCGGCGCGGTCTTCGCGGTGGACGAGGTGATGGGCGGCAAGGTCCGCAACGCCTTTGTCTCGACCCGTCCGCCCGGACATCACGCCGAGGTCGCGACCCCGATGGGGTTCTGCTTCTTCAACAACGCGGCCATCGCCGCCCGGCACGCCCAGGCGGCGCACAGCGCGGAGCGCATCGCCATCATGGATTTCGACGTGCACCACGGCAACGGCACCCAGCACATCTTCTGGGACGATGCAACGGTCATGTACGCCTCGACCCATCAGATGCCCCATTATCCTGGCACCGGCGCGGTCAGCGAGCGGGGCGAGCACAACCAGATCGTCAACGCGCCGCTTCGAGCGGGTGACGGAGGCGAAGCCTTCCGCGAGGCGATGGAGACCACGATCCTGCCGCGCCTCGAGGCCTTCGCACCCGATCTCGTGATCATCTCAGCTGGTTTCGACGCGCATCGGCGCGATCCGCTCGGCAACCTCAATTTCGTCGAGGCGGACTATGCCTGGGCAACTCACAAGCTCATGCAGATCGCTCGCAAGAGGAGCGCCGAGCGCGTCGTGTCGGTGCTGGAAGGCGGCTACGACCTCGAAGGACTCGCGCGCTCGGTCGCCGCGCACGTGACAACGCTTATGGAAGGGTGATCGCGCAGACGATTGCGCGCGCCAATCGTTTCCTCACGGCCTCGCGCGTGAGAGCGCGGCCGCGCGACCGGCGGCGGCATAAAGATTAAGCCGGGAATAGACGCCGAAGGCCGATCCGTCGTCGAGAAAGCCGCCGCCAGGTCCTTCCGTCTCCGTCAGGACGCGGTTCGCCTCCTCGAGGCCGAGTTTGGGGAAAGCGGCGGTCAGCAGGTATCCGGCCTCGGGCGCGAGCGTCCCGACATCCTCTTGCCTGTCCGCAATCTCCGGATGCACGACCGGCAGCCCGTAGGTCTGCGTCGTGGCGTAGAAGGCCTCGTTCATCGCCGGCGCGTTGAAGCGTCCCGTGTCCTGGCGCGCGCAAGCTTGAACCGTACCGCCGCAAGCCGCCTCGAGCGCCTTCGTGAGGTCGGCGCGCGCAGCGGCGACAGAAGCGCGGAAATCGACGATGGCTTCCGGGACCTGAGATTCGGACGTTGCAGTCATTGTCGCAACGTTCTTCAAGGGCCGGTTCATGTAGGCCGGATCGTTGGCGAGCAGATGGGCGAGATCGTAGGTCGCGACGGTTCGACCGCCGAGCACGTCCATGGCGTAATGCGCGCCCATGATGATGCGGTCGTTGCCGTATTCCGCGCCGCGGACGACCATCTCCTGATAGCGATCGGGCACGAGCACGGCGAGCAGAAGCGAGCCCATGTAGCCGTAGGTCATATGCCCGCTCGGAAAGGACGGGCTGTTGATCAGGTTCATGATCGGCCCGCGGTTATAGACCTCGTTGCTCGCCGGAACATTGAAGTAGTCGGGTCCAATGATTGGCAGGATTACGGGCTCGGTTTGAAACGGACGGGAATCTCAGAACGCATCGGCGCCAGGGGTTCCGGCCGGCCGGTCATAGGCTCGGCCAAACGGATCGGGCGCGCCATGGACATCCTTGAAGATAGCCACCGCCTCGTCCGAGACCGGCTTCTTGCCGTCGGTCGTGGCGTTGGCGAAGAAATATTTGCCGGCGTTCGAATCGGATCCCGACGTCGAATTGGCGTAGGCGATCACCTTGGCGACGGACTCCGAGATGCTGGTGAAGCGCTCCCGATCGAGATAATGCGCGCGCGCCTGATAAGCCGCGCCCAAGGTCGCGCCCAAACCGTCCGCCAGCTGGGTGAGATTGCCGTCGGTGATGAAGGCGTCGCGCAAAGCCTGCTGCTGTTGTTCGGCGAAAGGCAGGAGGGTGGGTTGGCGAATCGCGCCCGTCTGGATCCCGCCGGTGACGGTGAAGTTGGCGGCGAGAGCCGCCTTGCCATCCGTGGTGTTGGCGAGAGCGGAGACTGGAGCGAGGCCTTTGAGGGCGGCCATGTTGGTCGCGGTCTGCGCGTCGGCCCATGCGCCGCCGATCATGAGGACGACGAGGCCTAGTCGGCATCCCAGTCTCATGATACCGCCCCTCCGGCTAATCGCTGATCGCAGGTTGTCGCCCAATTCTTATGCCCCTTCAAGGGCGCGCACGACCAGCGGGCGGGCGATTGTGGCGTCTGCCTCGAACGGGTTCTTCAGCCGCCGACCTGCGCCGCGATCACACTCGCCTCGCCTGTTCGAGCAGCGGGGCGAGGATCTCCGCATAAGCGGGATTTCGGCTTTTTATCGGCAAATCCAACGCCGCGGCATCGAACTCGATACAGGTTCGCGGCTGGTCGAAGAGGAGCGGCGCGCCAAAGAACTGCTTGAACCGTCGCCTGTCGCGCGGCGCCTTGCGGGCAAACCGCGTCCGGAGAGGCCGCCACCCCTGACCCAAGAAGCGGCGCATGACATTGAGAGCGATTGCGACCGAGGCGTCCTCGATCTGTTCCGCCGCCTCAATTCCGAGCGCAACGACCGTGTATCCAAACGAGCAAGGCCGAGACGAACGCTGAGGAACGCCTCGCCGCCGGTGTCAGTCGTTCGAAGCGTCGCTAGGATCACGCCAATGCCGTCGCGAACCGTTGGCGAACTGATCGAGACAATCCCCGTCAGTCCCATGATTGTCGGCTCGGAGCGAATGCCGACTTGCAGTCCAAAATCATCGCATCCGGTCGCTTCGGCGCAGGCGGCGGTGAGCCGCCCCAGCGCGGCGTACGGCAAGGTGTTCCCGAGGTTCGCAAAAGTCTCAGGCTCGACGCCCGCCTTACGCAGGACGGCAGCGGGATCGGCGCCGAGATCGACAAGCACGGATGCGATCGCCGCGGCGTTGCGGACCTTCGCCGTAGCCGTGGCCAAGCGTCGCTTGCGCGCGATGTTCACTGCCGGTCCCCAACCCAGCTTGGTTCTGCCCAATTTGGCAAAATCCTGCCCCGTCAATGACGGACGATGGACCCCACCCTATTTTTCCGCCCCGATTCGAGTAGGCGCATCCGATCGCGGTTCAGTTCATCGGGAGCGGCGCCCGCCACGCGTCCCTATGCGCGTCCCGCTGTCGTTGCCCCGCGTTGCTACTACCGGGCCGGGGTCCGCGTCTGCCGCTAAAGCGGCCCTGCTTGCGGCGGGTCGATGGTTGTCATGGGGTCGCGCGGGCTTGCTTGCGCCCGAGCGGGGTTTGAGCGCATAGGGCGTTCCAACGCCGACAATGAAGGAGCGCCATTCTGGCTCTGATCACGGACATCGATCAGCTGAGCCAAGCGATTTCGCACGCTACGGCGCCGGCCTTCATGCGGGGCGCTGTGGCGGCATTCTTGTCGATTCTCATCGCGCGTCTTGAGCGCATCGCTGACAAGAGCAGAGCGCTTCGATCGTCGGACTCGAACCTCGATCCGACAGGACAGATTGGCGCCTCATTCATGCGACGGATGGAGCTGGTAAGCCGCGCCATCTATCTCGCGGTGCTGAGCGCGCTGGTCACTGCGGCGCTGCTGATCGGCGCCTTTCTCTCGGCGCTGATTGGAATCGGGCACGGGCAGATTGTGGCGCTCATGTTCGCTTTGGCGCTCATGCTTCTGATGGCCTCTCTCATGGAGCTTGCGCGAGAAATCCGCGTCTACATGGCCTACATGCACGTCGAATGACTGGCAGCCTGAGCGCCTTCGCTCGGATTTGTTTTGACCTGAAAACTGCTCCGGGCTGCTCAGAGGTTCATCTGCGTCTGCACGATCAGCGCGACCAGCTTCTCTTCTTCGGTCGCGACGAGCGTTTGCCAGACCTGGGTCCGCTTGCCGCGATGGACCAGGGTCGTGCGGCCGATCACCGTCGAGCCGGCCGGCGCGGCGGCAATGAAATTGGTCTTGCTCTCGAGCGTCGTCGTCCCCTTGGCGTCGGCCGCCAGATTGATGAAGGCGGCCGCCGCGCCCAGCGTGTCGGCGAAGCTCATGATCGCCCCGCCATGGCGACGCCGCCCATGGTGCAGAGCTCCGGCCGGATAGCATACGCGCGGCAAGGGCGTCCACTTCCGCGCTGATGAACTCGATCCCGAGCAATTGCGCGAATGGCAGCGGATTGGCGTTGATGCGGTCGATCAGCGACATGCGGTCCCTTGGGCTTCTTTTCGAGCGCTGGCGGTTCGTTGCGTCTCGGCATAGCATCGCGGCGGAGGCGACGCCACGCGGCGGTTCTGTGCGCGCGGCTTACGCAAGAGCGGGGGCGTCAGACAGGAGGAAGGCCATGGTTCGCAGTCGGGTTCTTTTAAGCGCGGTCATCGCAGCGCTCGCCGTCGCGCTCACCGGCTGTGACGCGACTGGCGTTTATCCCGGTTATGGGTACGGCGGGTACGGCGACTACGGCTTTGGCCTCCTCTATGGCGGTAGTTTTTACTATTACGGCGGCTACACGGATTATCCTTTTTCTAATGGCGCGATACTATGGCGGCGTATGCCGCGCCGGTATTGCGGGTATGGCGGCTATGGCTTCCACGGCGGCGGTTTCTACCGCCGCGGCTTTGGCGGCGGCGGCTTCCACGGCGGCGGCTTCGGCGGCGGCGGCTTCCACGGCGGCGGCTTCCACGGCGGCGGTTTTCATCACTAGACCGGTCGACGCGCGCAGGGCGCCGGAAACGTCGCCGATCGCGCCGCCGCTCGGGGCACAAGCGCCCGAACGCCTGAGCCGACGGCTCGGCAAGCGAAACGAACGGCGCGCCTGCGCGTTGACGTTCAAGACTTGAGGGGCGTTCGCCCGTCCCGACAGTCTGTCGCTCGCCCCGGCAGGTTCCCGAGCGATCAGGCCGGCAAAGGAGAGAGCCATGGTTCGCAGCCGGGTTCTTCTGAGCGCGGTCGTTGCGGCGCTCGCAGTCGCCCTCGCCGGTTGTCAGGAGACCGGCGTCTACCCCAACTCAGGATATGTCGAGCCGTTCTATGCCGGCGGGTACTATGGCGCGCCTTACTATGGCGGCGGGTATTACGGCGGCGGTTACTATGGCGGATACGGCTGGCGCGGCGGAGTCTATCGGCGCGTCGGCTATTACCATGGCGGCTTTTATCGTCGCGGCTATCATGGCTATCGCGGCGGCTACGATGGTGGCGGTTTCCGGCGACGTTAGGTCAGTCGGGTGCAGGCGGATCGCGCCCCCGATCGGCGCTTAGAGCCCTTCGAACAACGCTG
>CAVSSS010000001.1:0-162921 GCA_963730555.1 uncultured Alphaproteobacteria bacterium | reverse complement strand
ATCGTTGACGACCCGGTACGTGTCGCGAGAGCTACCCGGCCGTCGAGGATGTGCGGGCATAAGTCGGCGCATCGCTGGCTCGGCGTATCGACCGCGTTGATCCGCCCACTGCGTGAGCGCGCGATCGCCGCCTGGGATGCTTCAGGGATCGAGTGGGACGACGAACGTCGCATCTTGCGGGGCGACAGCAAGGGAATGATGCACACTTTCCGGTGACCTGGCTTGTCACGCTAGCTACCAGAGCACAGAGGTGGCCAGGAAGGACCCTGAGCAAGCCGAGTTCCTTAGTGTGTGGCCTCTACGGCCCCGTAAAGATCGTGTCGCGCATGCGACATCGAGGAGGTCAATGGACAATCCGAGGGCCGGCGAACCTTGCAATCGACGCACGATCCCCTTAGGTCGGTCGGCGTGGACGGGGGCCCTCCGCCTGCGGGGGCAGGATGGGAACCTGCATCCTTCCCGCCAATGCGAGCCTCGACATGAGTAAAGCGGGAGGCTCTCCGTGTTGAGCTCCGCCGCATGCGCGCAAGTGTGGCGGCCCGCGATCGAGGTCTCTCAATCAGGGTACAAAGATGTCGCGCCAGCGGATACCGGAGTGTCACGTCAACCGGTACTGTCGTTTCGGCGATCTCTAAGCTTGGCTTTTCGCGTCAGACAAGTTGCCCATCAATCAGATACCCAGGTCGCGCTTGCGCCCGAAATTCCAGTCGACGCCACGCCCCGGCCTCACGGTTCCCGACAGGTGTTGGCCCAACTTCTGCTCTAGCGCCGGCCGCCAGGGGACGAGCTGAAATCCCATCCCGTCATCGATCATGGCGAAACGGCCGGACGCGAGCGTTACGCGCCGGCGATAGACACCGGAGACGTTCTCGCCCTCGGCTGATGGTCGATGGGCGAGCCCCGTCTCCGCCGACAGGCTGGCGGCGGCCGCGTCAAGCTCGCGCCGGCGTAGCTGTTGAGAAGGTCCTGCGCGAAGACGACGCGCTGGCCCTGCCGCCGGGCCAGATCCTTCTTGACGAGGTGATAGATCCGACGATCCATCGCTTGGCGGAGCTCGGCGCCAAAGCCGCCGGTGCTGAGCGCAGACTCCTTTGCGAGAAGCTGGCGGTCGAGCCAGGTGGTGTCGTGCAGTCCGCGCTCGACCAGGCGTCCCAGGACGGGCTCTGCGGGTTGATCGCCGTGAAGCGCGAAGCGGGCGACGTCGGGCTCGCTTCCTGCCCCGCTCATCGCCCGGTGCATCTTCTTGATGATGTCGCCCCGGATGCTCAGGTCGCGCAGGGCCGGCTCGAGGCCGGGCTTCAAGGTCCACTGCGCCGAGGCGACTTGTTCAGCCAAACCGAGGCGCTCGAGTTTGGCGGCGCGGCCGATGATCAACCTCCGGAGTTCGGGATCTTCGTCGCCGCCCCCCGGACGCAGGTCGGCTACGCCTCCGCCCTCGTCCAAGATTTCGCGGAGCGATCGGTCGAGACTGGTCCAGCGTTCTGCCCCGACCTCGCTCTCCAGTCCCGCGCGGATTTCCTGCTCGCTGCGTGGTCCCATTTCTAGCGTGACGCGTTCTGATGCACGGGCGAAAGCCCTGGCTGATGTAGTCGCGGCTGATGACCAGATCCTGACCATCGTCGGTGCGACCGCA
Organism: uncultured Alphaproteobacteria bacterium; assembly: GCA_963730555.1. Lineage (GTDB taxonomy): Bacteria > Pseudomonadota > Alphaproteobacteria > Rhizobiales > Beijerinckiaceae > Roseiarcus. The sequence continues at coordinate 161,288 of CAVSSS010000001.1, read as the reverse complement.
GACGAGCACATGGATATGGGGGTTGTCGGTGTTCCAATGATCCACTGCGACCCAGTCGAGCCCCGTTCCAAGGCGTCCCGCATGAGCTCGCGCGTGAAGGCGCGAAGGTCGGCCATCTGGGCGGCGTCCTCCGGAGAGACTGTGAACCGGAAATGATGCCGGTCCTCTTCGCAGCGTTCGGTGAAAGCCTTCGTGTCGCCGTCTTCGGAGGCGGCGTCGAACATCCGGGCGTCCGCGCCGTCGCGGGTGGCGCCGTCGCGTTTCAGATAGGCGACATGTTTCGAGAGCGGCGCCGAACGAAAGCCGGCGCCGTGTCGGCGCACTATCCGGGCCATGACGACGACGCGCCGGCCGGATGAGCGGGAGGCGAGCGACAGAGCGGCCCGCCTTCCCCGGCCGAAGGTCGAGCGACCCAAGGACCCGCCGCTTGCCCTGAATGCCGGACCTCGATGGCCGGCTTTCTTCGCGGCCCGCATCACCTCGCCGACGAAGCTCTTCGGCCGCCTGGCGCCCTGGTCGCCGTGGCGGATGCGGCCGCGTCGCGGATTGAAGTCATCGTCCCGTGTGGTCATGGCCGGATCGGAGCGAGCCGAAGCGATAGATGGCGGTCGGAGGGTTGAAATCGTTGTCGTTTCTTGCAAAAACGCCAGCGGCTTGCGTGGCCCGGATGGCCAAAATCTCCAATCCGACCAATACCATGCGCCTTGCCGAAGGCGGCGCTTTTATCTTGCCGTCCATGGTCGGCGCGTAAGCGTCCGGTCTCTGCACGGACTTTGGGTAGTGCAATTGCGCGGCGTGTCGGGCTCCTTCGCAGTCTGGAGGAGCTCCCGTGAGTTTGAGACATTTTGAGAACAAAGCTCGTCAATCCTGGTGGCTGATTCACATCGAAGCCTGGCGTCAAAGCGGGCTGGGCGGGCGAAGTACTGCCGTCAGCATGGTCTGACGACGACAACGTTCGGTCGCTGGCTGAACTACCTGGCCGGCAAGGAAGCGGCTCGCAAGCAGGCGGAATATCAGGCGGAACTGCGTCGTCAGCAGCGCCGCGAGGCTCAAGAAAAGCGCCGGAAAAGGCGCGTCCGCTTTCGTTTTGGCGTGAGCACGGATGTGCGCAATCGCGCCCTCCAGGCGTACTGGGCGATGCACGTCGAGGCGATGAACTGGAGCGGGATGAGCGTGCGGGAGTACGCCGCCGCGCTGCATTTGTCGCCGACCTCTCTGCGCAAATGGCGCGACCGGCTGGACGACGGCAAGGTTGATATCGACTGGCGAGCGCATCTTCATCCCTCAGCCCGTCCGGTCGCTGGCACTAGTGCTAATAGGGCGCCGTCGGAAACGGGCTTGACAGCTCCGCCGAGCGGCGATCCAGGCTCGCCTCGGCAGATTCTGCGGCGCTTCTTCACCGACGAACAGAAGCGCGCCATAGCCCTGGAGAGCGACCAGCCTCGCGTCAGCGTCTCGCAGGTCGCGCGCAAGCACGGGATCGTCACGGGGCTGCTGTTTCGGTGGCGCGTGCAGTTCGGCGTGGCGCAGCGGAAGCGCGGGAAGCTTGCGCCCGTCGCGCTCACTGACGACGCGCCGACGACACTTCTTCTGCGTGATCTCGTGCAGCCGTCGGACGGAATGACGGCGATCGACCTGCCTGGCGGCCGGCGCGTGTTCGCACATGCCGGCGTCGATCCACACGCCGTTCGTGAGCACGTCCTCGGTGAGGGCGCGGAACCATGATGATCGTTCCGGCGGGCGTGAAGGTGCATCTGGCGCTGGGCTACACCGATATGCGCAAAGGCCTCGACGGACTCGCCATGCTGGTGCAGCAAACGCTGAAGCAGGATCCATTCTCGGGCCACCTGTTCGCCTTCCGCGGCAAGAAGGCGTCGATGCTGAAGATCCTGTTCTGGGACGGCAACGGACTTTGCCTGTTCACCAAGCGGCTCGATCAGGGCGCCTTTGTTTGGCCGACGATGGCGGGTTATGACGGCTCGATCACGTTGACGCCGGCGCAGCTCGCCATGCTGATCGAGGGCATCGACTGGCGCGCGCCGGAACGCGTATGGAAGCCGGCCCTGGCAGGCTAAAAAGCTGCGGAAACCCGCATAGAATCGAACGAATTCGCTTCTTCGAATCAGGCGATTCGGGTAGATTTGGACATGCGGTTCGATCTCGACGATTTGCCTTCCGAACCGGCTCTTCTGCAGCATCTCATTCGCGATATGGCCGCCGCCGTCGAGCACCGCGACGGCGAGATCGAGCGCCTGAAGTCGATCATCAAGAAGTTGCAGCGGGCGCAGTTTGGCCGTCGGTCCGAGCGCCTTGATCCCGATCAGCTGGCGCTCGCGCTCGAAGAGATCGACAGCGATCTCGCCCGCGAGGAAGAGAAGCGTCCGCGTGGCGAAAAGCAAGCGGGCGAACGGCCCTCTCGTCGCAAACCGTTGCCCGGCCATTTGTCGCGCGAAGAGGTCCGCCTCGATATTGAGAGCATGATCTGCAGCTGCTGCGGCGGCGCGCTGCATGTCATCGGCGAGAGCGTGAGCGAGATGCTGGATTGGGTTCCGGCGCAGCTGCGCGTCATCCGCACCACCCGTCCCAAATACGCCTGTCGGACTTGCGAGACGGTGGCGCAGGCGCCGGCGCCAGAACGGCCGATCGCCGGCGGCTTGGCGACGCCTGCGCTGCTTGCCCAGGTGCTGGTCAGCAAATATTGCGATCACACGCCGCTGTATCGGCAGTCGCAAATCTTCGCCCGCCATGGGATCGATCTTCCGCGTTCGACGCTGGCCGGATGGGTCGGCGGCGCCTGCTGGTGGCTCGAGGCGTTGCACGAACGCCTTGCCAGGAACGTGTTCGCTTCGGACCATCTGTTCGCCGATGACACGCCCGTGCCGGTGCTCGATCCAGGCCGAGGGCGCACCAAGACGGGACGGCTTTGGGTCTACGCCCGCGAGCAAAGAGCATGGGGTGGGCCAGAGCCGCCGGCCGCGGTCTATGTTGTATGCGCCGGACCGCAAAGCTGAACGTCCGGCCTCGCATCTCGAACACTTCAGCGGCGTTCTTCATGTCGACGGCTATGCCGGGTTCGAGCCGTTGGCGGAGAAAGGGGATGTCGTGCTCGCCGCATGCTGGAGCCACACGCGACGCAAGTTCTACGAAGTGGCGCAGGCCACGAACGCGCCGATCGCGGTAGAGGCGCTGCGCCGTATCGGCGAACTCTATGCCGTCGAAGCTGACGTTCACGGTCAGTCGCCTGCACAGCGGCTTGCGGCTCGTCGCCCCCGCTCCAAGCCAATCGTCGACGCTTTGCGCGCCTGGCTCGAGGCGCAGCTTCCGTTGCTGTCGGGACGCAGCACGCTCGCCGAAGCGATCCGGTACGCGCTGGCGCGCTGGCATGGTCTGACCCGCTTCCTGCACGACGGCCGCACCGAACTGGACACGAACCCTGTCGAGCGCGCGATTCGACCGGTTGCTCTCGGAAGGAAGAATCATCTCTTTGCGGGCAGCGATGGCGGCGGCAGTCGATGGGCTGTGCTCTGTTCGCTGATCGAGACCTGCAAGCTCAACGGCGTCGAACCCTATGCATATCTGAAGGACGTGCTCGAGCGCATGGTCGACGGATATCCGATCAACCGTCTCGACGAACTGCTGCCGTGGGCGTGGAGAGCCGAGAATCATGTCAAGAGCTGATCAAAGTGTCGCCGCCGGACGCTTACGTCGGCGCCTCCCCACCGGCTTAATCCAATCGCCGAACGAGCGACAAAGCCTGCCAGAGCGCGATGGAATGCGATTTTGCTCATTGGGGACGATCCTCGCTGGCGAGATGCACGAAAAGACCCTCCGACTGCGGCGAGAGCGCCGAGAGATCGACGATGCGACGGACGCTTGGCAAACGATCCGGCTGCACTTTGGCGGCAGGCAATTCGGCGTTCGGCGGGGTCTCCGGGTGCGTGGCGAACAGCGTCGCGCGAGCCCACGCGATCAGATCGAAAGAGGCGACGGTTCGGTCGTCGGACTGTCGGTCGCCGATCATTGGCGAGAGCATTGCGATATAGACCTGCGTCTCTGACGGCAGCGGCCGGCCGGTCGCCAAATGCTCGTCGTAGCGGGCAGGGCCTGCATTGTAAGCGGCGAGGAACCCTGGCGAGCCGTAGCGATCAAGCATCTCGCGAAGATAGGCGGCGCCGGCGAGAATGTTGTCGCGCGGATTGTAAGCGTCTGCGCCGAGATGGTGGCGGGCCCGCAATCCGGCGTATGTCTTTGGCATGATCTGCATCAGCCCCATTGCGCCCTTTGGCGAAACGGCGCGCGGATCTCCTCCGCTCTCGATGCGCATAACCGCCCGAATCCAGTTGCGCGGGAATATTGAATCTCTGCGAGGCCTCTGCGACGAAAGCTGTGAAAGGAAGGGCGGGAGCGTGGGCTTGCCGTGCCTGCGATCGAGGCCGGCTCGGCGCGGGCCGAACAGTCGAACGGCGCTCCCGAGCACAAGAAGACCCACACGGCGCACATCACCAAATGAACGGACGGCGAGCGCGCTGGCGCACTCGCGTCGCCCGTGGCCGGTAACACAACGCGCTGGATTGGCTGCCGACGAGACGCGATGGTCTGCAGAACCGCCGCGCAAGATCCGGCTGAGATGACGGAATGGCCGGCCCTGTTGTCGCCCGGAGTAATAGCAGCAGATTCGCGTGATGGCGGCACGATCACTCCTCCTCTTCGGTTTGATGGACCCAGAGAGGGATCGCGCGACCGACGATCGAGGCGGCGGGCAGCGGGCCGAAATAGCGTCCGTCGAGCGAGTCGGCGGACCGCGGGTTCATCAGGAAAACTTCGTCCTGGCCGATGACGCGGCAGCCCTCCCAGACAGGAAGCGCGCGGCCGCGGCCGTCGCGCTCTCGGGCCTCGCCCATTTCGATTGCGTCGACAGTGACGCTGCGGCCGATGCGACAGACCGTTTGTCCGGCGACCGCCGCCACGTGTTTCAGCAACGGCACGCCGCGCGGCAGATAGCCGCCGTCGGCAAGGAAACGGGCAAGGGGTTCGGGCGGCCTCACGACGACCAGGTCGCCGGCGTGAACATCGATGATCCTGGCGACGGCGTAGAGACCGATCGGCACGCTGGCGCTGGCGTTCCAGACGAGCCACGGCGGGCGATCGTCGTGCTGAGGGAGCGCCGTGGCGCCGACGCCGAGCGCCATGACCGCGAGAATTGCGCCGCGGCCGATCATGGCGCGACACTGCGGCGCATGAGCCAGGCCTTGTGGCGCGCAAGCGTATAGGGGCGGGGCTGTTCGCCAGCCGTCAGGCGATTGTGGACGTGCCGCCAATGGTCCGGCGCTGCGTCGGCGGGATCGACGCCGGAGGCTTCCACCACGTCGATCGCCTGCAGAACCTGATCGACCTTCGGCCAGCCGTTGATCCGCAGCAGAATGTCGCCGCCCGGACGGACGAATGGCAGCGTCGCGTAGGGTTCTCCCGCCGCAACTGCGCGTACGATGTCGATGCGGGAGATGATCGTGCCGAAGTCGTTCGACGCCCAGCGCACGAAGGCGAAGACGCCGCCCGGCGCGAAGCTGACGATCCGCCGCCGGCGATCGAGGATTTTCTCCTCGGCGATTCGTCCGAAGCGGATCCAGTGCTCGATGCGCTTCTCGAGCCAGGTCAGCTCGACATGCGTGAATGCGGTTGCAGCGTCATTTGACGGCCTGCGGGCTGCTGCGCTGGCGTTCATTGCGGGTCTCCGTCTTTGTCGGGGAATTCGCGCGCGAGCAGCTCGCGCAACATGTCGGCGACGGTCTGTCCGCGCCGGAAGGCTGTGACCTTGATGCGGCCGCGCTGTTCCGGGGTGACGTCGATGGTGAGCCGCGCAGTGAAGAGGCTGGCTTCCGATTCGCGCGAAGACAGGGCTTCCCGCGTGCGGACCCACGTATCCGCGTCGCTCGGACGGGCGGCGAAAGCGCGTTTGGCAATGCGGCCGCTCATCGCATGAGCCTCTCGATCTCGGCGGTGAGGGAGGCGATCTCGCGCGCGGCGGGTCCGTCGTCGTCGATCTCGCCGACCAGGCGGCCGCTGCGTGCGGCGTTGGCGAAGCCGATGCGCTGCCCGATTGTCGAAGCGAGCACAGGCGGGTCGTGGTCGACGAGCAGTTCGGCTGTCTCGCGAGCGATGATCGTTCGCGCGCCGCAGCGGTTCAGAACGAAGCGGGCGACGAGCTGCGGACGGAAGATGCGCGCTTCGCCGATGAGCTTGAGCATCTCGCCGGACGCCCAGCCGTCGAACGGCGACGGCTGCGCGGGGATCAACACAAGGTCAGCGGCGAGCAGGGCCGAACGCATCAGTCCGGTGATGCGCGGCGGCCCGTCGATGACGACGTGACGGGCGTCTCGCGCGAGTTCGGGCGCCTCCCGATGCAGCGTGTCGCGCGCGAGGCCGATGACGCCGAAGAGCCTCGGCACGCCTTCCTTGGCGCGCTGCTCGGACCAGTCGAGCGCCGATCCTTGCGGGTCGGCGTCGATCAGCGTGACGCGCTTGCCCTGGCGAGCCCAGGCGCCGGCGAGATGCAGGGCCAGCGTGGTCTTGCCGACGCCGCCCTTCTGATTGAGCAGCGCCACGATCATTGCGCGCTCGTGCAGCTTGCGTGTCGCGAGGCGCAGGTAATCCCTTGCGGCTCAATCGGAGGCGAAGCCGAGAACGAAAGCAGGCAGTTGAGGGGCGTGGAGATTGCTGCGGCGTACTTGGCGTTTCGGCCTGATGCGGAGCCTTGAACGGATGACCGCATCCAGCGGTCGTGGGCAGCGAAAGGCGCTCGGATCCTGCTGATCCACAGCATGCAAATTCCGGCGCTCCCGTTAGAAAGAATCCGAAGGATTTTTTGTTAGAGAAGTTACGGGCGCCCCAACCATCTGAGTTGCTTGGTTTTTCGAGCGATTCCGGTCCCTGATAGCACGTGGATCCGGTCCCCGATGGCACGATAGGGGCGGTCCCCGATAGCACGAGGGAATTCACAGCTTATCCCCAGCAGGCTGTGAGACGTCGCGGCGACGCAGCGCTTCGGTCAGCAGATCGATGGACGAGGGTTTGAAGGAGAGCCGCTCCGCGCCTGACGAGGACCGTTCGATCGTGAGGCTTGGCGCGAGGTCCAGCTCGTCCACGCCCGAGCCGTTAGGGCCACGCCGGAGCGGCTAGTGATGCTTGTAGACAATCGAGTGGAATGATTTTGGCCCATCCGGGGCCTATACCATAGCATGCTATAAAACTCGATAACACACTGATTAATTAGATAAATATAACCAGAGACATTCGGAGACTATCGGCTGGTAGAGATCGCCGCTGACGTACTAGGCTCAGGACCTATTAATTTTCTCGCCGAGCGGCGGATTGGCTGATTTATAGGGGAAGCGGGGGGGCTTCGGCATGGCTGATTTGTTCTTGCTGTCTCAGGCTCAGATGGGCCGGATTGAGCGGTATTTTCCGCTGTCGCACGGAATCGCGCGGGTAGACGATCGTCGGATCGTGAGCGCGATTGTGTTTGTGATCGAGAACGGGCTTCGCTGGCGCGACGCGCCGCCATAGTATGGCCCGCACAAGACGATCTACAATCGGTTTGTTCGTTGGAGCCGTCTGGGGTGTTCAACAAGATTTTCGCAGCGTTGGCGCATAAGGGCCGCAAGCCGAGCGGGTCATGATCGACGCCACGCATCTGAAGGCGCATCGCACCGCCGCGAGCCTTTTAAAAAGGGCCTGTTCCCCGACGTATCGAGCGCACCAAGGCGGTCTGAACTCCAAGCTGCACGCGGTCTGCGACGGTAACGGACGTTCGCTCGTCATGCTCTTAAGCGAGGGGCAGATGAGCGACTACAAGGGCGCCCGCGTTGATGGCTGTTCGCCCATGGGCGCGCCAGATGCGTTGGACCGAACTCACGCTGAGCCCAGCGGCCTTCGCCATCAAGGCTCCGGTCCAGTGGGTCGTCTCGCCAGGGGGATCCCCAAGCGTCAAGGCGACGACGCGCTCCCTCGCCTCGGCGCTCAGCGGCTTGATTTCGCGAGGAGCGCGTCTTGTCACGAAGCAGGCCGTCGAACCCGTCCTCCAGAAAGCGTTACTGCCAGCGCCAACGCAGGTCTTGGACTTGGCCGTTCGCCGCATGACCTCGTTCGTGCCGACGCCATCGGCGGTCAACAGCACGATTTCACCGCGCCAGACGTGCTTCTGCGGCGCGTCGCGGCCTTGCACCACGGCTTTGAGCCGGCAAATATCGGCAGACGAAACGGAGAGGGATTTTTCTGCGCCAGATCGCGGCGCTTCAGGCTGAAGTGGCGGACCTTCGCCGGCAATTGGGGCAGGACAGTTCGAACAGTTCCAAGCCCCCTTCGAGCGACGGGTTGAAGAAGAAGCATCGCGTCGCTCGCAGCCTGCGCGGAGCGTCGGGCAAGGCGAGCGGGACTTAGCGCGGCGCTTCGCAAGGACTGGCGCTGTCGCGCGGGGGCGCGGCCCGTCGCCGGGCCGCGCCAGTCGCGGATGAAGTCTACTTGCCCATCATCGACTTGGCGTTGTCGGGCGTGATCGCGGTCGTCGGCACGGTGACCGTCGTCGGCACGCTCTCGGCGCAATCGAGCAGGATCGCCTTCGCCATATCGATCGCCTGCGGGCCGCCGGTCGGATAGGTGAACGTCGCCGCCCACTGCCCCTCTGCGACGGCCCGGATGCCGCCAGCCGGCCCAGGCAGGCCGTCGGTCCCGAGAATCTGGATGTCGCCGTCCTTCTTGCCCGCGCCTTTCGCCGCAAGCCGCGCGCCCGCCGCCATCATGTCGTTGCTGGCGTAGACCGCCTTGATGTTCGGATGCGCCTGAAGCATTGCGGCGAATGCGGTCTGCGCCTTGTCCGGCAGCCAGTCAGCCGCCTGCTCGGCGACGACTTGGATCTTGTCGTTCGCCTTCACGCCGTCCTTGAAGCCGTTGAGACGTTCGACCGCCGGCGTCGAGCTCGGCAGGCCTTCGAGCACCGCGACCTCGCCGCCGTCCGGCAGGAGCTTGCCGGCGACATATTTGCCGGCTTCCTGGGCGATCTTGTAATTGTCGCCGCCGATGAAGGCCGTGTAGTCCTTGCCAGGATCGCCGACTGTCTTGCGGTCGAGCTCGATCACCGGAATCCCCGCCTTCACCGCGCGCGCGACGACCGGGGTCAGCGGCGACGCTTCGAACGGCGAGATGAGGATGAGGTCCACCTTCTGGGTGATGAAGTTATCCATTTGCGAGGTTTGCGTGTTTACGTTGCCGGCGCCGTCGGCGATCTGAAGCGTGAACTGGGGAACCTTCGCCGCGGCCGCGGTCAGCTCGTCATTGACATGCTGCCGATAAGGCTCGGCGTTGTTGGCTTGCGAGAAGCCGATGACGAACTTGCCGTCTTTCCCGCATTCCTTGACGAGGGGCGCAGCGTTGGCCGCGCCCGCGAGGAGCGCGAACGCTCCGACGCCGAGCGCGAAGGCCGAGGGTCTACTGGCAGTCGCAAAAAACATGACTCTCTCCCTTGGTTGTAGATCCGGGGGTGACCGCATCGCCGGCTCATTGCTGGACCTGCGCGTCCCTGGTTGCGTCGCGCTTTGCTTAACGACCCAATCCCTCGCGGCGACGGACGAGAGATTGAAGAACCGCGGCGAGCACGATGATCGCGCCGGTCGCGAGCAGCTGCAGCGCTGCGTTGATGTTGTTGAGCTGAAGGATGTTTGCGAGCGCGCCGAGCATCACTGCGCCCGCGACCGTGCCCACCGTCGAGCCGTCGCCGCCGAAGAGGCTCGTGCCGCCGATGACGACCGCGGCGATCGCCGTCAGTTCGTAGCCGGTGCCGTCGTTGGCGCTGCCGAAATTGAACTGGCCGGCGTGAACAATACCGGCAATCGCCGAGACCAGCCCGGTGATCCCATAGACCGAGACTTTGACTAAAGTCACCGGCACGCCGGAGAGCCGCGCCGCGCGCTCGTTACCGCCCACCGCGAACACGTAGCGGCCGAAGCGGGTGAAGTTGAGCACGAAAGTCGCGATGACCGCGACGACGACGAAGACCAGCGTCGCCACCGGCACGACATTGTTGAAAAGCCGGTCGCCGAGGACAGCGAAGACGGGCGGCGCGAGTCCGGCGCCCTCGCCGTAGGAAATGTTGATGTACTGGTTGTTGGAGATGACGAGCGCGAGCCCGCGCGCGACCTGCAGTCCAGCGAGGGTGACGATGAACGGCTCGAGCCGGAAGCGGGTCGAGATGCCGCCCTGGATCGCGCCGAAGGCGGTACCGCAGGCGACGACGAATAGAATTGTCGGGATCAGTCCCCAGCCGGCGGTCGTCATGATGGTCGCGGTCAGGACGCTTGAGAGGCTTAGGAGCGCGCCGACCGAGAGATCGATGCCGGCGGTGATGATGACGAAGGTCATGCCGACGGCGATGATACCGGTCTCGGACACGGCCCGAACGATGTTGGCGATGTTATCGGGCGCGAGGAACAGAATGATTTCGTGCCGGCGCGGCGAGAAGATCACGCCGCCGATCGCGACCAGCACGAGGCCGATCACGCTCTGAAAGCGAACGACGATGGCGAAGAGGTCGATCCGGCGCCAGGCGGCGGGCCGGGCGGACGAGATGTCTCGAACGGGCACGGCATCATCCATGCGGTTGACCCTCGTTCGTCTCAGCAGCCGCCAGCACCTCATGCTCGTCCGCGCCGCCGGGGAATTCCGCGACGGTCCGGCCGCGCCTGAGCACGACGACCCGGTCGCAAAGGCCGATGAGTTCGGGCATCTCGCTCGAGGCGATGAGGACGCCGAGACGCTTTCCGGCGAGCTCGCGAATCCGGGCGTAGATTTCCCCCTTCGCGCCGACGTCGACGCCGCGCGTCGGCTCATCGAGGAGCAGGAGCCGGGGATCGCCGAGAACTTCCTTGGCCAGCACGACCTTCTGCTGATTGCCGCCGGAGAGCGCGCCGACGGGGATCTCGGGCAGCGGAGGGCGCACGTCGAAGCCGCGGATCGCCTCGCGGGCGAGGCTTGCCTCGCGCGCTCGCGACATCAGAAAGAACGGCGAGACTCGGCGCAGAACCGTAAGCACAAGATTGCGCCCCACGCTGTCGCGCAGCATCAGCCCGCTGCCGCGCCGGTCGTCGGTGACGAGGCCGAGGCCCTCGCCGCGAGCGCCGCGAATTGAGGAGAGATGCGCCGGCTCGCCGTCGATCTCGACCATCCCCGACCAGGCGCCGGGGCCGGCCGCGCCATAGAGCGCGGTGAGGAGCTCGGTGCGGCCCGCCCCCATGATGCCTGCAAGGCCGACGATCTCGCCCGCGCGCACTTCGAGGGAAATGTCGACCGGCTCCTGCCAGCCGGCGCGCGCGTTCCTCGGCCGGAAGCCGGCGTGCTCGAGACGCAGCACCAGGCGGCCGAATTCGCCGCTGCGACGGGGATAGAGTTCGTCCAGCGGCCGGCCGACGAGCAGGCGCACGAGTTCCGATTGCGGCGCGTTGGCGGGCGCAATTCCGGCGACCTGACCGTCGCGCAGCACCGTCGCCCTGTCGGCGACGCGCGGGACTTCCTCGAGCCTGTGTGAGATATAGACGATTCCGACGCCTCGCCCGGCGATCTCGCGCATCACGGTGAAGAGCCGCTCGACCTCCGCTGCGGTCAACGCCGCGGTCGGCTCGTCCATCACCAGAATGCGCGAGGCGTATGTGAGCGCCTTGGCGATGGCGACGATCTGCCGCCGGCCAACCGACAATTCGCCGACGGGTTGATCGACGTCGATCTCGACGCCGACGGCCTCGAGGCGAGAGCGCGCCTCGCGGCGCATCGTCGCCCGATCAAGCACGGCCGCTCGCGTCAGCTCCCTGCCTAGGAACAGGTTCGCGGTGACGTCGAGCCCGGGAACGAGGTCGAGCTCTTGAAAGATCGTAGCGACGCCCGCGGCCTGCGCCGCGCGCGGATCGGCGAACCGCACGGCCAATCCGTCGATCCGCACTTCGCCGGCGTCGGGCTCGATCACCCCGGAAAGGATGTTCATCAGCGTCGATTTGCCGGCGCCGTTTTCGCCGAGCAGCGCATGAATCTCGCCCGGCTGCAGGTCGAAGTCCACGCCCCGGAGCGCCTGAGCGCCGCCGAAGCGCTTGACGACCCCGCGCATGGCGAGCAGCGCGGAACCGCTTCGAACCGGCGCATTCATTGCGGCCTCGCACAGGAGTTGCGCACGATCAACCTGGCGTCGAGGCGCAGCGATCGCCGCAGGCCGTCCGGCGCGGCGATCCGCTCCATCAGCAGGATCGCTGCCCGCCTGCCGATTTCCTCGCAGGGCTGTGCGACAAGCGTGAGACGCGGCTCGAAGCAGTCGGCCCATTCGAAGTCATCGAAGCCGACGATCGAAATGTCCTGCGGAACCCTCAATCCGCGCGCGCGGATTGCCCGCATCGCCCCGACCGTCGCCATGTTGTTGCCGGCGACGATCGCGCTCGGAGGCTGTTCGAGCGACAGCAACGCATGGGTCGCGTTCATCGCCGAATTCGTCGAGTCGCTCCCGGTGACGAGGTACCGCTCGTCGAACGTCAAGCCGAGGCGCCGCACGCTCTCGCGGTAGCCGTCGATGCGCTCAAGGGTGGTTTGAAATCCGGGATGGCCGCCGACGTAGCCGATGCGGCGATGGCCAAGTCCCGCGACGTGTTCCACCAGCGCCTCCATCGCCTCGCGATTGTTGACGCCGACCTGGTCGAACGCAGGGTGGGGAGTGCGATCGACGAGGACGCAAGGCACACGGGCGTTGCCGAGATAGGCGAGCGCGCGTCGCTCCGGATCGGCGCTGGGCGCCAGGATGACGCCATCCACCCGGCGCTGATGAAGGGCAGTGACGACAGCCAGTTCGCGGTCCGGGTTGTCCTGGGTGTCCGAGAGGAAGACCATCATGCCGAGGCGGGCGCATTCGGCCTCGATCGCGCAGATGATGTCGATGAAATAGGCATTGGCGACAGCGGACATCGCGATGCCGACAGACTGCGTCGAGGCAGTCTTGAGGGACCGGGCGAGCACGTTGGGGTGATAGCCGATCAAGTCGATCGCGGCTTGCACCGCCTGGGCGGTGGCCGGCGCGACTCTCCGGGTCCGGTTGACGACGTGCGAAACCGTCGAAACCGAAACGCGCGCCTCCCTCGCAACGTCGGCTATCGTCGACACGTCGCCTCCCGAAATGGTGTGCACGGACCCCGCGCCTCACGGCGGCGAGCCCGGCTCTTGCGGCAAGGGTAGCACGTCGAAACGTTTGCGCAATCGTTTACATGTATCCCGATGCCTCCGGTCGGCAAACGGCCTGTCAAAGTGACGCTGGGCCCGAAGGGCCGCAATGTCATTCTGGACAAGTCCTATGGCGCGCCGCGGATCACCAAGGACGGCGTGACCGTCGCCAAGGAAATCGAGCTTTCCGACAAGTTCGAGAACATGGGCGCGCAGATGGTCCGCGAGGTCGCTTCGAAGACCAACGACACCGCGGGTGACGGCACCACCACCGCGACCGTTCTGGCCGCGGCGATTGTGCGTGAAGGCGCGAAATTGGTCGCGGCCGGCATGAACCCGATGGACCTCAAGCGCGGCATCGACATCGCGGTGACCGCGGTCGTCAAGGACATCGAACGCCGCGCCAAGAAGGTGCAGTCGTCGGAGGAGATCGCGCAGGTCGGCTCGATCGCCGCCAACGGCGACAAGTCGATCGGCAAGATGATCGCCGATGCGATGCAGAAGGTCGGCAACGAGGGCGTCATCACGGTCGAGGAGGCCAAGAGCCTCGAGACCGAACTCGACGTCGTCGAGGGTATGCAGTTCGACCGCGGCTATCTCTCGCCTTATTTCATCACCAACGCCGAGAAGATGCTGGCCGAGCTCGAGGATCCCTACATCCTCATCCACGAGAAGAAGCTCTCTTCGCTGCAGCCGATGCTCCCCGTTCTTGAGGCGGTGGTGCAGACTGGCAAGCCGCTGCTCATCATCGCTGAGGACATCGAGGGCGAGGCGCTGGCGACCCTGGTCGTCAACAAGCTGCGCGGCGGCCTCAAGGTCGCAGCCGTCAAAGCGCCTGGCTTCGGCGATCGCCGTAAGGCGATGCTCGAGGACATCGCGATCCTCACCGGCGGCACGATGATCGCCGAGGACCTCGGCATCAAGCTCGAGAACGTCACGCTGCAGATGCTCGGCAGGGCGAAGCGGGTGCGAATCGAGAAGGAGAACACCACCATCATCAACGGCGCTGGCGCCAAGAAGGACATCGAGGGCCGCATCGCCCAGATCAAGGCGCAGATCGAGGAGACGACCTCAGACTACGACAAGGAGAAGCTGCAGGAGCGGCTGGCGAAGCTCGCCGGCGGCGTTGCGGTGATCCGGGTCGGCGGCGCGACCGAGGTCGAGGTCAAGGAGAAGAAGGACCGCGTCGACGACGCGCTCAACGCCATCCGTGCGGCGGTTGAAGAGGGCATCGTCCCCGGCGGCGGCGTCGCGCTTCTGCGCGCCAAGGCCGCTGTCTCCAAGCTCAAGAGCGAGAACGCCGATGAGCAGGCCGGCATCAGCATCGTGTTGAAGGCTCTCGAGTCGCCGATCCGTCAGATCGCTGAAAACGCGGGCAACGAAGGCTCGATCGTTGTCGGCAAGATCAGCGAGAACAAGTCGCAGACCTACGGCTTCAACGCCCAGACCGAAGAGTATGTCGACATGATCGAGGCCGGCATTGTCGATCCGGCCAAGGTCGTGCGCACAGCGCTGCAGGACGCCGCCTCCGTGGCGGGGCTCATGATCACGACCGAAGCGATGATCGCCGAGCGGCCCAAGGCCGACGCTCCGGCGATGCCGGGCGGTGGCGGAATGGGCGGAATGGGCTATTGATCAGCTTAGATGTCGGGCACAGGGCCGTTGTCATGCGGCCCCGAAGCCGACCACGCGCCGACGCGGGCGAGCGTGTAGTGTGAAAAAGGTTCGGTGAGTTGACCCTCACCAGTTCACAGGCTTATCGGGCCGATCAGCGCTCGGAGCCGCGTCAGGGTCGACGCCTTCTGCGACGTGCTCGGCCAGGTAATTGGCAACCTGGCTTCGGTCGCCGGAGGGTCCCGCCCACGCCTCAAGTGGTCGAGGTCAGTGCGATAGGCTCGCCGCGTCGCGGGGGCGATGCCGGCTTCGACGTAAGCCTCGACCCGCTAGCCGCGGGTTCTCGCAATTACCTGCACGATAAAGATTGGTCCCTGGCGGTGCCGGCGGGCTCACGACCAAAGCCTGACTGGATGCTGAAGGCTCGATTGTGGGTCGCGATAAGAGTGCTATCACGAGTTAGAACATCAGCGGGCACCGGCATGGACCCCGGTCGATGGCGGCCTTGCGGCTCTGCGATTTCCCACGCGTGTGGCAGTTGCTTGAGGTTCGTCTGACAACCTTCATTTTGGACGAGGTGTCGGTGGCACACGTACGAAAACGGTTAGCGTCGCGCCGACGAGGCTCATGACACGGAGAGCGCGCTGCGCTGCGCCGGGACGCGAGCTAACCGCGCCACGCACGCTGCGGTGCGGCCACGCCATCGCTGAATGATTGACAGCGGACGGGCCGGAGTCGGTAAGAGTCAAAGTGTGCCGCGGTGACGTTGGGCTGAGCCGCCCTTTGTCTTGCGGTGCCTTAGTGGCTCAACCAGAGCTCCGTTTCTACCCGGTGCAGCGGCTGGGCGTCGTCGTCGCTCATCTCACCCAGCCGTAACAGCCTTCCCCGATAACCCTGCACATCGTCCTTTTCGAGGCCTGCTCAGCGTTTCCCCGCGTTGTGGCCCGTACATTCGCGCGGTCACCTATATGTGACCTGATCCACCGAAGGCTCCAGCCATTTTCTTATCTCCATTACTGCTCCGGTTGCTTCCGGCGGAGCGGTTGCCGGGTGGGGCTCGCACCCACTGGAGGCGCCGCCTTGTCACGAAGCACACGTGAAACGGACATCGCGGATTGGGACGTGAAATGTCGCATTGATCGGAGAGCGGGATCGCTCAGGAAAAGACTGGAGGTCCCCGCGAGCACGGTCGTCGGGTCGAGCGTAGCCCGCGCCCAAGCCGAAGGTTGGCGGATTTCTAAGATATCAGGTAACAAGACGAGCAGCCGAGGCCGGTCGCAAAACACAGTGCTAAGATGTCGGCCGATCGTACGACCCATCCAGCAGGCTGCTGAGGTCGGTTTCCGTTTAGTACAAGCGCGAAAGGCCGCACAGGAATCTCTGTCCATCTCGGGGTCGGGCTGGCCGTAGGATCGTGGCTGTGCGCTTTGAAGAGCACATAGAGCGAAAGGACAGAAGCCTAAAACCCCTCAATCGAGTCGGAGAAGGAAATGCAGCCCAAGTTCAATCTGACCGCCACGCTCCACGCCAAGCGCGAAAAACGGGCCGAGCTCCTCGAGTTGCTGACAAGCTTCGTGGACAAGTCGCGTTCCGAGCAGGGCTGTGTGGACTACCACTTTCATGTCAGCCTCGACGATCCGAACATGTTCTACTTCTATGAGAACTGGACGGAGCGTGCTGACTTTGATCGCCACATCGCGCTCAACTATCAAAAGGACTGGTTCGCCAAGCAGGGCGAATATCTGGCAAAACCCGTCGAACTCCGTTTCTTCGAAATGGTGAGCACTTATGACAAGTAGCCGTGCCCGCGCGTTCCCCACATCTACGAGCGGCGCGTCCTCCTTTCCCTCCACGGACCACTAGTCATGACCAATGACGAACTGCGCGCGCTCAACAAGACGCGACACATCCAGCAGATCGCATGGCTGACGCGCGACCTCGAAAAGTCGATGCAGGCCTGGATCGACACGCTTCGGATTGGACCCTGGCGCGTGTTCCGCTTCACCGACAATACCTTGAAGAATCTCAAAGTCGACGGCAAACCCGTCGAGGGCCCTTTCGAGTTCAGGATCGCCATCACCCATGTCGGCGACATGGAGATTGAGCTCATTGAGCCCGTTCGCGGCCCAATGATCTACGAGGACTATATCCGCCGCCGTGGCGAGGGATTGCACCACATCAAGGAGAAGATTGCCGACGACCGAATGGCCGCGCTCGTAAAGGACTATGCGGTCCGCGACATCAAAGTCACGCAGACCGGACAGTTCGTCGCCGATTTCCATTTCTACCTCGACACCGAGCCCAAGCTTGACTTTGTTTATGAGCTTGGGAATTGTCCCTATCAGGACCTGCCGCCGGACCTGGTGTCGATCTACCCCCCGGAAGAGGCCTCGCCGAAACGCACGTGAGCGTTCACGGCGAATGCCGCTTTCATCGTAACAATCGCGAACCCAAAGGACGCGGGTTCAAAGCGACAGGTCGCATCCCTCCGCCCGGCGGCCCGCCTGCGCGAATGGCGCAAGCGGACCCTTGCGCTGCTAGAAATTGAATTGGTCAATGTTGTCCTTGGTGAACATCAGAGGCTTGCCGTAGACGATCTCGCCTCCATCACCGACCGTGTATTCGCCTGCCTTGCCCGCCTGGAATTTCGTGCCGGGCTTGACGTCCAGTTTCCCGGCCAGCTTCAGATGGGTCGCATAGGTCGCGAGATATCCGAGCTCCTCGGGATTCCAGAGCGCAAAGCACTTTTCCGATCCGTCCTTGATATAGCTCTTGATCGCACTCGGCAGCGCGAAGCCTGTCGAGAACACCTTGCCGACATGGCCGCTCGCCGAGATGGCGCGCGCGCCCGACGGCGCGCTGACGGCCGACGAGGAAATGATGACCTTCAGGTCGGGATGAGCCTGCATGAGGTTGACGGCGACGTCATAGCTCTTGGCGTCGTCGTCGTTGGCGTATTGCGTGTCCACCACCTTGAAGACCTGATATTTCGGATCGTCCTTGATGTATTCCTTCATGTACTTGATATGCGCCGTGTGATTCGGCGCCGTCGGGGAGGCGGCGACGAAGGCGATCTCGCCGCCGTTGGGCGCGTCGAGTAGCGCGCAGTCCAGCATGGTTTTCGCAGCTTGCTTGTAGGACAGCTGGTTGACGAACATGTCGCGCGCGTCCTGTGCCGCGTCCGCGTCGAATGTCGTGACGGTGACGCCCTTTTTGCGCGCCTGCTTCAGCACCGGGGCAACGGCGTTCAGATCGATCGCCGCGAGTTCGATCGCGTCCGGTTTCTGCGTCAGAAAGTTCTGCAGCGTCTCTACCTGCAGGCTGACGTCCGCATGATCGGCGCCTGCGTAGACGAACTCGTCGCCGAGTTCGGTCGCGGCAGCCTTCCCGCCTTTGGCCGCGGCCTCGAAATAGGGGAAGCCGGTCCACTTCGGTGTCATCATGATCTTGAAACCGGAGTCCTTGGCGAAAGCGCCGGAACCCGCAAGGGCCAGAGCCATTCCCGCCCCGGCGAGCAATGTCGCATGCAACTTCATCGTTTCCTCCTTGGTTGCTATGAGGATCGCACGTCGCGTCCTGCGCGTGCAATCGTTTGCGTCCGCTCGACCTCTTTCAATTCGAGGCAACCGCCTGTCGAGAGAACGCAAACCTGTAGCCGCGGGCGACGCCGCGGAAAAGAATGGGTCGCAGGACGCCGACGATCAAGAGGGCGCCAAGCACAATCGTCTGCGTTGGCCCGGCGACGTTGGCGAGGCCCATGCCATTGCGCATCGTGCCGAGCAGGAAGAGCGCAAGCACCACGCCGACGATGGCCCCGCGACCGCCATTGATGTCGAGGCCGCCAAGAACGACTGCCGTAACCACGAACAAGATCGCGCCGTCGGCGTTATCGCCGCGCGCGGATCCGTATTGGCCGATCCAGACGAGCGCCGCGACGCCGGCAAGCGCGCCCGCCAGCGTGTAGGCCTCGATCTTGATGCGGGCGACATCGATGCCCGCTGCCCATGAGGCTTCCTTGTTGAGTCCGATGGCATAGCAGCGACGCCCGAAAATGGTGCGCCGCATTAGAACGCCGACCGCGAGCGCGATGACAAGGAAGAGGATGAACGATATGGGCACGGAGCCGAACGCCTGCTCCGATCCAACATAGAGGTAGGAATCGTCGAAGTCGGTGTAGCCCGTCTCCGACCCCAGAATGAAGGCGAGGCCGCGAAACGCTCCCATCGTGCCCAGCGTGACGGCGAGTGAGGGCAGAGCCAGACGGGCTACGAGGACGCCGTTCAGAGCCCCGAGCGCCGCGCCGGCTGCGATCACCAGTGGCGTCGCAATCCAGATCGGAACGCCGAACGCGGAGAACTTGGAGAAGAGCACGGCGCCGAACGCGAGCGTCGAGGCGAGCGAGATGTCGATCTCGCCGAGGATTACCACAACCGCAAGCCCGATGGCGAGGATGCCGGGAAAGACGAAGTGGCGCGTCGATTCAGCGATCTGGTCGAAGCTCAGGTAATAGGGTGAAAGATAGGCCGACCACGCTCCCGCCGCCAGCGTTAGCACGATGAGTGTAAGCTCCCACTGCGCCAGTTTGCGCATCATGGCGATATCCTGGCGACGCGCCGGCGCACGCGAAGGGTGTTGCGGACCTGCCCGGCGATGATCACGTCGGCGGTCGCGGCTAACACAATCGCCGCGCCCTGAATGAACATGCGCCAGAACTCCGGGATGCCGAGAAGCACGAGACCATTGTCGATCGTCGCAAGGACCACAGCGCCGAGCGCGGCGCCGATGACGTTCCCCGAGCCGCCCGCGACGCTGACGCCTCCGATGACCGCCGCCGCAAGCGACGTCAGCTCCCAGCCGGATGCGAGCACGACGGTCACAGTCCCAACGCGGGCGGCGTATAGGAAGCCGGCGAGGCCGCAAAGGACGCCGCCGAGAATATAGGCGAAAAGCACGATGCGCTCCGTCCTGAGCCCGAAGAAGGCGCTTGCCGAGACGTTGGACCCCACGGCGTACATGCGCCTTCCCAAGGGATAGAAGCGGAGGAACGCGGCCAGGAGGCAGACGACGATAAATGCGATCACGACTAACAGCGGAACGCCGGCGAGCTTCGCCTCCGGGAGCACATTCATCCAGTGAGGAAGGCGGCTCGATGTGATCTCCTGCCCACGCGCATAGACGTAGGTCAGACCGCGATAAACGGACATCGTGCCGAGCGTGGCGATCAGCGGAGAGACGCGCCCGTAGGCGACAAGGAGCCCGTTCAGCGCCCCGAGCGCCGCCCCGATCGCGAGCGGCATCAGCATAAGCAAGGGACCGGCGTCCGGATGGCGGGCCGCGAAATCGGCGGTGAGATAGGCGGAGAACCCCATGATGGAGCCCACCGAAACGTCGAGGTTTCGGGTAATGAGCACCACCGCCTGCGCCGCCGCCACAATCGCGAGAATGGCCGCGTTGGAAATGATCGCGCTGAGGTTTCCGGGCGTGATGAACTGTGGCCGAAGCAGCGTGAACGCCAGTCCGAGCAGAAGTAGGAAGCCGGCGACGCCGCTCATCCGGAACTTCAGGACGAACTGGCCGAAGCCCTTGTGCGCCTCGTCGCTCGGCGGCGCCGCGCCCTCAGTGAGCATGCGCATCGTCCCCGGCGTTTCGGGTAGCGGCCATCATCACCGTCTCCTGATCGACGGTAGCCGCGTCCATTTCCGCGACGAGCTCGCCTTCGGCGATGACGAGTATCCGGTCTGAGACGCCAAGGACTTCCGGCAGGTCCGAGGAAATGACGAGGACGGCCAATCCCTCATCGGCGAGCTCAGCAATGATGCCGTGAATCTGCGCCTTCGAGCCGATGTCGACCCCGTGCGTAGGCTCGTCGAGAATGAGCACCTTGGGCTTCGTCGACAACCAGCGGGCGAATGCGACCTTCTGCCGGTTGCCGCCGGACAGATCCGAGACTAGTTGGTCGATGCCGGTCGTGCGGACGTGATAGGTTTCGACCGCCTCAGACGCTATCCTCCGCCCCGACGCCTCGTCGATGAAGCCGAGTTTCGCGAGCCGATCCAGGATCGGCAATGTGACATTGTCGGCGATCGGAGCCGACATGATGAGGCCCAGTCCGTCGCGATCCTCGGGAAGATACGCAAGTCCAAGAGCCAGCATCTGCTTCGGGCTGCGCGGTGTGACCGGAACCCCGTCAATCGCGATGCTGCCCGCGGTCGGCGGGGAAAGGCCAAAACAAGCCTGCGCGATCTCGGAGCGGCCAGACCCGACGAGCCCGGCCATGCCGACGATTTCGCCCGCCCGAAGCGCGAACGTGACGTTCGAGAAGGCGCCGTCCCGAGTCAGTCCGTCGACGCGCAGGACTTCCCGGCCGGACGTTCGCTTCGTGCGCTCGGCAAACATGCCTTCGAGGGGGCGGCCGACCATCATGCGAACGATTTCCGTCCGCGTTACTTCCGCGGCGGGCCGCGTCGCCACATGCCGTCCGTCGCGCAGGACCGTGACGGTGTCGGCGATGAGCGTGAGTTCCTCGAGCCTGTGCGTGATGAACAAGATCGCGGTTCCACGCTCGCGCAGGTCGCGCGCAATGCGGAAGAGCTTCTCTGCCTCTGCCGGAGTCAGCGACGAGGTCGGCTCGTCGAGGATCAAGAGTTGCGGGTTAGCACCCAGCGCACGAGCGATTTCGACGAACTGAAGTTCAGCAACGGAAAGCTCGGCGATAAGCGCGCGCGGGTCGATGGCGACGCCCATTCTGGCCAGCGCTTCGCGCGCTCGCGCGATAACGGCCCTGCGGTCGACGACGCCAAAGGCTCTCACTGGCGTCGCGCCCATGCTGATGTTCTCCGCGACGTCGAGGTGCGGGAATAGCTTCGGGTCCTGATAGACCGCGGCGACACCTGCGCGACGCGCGTCGACCGGGGTCGCGAAGCGTCTAGGCTCGCCATCCAGTTCGATGTGTCCTGAGCTCGGTTCAAGGATACCGGTGACGATCTTGACCAAAGTGGACTTGCCGGCGCCATTCTCACCGACCAGCGCGTGAACCTCTCCGCGCCTAACGCTAAAGCTGATATCGGAAAGCGCGTTCGCAGCGCCAAAGGTTTTCGTGATGCCGACGACCCGCAACACAGGAACACGATCCGGCGGCGTCATGTCCACGAATATCCACCGTACGCGCGGAAGGCGCCAAGCCTGGACGACCCGCCGACCATAGTTCCTCCCGACCCGATGGACTCTCGATCCGCGACCAGCTCTCTTCATAGCCAGTCTTAGGGGTTAACGACAAGACGGCAAAACTTCGTCCAAACAGACCCAGATATGCCTCTTCGACCGGTGCCACCGGGGCGGGCGGGGTCTCGCAGCGCTCGTCTCGCGAAGCGACCGGCCGGCGCGCTCGGAGCCCGATTGATTTGGTTTGAAACAAAGATGGTTAACTAGCTCTTAACCCGACGTCGCCTCAAAGCGGTCGCCGTGACTCTTGCAGGCTCAAAAGGAGAAACAGACATGGTCGATCCTCATGGCCGTTTCGTCTGGTACGAGCTGATGACGACAGACATAGAATGCGCCATTGCCTTCTACGCTAGCGTCGTGGGCTGGGGCGCGCGGGACGCCTCGATGCCGGGTCCGGCCTATAGCCTGTTTACCATTGGAGATTCTCCCGTCGCCGGGCTGGTGAACGTGCCCGAGGACGCGAGGAAAACCGGCGCCACGCCGCACTGGATCGGATATGTCGGAGTCGACGACGTGGATGCCGCCGTCGACCGGATCAAGCGGCTTGGCGGCGCGGTGTACGTCCTACCGACGGACATCCCCAACGTCAGCCGCTTTTCGGTCGTCGCCGACCCGCAAATGGCGACGCTTGCGTTGGTCACGGGGCAGAGATCCAGCCGGGCGCAGTCCGCCGGGCTGGGCGCGCCGGGGCGCATGGGCTGGCATGAGTTGCTCGCCGCCGACTGGGAGAAGGCGTTCGCTTTCTACAGCGAGCTATTTGGCTGGCAAAAAGCCGACAGCCATGTCGGCGTGATGGGCACGTATCAGGGGTTCTCTGTTGGAGCGGAGGCGATCGGCGGCATGTTCACCAAGCCTCCCACCTTGCCGCTTCCCTTTTGGCTTTACTATTTCAACATCGACGACATCCAAGCGGCGGCGAAGCGCGTGGAAGCCGGCGGCGGCCAAATCCTGTATGGCCCGACTGAGGTGCCGGGCGGCGCTTGGATCGTCCATTGCACGGACCCTCAGGGCGCCATATTCGCGCTACTGGACAGGCGTAGGCGCAAAGCTGTTGGATATGTTTATTTCGAGCGCGTGGCGCCGCGCGACCCCATTGATGCGCTGAGCCGCCAACGGTCTTGATAAACCCGGGACCGCAGATTGACCGCTATGCCCAGCGAACTTTGGCCGTTACATCGCCATGTGCTTGGCCGTTGCGCAGCCACGCCGAGGCCATGCGATTGTCAGTCAGAGAATATGTTGTCTCAGATAGTATTTGTCGATATCGCCTAATTCTCGGAAACCACCATATTTTCTTGACTCTACACGAAAACAGTGTATCGTGTGGTATCGCGTGATATCGGCCCTTAGCAGTCGAAAATGTTGTCCCAGCGTTGTCCCGATAAGTCATGCGACGATTAGTCGGAGAGATCGAAAATGGCCGCCAAGAGGGATTTTACCGACCGGTTTTTGAAGTCCATCAAGCCAACCGCGCCGGGAAAGCGAACTATAGTTTTTGACGCTCAGATCCCTGGCTTTGGCATTCGCGTTACCGAGCGCTCAAGCGACGAGTGCAAGGGCTCGTTTGTGCTCGTCACGCGGTATCCGGGAAGCTCAAATCCTGCGCCGCGACGCATCGGTGACTATCCGGTGATGAGCCTCGCGGAGGCGCGAGAAGTTGCACGAGAGTGGCGTCGAGACCTTGCGAAAGGAATTGACCCGAAGGAAAAGGCTGCGGAGGCCGCCCGCGAACAGCAGCGGCTCAGGGCGAACACATTCGGAGCGGCTTTCGCGAGCTTTGCGGAGGACCACCTCAAGACATTGCGTACCGGCGCCGCGGTTGAGGCTTCAGTCCGAAATCATGTATTCCCCGCGCTGGAAAGCCGGCCAATGCGCGAAATCAGACGTTCTGAGATCTTCGCGCTGATCAACAGGCTCAAGAAAGAGTTGCCGATCGCAGCCAATCGCGTCCTCGCCTATCTCAAGAAATTCTTTGCGTGGGCACTCGAGAACGAGATGGTTGACGACTTACCCGTTGCATCGATCAAGCGCCCCACAGCAGAGAAAGATCGCGAGCGTGAGCGGGTTTTGGCCGACTGGGAAATCTCCGCGTTTTGGCGGGCATGCGGCGAAATGGCTGCGTTTGGACGTGCGTTCCGGTTCATGCTGGCAACCGGACAGCGCCGCTCAGAGGTCGGCGCTGCAAGTTGGAACGAGATCGACAAGAGCGAGGCTCTGTGGACCCTCGGGAAGTCACGGACGAAGGCGAAGCGCCTGCATGATGTCCCGCTGTCCAACGTGGCCCTATCCATTATCGAAGACTGTCCTGAGATCGGGGCTTTCGTTTTTGCGTCGGGACGATCTGGGGTTGCGCGCGAAGGCCAGAACCCCGGACTTGTAGCCTTGTCGGGTTGGGGAAGGGCGAAGGCACGTCTCGACGAGTTGATGCTCAAGCACGCGGGGAAAGAGATCGAAGACTGGCGACTGCACGATCTTCGACGCACGGCAGCGGCCCATATGGCGCGGCTCGGCATCGATCGCCTCGTCATCGGCAAGGTCTTGAACCACGCCGAGGGCGGAGTGACTAAGCGATATGATCGCCATCGATACGACGAGGAGAAGCGGGCCGCGCTGGATCGCTGGGCGTCGCACTTGCAGGCGATCATCGACGGAAAAGCTGGCGGGAAAGTTGTTCAATTCGCGAGTATCAGGGCATGACCGTCAGGTTTATCCCGTACGCGGGTAAGGAGAAGGAATTCCACTCGGCGCGGAGGCCCAAGAACGCCGCGCGAGACGTTGCAACGGAATGATCGCATCACTGCCGACATTCTCGGCAAGTTGATGCCCGACGTCATCGAACCTCGGCTGAAGATGCCAGCTGAGGATGCGCTCGAAAACCTCGCATCAATATTAGAAAGTTGGCGCGGGCACTATTGGCGCCATGACCATATCGACTTGTTAGAGAACAAAGTCGCCTCGCGGCCGACGAGCTCCTTTCAGCCCTTAAAGAGTTGCGAGAGATATGCGGTGCGCCCAGGAAGATCGAGACAATCGATCAGGTTTCGAAGACGCTTGACCAGCTCTTCAACGAAGGGATCGCGGTCGAACATTCAGGTAAGCTCGCCTGGCATTGGCTCGCTAATGTGCTGCCCGTCGATTTTGCAACAGCGATTAAAACGACAAATCCAAGGTACAAAATTGGGATTGGCCATACGGGTCCACTGGTCCGTTTCATTGTGGCTATTGTTCCACTTCTCACGGGCGAGCGCCCGACACCAGGGACGATCGCCGTGCAGCTGAAAAATTATAGAACGAAGCATCTGCACGGGAAACAGTTCGGCGACCACATTCCCCCATCGTAACCTCCCAACGGGTAACAAAATTTATTCTGTTGTTACCTTTGTAAGCGGATTCGAACTGACCTTATAGCCTCATAAGCGATGCCGATACGCGTCGCGAACAAGTGAGGCAGTAAAGTGAAGCTGATCCGATACAATGATCTTGTGGCGAAGGGCGTCGTAGCCTCGCGAATGACGTTGTGGCGACTGATCCGAGAGCACAACTTCCCGGAAGGTAAGTTGATTGCGCCGAACGCGCGGGCTTGGGACGAAGCTGAGGTCGACGAGTGGATTGCCGGCAGGCCAACGGCGCCGGCACTCGAGGCGGCGGTCGAATCCAGCACTGGCGACTGCGTGAGCGATGGTCGAAAATGGAAACCCGGTCCCGCTGGCGGCAGGCCGGGCTCCGAATGCGCTCTGCTTGGCGGCTGAACATTCGGAAGGTAACCGAGCCTTAGCTGAACTTCAAGTCCTTGCCGGCCCGTCGCCCGAGGCGATCGCGGCATGCGATGAGTTTCTCCTCGATGAGATTTTTCGCGACCTCAGTCTGATCTGGTCATATGCGACCAGCGCAATGGAAGCCGCGCGGCGTGGGGATCGCGATGAGCTGCGGCTTCGGCTTCGCTGTCAGTTGCGCGACGTCTTTCGTCACGCCGTCGCAGTCCACGACCTTCTGTCGTCAGAGCGGGCGACGGGAGGCGCGAAATGAGCCTCTCCCCCGAACACATGGGTTATCTCGCTCAGCTCGGTATCGGCGAGCGATCACGCACGTCCAGTGTCGCGCCAAAGCGTTGCATGCGCCCATCAGGGCGCTGCACTGCAAGAAACAGCGCATGAACCTCTCCGGTCAGGGTCTGGATCACTCTCTCGCATTTTTTAAGGGCATTTGCCAATCTCCTAACTGGAGTTAGTCGGAGGAGAAGTAGACGCAGCGGCTAGTTTAGCGTTTGAATGGCTTTCCGATGGTGACTGCGGCTCACGGGCGAGACGGAGACGGTGCAATAGGCAGGCCGTGGCAACCGATACCCAATGTCAGAAACCTGTTTCGGGTGATTAGGCTGGTGGACCTTGCTTTGCGTCCTGAGATGGGAGCGCCGGCGGCGCTGTATGATCGAGGCTCTTCCGGATGAGTTCGCCCCGGGCCTTCACGACATAGGCGGTAATAACGTCGAGCGCCGACTTCTCTATCGCTTCGTGCTGCGCCTGTTGATTTGAAGACTGTCCGTCCTGAGTCCACGCAATTTCCATCGAGGATCGAATCCAGGCGTCAACGTCCGTTTGGCAGAAGATCATTGCCGCCTTTGCGACGACGTCAGCCTTCTCGTCCGTGAGGACCATCGATGCGCCTTCACGGCCGATGCATTCGAGCAGTTTGTCTCGGATCAAGTCCCGCGACTTTTCCAAAACCGCGACCTTTTCGGTTCGCGCCTCTTGGTCTCTTCGCTCCGCATCGAGGCGGTCCGCTTCGGCCCGAGCCTGGGCGGCGCGCTCTTCGTCGTCCTGTCTCTGAAGCAAGGCGGCGCCTGTGTTCTGCGAAGGCGGCTCGTTACAAACAGAAACTATCTCCGAAACGACTTTGCCCCCTTGTAAGTAGTCATGAACAGTTTCTTCATAGAAAAGGTGTCCATTGTCGCGATATAGCGAACCTACCATTCCAATATTGCGCCTAATCCGAAGGGTACCTATCCAATAAATCTTCCCATCTCGAAGGGTGTTCTCGGCATAATACTGCTGGCTTCGATTGTATGACGCGCCATTGGCGGCCCTATAAACGACCGACGCAAAATTACCATTCGTCCGCAGGGTAACCTCTACCGACACTAGTCGGTCTGGCGCCGCGACTCTGGGCTCATTAGGCACACAAAAAAGGGTCGTTTCCGCTGCCGCAGAGTCAAGAGCGCAGAGGATAAACGGGATTGCCGCGAGAATGCCACGCATGGGAAGCTCCCAGCCATGCCGTGATTACCCTAAGGCAGCCTGTTATTTGGAGTCAACGGCGATCTGCGGCGTCGTTTAGGATTTCCTCAGCCTCACCCCCGGCTGCTCGCCGTTGCCGAATTCGATACCAACAGCTTCGAGGGCGGCGATAATCTTATCTGCGGTGTCCTTTCGGCCGCCTAAGTCCCCATCGACTGCCTCAAGCCGCCTAATCGTCGGGAGCGACACTCCGGACGCCTCGGCGAGGCGCTCCTGCGACCAATCGAGGAGCGAGCGGGCTGCCTTAATCTGACGAATTGATATTTTTAATATTGACACATGGAAGCTCCTTTTGATATTAAAAATATCACGCGATATGCTGTCGCGCAAGAGGAGCAACCCAATGTCCACAGAAGAGGCCAAGGAGGCGATGTTGGACGCCCTGGAGGAGCGAAAGCTGATGCTCCAACTCAAGCTTGTAACCACGCCGCCCGAGTGCAGGGCGGAAATCGTCGAGGATATTGAGGCTTGTCGAAGCCTGCTTGTGAAAGTCGAGGAGAACTTCAGCAAGCGCGATGAGCGCACCACAGTGCACTGATCTTGGCAATTAGGAGACGTTTGATGACCGACACCACGAAAGCAGGCGACAAGCGATACTGGCTCGCCTACAGCGGCCTAGAGATGCAACTTCGCAATGTGGCGCGCATGGCTAGCATCACCCGGTTTTTCGCCAACGAAATCCAGTGGCCGAAAGGACTCACCAAGTATCAGTCCGAAGAGATCGAGCGCTTGCTCTTTCTCATTAATCACATCGAGGATATGGCCGAAGACTTAGTGAAAACCTATGACGCCGGTTTTCAGCCCCGCGAGGAGGCGGCCTAATGATTGCAGCCACCAAAAGGACGATGCCCGTGGGCACATGGTTCCGCCTGATGGTCCGGCTCCGGCTGACCACCCTGCAACTCCGGATCGCGCGTCTGATGGCCTGGCTCGTCAAAAAGCTGAGGCTTTGACGGGCGCGCATACATGACGCAAAAGGGCGGCTTTCGGGCCGCCCTTTTGTTTGTGGCTACTTGCAAATTAATTGACAGCGCGTCCGAGTGGAGTATGGTCACACGTAGCCGGCGCGTTGTATGCCCCCCCGGTCCGCGGGCGCCGGCTTGCCCCGCGCCCCGACCGCATCGGGTGCGGGGCTTTTTTCTGCCGCACCATCCCGTGAGTAGTTTCCGAGGGTTGCCCCGAGGGGTCACCGGTCCTACGAACTTCATAGCGCGCTCAATTTGCCCCTGCCCAAGCGTGCTAGAGCCTGCCCCGCAGTCGAGCCCACAACTCGCGCGGGGCGTTTTTCTCATCTCTATGGTGGCGCGCATGCATCAAAGAATGACCACCACGGAACGAGCGTTCCATCTAGCGCGGTCCGGGAGGTTCACTCGCCTTACCGATGTCCTTACAATACTTGATCGCGATGGATATTACGCCAGTCAAATTCAAGGTCCGCTTCTAAAGCGACAGTTGACTGATTTAATCAAAGCCGGCCGTCCAGAGCCGCTCGACAGAGACCTCTCGCGCGGCGTCGGGGGCAATTGAACCCCGCGTCCGTCCCTTCGGCGCGGGGTTTTTTCTAAGCGAGCGTGGCTTCGCCATCGCTTGCTCCTATCGAATTCGTCCGTGCACTTGACATGGTTAAGACGCGATATCATCGTGGGTACAACCGGCGCGGGTATGGCGCTGGACTACGGAAATCTAAGCCTTCGGCTCGGCATCGACGGCGTGTTGCTGCTACGAAAGCCCGCCGGGATCTCCCGCGGTGTGCGTCCCGTCCTAGTGGGGTCGGGGGAAGGGCGGCTTCGGGCCGCCCTCTTCTTTGCCGTGTGACGCAATCACAGCGTTTCGTGCGGCGTCGTTTTAGAGCCTGTTTAGCGCCATTCCTCCCACCAAGGCGCGCTAACTTGCCCCGCGCCGCGCCCGCACGCGCGGGGCTTTTTTGCAGCTGTGGGTCCTGGTGACACCCCGTCACAGCTTTGGCATGTTAAGTGCATATCGAAAGTCGCTCCTCGACATACCTCCCTAGGGGCATGGCCTCGCTCAGAGCCTCCCCTCTCCGGGCGGGGCCCTTTCGTTCTTGCTCCGTTCTCATCGTTCGGTTATCGTCCGATCATGGCCGACGACAAGCTCGCCCCCGCCGACCCCAGCGACCTCGCGCAATCCATCTCGTTTGCTCTTCGGTTCGACGGGCGAAAGCGCTTTCATCGGGGCGACGAATTCATGGCCAATCTGACCGCCGATCATATCTTGCGGCATTTGGAGCGGTGCGGATACGTAGTGATGAAGAAGCCGCCGGCTGTCGGCGCTGGCGGCAATCCGGGCGGGTGGACTCCCGGCCGCTAGGTTCTCCCCGCCTCCGAGCCCCTCGCTCGCGCGGGGCTTTTTCTGCGGCGTCATCGCGTGAGTAGATTCCGAAGGTTGCTGCGGGGATGCCACTGCTCCTACGCTCGAACTGTCCGAGACTCCGGCTGGGCCACCCACCGCAGGTCCAAACAGGGCATGTGGGTGCAGGTCGGGACTCCATTTCTCGAACGCGTACAAGGCAATCTGCAAGAGCGGGCGCGAGCCATAATCGAACGTCGCCCCGACCTTGAGCATTTTTTCAACGCTTGACCACCGAGGCGAGTTCTGAGGCGGCCCTTCGTTCTTGCTCGTTCTCGCCTCGCCGCTATCGTCCAAGAATGACGGCTCCCTAATCCTGTCGGAGCCGTATGCTCGGCCCGATGATCACAACCTCAGTTTTCCCCGGTCGATCTGTCAATGGCAGGCGAACCTGGTCGGCAAAAACCCCGCCGACCGGAAGCCGAGCGGGGATGACCGACACTGAGCTGGCAAAGTCAACAGAAGCCTACAGGCCTAAGAAACCGCCTAGGATGCCGCCCGCTATCCCGGGTCCGCAGCCTTGATTGTAGTAGCCTTGATTGTAGCAGCCGCCAGGGTATCCCCCACCGCCGTAATAGCCGCCGCTACCGTAATAGCCGCCGCCGCCATTTCGATGCCCAGCATATTGGAGGCCCGCGCCGCCGCCGCGATGGACGCCCGCGACGTGGTGTGAGCCGCCACCGTGACCGCCACCGCCATGCCGAGCAGCCGAGAGCCGGGGTAGCGGCAAGAGAAGCACCGATGGTGAGCACCGCCAGCGAAGTGGCGACAGTTTGGAACAATGTATTGCGCATAGCTAACTCCTTGAGAATTGCTTGAGATAAATGTCTCATCCCGGACAAATGGTGCTGGGACAGCGTCCATCACAGAATCGGAATCTACTCAGTCCAAATTCATGGTTTTTGCCTGGCGACATATACTGTCCGCCTCGCGCCTTCACGACGCGCGTGCTCGAGGCAGCGGACGTCCGACACCCGTGCGTGCGTAGATTCCGATTCTGTGAGGCGGAGGAGCAACGGGCTAATGGTCGACGATGGATCTGTTTCATTCACTACTGTTCGTAGCAGGCGAAATTCTCCTCGGCCTGTCCGTCCTGGTGTTCGTTGGATCCGCGCTCGTGGCCGTTGGCGACAGGTTCAGGTCGAATTGACGATGAGCATGGGCTCGCCCTTAATGGGACGGGATGACGAACCGGCCGTCCTGCCGGTTACAGCGCAGGCTGGCGCGGCAGATCGATGATCTCGGCGCTCGCCGTCGCCAAGGGAATGATCGAGCAAGCGAGAGGGCGGCGTTCGGGCCGCCCTTCTTGCATCGGCACAACTACTAAGTTGCAAATAGTTCCAGAAGGAACGGCAGGGCTATATCGTTATAATACAGATGGAACTGTATCGTTCTGATCAGCGAACAAAGCGTCCTGGAACAATCACCTCCACATCTTTGTTGGATAGTATGCCGACTTGAGGCTTATTATTTACCGATTGGGCGCGCGGGACGAGAGGCCAGGTACTAAGTGATAACGTTGGTTTTTGAGATATACGGCGCGGTTAGTGTTTTGTCGTTGATCGCATTCCTCAATTTGGCCGCGGTGGCCAAATTCAGGCCAGACCTGGACGAGGAAGCAGTTGATATCGGCGCACTTGAGAAGCTTAAGAAGCTCGCGAACTCTGAGCAGTTCGTCAACGCTCTCCCGGTCGAGGACCCGATCGTTGAGATATTGTCTCGATCGGCGCCGCCCCGCTCGGTCAAGCAGAGCAAGCGTCTGATCCGAAGGCGTCCGTACCTGATCCATACCCACAAGCCCCCTCCCAGACCTAACCAGGCGGCATGAACCGGTGGTCGCGCCGCTGATATCGGCGTCGCCAGCGTCTAGCGCGTGTTGCGGGCCGCGTAGGGGAAGACTGCGCGAGGCTGCTGGCTGTCCCCCACAATTCTGCGAATTGACCCTCCCGCCCGCCCGCCTCAATCTCCGCCCCTCGGCGCGCCCATAATCTACCCCCAGCCCTAGGCACGCCGTTCGCCCCGCAGTAGGACCACCTGCCGCGGGGCTTTTGTTCTTGCAGGCGCGGTTTCGGCCTGCGTCGTGATCCCAGCGGCTGGCGCCCTCCGCTTTTATGTCAATTGCGACGATCGTGTGGCAATCGTACGTGCCTCGCGCGTGCCCCGCTCGGCCGCACACCGCACGAGACGCGCAGAGCCCCACGCCGTTCTGAATCCCACGGCGCGGGGCTTTCATCGCCTGCCAGCGCCTTCTCGAATTGCTCTTCAGGAACGTCGGTGCCAGGAGAGCCCTTCGCCTTCTCTGTCTCTTTTAGCAGCTGCCCAGCCTTACGCTCAGCGCGTAGTCTGATCTCGCAGGCGCGGCGCTCGGCCTCGACATTGTTTGGCGTAGCTAGGCCAGAAAGTTGGCGGCGATACGTCCCTGTGAGGCCCGATAGCCGGCAAAGCCGAGCCCTGCGAACCCGAGCAGCATCATCGCCCAGGTTGAAGGCTCGGGCACGGCGTTGACATCTAGCGTGAAGCTCTGATTCGCCCCGTTTCCCCACGTCCATTTGTAGGAACCGGGCGTCGCGCCGAGGCTCGCAAGGGTCTGATTGTCATAGGTCGCACTGTCTGACAAGCCACTGCCAGAGACGTATCCTACTGGCACGAGGAGATCGCCCGAACTGTCGCTGAAGAAAACTGAGTCTCCGCTGCCGCTGCTGGCAAGGAGAAAGCTTCCGCTCCCGAAATTCGTCGGTCCTGTAATTGCAGTTGAGTGGTAGAAGTCTACCGTCGTAGAAGTGGCCGGCCCCGTAGAGATAGTCGCGATAGCCGGCTCTAGTTCCGCGGCTACGATCGTCGTATGCCCCTGCGTTAAGCCAGCCAAATCCAATGTTCCGCTTCCGGTCGCGACAACGTTGGGCCCTTCTTGCTCGAGCGTCACGACATACGCCGCTTGCGCCGTAGCTCCGATAAATAACGCTGGTGTCAGAGCGCTGGCAAACGTCGCCTTGAGCCACATCGGTTAGCCGTCCCGCCTTCTAACCCACCGACAATCGGGAGATTGTCCAGAGGGGTTACGCCGTTGACATGGCATTCATGTGACAGATGTCCCCCAGGGTGCGACCCTGTGCAGCCCTGGCATGAACCACAGCGACGTGATCATCCGCGTCGCGAGGGGTGAGGGCGCGCGCCTAGGTCCTGTGCTATGCCTGACAGAGAGGATAAAAACATGGCAGCGAAGGCATTTGTTCCGCCACCTATAGGCGATCAGGATCATATCATTAGGCGTCTGGGTTGGGCTGTCGTGCGCCACTGGTCGTCGCTTCCTGAGGACGTGCAGGCGGACGTCTACCAGCAGGCTCTTTATGTACAGGACGAAAATACGGTCCAACTATCCGAGGAACTCGGTAGATTCATCGAAAAGCACATGCTTCGTGAAACAAAGAGTACCGCCCCCTGAGTCGTCGCAGCCAAATTCGGCGGTTGTTGTCCTAGTAGTTGTCCAGGACTGCAGTCGAAAACTTCAGTTGGACGCTAAGTTATTGATTTTAATGGTGCCCAGGGGCGGAATTGAACCACCGACACCGTGATTGTCAGTCGGAAGCTTCCGATTTCGCGCCGCGACCGATCGCAAATTGACCGACTGGTCCCTCGACGTGGAATTCGACTCCCGACATCTTTGCGAACAGATCGATATTCGTGATCCCAATCGCACATCCGCCGAGCCCCATGTCGGTCGCCATCAAATAGAGTGTTTGCGTTAATACACCGGCGTCCTTCAGAATGAGCGCATAGGCGATCGAGCTGTACTTCCATGAAATCCGGCCAAAGCGCGCGGCGATGGTGATCAAGATCTGCGGCGCAGCGGGCGCGCCCATCGCGTCTTCAGCTTCCGCCAACAGCGCTTCGAGCTCATTTGCGGGGACGCCGATCGGCGCCAGCACGTGAGCGCCGGCGTCGTAATGGTAGAAGCCGCGCGCAAGGCCTTCGCATAGGTTGACGGCCAGGTAGAGCTCGAGCTCGTAGGCAGCGCCCGCCGAGGAATACGGCCTAACCGTGTGATCGCCGTCGAGGTCGAGCTTCATGTTCGATCTCGACAGGACGCGCGCGGTCGCGTCAAGAAACTGCGCAAGCTCGGCAAGCGTGATCGGTCGCTGGTCATCAAAGCTGCGTGTCGAATGGCGTTCACGCAGGAGCTTTGCAACTGGCAAGGTCGCCTCCAGATGCGCTGCCGAGAACCTGCGCAGATCGACCTTCCTTCCAGGCCAGCTGAGCCGCACGGCGGGCAGCGGAGGAATGATGCCGACATACGGATAAACTCCCCCTAGCGGATTGCCGTGCCGACCTTTCGTGCTGCGAGTGTGGAATAGAAGATCATGAAAGTCCCAAAGGACGAGGCTATGGTCGCCCTCCGCCAGGCGAAGCCCGCTTTCGCCACCGGCGCCGACCTTGAAAAGGATTTGGCAATCGAGGAGCAGCGCGAGAAGCTCGATCCCCGGAAAGCCTTCTTGCCGACGCAGCTGCTTGATTTGCTGCGGGGTAGAGAGCATGGCGATGACTGCGGCAATCTTCGGGTCGCAAATTTTGAACAACGCGCCGGCGCGTGGCGATTCTACGACCATCTCGTTGCCTCGTCGTCGCATGAACGCGAACCGCGACAGGACGAGAGCCTCGGCATTGCCGAGTTGGGGCGTTTGCGGCCAATAGTCGGCAACCTGCGGTTCGATGACGACCAGGTCCTCGCCGTTCGTGGAGCGGGCGAGGCGGTACTCCAATAGACCGTGCCTGGCCAATCGCCGGACCAAGAGAACAATCTCTTTGTCGATATTCCGCCTAACGGAGGAAATCGACTTGAGCGGCAGACCTGTGCGCAGTTCCTTTGCGCGATCCGCCACGGCAGCGCTGAACGTTCCCAAACCGATCGAATAGCCATCGAAGCAGGCGATGATTTCTCCGTTCGCCTGCGCTTCGAGCCTGAAGTGCCGGCGGAGCCGGGCGGAAGCGTTTGTAGGCGCGGCCGGTCGCTCTCTCTTTGGCGCCGGAGCGGGCAAGCCGGGATCGCCTTCAGGTATGGGGGTGAATTGGATTGAGCTCGTTTTCCTTCACGGGACGGTCACGCAATCCGAGCTTTACCGGCACATCGTAAAGCCGGCCGGGCGCGAAGCGGCGATAGAAATGACGCAATCCCGGAACGATCACTCTGACGACCGGGGCCTCGATGTCGGGACGCGTCTGATCGAGGACGAGGAAATCGAGGCCCGCTTGCTTCGCGAGGGAGACGCAGGCCGTCACCTGTTCGCGCGTGTCGAGATGGCCAAACTTCGAGCCGAACTCTGGTCGGACCATCGGATTACCGCTCGGGGTCAAATAGGGATGGTCCTCCAGGCGCAAAGGCGTGGTTCCGTCAAGGCTCGATTTTTCACCCGTCCCGCCGCCCATGAGACCCAGGGATAGAAATTGATTTAGCTCCGTCAGCGCCCGCAACAAGGCGATCCGCGCATCGAAATGCGCGCCGGAACCGAATTCAATATTTTCCCGCCCGTTTTGCATCCAATGCGTTACCGCCACAAACGTCGGAATACCGAGATCGCTGGTCACGTCGAGCACCCAAAGCCGGCGGCCGGCTTGGACCAGTTGCTTTTGCAGATCGCGAATATAGGAATCATCGAACTGACCGAGGTCCAATTCCGGCCGCTGCAGTCGGTTGTACCACCAGATCGCGTATGCATCCCTTTCGACCAGCTCGAGGAATCCCTGGACGATCGCCTCCTCGAGCGTGTTGCCGGCCGCGCAGCCATTGGAATCCGCTGCGAAGGCGGCGCCGCCCCGGTAAAAAAAATACAACAGGCTGGTCGGAAGATATTTGAAGCGCGCGTCGCGCAGAGACCAGACCGGCGACCATTCGATTTTTGCCGACTGATCGAAGAGCGCCGGGATCGCCTCTCCGCCTCCCGAGTCGGGCATGGGCGCCGAGCCCTGCCGCAATTGCGCGTCGCTGAACAGCAGGACTTCGTTTGGAGGAATGGCCTCATCTGGCGGGAAATCGGCAAACCGCCGCTTGGCTCGGATCTCGTCGCCCTGAAAAATCCCGGAATAGCGCTCGATCGCCTCCATGAGCGCGCTCGCCTCACCCTGTTCGGCAGTGCTGCCCTTGCCGAAGCTGCCGCTGCTCAGCCCCGCCCTAAGCTCGTGGACCGTCTCCGCCGGCCCTGAAAAATTGTGCGTGGCATAGTAGTTCGTGTTCAAGGGCAAATCGGCTTGGATCCGCTCGAGACGTGAGACAACGCCGGTTAGCGGGCTCACGTGCCTGCGGAAACGCGCAACCGTGGCCGACGACGAAACGCTGCGATACCCGCCGCTCGTCATGACGACTTTGCCGCCCGCGCCAAGCTCGACCGGCGCCGGCGCGCGGCGCGGATCGCGCAGTTTCTTGCAGCCGCAGCTCGGGCATTGCGGGCGGGCCGCCACCTGATGCTTCACAATGGTCGAGCCCAAGAGGTCGAGGCTGACGATGTGATCGCTCAATTGCGTGCGAAAATCGGTGGCGATCGCTTTCGCGACCTCGACGGCCGCAAGTTCGATTGCGCTCTGTCCGAGGGTCTGTTGAGCCAGAGGCGAAAGGGCGACGCAGCGAGCCTGTCTGCGGTCGAGGAGCGCCTTGACCTCCCGGTTCCTTTTCATCCGCTCGGCAAGACACATCCAGCAGGCGCTCTGCCCCGGTCTGAACACCGGCCCCACCAGGGGGAAAATGCCGGAGGGTTGGACGAGCACCCACGGGGCGCCATCCGACAAATGCTGCTGGTTCAATTCGGCCAATCGCCCTTCGAGATAATCGTTCACCAACGTGACCGTCAGGTTGGGGGAGCGCTTGACGACGCGAACGCCCAGCCCGCCCAGGGCGGCCCCCAGTTCCGTTTCCCCTTGCACGTCGATTGATTGAATGCGCACACGGCATTTCTGGAGATTTTGCTGCGCGGTCTCCGGCGATAGGCCGAGGCTCGCCCAATAGGCGGCTACAGCGCCATTCGAAGAGCTAGAGGCCGGAAGGACATAGCGGCGATCGACCAGCCGCTTTAGCGCTTCATGGATCTTCGTCGGACGGAAAATCTGGTTCCAGGCCACGAACGAGTTGCTGAAAGCTCCTTCCACCTTTTCCTATCGCGTAGGCCAGCGCGCAATAGAGTTCGCCATGAAGCAGGAACTTCCGGTCCTCGGAATAGAGGCACACGATATCGGGTGGTAGCACATAGACGCTGAAATTCGGCGCGAACTGCGGAACGACTTTGCCGTCAAGCTGTGTAAACTCGTTTTCGTGATCGCCTGTCATGAGGTCTGCACAAGCACTTTCGCCGCAGCTCCGGGCACCGGCGCAAGGCGTATTCTCCGGCCAGGGCTCCTTCGTCAAGCTCGCGCGCGCCACCTGAGAAGCGCTGCAAACAAGATCGTTGGGCGGGTCAAACCTGATCAAACCCGGGCATGACGCCTTGCGTCTGTCAATGTAATCGCAAGGCGCTCCAGTCTAGCACCAGAGGGAGCAACCTCCCCACGACAAGCAGCAGCCGCCGCCCCAGCCCCAGCCCCAGCCGCAGCCGCAGCCGCCGCAGCCGCCAAAGCCGCAGCCGCGAAAGCCAACGCCGCAGCCTCCAACGCGGCACCCGCGGCAGCCGCCAAAGCCGCCGCCTCTGCAGCCTCCTCCGCAGCCTCGAAAGCCGCCGCCGCCTCTGCAGCCGCCGCAGCCGTGTCCGCAGCCGCAGCCCCCTCGGAAAGCAGCAAGTTGCACGCCTGACTGGGAGTTTCCGAGGTCTTCTTTGTCGAAGAGATGGAACGTCGCCAGGCTGACGTCGGAGATTTCCTCCTCATCAAGACTGGGGACCTGAAACGACGCCGTATTCTGCCAGATTGCCACCGACCCGGCGGTCGGCGCCGCCAAAGACGCCGACGGCATCTCCGCTGGCGATCCGCCGGTCGACGCCGCCAAAGACACCCCGGCGATTCCCAGTACGGATACGGCCTTACTTGGACGCTTCCCCCTCGAAGCACGCTTCGCTTGCGCCATAGCAGAGTTCCTCCTCTACTTTCCTTCGACCAAATCCGCGACCAACGTATTGCATCCATTAGCACTTTTTTGTGACGCCACGGTTTGCGGTTATCTCCTTCACGTCGCTCAAAGAACTCACTGGCGCGCTTCCGACAAAGGGCTGCGGTCATAGCTCGCGCGGGTCGCGATACTCGTCAATCCCGTGATCACGAAAGAATGAGTTCGAGAGTTTTGTCGCGCCAACGGTCGCCGACGTCTCGTTCGGGTAAGATGGCCGATGGAGATCTCCTTTGCTCGCCACCAATTCCCGCCTGACATCATCCGACACGCTGTGTGGTTATATGTTCGCTTTATCCTCAGCTTCCGCGATGTCGAAGATTTGCTGGCCGAACGCGGGCTGGACGTCTCCCATGAAACGGTCAGACGATGGGTGTTGAAGTTCGGGCCGTCGTTCGCCAAGGAACTTCGCCGCGGACGTCATCGACCGACCTCGCGTGGGCATCTCGATGAGAGGCTGTTTTGATCGCCAGCAGGCGATTCTGGCTCTGGCGGGCTGTCGACGACGAAGGCGAGGTTCTCGATCTCCTGGTGCAACGGCGACGCGACAAGACTGCAGCCGTGAAACTGATGCGCAAGCTGCTCAAAGAGCACGGCTTCGCGCCCGACGTGCTGGTGACTGATAGACTGCGCTCTTATGCTGCAGCGAAGTCTGAACTGAGATTGACAGCTCGCCATGAGCAAGGCCTGCGGAGAACAATCGGGCCAAGAATTCGCACCTGCCGGTTCGTCGCCGCGAGCGGAAGATGCAGCGGTTCAAGTCGCCCGGATCAGCGCAACGGTTCCTGTCCGTCCATGCCGCAGTCCAGAACGCGTTCAACGTCCAACGCCATCTCGTTTCCCGCAATACGCTCCGCGCTCTCAGAGGCGAAGCGTTTCAGACTGGCGGGCAGCGACTGCGGCCTGAACCAGAGCCGAGCCTTCGACTCTCGTTCGGGCGGGCCAAGTTCT
This sequence comes from uncultured Alphaproteobacteria bacterium, assembly GCA_963730555.1. GTDB lineage: Bacteria > Pseudomonadota > Alphaproteobacteria > Rhizobiales > Beijerinckiaceae > Roseiarcus. The sequence goes on along the minus strand of CAVSSS010000001.1, from coordinate 122,528 downwards.
CGTGACAACCCCGCCGGGAAAAGCATGACCCAAAGCGCCAGAGATAGAGACGAACCGACAAGCGTGGACCTGCCGGTTCAGGACCCCTGGTTCGCGGTGACGCGCCTCGCGCCGGACCTCTTCTGGATCACCGAGCCTCGGTGCCACAGGTGGGTCCGCGCAAACTCGTTCCTGATCCTGGGCCAAGAGCGCGATATTCTGGTCGACAGCGGGATGGGGGTGGCGGCGCTGCGGCCGGTCCTCGATCGCCTGTCGTCGCGGCCGCGGCTCGTGTTTACGACCCACGCGCATATCGATCATGTGGGCTCCCATCCGGAATTCGCGGATTGCGAAATCCTGGTTCACCCGGCGGAGGCCGACGATCTCGCGCAGCCCGGTCGGCAGGGCCTGCGTTTTCCGAAACGCACCGCGGAGGAGATCGCTGAGTTCCTCCGGTCCGGAATCGAGCCTTTCGAATTCATGCTCGAGGCCGTTCCCTTCGCCGGCTACGATCTCAAGGCGTACCGCCGGGCGCCCGTGACGCCGACGCGGCTCGTGTCGGAAGGCAACATCGTCGAGACCGGCGATCGGGAGTTCGAGGTCCTGCATTTGCCGGGGCATTCTCCGGGAAGCATAGCGCTCTGGGAGCGTTCGAGCGGCTCGCTCTTTTCAGGCGACGCCATCTATGACGGCGTCATCGTCGACAACCTCCCGGGGTCGGACGTAGCGGTGTATCGGGGTACGATGAAGCGCATCGCGGAGCTCCCGGTCGCCCACGTCTTCGGCGGCCACAACGCGCCGATGACGCGAACGCAAATGCTCGACGTCGTCGAGAGGTATCTGGCCTCTCGCCCGTGAGCGGCGGATGATCCGCCTCGATGGCTCGGCGCGTGACGCGGCCGGCGGGACAACAAGGATCAAGACGTGACGACAACGCTCATCAGAAACTGCCGCTTCGCCGTCGTGTGGGATGACGGGGCCAAGTCGCATGTCTACCGATCAGGCGTCGACGTCGTGATGGCGAAGGACCGCATCGCCTTCATCGGCGAGAACTATTCCGGCGAAAACGATCGCGTCATGGACGGCACGAATTTTCTGGTGATGCCCGGTCTGATCGACATTCACTCGCATCCGTTCAGCGAGCCGATGAACAAGGGCATGTGGGACGAGGTCGGAAGCCGCAAACTCTACAACACCTCGCTCTATGAGTATTTGCCCATTCTGAACCCGGACGAGGAGGGCGTGAAGGCGTCATATGGCGTCGCGCTTTCCGAAGTCCTCATGTCGGGCGTCACAACCCTCTGCGACCTATCCCTGCCAACCGAGGGATGGCTCGACATTCTCGCAGGCTCAGGATTACGAGTCAGCCTCGCGCCGATGTTCCGGTCAGGCCGCTGGTTCACGCGCACCGGCTACGTCGTGGAATACGATCTCGACGAACGACGCGGCTATCAGGCTTTCGAGGCGGCGCTGCGAGAGATCGACAAGGCGCAGGCCTATCCCGGCGGACGCCTCACGGGCATGATCTGTCCCGCACAGATCGACACGTGCACCGAGGGTCTCCTTCGCGACGCGTTCAGCGAAGCGAACAGGCGTGGCCTCCCCTATCAGACCCATGCCGCGCAATCGCTGGCGGAGTTTCACGAAATCGTCCGCCGGCATGGCAAGACGCCCATCGAATGGCTTAATTCGCTTGGCGTGCTCTCCCCGCGCACGATCATCGGTCACGGCATCTTTCTCGATCATCATCCCTGGACGCACTGGCCCGAGACCGATGACCTTGGAGCGCTGGCGAGAAGCGGTTCGACAGTCGCGCATTGCCCAACCGTATTCGCGCGCCGCGGCATCGCGTTGCGCGACTTCGGCCGCTACTTGCGCCGCGGTGTCAACATGGGCATCGGCACGGACGTCTATCCGCACAACATGCTCGATGAAATGCGGCTTGCGTCCTACATCGGGCGTGTCGTTTCGGAGAGTCCGCGCAGCGTCGGTGTGACGGAGATATTCAACGCGGCGACCATCGGCGGCGCGCGCGCTCTCGGGCGCGACGATATCGGGCGGCTCGCAGTCGGCTGCAAGGCGGACGTCGTGATCGCGGACTGCGCCCATCCCGCGATGAGACCCTGTCACGATCCGGTTCGATCGCTCGTCTATTCGGCGTCCGACCGGGCGGTGAGCCATGTCTTCGTCGACGGCGAGCAGGTCGTCCGCGACCAGAAGGTGCTAACTATCGACTACGAGGCGGCGAGCGCCGCGTTGGAAGAGGCTCAAGCGCGCGGCCTCTCCCGGATCCGCCAACTCGACTGGGCGGGACGAAACGCGGAGGAGATCGCAGGCTCCGCCTTCCCCCGACGGTAAGCGAGGCCGCCCGCGCACAAGTTTTGGGGGCGTTGCAAATGATTTCGTCCGCGGAAGCGCGACCGTTCCCCGTTCACACCAGCCGCGTGTCGGCGATCGCCCATTCGATGGTCGCGACATCGTGCGGGGCGAGGATCGGCGTTTCGGCGCGGTGTTGTTGCTTGGCGGTCACGCGCAGGCCGGCGGGGATCTCCACCACATAGCGGATCATTTCCCCCATGAAGACGGTTTCCATGACCGTCGCGCTCATCGAATTGACGGGCCGACCGTCGACGGCAGGAGACGCTCCCACTGTGATCTTCTCAGGCCGGATCATGCACAGGCAACCATTCGCGTCACCCAAACTCGACGCCGGAGCCCGCAACTCGACGTCGCCGATCTTGAGAACGATGAGCCCGTCGGTCTCCTTGCCCACAATCGTCGCCTCGAGGAGATTGGCTTCGCCGACGAAGGAAGCGACGAAGCGATTGGATGGCGTGTCGTAGAGCGCCTTGGGCGAGCCGATTTGCGCGATCCGGCCTTCGTTCATCACCGCCACCCGGTCCGACATCACTAGCGCCTCCTTCTGGTCATGCGTGACATAGATGAAGGTGATCCCTAAGCGGTCGTGCAGCCGCTTGATCTCCAGTTGCAGATCCTCGCGCAGCTGCTTGTCGAGCGCGCTCAAGGGCTCGTCCATGAGCAGCACGGGCGGATTGAAGACGATCGCGCGGGCGATGGCGACGCGCTGCTGCTGGCCGCCGGAAAGCTGCTGGGGAAAGCGCGCCTCGTAGCCGGAGAGCTGGATGAGATCGAGCATCCGCCGGACATGCTCGTGGATCTCTGGCTTGGCGAGGCCGCGCTGCTTGAGCGCGAAGCCGATGTTCTCCGCGACCGTCAGATGCGGGAACAAAGCGTAGTTCTGGAACACCATGCCGACGTTTCGCCGATAGGCTGGGGTATGCGTCACCACCGAGCCACCAATAAGAATATCGCCCGCCGTCGGCTGCTCAAAGCCGGCGATCATCATGAGCGTCGTGGACTTGCCGGAGCCGGAGGGCCCGAGGAAGGTGATGAACTCGCCGGGCTCGATGTCGAGGCTCAGATCGTCGATCGCGCGATAATTATCGAAGGTCTTGACGATATGGCGCAGCGCGACCGGCGCGCCGGCCTGCCGCGACGATCCGGACCGAACCTCGTCAGGAGGCATGACCTTCATCCGCGATGCAAACCGACTTTGGTTGGTATGTTCGTTGGAGTTATGAGTATGAGGCTGCGATGCAATTGTCGAGCCAGCCGCCTGATGACGTCAAAAGACCTTTGACGCGACGGCTGAATTGCCGATAGGCTTTCCGCCGCTGCCGTCATGCCGGACCGGATGGCAAAGGCGATGCTTAACCGCAGATTGTTCCTGGGCGCCTCGGCCATAAGACTGCCTTCTGGCGGCCTCCTGGCGGCGCCTCTCGTTCTCTATCTCCTTGTCTTCTACGCCTATCCCGTCCTCCTCATGCTGCAGCGAAGCGTGTACGAGAAAGGGTGGACGCTCGAAGTCTTCATGAAGCTCCTGCGGGACGGCGTCTTTTGGCGCGTCATGCAGATCACGGGGACGATCAGCCTGATCGTTACGGTCGCCTGTCTCGTGCTCGCCTATCCGGTCGCGCTCTTCCTGGCACGCTGCAAGCAATCGACCGCGAACCTGCTTATCATCCTCGTCCTGATCCCGTTCTGGACCAGCATCCTGGTTCGGACCTATGCCTGGATGGTGCTGCTCGGCAGACGCGGCATCATCAATAATTTTCTCGTCGCCACCGGGCTCATCGACCGGCCGATGCAGCTCCTCAACACGCGATTTGCGGTCTGCGTAGCGATGGTCCACGTTCTTCTGCCCTTCATGGTGTTGCCGATCTACTCGACCTTGAAGAGCTTGGACTGGCGGCTCATTCGCGCCGCCGAGGGCCTCGGCGCGCGGCCTCTCGCCGTCTTCCGCCAGGTCCTGCTGCCGCTCTCCCTGCCCGGCATTTCCGCCGGCTGCATCCTCGTCTTCACGCTGGCGATCGGCTTCTACATCACGCCCGCCTTGGTCGGCGGCCCGAGCGACCTGATGATCTCGATGCTGATCGCCAATCAGGTGAACATTCTCGACTGGCCCCAGGCAGCCGCCATGGCGGTGGTGCTTCTGGCCGTGGTGCTCGTCATCTTCGCCGGCTTCACCCGCGTCATGGGGATCGAGAAGATCTTCCAGGGTCAACGCTGATGGGCAGGGTCTCACGCATCGCCTTTTACGGCCTTGTGATCCTGATCTTTGCCTATCTCCTGTTCCCGATCCTGATCGTGATCCCGCTCTCCTTCTCGTCGGGCAAATATCTGACGTTTCCGCCGCCGGGCTTCAGCCTGCAGTGGTACGCTAATTTCTTCACACGCTCGGCCTGGACGGATTCCGCCTGGCTCAGCATCTGGGTCGGACTTGCGGTCACCTTGCTCTCGACGCTTCTTGGAACGCCGGCGGCAATCGGCCTCGTCCACGGCAAGTTCGCCGGCAAGAAGCTCGTGAACGCTCTCATCCTGTCGCCGGTGATTGCGCCGGGCATCATTGTCGCGATCGGCCTCTACTTCGCCTATGCGAGCTACGGGCTCGTGGGGCGGCCCCTGGCTCTCGTCCTTGGCCATACCGCGCTTGCCGTGCCGTTCGTGGTGATCAACGTCTCGTCGACGCTCTATGGCGTCGACCGCCGTCTCGAATATGCGGCGCTCAGTCTGGGCGCGAGCCCCTGGGCGACGTTCCGCCAAGTCACGCTTCCGCTGATCCGGCCCGGCATCTTCGCCGGCGCGGTCTTCGCCTTCATCACCTCCTTCGACGAGTTGCTCGTCGCCCTGTTTTTGTCCGGTACGACGGCGGTCACACTGCCGCGGCGAATGTGGGAGCAGATCCGCTTCGATATCGATCCGACGCTGGCTTCGGTCTCGACGCTATTGATCACGATCACGACGAGCCTGATGGTCGGCGCCGAGCTCTTGCGCCGCCGATCCGAGCGTCTTCGCACCGCCCCGGTTAGCCGATAGTTTCAACAGCGAGCAAATGGAGACCATGATGGACGACAAGATCAAACAGGCGCTTTCCGCCATGGCGGGTCAGCCGCCGCACGTCGCCGACTATTCGCGGCGCCAGTTCATCGCAAACGCCGGGCGCTATGGGCTCACCGTAGCGGCCGCGGCGGCGCTGACCCAGCCCTTCGCCTTTTCGGTTGCGGCGCTCGCGGCCGATGTCGAATTGCCCAAGATCGATTCCATTCCCGACAAGCTCAAGGGCAGCGGCACGGTGCGCGTGTGCTCGTATGGCGGGGCGCTCCAGGACGCGCAGCGCAAGGCATATTTCAAGCCGTTCGAGGAATTGTCCGGCATCAACGTCATCGAGGCGGAAGGCCCGGATCCGGCCAAGGTCAAAGCGATGGTCGACAGCAAGGCCATCGAATATGACGTGACCGAGCTCGACGGGGGCGATGTCATCAACCTCACCCGGCACGGCGACTATTTTGAGCCGATCGACTATTCGCTGTTCGACGTAGACAATATCGATCCGGTGTTCCGCCAGAAGCTTTACGTCAACATGCTGCCCTATGCGCAGATCTACGCCTATCGCACCGACGCGTTCAAGGGCAAGGCGCCGAAAGATAACAAGGATCTGTGGGACACAGTGAACTTCCCCGGCCCTCGCTCCCTTCAATCGGGCGCGAGCGGATCGAACGCGGACCTCGAGGTCGCGACCATGGCTGCGGGCGTTCCGGCCGACAAGGTCTATCCGATCGATCTCGATAAGGCCTTCGCCAGCCTCGCCAAGATCAAGCCCAATGTGACCAAATGGTGGGACGCGGGCGCGATCCCCGCGCAGCTCTTGAATGACGACGAGGTGGTGATGGCGACCGCCTGGAATGGCCGAATCGCGGCGATCCAGGCGAACAAGGCGCCGGTCGAGATCGTCTGGCAGGATCAATTGCTGCGCAACGACTGCTGGGCCGTCATCAAGGGCGCCGCCAACGCCGGGAACGCCCAGAAGTTCACGGCCTTCATCACCATGGCCGTGCCGCAAGCCCGGCTCTCCTCGCTGATCCCTTACGGCTTCGTCAACAACAAGTCGGCGGGCTACTTGTCGCCGGAAAGGCTGAAGCTCCTGCCCACCGCGCCGGAGATCAAGAGCAAGCTGGTCAACTTCAATACCCAATGGTGGGCGGACAATATGGACGAGATCGTCAAGCGCTGGAGCGCCTTCATCGTCGGCTGATCCCATGCGACCGGCGCCGGTGGGCGGCTGAGCCTGCCGGCGTCCCTTCTCTTGCCCTCTTTCGCCAGGTTCGATGGAGCCCCTGATGCCGCATGACCATTCGGCCGCGAGCCGCGATTGGGGTCCGGCCACGCTGACGCTGGCCAAACAGACCGCCCTGGATTGGGTCAAGGCGCAGGCGAACTGGCTGTCGAAACTCCATTCGGAAGTCTGGAGCTTCCACGAGCCAGCGTGGAGGGAATATCGATCCGCCGCCTGGTATGTGAAGCTTTTGCGCGAGCAGGGATTCGAGGTGGAAGAGGGCACGGCCACCATGCCGACCGCCTTTCGCGCCACGTTCGGCAGAGGCAAGCCGGTCCTCGCCACCTACGCGGAATACGACGCCGTCCCCGGCAACAGCCAGGACCCGACGCCGTTTGAGAAGCCGCGCGACGGCGTCCACAAATATGCCGCGGGCCACACCGATCCGCATTCGGCGCTCGGGCTCGGCGCGCTGGGCGGACTGCTCGCGGCGAGAGCGGCGATGGAGAAGCACGGCCTCCCCGGCAAGCTCGTGCTGTTCGGCGAACCGGCTGAGAAGGTGTGCGGCTCAAAGCCGGTGCACGCGGCCCATGGGCTTTACGACGACCTCGACGCGGCCATCGCGTTTCACCCAGCGTTCAGCACCGCACACGCCAATACCGTGACCTGGGACACGCATTGCGGCAGCTATTGGAGCCGGATGTACAGCTTCGAGTGCCCGCATCCCGAGCAATGGTCCGGCATGGGGGCAGGCGAAGCCGCCTCGGCCCATACGATGGCGCGGGCGCCCGGCGCGATCGACGCCGTCTGCCTCATGTACATGACGAGCAAGATGACTAAGGAATCCATGCTGCCGCACACCGGCACCTGGACGATCAACGAGGCGATTCTCGCCGCGGGCCAGGCCACGGCCGACAATCTCGCCCCGAACTTCAGTCAGATTCAATATGCGAGCCGCTGCCCGACGCTCGAGATGCAGGAGCGCATCTACGCCATCCTCGACAACAACGCCGACAATGTCGCGCGGATCACCCATTGCACATTGCGCAAGGAATGGGTGACCAAGACGCGTCCGGGGCTCGCTAACCATGCGATCGCCGCGCTCGTTTACCGCAATCTCGCGCTTGGCGGGGCGCCTAAGTGGGGCGAGGAGGCCAGGCGGTTTGGCCGCGAGATCCAGAAGAACCTCAAGCTCGAGCCGATGGACGATCCGATCCATCCGGCGATGGCGGCGTTGACGACGCCGGAGGAGGACGAGGCGCGCCTGCGCGCCATTCTGCCGCCCTGGCAAAAGAACTACACGTCCGACGACTATACGGACTACACTTGGCACTGTCCGACAGCACGCCTCTATGTCGGGCGCGCGATGCTGGCGTCGCCACAGCCGGGTTATCAGTATCCGGCCTGGGTGTGGAACGCGCTCGGTGGCTTCCCGGCGACGATCGATCCGACTGTCCTCGCCGCCGCCCGCGCCATCGGGGGCAGCCTGGTCGATCTCATGACCGATCCGCAGGCCCTTGCAGCTGCTGAGGCCGAGTTCCGCGAGCGCACGGGCGGCGGCGTCGGCGGCAAGACATGGCTCGCGCCGCTGCTACCGAAGGACTTCAAGGCGCCCATCCACTACCGCTGGCCCGAATATGTCAGCACGCCCCACGGCGCGGAATGGTGGCTGCCGCGGGGAGCCTAAGGTTCCGATTCCTCATGCCCCAAGGAGCGCCGAAGGCGCGTCTCGAAGGATGGTCCAGCCAGCGCGACCTTTCTCTGACTGAATTAGTCCTTCCAGGCCGCTCCGCGGCGCTCAGGACGAGGTCCCACCCGTCAGGGCCGTCCGAGATGCTCGGCGCCCCCGCCGCGCGCCGGGCCGGCGGTGATGTCGTAGTCGTCGGGCTTCTTGGCGATCAGCGTTTGCGTCGTCAGGATCAAGGCGGCGACGGACCCGGCGTTGCGGACAGCGCAGTAGCTGACCTTCACCGGATCGATGATGCCGGCTTTGACCATGTCGACGGTCTCGCCGCTGCGCGCGTCAAAGCCGTGGCCGTTAGTGGCTTTCGCCACCTTGGCGACGGCGGCTGCGCTATCGCGGCCGCTATTGGCGACGATGCAGGCGAAGGGGTGGCTCAGCGAGCGTTGCACCAGTGTGGCCCCCTGCTTGGCGGCGCCTTTCAACGTCTTGATCAGACCGTCGAGCTCCGGCGCAACGCGGATCAGGACGCCGCCGCCGCCCGGCACGATGCCCTCCTCGATCGCGGCGCGCGTTGCATTGATCGCGTCTTCGATCAATTGCGCTTTACGCTTCTGCTCGACCGGGGTTGCGCCGCCCGCCAGGATCATCGCCGTGCCGCCAGACAACTTGGCGAGGCGCTCCTGGAATTTGTCGCGCTCGATATTTTCCGGCGCCGCATCGAACTGACGGGACACCTGCTCGCGCCGGGCCTGAATTTCCTTCGGTCTCCCATTGCCCGCCGTGATCAATGTCTTCGTCGACGAGATTCTGACCTGGCGCGCTGAGCCCAGATCTTCCAATCGGGCCCGCTCGACCGCGCCGCCGAGATCCCGCGATATCACCTTGCCTCCTGTCGTGACGGCGATGTCCTCTAGCATCGCCTTGCGCCAATGGCCGTATTCCGGCGGGTGGATGGCGGCGACCTTGAAGTTGTCTTTCTCACGCCGCGACAACAGCATCATGATCACCGGAGGCGCCACTTCCTCCGCAATGATCAGCAGCGGCCTGCGGCTCTTCTCGATGAGCGAGAAAACGCGGCTCAGCTCATCGATCGACTGTATTTTTTGATCGGTCATCAGGATGTAGGGGCTGTCGAGAACGACCTGCATCCGCTCGACGTCCGTCACCATGTGATGCGAAAGATAGCCTCGCTCGAAAGCCATGCCTTCGATCACTTCCAGCGTCGTCTCGACGGTCGCTCCGAACTCTACTGCGACGATGCCGTGATTGCCGGCGCGCTCGAAGGCTTCGGCGACTATCTCGCCGAGCTTAGCGTCATTGGCCGCGATGCTGGCGATGGCGCGCAGGCCTTTTCCGCCATCGAGGCTCCTGGCCGAGCTTTTGAGCGCGTTGATGGTCTCATCGACAGCCAGTTCAAGCCCCTCGACCAATTCCACGGGATTGGCGCCCTCGGCAAGCAACGCCAGGCCGTTCTGCACGAGGAAATTGGCAAGCACGGTGGCGGTTGTCGTGCCGTCGCCCGCGACTTCATTGGTCTGCTTGGAGACTTCGCGAACGACCTGGGCGCCCATATTCTCGAACGGGCATTCGAGCTCGATCTCGCTCGCGATGCTGACGCCGTCGCGAGACACGATCGGAGTGCCGATCGGGCGGTCCATTACCGCGTTCATTCCTCTGGGGCCAAGCGTGCCGCTGACGGCCTTGGTCAGTTTGGCGACGCCGCGACCCAAGGCCTCTCTGGCCTCAGCGTCGTGCAGCATGATCTTGGGCATCGTCCCGTCCTCGTGAAGTTATGTGTCTTGCGCTGAAAACGTGGTTGGCTCGAAACGTCGCCCGGCTTTTGACGAAAGCGGCGTCTCCTTGTCGAAGCGGGCATGCAACAGGCCGCGGCAAAGAGCGCTGTTGAATTCGGCGTTGATGTCGACCCGCCGGAGCGCGCGGACATAAGCCGACAGCGTCTCGGCCTGCAGCGGATCGCCGTGAGCGTCGACAAACGCGCGGGACGTCGCGCGTGACTCCGCCGCAATGAAGCGCCGTTCAAGATATCGCGTCCGCAATCGAGCGCCCTCTTCGTCAACCTTGAGAGCGTCAAGCTCCTCGAGCGTCAGTTCGACCAATCCTGCGGCGTCGCGGCCTGCCTCGATGAGGTGGGCGAGCAGCGCGGCCTCACGACGTTGGAAAGCCTTCAAGAGGAAGGTCCGCCGCAACTCATCGAGATTGCCGTCGGCCTCGGCGCCGAACGTCTCCTGGAAATTCAGTCCGCGCGCGAGCCCAGCATTGATCTTGTCCGCATACATGTGCTCGCCGAGCACAATACTGACGTCCGCCACCCACGGGAGCTCCTTGACGGCGTTGCGCATGTCGTCGGCCATCAGAAATGAGAAATTCGCCGCGCACCAATAGGTCGGCAGGCGAAATTCGATATGGACGCAATTGTCGGCGTCCACATCGGCTCGCGTCACGAACTCGAGCGCGGTGACCGGCTCGTCCAATTCGGGGTCGGTGACGGTTTGCAACCGCCTCCAGACCTCGGCTTTGCGCTCGGCGGTGATCGAGTCTCGCATGGCTCGATCACTTGGGGGCGTGGACCAATTCTTTAAGATGCGCATATCCGCCCGCCGCCTCGATCTTCTTTTTCTGCGCCTCGACGTCGATGCCATACAGTCGAGCCGCATTGAGGCCTAGTATCTTCTTCTTAGTCTCTAGCGTCAGAGCCGACCCCGTCTCCTTCGCCTCCTCCTCCGGAATCTCGAAGGCCATGAACTTGTCGATCAGCCATTTCGGCGTCCAGATGCCGTAGTCGCTGCCGTACAAGAGCTTGTCCGGCCCGATCCAGAACAGAAGCTCCGCCATAACGTGACCGAAATAACCGGGACGTGTGTGAATGAACGGCAACGCGACCGCGAGGCCGCCGTACACGTTGGTTTCCTGCGTGGCGATCCAGCAGAAATCGTCGAGACGCGGCAGGCCGCAATGTTCAACGATGAAGTTGAGGTCCTGGAAGGAAGTTGCCACATCGTCGATGTCGGCGACATCGAACGCGTCCCTGTTCAAGGGAATGATCGTCGGGCCTTTGTGAACGTGGATGTTCTTGACGCCATACTTTTGCGCCGCTTCGAGGAACTTATAGGATTCCTTGTCGGTGAGCTTGTAGCCCTTCGAGTCGCCCTTCCATTCCGCGGTATAGAGCTTGACGCCCCTGACGTGATACTTCTCGCAATTCGCGTGCAGCGCCTCCAAACCTTTGGTTCCATCACGCGGATCAAAGGCGCTGTTGAGGATAAAGCGCTCGGGATGACTCTTCTTCATCGCGGCGTTGCGCTCGGTCGTGTTGAAGCCGTGCTTGTAGAAATCTCCCAGATAGGTCGGCTGCAAGATCGCCATGTCGTCGTAGCCATGGACGAACAAGTCGTCGTGCATGGTCTTGGCGTCGTATTTCTCGAACTTCTCCAGCGGCCACTTCTCGGAGGGCGGGCTTAAATTGGAATGGTACGCGTAGAAGCATTCGATGAATTGTTTGCCGTGAATATTCTTCTGGTTGGCGGGGCTGCCGTCCCAAAAATGCGTGTGCCCGTCGATGACGAATATCTCTTCACCGCTAGCGGTCCTGTACATGGCGATTTCTCCCTACCCCGTCATGCGGGCTGTTCTTGCATCATAGAAGGCTGAGCGTCCGGCCCGCCTTCGTCGGAAGAGGGCCGGCGCTTGGGCCGGCCGTCAACAGCTAGTGTTCGATATAGGCCAAGGCCTCGTCCATATTACCGAAACAAACGACCGTGTTGTCGTCGACCATCACCATGCGGCCGTAGTGGGTCGATGTCGAGATTTCAAAGAGGTGCGGGGTCATCGGTCGACCAAGCGCCTCGCTGATCTCATCCATCTTGAACTCCAGCTTGGGATCGCCATCGATCCGGATCAGCGCCGGCTGATAGGTGACGATGACGTTCGGCTTCTTCTCCATGACCTCGGCGATGGCGCGCGCCTCGACGCTGTCGTTCATCGTTATCCCGCATTGGTGGGAAATTGTGTCCTCGAACCGAATGTCCTTCATCGACTTGAAGATATTCTGGTGTACAGCCATTTTCGTCTCCTGAACGGGTAATGGGACTCGCGCTCGATTGAGCTTCCGGGGCGCCTAAAGAGGCGCCCTTAGGTCGACTTCCTTGCAGATTGCCGCGATGCGATTCTTCGCCGCCGCCTGGCCCTCCGCGAAGCTCGAGACTTTGACCCTTGGCTGCGACCAGATCGGCTGCAGGTTGTTGGCGGCTTCGTGCGCGAGCGTCGCGTGGTGCGCCATCCAGCCGTTGAACAGGCCCTTGTTGTGAGCGCCATGCTCCTTGTCATGGGTCAGCATATGGATGAGCTCAACCGTATTGGCGAGGTTGCGCTCATAGTCTGCCTCGGCGGCCGAGACGACCGATGGCGTGGCGAAGTCGCCCTGCGAGGCCGCCGCCTGCATGATAAAGCCGCTGCGGAACAGTTCGCCGACCAATGGCTCAAAAACGAGATTGGTGGCGAAGTATTGTTCAAGAAAGTCAGACGCGCCCATGATCGCTTCGACCGCTTTGCGCGTTCCCTGCCAGATGGGATCCTCGAGCCAGTGCTTCTTGCCGGCGTTCTCGTCGAAACCTTCAATGTCAAGGCCGATCTCGGCGAGGTAGAGGGTAAGGTCCTGGGCGAAACGTAGCTTGTAGGAGGAATTCGTGAGAATGGCGGTGTTGATCATTTGGGTGTAGCCGTACCGCTGCGCCTGCATCATCGATGTGCCCAGGCCAAACTCGGCGTGCTTCCAGGCGCCAAGATTATCTTGGAGGATCTTGACCCAGGTCTTGTCCATGCGCTTCGGGGCGCCGGATTTGCGCGCGTTTTCGATGACGCCCTGAACCAGGCCGCAGATCGTCGACTGCCGCTGATAGTGGGTGCGCTCCCATTCCTGATCGATCGAGCGGAACTGATGCCAGTTCGAGCTCAGCGCCTTCGTCCAGCTCTTGGAATAAGTCGGGGTTCCATCCGGAAATGAAATGATCCAATCCTGGAGAAGGTAACGCTCCGGATCGGGTTGCACATCAACCGTCATATCCTCGTAGTGGGTCGCCTTGCGGCCCTTGGGCTCGAAATAGTTGAACTTTCGGCTGTCTGAACCAGGAAACGTGGCCGCGCCCGCGGCGCCCGACTTGACCGGGTTTGACTGTTGTGTTGCTGCGTCCATCGCTTCCTCCTTAGAGATTGTTACCGTCGACTTCTCGTTTGCGCTTTGGTTGAAGCCGCTTTCACCGCGCGGCTGGAGTGAATCGGTCGAAATGGATATGATCGAGGTCGACGCCGTTCATCTGCAAAACCGGCAAGGCAGCATCGATCATCGGCGGGGGTCCGCAGGCGTAGGCGTCGACAACTCCACTGAGCGCGTCAGCGCGCAGATGGCGTTGAACGACCTCATGCACGAAGCCGACCTCGCCGCTCCAATCGTCCGCGGCGGCGTCCGACAAAGCCGGAATGAATTTGAAGTCGGGCAAACTTGTCGCAATGGCCGCGATTTCGTCGAGCATGAACAAATCCGCCCGCGTGCGCGCGCCGTAGAAGAAGCGGATCGGCCTCTGCTCGCCGCTTTGGACATGGTCGGAAAGGATCGACCAAAGCGGCGACATTCCTGAGCCGCCGCCGATCAGCAGCATGGGGCCCAAGCGCGCCTCACGCCGGAAACACGTCCCGTACGGCCCCTTGGCCTTGAGCAAGGCGCCAGGCTGCAAATCGCCGTCAAGCTGCGCGGAAAAAGCCCCGGCGGGATACTTCTTGATGATGAACGAAAGATGCGTCCCTCCGGCCGGCGCATTGGCCATCGAAAAAGCGCGGGTGACGCCAGCTTCGACAATCGTCAAGTCGACGTACTGTCCCGCCCAGAAGTTGAGGGGCTTGTCGAGATCGACTTCAAGGAGGCGAATATCGTGGGTCAGCGGCGTGACCTTGGTCAGGCGCGCTTCGTAGTCCTTCACCGGGATCGCGCGTGATAACAGGTCTTCGTCGAAATTGAGCAGCTCGACCTCGAGGTCGCTGTAGGCATGCGTCCTGCACAGAAGGACGTGCTCGGTCTCCCGCTCATAGTCGGGCAGAGCGAAAGTCGAATATTTGAGCAACTCGATATCGCCGCTGATAAGTCTCGACTTGCACGAGCCGCATTGGCCTTCCTTGCACCCGTGCATGAGCGCGATGCCCTGGCGGAACGCCGCATTGAGCACGGTCTCGCCCTCCTCGACCTCCATTTCGAGGCCGACGGGCTCCAACCGCACCCTATGAACAATCGCGTCCGTCATGGTGTCTCAACAACTGAAGGACAGGCCGCGAGCAGCGCCGATATGCTTCTCGCGTGCTGGCGGTTTTTGGGAAGGGGCCGCGCGCGGCGCCCCCGATCACAGTCTGGTCTAGTTGACGGGATTGATCTTGAAGCCCTTGCGGTACTCCGCAATCGCCGCGTCGCGCTCCGCTCCGGGCTTCAAGGCGCGGAAGCCCTGCAGCGGGCTCCCAAGCGTATGGCCGCGAACGTCGTCGAGCGTCCACATGTCCTTCGCGTCGAACCGCAGGTGGGGTTGCGGCACGAGAGTCTTGCCGTCATTGCGGACGAAGCCAAGGTCCTTGATGGCGTCGGCGACGTCCCATCCGTGATAGCAATCTTCCCATTCGCGGCGACCGCTGAACCGACCCATCGCCGGCGTCGGGCGCCCTTCGTATTCGGCGGCGAACGCCACCTTATGCGTCCACCGGCAACCTTCCGAGCAATAGGTGTACATCTTGCCGTCGACTTCGTCGCAGACGAAGTCCTCGCGGATCAGGCACGGCACCATGCAGCTCCAGCAGCGGTGCGGATAAACGTAGCCGACGTCGCTGTTGAAAAGGATCTGCAGTTCACCCGGCTTCGACAGCTTGGCGTACCACTTCCAATAGTCGCCGAATTGGGAGTACCATCCGGGATATTTATGTTCGAACCATTCGAAGTCCTTCTCGGTCTGGGCTTCGATGCGCCAGAAATTCACCGACCAGCCAACCGAGAAGAATTGCGCGGTCAGATGGACATAGTTTTTCTTGACGATGCGATCCCATGCCGCCGCGACGTCGTCATGATGGATCTTGATGCCGTATTTCTCGAGCGGCAGCATGTAGGTGCGGTAGTAATCTTCGTAGATCCAGCGGTGCCACAGCTCCGCGTGGGATTCCTTGTTCTTGTCGCGGTTGGTTGTGCCGTATTCGATGAACGTCCCGATCGCGGCGTCGACGATCGCGTGGTTCTGCCAGAAGGCGTATTTGAGATCGCGCTCGAGCAACTGATGGTTCGAGGGATCGTGCAGCATCGCCATCAACATGGAATGGCCGTTGCCGATGTGGCGCGAACTCATCCGATTGGACGGACAAGAAGACCGTCGGCAGCGCGTAGTCGCCGTTGCGCGCGGCTTCCGACGGCATCGCGACGAACAGCGTGTTGGTGAAGGCCGTTTCGGCCACCACTGTCAGATAGATGCTGGCGGCGGTGATCGCATCGCCGGTGAGGAAGCCTTCCGCAAACTGGCGCCCGATCGTGGAGGCGTAGCACTTGCCGAACGCGGCTTCCGTGATGTCGAACCCGGCCGGATCGATATAGTTCTCCATGTACCACTTCTTCAGATTCATCTGAATCGTCGAGTGGCGCAGTTCGTCGACCATCTGCATGGTGAAGCCCGTGCGCAACTCTTCGCCGGGCGATAGACGCCCGACCATCGCCATGGAGCGCGCCGCTGAGATTTCCGGGAATGGAATGATCGCCAGGAACAGCTTCATCCATTCGATCCAGCGTGGCTCGACGTTCCGGAACATGTCGCCGCGCAGGGCCGCATCAAGCGCCCCGTAAACGCGGTTGTCCTTTTCTTCCTGCATGGGGAAGTAGGAACGCAGCACTTGCTTCATCGGATCGCGAGGAACCCTCGAGATCTTGTAGTCGGTCGGGAAGGTCATCGCCTCCTGGACATAGCTCGGCGTCCAGCCGAGATCGGCGACGCGATTGGCGGCTTCGCCAATGCTGATGCCTTTCTGGGCGGTAATCTTGTTGAGCGTCAGACTTGCGGTCATTGCGTTCTCCTCCGTGTCAATCTTCCGTTCCGAATCGCTCGTCGATCCTGATCGGCTTTCAGTCGCCGCCCCACCGTTCTCTTTGGATAGCCGGGGCGGATCGGCGCCGAGACGCGGCGTTCATTCAGTCGTCATCGCGCTTCGGGTTTGGTTAGCGGCTTTCCTTCTGCGATGAAGCGGGCGGTCAAAACCAGCGCGCCCATCGCGAAATCTTTGCCGTGCGCAGCGATCATCGCTTCGGCGACATCCGCCAGCTTCACGAAAAACTTGTCCTTCGAACGATCTTCCTCTCTCAGTTCGCCGGCATCGCGAACAATCGACTCGCTCGCGGCGTTCATGTGAGAAACCTCCCATTTGCGGCCGCCTGATCGTCAAATTCGAGCAGGGACCTGTTGAGCCATTCGCGCTCAGCGACGAGACTTCTATGCTCTTCCTCGAGCCGCTCGATCCGGCGATCGATTTCGGCGAGACGCTCGGCCGGCTCGGAATCGTCGCCGCCGCGCTCGATGTCGCGCAAAGCGCAGGCGCGCTCGATGTCGGCGCCGCCGCGCGCGCTGTCGAATTTGAGTTGCCGCAAGTTGTTGTCGATCATCGCTTCGATCAGTTTGTGTCTGGCCAGCATGCTTTTGCGGCCCGCCCGCGAAGCGTCAGTTTCCGGCTCTGACCGTCGCGCATCGTTGCGCCCATCGCTCTCGTCAGTCACGGGATCAGGACCGCGCGGCCGTTGACGCGGCCGTGGTGGAGGTCGTGCAAGGCGTCATTCGCAGCGCTCAATTTGTATTCGCGCGTATGCAGCTTAACGAGCCCGCGATCCGCGAGCGCCATGAGCTCGACCAACTCGGCGTAGGTGCCGACGAGATTGCCCACGATCGTCTTCTCGGACGTGATCATATCGATCGTCGGTATGTCGATCTTTCCGCCGTAGCCGACGACGTAATAGCTGCCGCCGTTCCGAGTCATCGCGAGGCCCTTGGCAACTGCGTCGCCCTCGCCGACGAAATCGATCACCGCCTCGGCGCCCTTGCCCTTTGTCAGCGCCAGGACCGAGTCGACCTCGCCGCCGTCCGCCTTCACTACGTGGTCCGCCCCGCACTCCGTGGCGAGCACGAGCGGCTTTTCAGCGCGGTCGACGACGATGATTTCGGCGGCGCAAAGCGCGCTCAACACCTGGATACCGATATGGCCAAGACCGCCAGCCCCGACAACGACGGCATATTCGCCCGGCAAAAGGTGTCGCGAGGCTTTCTTGGCCGCGCGATATGCGGTGAGGCCGGCATCTGTGTAAGCGGCGACGTCTTTCGGCGCGAGCGTCTTCGGCAGTTTGATCAGCGTACGCTCGCCCGTCAGCAAGAACTGCGCGTAACCGCCGTTGGCGTTGATGCCGGGAAAGCTGCTGTCGTCCGCGTGCATGTCGTCGCCGCGACGACACGCCAAGCAATGGCCGCTGGTGACGAGCGGATGACAAATGACCGCGTCGCCAACTTTCACCCCCTGCACGCCTTGGCCGATTTCCTCGACCCAGCCAGCGTTTTCGTGGCCCATAATGTAAGGAAGATTGACCTCGACCTTGCTGCGCCAAATGCCCTCGACGATGTGCAAGTCGGTTCGGCACACGCCGGCTCCCCCGATGCGCACAATGACGTCTGATGGTTGGTTAATCTTGGGATCCGCCACGTCTTCGTATTTGACGAACTCCTTGGCCGTCAGCGTCTCGTCATAGGCGTGGAGGACTGAGGCCTTCATGTTTCTTCCCGATGTTAATTACCAGAGCGTGACGTCGGTCGGCTCCGCGCAGTTACCCAACATACC
Organism: uncultured Alphaproteobacteria bacterium; assembly: GCA_963730555.1. GTDB lineage: Bacteria > Pseudomonadota > Alphaproteobacteria > Rhizobiales > Beijerinckiaceae > Roseiarcus. Next base: position 104,331 of record CAVSSS010000001.1, on the reverse strand, counting down.
GCAAGCCGCATGCCAACGTCCTAAACCGCTGATATCAATCAGTGTCTCGCCGACCGGCTAAGGCCTGCGCTGTTCCGTCGAGGAGCAGATGGCTGAACAGTTTTGTTGCGACACGAAACAGCCCCCCGAGTCAGTGTTCGTATGCAACTGGGGTTTTGCGACGGCTATTCGAGCGGGCGTTATGAAATCCCTGCCTTCCCTCGCACGTAATGGGGATGTGCGGTGAAGTAATGCGATACTATTACATTGTGCTGGGGTTGCTTTCAGTTTTCAGTTCGCTATCCTTCGCGCTTCGAATTGCGCAAAGAAGATCTGGTGGGGGAATCGCGTGCAAGGGGCCATGAGGGCCTCGCGACCTGTGGAGGTCCGATGCAATTATCCGTCGCGGAGCGAGCGACCCAGGCGCATGGCATCCTGCGGCAATCAGGCGCCGTCCCGAGCAATCTTCTCGCCGTGGACATCTATGAGAGCTGGCTGCGTTGCGTCGCGCTTGGCCTTGATTCGACAAGGCCGCCGTCAATCGACTCGGCGAGCCCCAAGGTCCTGCGATCCGAGCAGGAGCAACGTGTCCTGGTTCGCGGTCTGGCGCTGGCGGAAATGCGAACCTTGCACGAGCAAATTGCAGGTTCGAATTTCCTCATCGCCTTTGCGACGCCCGAGGGTCTGTTGCTCGATATCGTCGCCGACAAGAGTTTCGCTGACACTCCTGAAGCCAAGAACATCCGTCCTGGAACGCTCTGGTCGGAGCCGCTTTGCGGCACCAACGGCATCGGCACGGCCGCGTTCCTCAAGCGGCCGGTCGTCGTCCACGGCAGCGAGCATTATTTCCCGAGCTTCGGCTCATTGACTTGCGCTGCGTCTCCGATTTTTGCGCCCGATGGCTCATTGGCGGGCATTCTCGATGCTTCGTCCGATTGCGTCTCCCGTCAATCGCACACGGCCGCGCTCGTCTGCATGGCCGCGACGCAGATCGAGAACGGGCTCTTTCGTGAGCGCCACCATCGCGACATCTTGATCGCCTTTCACAATCGCGGCGAATATCTGCATACGCTCACAGCCGGGCTCATCGCAGTCGACGACACGGGCCGCATCCTGGCCGCCAATCAGGCGGCGCGCATTTTGTTGCATGGTTTGCCGACGACGCCGGGCCGCAGTTTCACGGATATATTCAGGACGCGATTTACCTCCTTCATGGATGAGGGACGATTGCGTGAACGCCAACGCTTGCAGGATGAGGTCGGCAGCAGCTTCGTCGCTACGATCGAACATCCGAACGTGTCCCCGATGCTCCGCGCGGTCGTGAGACCTCGGGTCGCGGCTCCTCCCGTTCCGCCCACGCCCTTCATCTCGGTCGATCCGGTCGTCGCTCGCATCGTTCGGCAGACAGAGGCCGCGGCGCAGCGCAAGATGCCCATTCTGAATTCGAGGGGAGACGGGCACGGGGAAGGAGCAACTCGCGCGTCACGCACATGCCGCGAGCGGGCGCAGCGGCTCTTTTGTCGCCGTCAATTGCGCCGCCTTGCCGGAGAGTCTAATCGAGGCCGAACTGTTTGGTTATGGCGAGGGAGCCTTCACCGGCGCCCGCAAGGGTGGATCCGTTGGACTCGTCAAGGAGGCCGATGGCGGAACTCTCTTCCTCGACGAAATCGGCGACATGCCGGTGACTTTGCAAGCCGTTCTGCTGCGCTTTCTCGATGACTGGACGGTGCGGCCGGTCGGCGGGGCGAAGCGTCAGGTCGATGTGCTCCTGATATCGGCGACCAACGCCGATCTCAGTAACTCGATAGCCAGAGGCCGGTTCCGCTCGGATCTGTTGTTTCGCCTGAATACGCTTGAGGTGACTTTGCCGCCGCTCGCCGAGCGATCCGATTTTCAGGCGATCGCCGCGCACCTCCTGGCGACGATCGATCCCTTAAGAACCCTTAGCCCCCGCTTGGTCGAGCATCTCGCCAAATGCGCCTGGCCCGGCAACATTCGCGAACTGCGCAATGTGCTGTCTCGGCTCACCCTTCAGACGGAAGACTCTGTCATTGACTATCCGGAAGCCGCCTTGATCGCAGGTCCGCAAATCGAGGCGAAGCGCAGCTCGACGCTCCAAGGCCGCCATCGCGCGCAGGTGCTGTCCACCTATGCCGAGACAGGCAACAACGTCAGCGAGACCGCTCGGCGGCTTGGCGTGTCGCGCAATACGATTTATCGCGCTCTCGACGATCGGTCGGCCAAGCGGTGAGGGCGAATCCTGCGCAGAGAGATTGAGCCATGTTCCAGCCCGTCAACCCGCTCGAGACGCTGATGCAGTCGGTGGCTTCGAATCCAGCCAAGATTCCGGATTTCTACCGCGCGCTGCTCGACAGCGAGTTTTACATTCTCACTCCCGAGACTGAGCTTGAACCCGGACGGCGACGGTCGCTCAAACCCCACGAAAAGATCAACGTTGCGACCGTGGAATTCAAGGGCAAGACATGGCATCCCGCGTTTACCGCGCCGGAGCGCGTGTCCGCCTATCTGAAGCAACCAGAGACGTGCCTCGAAGCGAAGGCGCGTGATCTCTTTTTGTTGTTGCCGCCCGGGTCGAATTTCTGGCTGAATCCGCAGTCTGAATGTCAGAAGCCGCTTCCCGGCGACGAAATCGAGTTGCTGCTCAGCGGCAAGATATTCGCCATGGACTTCACGGGGGCCCGTCCAGCTTCGCCGACTTAGAGCCACTGCGTTCGGACGGAATCGTCATTGCGAGCAATGACGATCGTGGGTCTCTGGCTTATTTCGGCGCCGTTGGGGAATCGATGACGCGACGCCGTCGAGGGCGCGCGGGCGCGGCGAACGGAAGGACTTCCATCGCGCGCCCAAGCCCGGCGCGGCGACGAAAGTGGCCAGCACGAGCAATATGCCGGTGATGAGGCGTGGCGAACGCGCCGAAGATGATGAGCGCTGCGAGGAGAGCCACGAAGGCGTAGACCGCAAAGGTCGCCGGGTTGAAGTTCGCAACCCGCTCCGCGGCGGGCGAACCAGGGGGCTTGGCCGTGGTGGAGTCGACGCCGGTCACGCGGCGGCTTTCTTGGCTTCGCCGTGAGTTCATCTCGGCAAGGATGTCCGCCGTCGTCATGTCCTCGCGGCAGGCGGTGCGCGTAATCCGGCCGGCGAACATCGTGACCACAGTATCAGCGAGGTTCACGATCTCATCGAGTTCGGTGGAGGCGAAGATGACGCAGGCGCCGGTCGACGCGGCGTGGCGGATGAGATTATGAATATCGGCCCGGCCGCCGACGTCGACCCCGCGGGTCGGCTCATCGAACAAGCGCAGAACCACGCCCTCTTTTTCGAGGCAGCGTCCAAGGAACACCTTTTGCTGGTTGCTGCCGCTCAGCGTTTCCGCCGCTGCGCCGAGCGCTTGCGGTCGAACCCGATCAACCCCGCGAGACGTTGCGCAAGCGCTGAGGACTGGCCTCGGTTGAGAACGCCGCCGTTGCTGACCGCCTTTAGGCGAGTCGCCAGAAGGTTGCGCGCGACGGATTGGCGTAAGAATAACCCCTCGCTCTTGCGGTCGTTCGACGCGAATACCGCGCCAGCCTGGATCGACCGCTGCGGGGCGCCAAGGCGCATAGCGCGGCCTGCGATCGACACGTGGCCGCGCGCATCCGGTGTCAGACCCGCCAGCGCACGCAGGACCTCGCTCGCGCCCGAGCCCACTTGGCCAGCGATGGCGACGATCTCGCCGCCGCTCGCCCGCAATCCGAAATCCGTGACATGTCCTGGCACGGAGAGTTGGTCGATGACGACGTGGCCCTCGCTGGAGCCGCGCGGCGCCTCTCGACTTTGCTCCGCTCGGCGACCTTGCCGAGCGTGAGCTCGACGATGCTTTGCCGGTCCATTTCGGCGGCGGCCCGAGAGGCGATCATCCGGCCGTCCCGCAGCACCGTGACGCGAGAGCACAGATCCAAGACCTCACCGAGCCGATGCGAGACGAAGATGACGCTGCTCCCCGCGCTGGTCAGCTCCCGGACCCCGACGAAGACGCGGTGAATCTCACGCTCGCCAAGGGTCGCGGTCGGCTCGTCGAGGATCAGGAAGCGCGCGTTGAGGCTGAGCGCGCGCGATCTCTGTGAGCTGACGTTCGGCCATGGAGAGATCCTCGACCACGATGTCGGGCCCAACGTCGCTCAGCCCAAGCCGCGTCAGCAGGGCCTGGACCTGGCGCCGGTCGTCTCCACGCGAGGCAAGACGGCCGCCAACTCGCCCGAGCAGGATGTTCTCTAGAGCATTTTTCTGTCTGATTGAATCGTATGGGATTCCCGAATCGGCTTGGTTCTGATTCATGCTTGTGGCCGGCGAAGGAGGCTGGCGTGCATGGCCAGATCCTTGTCTGTTGACCTTCGTCAGCGTGTCGTTGGCGCGATTGAGGGGGGATTGTCGTGTCGAGCGGCGGCGCAGCGATTTGGCGTCAGTGCGTCGAGCGCGATCCGATGGCGGGCACAGGAACGGCGCGAGGGCGATGTCAGGCCCAAGCGCCAGGGCGGGGACCGCCATTCGCAACGGATCGAGGCGCATGCCGAACTGATCCTTTCGGCCGTGGCCGCCAAGAGCGACATTACGCTTTCAGAACTGCGAGAGCGGCTGAAGGAGCGCGGCATCGCCGTCGCCATCGGCACACTCTGGCGGTTCTTCAAACGCCGCAAGATCACGCGCAAAAAAAGACAGCGCACGCCGCCGAACAGCGCCGCAGCGCGGTGAACGCGGGCGCGGGAGGCATGGTTTGAGGGACAACTCGACCTCGATCCGACGCGGATCGTCTTCATCGACGAGACCGGCGCGAACACCAAGATGGCGCGCCTTTACGGGCGTGCGCCCAGGGGCGAGCGATGCCGCGCTCCCGTGCCCCATGGCCATTGGAAAACCACCACCTTCACCGCCGGGCTGCGTTACGACGGCATCGCTGCGCCGATGGTCCTCGACGGCCCGATGAACGGCGAGGCCTTTCTCGCCTATGTCGAACAAGCGCTCGTTCCGGAGTTGCGGCTAGGCGACATCGTCATCATGGACAATCTGCCGGCTCACAAGGTTCATGGCGTCAGACAGGCGATCGAGGCCGCGGGCGCGACCCTGCGCTACCTGCCGCCTTACAGCCCCGACTTCAATCCCATCGAAATGGCCTTCGCAAAGCTCAAGGCCCTGTTGCGCGCCGCCGCCGCCAGAACAATCCCAGACCTCTGGCAAGCCATCGCCGACGCCCTTCGCCGCTTCACCCCGCAAGAATGCGCAAACTATCTCGCCGCCGCAGGATACGATGCAACATGATCGGAAAATGCCCTAGCACCGTCAGCGCCGGCACGAGGCTGAGCTCTTGTTCGACCACCGCGATGCCGGCTGCTTGCGCCTGTCGGGCGCTCAACAGCGTGACAGGCGTTCCTTCGACCAGGATCTCTCCCTGATGGGGAGAGACGATGCCAGCTAGCGTCTTCACGAGCGTGCTCTTGCCGGCGCCGTTATATCCAACAAGAGCGTGAATCTCGCCTCGCCGCACCTGGCAGGGTCTTTTCTCGACAGCAGCTTTTGGAGCGCGTCTGGGGGCCGTCTGTCGACATCAACGCTCGAACGGTCGATGTCCACATAGGACGTCTTGCAGTGCGTTGCGAGCGTGATCCGATCCTGATCCGGCGGTTTCCATTCTAAAGCATAGAATGCGCTCAGATCAGTCGAAGAAGGGGACTCTCTAAGCAAAAACGGCCGCGCAGGACCGCCTTCAAATTCTTGATTTTGCTTGATAAGAATTGGAGCGGGCGAAGGGATTCGAACCCTCGACCCCAACCTTGGCTAAAAGCTTATATCTCAGAACGCATTTGGTGCGGACGGCGGGACTCGAACCCGCACTCTCAGAGAGAAACAGATTTTCTTACCACTTCGGCTTTCGCCGCCGCCAGTCGGCGTTCGTGGCCTGGACTGTCCCTTCGCCATGGCCTCTCGGCCGAAGGCGCCGCCCGTCCAGTCTCTACACCTTCCCTCAATCGAGGGCTTGGCTCGGGATTGGCCTGGGGCTCGAGCCCGTTAGCGTTCCCCGACTTTGAGCGGTTCTGCTCCACGAATTTCCCCGTGGGCACTCCAATTGGAAGTCTGTTGCGTCTACCGATTTCGCCACGTCCGCTTTGCCATATAAGTGCCATAACGCGCTTCGTCGCGCGATAGCGAACTTTCGCCAGTTGCAGCACTTGGCTCCTGTGCGGCTCCTAGCCTCAATTCCCTCAATCCTCCTCCCGGCTACCGCCGGGGAATAAGTCCGTGTTTTCTGGATGGAACCGCCTCCAGAAAGAAAGCTACTCGCAAGGGGCACAAAGGAGTTTTTAAGTCCCTTGCGTCTACCGGTCTCGCCACCTCCGCATGGCGCGCGCTTGTTTCACACTTCGCGGCGAAAATGAACCTTAGTCGCCCTTGTCGTTGGCGATCGGAGGCTGGAAGGCGAGGCCCATGTCCCAGGGGAAGTAGATCCAGGTATCCTGGGAGACTTCGGTGATGAAGGTGTCGACCAATGGCCTCCCTAAGGGTTTGGCGTACACGGTGGCGAAATGCGCCTTCGGCAGCATCTCGCGCACTAGCTTGGCAGTGGCGCCGGTATCGACCAGATCGTCGACGATGAGGATCTTGGCGCCGTCGTTGAGAACTCGACACCTCTGGAGCGATCGTCTTGAGGACCTTTAGTCCGCCCTGGGTCTTGTAGTCGTGATAGGAGGCGATGCTCACGGTCTCGATCACCCGGACCTCGAGCTCCCGGGCAACGATCGCCGCCGGGACGAGCCCGCCGCGGGTGATCGCGACGATGGCGTTGAACGGCCCTGACGAGGCGAGTCGCCAGGCCAACGCCCGCGCGTCCCGGTGGAACTGGTCCCACGAAACCGGAAAGGCCTTGTCGCGGGGGGAGTTCACCATGGGCTCCTTGGCGGAAAAGATCGCCTTCCATAGCAAGCGGGACGACCACGGGCGAGCAGCCCAGCCCCTAAATCAACACCTTTTCCTGCGGGGCTGGTTGCGGCTCAACGCGCGACAACGTCTCCCGACAGCGCGGCGATCATGGCCTCGACGGCGCGCCGCGCCGTGGCGACCGCCTCCTCGTCCTTGCCACGGACGACAATCTGGTTGTTGAAGCGCCCATCCTTAAACGACGGATAGGAGCCTATCGCCACACTGGGATGGTCGGCCGCGATCGCGCCGAGGGCCTCGCCGTAGCGCCCCTCCGGGACGGCTCCCGCCGCGATGGTCTCAACGAGCATCACCGCTCCAGTCTTCATCGACTTGACGGCGAAATCGAGCATCGCCTGCATGACCGCCGGCACCCCGGCGAGCACGAACACGTTGCCGATGCGAAAGCCGGGGGCTCGGGAGATCGGATTCTCGATCAGGTCCGCCCCCGCGGGCATGCGCGCCATGCGTCGGCGCGCCGGGGTGAGATCGGCGGGAGCATAGCGCTCAAGCATGATGGCGATCGCCCTCGGATCCTCGCCGACGGGCACGCCAAAGGCGCGCCCGATCGAAATCGGCAGTGATGTCGTCGTGCGTCGGACCAATGCCCCCGGTCGTGACCACATAATCGTAGCGCGTCTTGAGCGCGTTGACGGCCGCAACAATCTCATCCTCGACGTCGGGCACGACCCTCGCCTCCCGGACGTCGACGCCCATCTTTGCCAGATACTCGGCGATATAGCCCAGGTTGCGGTCCTTCGTGCGCCCCGAGAGGATCTCATCGCCGATCACCAGGACGGCGGCGGTTACATTCGTTGGTGTCGTCATCGCCAAGTCGCCTCCGTGGCGCGCAGTCGGAACCGCCGCGACCTAGCGCGACGCTAGCATGAACGCCAGAAAAGTCCGCCAGGCCCGTGGACCTTTCCCAATCCCGAATTGGTGACTTGTCTTCGGCGCGATGCAGAGCATATGTGTGAGAGCTTCTAGAACACGGGCTAAGAGAACGCTGGTGGCGACGTCGACGACATTTGTGCTGGCAAACGAGAAGGTTGGCCGCCGCAGCGGTCAGATCCGTCTGCATGGGGCGGAAGACTTCGCCGCGATGCGTACGGCCGGCGCGCTGACTGCGGAAGCGCTCGATCTGATAGGTCCGCTCGTCAAACCAGGGGTCACGACCGCGAGCCTCGACCAATTCGTGTTCGAATTCGCGCGCGACCACGGAGCGTACCCGGCGTCCCTGAATTACCGCGGCTATCGCAAGTCGATCTGCACTTCGATCAATCATGTCGTGTGCCACGGCATACCGGACGAGAAACCGCTGCGCGACGGCGACATCCTCAATATAGACGTGACCTTGATCGTAGACGGTTGGCATGGCGACGCGAGCCGCATGTTCGTTGCAGGGGAGGCCTCCCGTCGGGCGCAGCGCCTGATCGACGTCACCTACGAAGCAATGATGCGCGGCATCGGAGCGATCAAGCCAGGAGCAACGACGGGCGATATTGGTTACGCCATCCAGACCTACGCCGAGACCGAGCGCTGTTCGGTCGTCCGCGACTTTTGCGGCCACGGGCTTGGAAAGTTGTTTCACGACGAGCCGAACATCCTGCATGTCGGCCGAAAAGGGGAAGGCGTTCCGCTCCGCCCCGGCATGTTCTTCACCGTCGAGCCCATGATCAACCTTGGTGGCTACGGAGTGAAGATTCTCTCCGACGGTTGGACAGCGGTGACCCGCGATCGGTCGCTCTCAGCCCAATTCGAGCATACGGTCGGCGTGACGGAGACCGGGTGCGAGATTTTCACCCTCTCGCCCACCGGGGCCGATCGCGCGCCAATCCGATGACCTCGGCGGCCGGCCGCGACGGCAAGGCTGATCATCGGCGCCGCGAGCGGCGCACTCAGCTGCATGAGGCGGGCGCGTCGGCGCTGGCGGTGGTCCAGCCACTGCCGGCGACCGACGCGGCGGCTCGGGAAGGCGGCGAAGGCGAAACGCCGCATTATCACGGGCATCGTGAGCGGTTGCGCTCCCGCTTGAGGGAGGCGGGACCCGGCGCTCTTGCCGACTACGAACTCCTCGAGCTCATTCTGTTTCGCGCGATCCCGCGACGCGACGTCAAGCCGCTCGCCAAGAGTCTCATCGCTCGCTTCGGCTCCTTCGGCGAAGTCATCGCGGTCGATTCCGAAGGCTGGCTGAAATCGATGGCATGAGCGCCGGCGTCATCTCGGAGTTCAAGATCGTCGAGGCGGCCGCGCAACGCTTCGCCAAGGGCGCGGTCAGGAAGCGGCTCCCGCTGGGCTCGTGGAGCGAGGTGATCGACTATTGCCGCACGTCTATGGCGTTCGAAGACCGTGAGAGCTTTCGGGTCCTGTTTCTCGATAAGAAGAACGGCCTGATCGCCGATGAGGTTCAAGGATCAGGCACCGTCGATCATACCCCCGTCTACCCGCGCGAAGTCATGCGCCGCGCGCTGGAACTGTCGGCGACGGCGATCGTGCTTGTTCACAATCATCCGTCCGGCGATCCGACGCCATCGACCCAGGACATTAAAATGACGCAGGACATCATCGCGATCGCCAAATCATTGGGCGTCGCCGTGCATGACCACATCATCGTCGGGCGCGACGGGCATGCCTCGCTCAGGGGAATGAGGCTAATCTGACGGTGGCCGAGGCTTGGCCTGGCGCGTCGGTCGCCCCATCAATTCTCCTTGCTCGCAATGGCGACCTAGCGAGTCCGTTTTGAGCGATTCCAACGGTTTACGGCGCCTTACAAGTCACTCTCTGCTACTGACCACCGCCAAAACTCAGTCCCGTGCGCCGAAGAGAGGCGGGCCTGGCCTTCCTCGTTGATTTCGAAAAAACAGTAGCATACGCAAGCTTTCTCGTCAAGAAAATGTCGATTTTTTTGGCCGGGCGCCGGGCCCGTCAGGAGCTGCCTCCACAACGCCGGGCCGCCGCCAGATCGGCCGGCGTGTCGATGTCGAACGTAACGCCAGTGTCCGGCGTCTCGACTTCGACCAGTTCGCTCGCGCTGAGCGCGCCGATCAGCCTGCGCGCGCCCTCGTCGCCCGTGAGGCGCATCGCCGCCTCGAAGAGGCCTCGGCCCAGAAGAACGGGATTGCCGCGCCGGCCCTCGCGTGAGGGGATGGCCGCGGGCGCGTCCTTGCACATGAGGAAGGCGTCAATGAGCGCGTTAATCAGCAGGGACTCGATCCAAGGCATGTCGCCCAGGAGCACAAGCGCGCCCGCCACATCGGAGGGCATCGCGGCGAGGCCGGCTTTCAGCGAGGAGGCGAGGCCGCTGGCGAATTTCGGGTTGAAGGCGACGCGAATGTCGAGGTCGGCGACCGCCGCCTCCACCGACTCCCGCGCGTAGCCGGTGACCACGACGACCGGGCGCGCCTTCGCCGCAAGCGCCGCTTCCACGACCCGGCGCACAATTGGCTCGTCGTCGATTCTCGCCACGAGCTTCGTCAGCTCTAGGCCGCCGCCAGCGCGAAAACGCGACGACTGGCCTGCGGCAAGAATAATGGCGCCGACCCTAGTCATCGGGCGCGCGCGGCTGCGGCCGCGTGGCGATCTCCATCAGCAGTCCGCCGACGCCCATCGCGCGGATGTCCTTATCGTGGACCGGCACGCCGGCGAGCACCCGCTGCAGGACCCAATCGAAGCCATTCTCCTTCGGCGACCGCGCGCAGCCCGGCGCGCCGATGATCGGGACCCCATGGCGGTCGGCAAGCAGCAGCAGATTGCCGGGATCGACCGGCATCCCGAACCGTTCGATGCGCCCTCCGATCGCCTCGATAGCGGCCGGAATCACGTCGCGGCGATCGGTGATGGCGGAGGCCCCGAACGCAATGAGCGCATCGCTGCCGTCGATCAGCCTCGCGAGCGCTTTTGCAAGCGGCCCGATCTCGTGGGGCACGATCTCCTGGCCGACGATCCGGGCTCCCGCTGGCTTGAGGCGCGCCTCGAGCACGCGCAAGGTCTTTGTCACCGTCGAGGGCTTCAAGCCCGGGAGCGTCGTAGAGACCACCCCGATCCGCATCGGCTTGAATGGCTGCACCGAGATCGCGCCCATCGGGGCCGCCGCGAGCGCAGTCTCGAGCATTGCAGCTTGCGTCGCAAACGGAATGATCTTGACTGTCGCAATCATGTCGCCGTCGGCGACCGCTCGATAGCGAGGTAACGTCGCGACGGTGATCGCCTCATCGACCGCATTGACTTGGTCGATCGCTTCGGCCTCAACGATGGTAAGTCCTGCAATCTCAGCGAACAGATTGACCCGCCCCGTGAATGGCGGCGAGCAGCGGAGATGCGCGCCGGCGAGATGGTGGGCCAGCTCGAGCGCCGCTTCGTTTTCACCGACGTCGCCGGACTCGAGCCGGGCCGCGACGACGCACTTGACGCCCGCCGATCGGAGCGCGAGCCGCCGCTCGCGGGTCAGGATGTCGCCTTTCTTGAAGGCGACGCCGTCAATCCGCACCCCATGCGCGAGAACTGCGCCCTCGGCCTCCTCGAGGGGCGTTAAGCCGAATTTCATGCCGCGGCGCTTTCGGCGCGCAACGGCTTCTTGCGCAGCGAAGCGACGATCTCGCCGATGATCGACACCGCGATTTCAGCCGGGCTGACCGCCCCGATGTCGAGGCCGATCGGCGCATGAATGCGCGACAAGCGCCGATTCATCGAACCCAAGGGCGCGCATGCGTTCGATCCGTTTGGCGTGCGTCTTCCGCGATCCGAGCGCGCCGATATAGAAGCACTCGGCATTGAGCGCGACCATCAGCGCCGGGTCGTCGATCTTGGGGTCATGGGTCAAAAGGCAGATCGCGGTAAATCGGTCGAGAGGCGCCTCGGCCAACGCTTCGTCGGGCCATTTGGCGACAACCGGAGTGTCGGGAAAGCGATCGGGCGTCGCGAACGCGGTACGCGGGTCGATGATCGATGGGTCGAGACCGGCGATTCTTGCGATCGGGGCAAGCGCTTGCGAGATATGGACGGCGCCGATGAGGGTGAGCCGCGGCGCCGGCGCCTGAACCGTCAGAAAATAATCCTCGCCCTGATACGTGATCGTTGCGCTCTTGCCCATGCGCAACGCCGCCTCCAATTCCGTGGCCAGCGGATCGGCGTCGATGAGTTCGGCGCGAACGAATCTTTGCTCGCCGTCGGCAAGACGGGTCACGATGGCGCCGGCCCGCCGTTCGCTGCGAGCAGCATTCAGCGCTTTGAGGACATCGAGGCGCATCAGGAAAGCTTCTCGACATAGACCTTGATACGGCCGCCGCAGGAGAGTCCGACGCGCCAAGCCGTCTCGTCGGCGACGCCGAACTCCAGCATCCGCGGCTCACCGTTCGCGATCACGTCCGCGGCCTCTTCCACGACGGCGCCCTCGACGCATCCGCCGGACACTGAGCCGAGAAAATTCCCGTCCGCGTCAATGACGAGATGCGAGCCGATCGGCCGCGGCGCCGAGCCCCAGGTCTCAACCACGGTCGCAATCGCCACGTCGCGTCCGGCCTCCCGCCACGACTCGGCGGCTGCGAGGACGTCTTCATCTCGGGTCAGCATTCAAAGATCTCCTTTTGTTCCTGCCGCGTCATCGCGAGGAGCCATAGGCGTCGAAAAACGCCGTCTATCGACGGGCTATGGCGACGTGGCGATTCAGAGCTACCGCTCTCCTTTGATCTCTGGATCGCTTCGCTTACGCTCGCGATGACGAATATGACCTGACCTCATCTCATGTGCTCTATGGCGCGACGAAGCCAACTTTGGAGTGCGTTCCATCGCAATAGGGCTTGTTGCTCGAATGACCGCAGCGGCAGAGCGCCGTCCTCTCGACGCGATTCACTGTGCGCCCGGTTCCAGAAATGATCTCGACCGGTCCGGCGACGCCGAGCGGTCCGTTCGGATAGGGCGTGATGGTCAATGCGCCGTCGCGCTTGGCGAGTTGTGCACTCGTGGCCGTGGTCGGCTCGCCGCTGGCGGTGAATGTCGCGGCGACGTGCGAGCCGTCGCAATAGGGCTTGTTCGCGGACTCGCCGCAGCGGCAGAGCGTCGCCCGGGTTCCGATCGGCGCGCCCGCCAGCACGATCTTCCCGTTGAACGCCAGCGGCCCGTTCTCGCGCACCGAGATGGTGTTGACCTTCGGGTTCGTTTCATTGGCGCCGCCATCGTGGCGCGCGACGTGTATCGCCCCAGACGGGCAATTGAGCGCCACGTACATGAGCGCCTCGACGCTCGCCGCGTCCGCATCGATCCAGGGCCCTTCGACATTCGCCTTGAAGACCGTTGGCTGCGAGAGCACGCAGCGGCGAGCGTGGATGCAAAGCCGACCGTTGAATTCGATCGTCGCCGACTTGCCCGATACAGTTTCAACGCTCATTCCCGCCTTCGCTCCCATCAGTTCAGAGGAAAATGGACCCGGACCGGTCGCTCCGCAAGACTATAACGGGACATCAATTGACCGCCAGAAGGTTCGCCTTTGGATCGTAGGTCAGATCCTTGTCGCCGGACAGCGCCTGGCAGAGGTCCGCCATGCTGGCGAGATTGTGGATCGGACGGAACGAATCGACGTGAGGCAGCATGGTTCGAATCCCCTCCGGCCTTGGCGGCAAAGTTGCCAAAGCGCAGAAGAGGGTTGACCCAGATCACGCGCCTGCTCGATTTGGCGAGCCGCTCCATTTCGGCGTCGAGCTTATCCAGATTGTCTCGCTCGAGCCCGTCCGTGATGAGGAGCGTAATCGCCCCTTGGCCGAGCACGCGCCGCGACCAATCCCGATTGAAGCGGTGCAACGCCTCGCCGATTCGGGTGCCGCCGGACCAGTCGACCGCCATGGCCGAACATCGCGCCAGGGCGTCGTCGGGATCGCGCGCGCGCATCGCGCGGGTCACATTGGTCAAGCGGGTGCCAAACAGAAAAGTCGACACGCGACGCGTTTCGCCCAAGGTGTGCAGGAAGTGCAAAAAGAGGCGGGTGTATTCGTTCATGGACCCGGAAATGTCGCACAGAGCGACGACCGGCGGGGCGCGATCGACGGCTGAGCGAAACTCGAGGTCGATCACGCCGCCAGGCTGCAGCGAACGGCGGAAGCTGCGGCGCGCGTCAATCCGCGCCGGACGACCGCCCGGAGCGAAGCGCCGCGTTCGACGCTTGTCTTCCGGCATCACGAGCCGCTTGATCGCCTTGCGAGCCTCCTCGATCTCCGCTGTGCTCATTTGCGCGAAATCCTTCGATCGCAAAATCTCGGCGGTCGACATGGTCAGGCGGGCATCGAGTTCGATCGCGGGAGCGGTTTTGGCATTGTCGTGACCCGACTTGAAGAGGGCGTCGGCCACGCGGCTCGCCCCGGCTTCGGGCGGCTTCAACTCGGATCGGCTCGGCGCCTTGGGAGAGAGCATCGCGATCAGCTTTTCCAGGAGACCCTTTCGCTTCCAGAAGATCCGGAAAGCCTGGTCAAACAGCAGGCTGTGCTCGTGCTTCTTGACGAAGACCGCATGCAGCGTCGTGTAGAAGTCCTGACGATCCCCGATCCCTGCGGCCTCGACCGCAGCCAGCGCATCCAGGACCGCGCCCGGCCCAAGCGGCACACCCGCCTCGCGCAGCGCACGGGCGAAGTGGATGATGTTTTGCGCCAAGACGCCGCCGTTGGCCGGTTCGGCTTCCAGAATCGCGCTCATTTCGCTTAACTCGATGTCACTCCGATCGCACGCGTCGCTCGAAGAGATAATGCCGTCTGCCGCATTTGTCATCGCGCGGTGAGCGGCGCTGTCGAATGATGCGGCGCGGAGGGCTCCGGGGCAGGGCAGGGCGGACGCAAGGCGCGGCCCTAGCCGATCTCCAGCCGACGAAGCTCGGCGCGCGTCTCCTCGATCAGCGTCTGCGCCTTTCCGCCCTCGATCTTGGCGATGTCGTCCTGATATTTCAGCAGCACGCCAAGCGTATCGGAGACTTGCGCCGGATCGAGAGCCACGGCGTCGAGTTCGGTCAGCGCGGCGGCCCAATCGAGGGTCTCGGCGACGCCAGGGGACTTGAACAGATCCTGCTTGCGCAGGCGTTGGACGAACGCAACGAGCTCGGCAGTCAGCCGTTCGGGTGCACGCGGCGCCTTGCCGCGCACGATCGCCATTTCGCGCTTAAGGTCCGGGTAGCCCAGCCAATGATAGAGGCAACGACGCTTGAGCGCGTCATGAATCTCGCGGGTACGGTTGGAGGTGATGACGACGATCGGCGGCTCAGGCGCGGCCATGACGCCGATTTCCGGAATGGTGACCTGGAAGTCGGACAGGATCTCGAGCAGATACGCCTCGAAAGCTTCGTCGGCGCGGTCAATCTCGTCGATCAAGAGCACCGGGGGGCCGGCGACGCCAGGTTCGAGCGCCTGCAGGAGCGGGCGCTTGATGAGATAGCGCTCAGAGAAGATGTCGTGCTCGATTCGATCCTTGTCATGCTCGCCGGAGGCTTCCGCCAGCCGGATCGCCATCATCTGCGCGGGATAATTCCATTCGTAGACCGCGCTTGCGACGTCGAGACCCTCATAGCACTGGAGTCGGATCAGCTTTCGATCGAGAGAGGCCGAGAGAACCTTCGCCACTTCCGTCTTGCCGACGCCGGCCTCGCCTTCGAGAAACAGGGGTCTTCCGAGTCGCAAGCTCAAGAAAATAACCGTCGCTAGAGCGCGATCGCCGACATAGGAACCCCTGCCGAGCAAGCTTAAAGTTTCGTCGATTGAGGCCGGAAGGGCCGGCATTTGCCGGGACACAAGTCAAACTCCACGTTGAGATCCGCCAGCGCAGCTAGGGCCGGGTCAAGCCCGGCCCTGCAGGAGCGGTTTGGACTTCAGCTTTTCTTGGGCCTTACCCCGCCGCCGCCACCGCGCGTCTCGCCATCACGCCAATGAGATGAGCGCGGTAATCGGCGTCCCCGTGGAGGTCGGCAATGAGACCATTCGCCGGCACGGAGAGGCCATTCAGCGCATCCGGCGAGAAATTGGCGTTGAGCGCCGTTTCAAACTCGGGAGCGCGGAAAACGCCATTCTGCCCAGCGCCGGTCACCGCGACGCGAACGCCGCTGGCCGTCCTGGCGACGAAGACGCCGACCAGCGCGTAGCGCGACGCCGGATTGGCGAATTTCGTGTAAGCCGCCTTCTGCGGGATCGGAAAGCTGACCTGGGTGATGAGTTCGCCCGTCTCGAGCGCCGTCTCAAAAAGGCCCTTGAAGAAATCTTGCGCCGGAATGCGACGCTTGTCGGTGATGATCGTGGCGCCGAGCGCAAGCGCCGCCGCCGGATAGTCTGCGGCGGGATCGTTGTTGGCGATCGAACCGCCGATCGTGCCCATATTGCGCACGTGCGGGTCACCGATGCCGCCGGCGAGTTTCGCCACCGCCGGGATTGCCGCTTGTACGACCTGGTTGCGAGCGACGTCGGCGTGCCGGGTCATGGCTCCGATCACCAGATTGTCCCCTTCGCGGGCGATGCCGGCGAGCTCGTGAACGTTCTTGAGATCGATGAGCGCAGCCGGCGATGCAAGACGCTGCTTCATGGTCGGCAATAGCGTCATGCCGCCGGCAAGCGCCTTGGCGTCGGGCTTCGCGAGATCGGCGACGGCGCCGGAAAGCGACTGCGGGCAATAATATTCAAAGGCATACATTTTCGAACTCTCCCCAAGAGGGCGACAGAATGGGCGGCGGATCGCGGCCGCTCGCGCAGTTTCATTCCGCGGCGGCGCGCTTCATCATGGTTTTTTGCGCGGCCCGCCAGATGACTTGTGGAGTCGCGGGCATGACGACGTCTTCGTGACCGAGCGCGTCGGTGAGGGCGTTGACGACGGCCGGCGGCGCGCCGATCGCGCCTGCTTCGCCGCAGCCCTTGATCCCGAGCGGGTTCGAGGGGCACGGCGTCTCGATCGTGTCAACCTTGAACGAAGGCAGATCGTCGGCGCGGGGCATGCAATAGTCCATGAAGCTCGCGGTCAAGAGTTGCCCGTTGCTGTCGTAATGCGCGCCCTCAAAAAGCGCTTGGCCCACGCCCTGGGCGATGCCGCCGTGAACCTGACCCTCGACGATCATCGGATTGATGAGCTTGCCGAAATCATCGACCGCGGTCCACCGATCAATCGTCACGACGCCGGTCTCAGGGTCGATTTCAAGTTCGCAGATGTGGACGCCCGCCGGAAAGGTCCAGTTGGTTGGATCCCAGAACGCGCCTTCCTTCAGGCCGGGCTCGATCTCCCGTGTATTGAGCTTGTGCGCCGAATAGGCGTTCAACGCGACCGAACCGAAGTCGATCGACTTGTCCGTGCCTTTGACGGTGAACTTCCCATCCTTGAACTCGATGTCGTGCTCGGAGGCCTCGAGCACATAGCCCGCAACCTTCTTCGCCTTGGCCTCGATCTTGTCCAGCGCTTTGGAAATCGCCGACATGCCGACGGCGCCGGAGCGCGAGCCGTAGGTGCCCATCCCCATCTGCACCTTGTCGGTGTCGCCATGGACGATCGACACATTCTCCATCGGAATGCCTAGACGCGAAGATACCAGCTGCGCGTATGTCGTCTCATGGCCTTGGCCGTGACTATGGCAGCCCGTGAGGACTTCCACCGTACCGATCATATTGACCCTCACTTCGGCGGATTCCCAGAGCCCAACGCCGCCCCCTAAGGCGCCGACCGCCGCCGAAGGCGCGATGCCGCAAGCCTCGATGTAAGCGGAGAACCCCATGCCGCGGAGCTTGCCTTTTGCGGCCGAAGCAGCCTTGCGTCCCGCGAGGCCCTTATAGTCCGCGTGCGACAGCGCCTTGTCGAGCGCGGCGGGAAAGTCGCCGGCGTCGTAGGTCATCAAAACCGGCGTCTCGTGGGGAAAGGTCTTGACGAAGTTTATACGCCGGAACTCGGCTGGATCTCGGCCGAGTTCGCGCGCCGCGACCTCCACAAGCCGCTCGATCACGAAGGTCGCTTCCGGCCGGCCTGCGCCCCGATAGGCGTCGACGGGCGCAGTATTGGTGTAGATGGCGTCGACTTCGCAGTAGATGTTGGGAATCGCGTATTGTCCCGACAGCAACGGCGCGTAGAGATACGTCGGGACGGCCGAAGAGAACGTCGAGAGATAGGCGCCGAGGTTGGCGATCGTATGCACGCGCAAGCCCGTGATCGTGCCGCTTTCGTCCACCGCGAGCTCCGCGTGCGTGACGTGGTCGCGCCCGTGGGCGTCGGAAAGAAAGAACTCGGTCCTCTCCGCCGTCCATTTTACGGGCCGGTTGATTTTTTTGGCGGCCCACACGCACACGGTTTCCTCGGCATAGATGAAGATCTTCGAGCCGAACCCGCCGCCAACGTCGGGCGCGATGACCCTGAGCTTGTTCTCTGGCGCCAGACCGATGAAGGCGGACAGGACCACCCGCGCGACATGCGGGTTCTGGCTTGTCGTATAGAGCGTCATCGTGTCGTCCCCCAAATCGTAGTCGCCGACTGCGGCGCGCGGCTCCATGGCGTTGGGGATCAGACGATTGTTGACAAGGTCGAGCTTGGTCACGTGTTTCGCGGCGGTGAAGGCGGCGTCGGTCGCAGCCTTATCGCCGAGATGCCAGTTGTAGACCGTGTTGTTTGGTGCTGCGTCATGGATTTGCGCCTGACCTGAGCGCGCCGCGCTCGCTGTGTCGGCGACCGCGGGCAGCTCCGTATAGTGCACCTCGATTGTCTCCGCGGCATCTTTCGCCTGCGCATAAGTCTCCGCAATGACGACGGCGACGTGATCGCCGACATAACGCACCTTGCCTTGGGCGAGCGCGGGATGGGCGCCCGCCTTCATCGGCGAGCCGTCCTTTGAATGGATCATCCAGCCGCAGATGAGACCGCCGACCTTGTCGGCGCCAATGTCGTCACCGGTGAAGATCGCAACCACGCCAGGCGCCTTCAGGGCGGCCGAGAAGTCAAGCTTATCGATCGTCGCGTGCGCGTGGGGGGAGCGTAGGAAATAAGCGAAGGCTTGGCCAGGACGATTGACGTCGTCGACGTAGTGGCCTTTGCCTGTAATGAAGCGGATGTCCTCCGTGCGTTTGACGGAAGCGCCGATGGCTGTCACGCCCATAATGTCTCTCTCCCTTGGGACGGCGTTGAGGCGTCCTTGTTATTCTGCGGCTCGAGGCGTCGTGGCGGCGCCCATCTCGCGCGCGCCTTGCGCGATCGCTTTCACGATATTGTGGTAGCCGGTGCAGCGGCAGATGTTGCCTTCGAGGCCGTGGCGAATCGCTGCTTCGTCGAGATTTGGGCCTTCGCGATTGACGAGGTCGACCGAAGCCATGATCATGCCCGGCGTGCAGAAGCCGCATTGCAGCCCATGATTATCCTGGAAGGCCTGCTGCATCGGGTGCAGCTTGCCGTTCGCAGCGAGCCCTTCGATCGTCGTCACCTGCGCGCCCTCGCAGCTCGCCGCCAGCACCGTGCAGGACTTGATTGCGCGGCCGTCGACATGAACCACACAGGCCCCGCATTGAGACGTGTCGCATCCGACATGAGTGCCGGTCAGGCGCAGATTTTCCCGCAGGAACTGCACCAGCAACGTCCGCAAATCGACATCCGCCGACGCCTGGCGGCCGTTCACGGCCATTGAGACATGAACCATTCCGATAATCCTCCTGAACCAAGACGTGTTCCGCAGCGACGCTCGAGCTGGCCGCTTAGCCGGCCGCCTGACTCCCGACGCCAGCCTGCGCCGCACCATCCGCGGCGAGGGCAACGAAATTGGTGAAAAACTTGTCAGTCAAATTCTTTGCGACGCCGTCGATCAGGCGCGAGCCAAGCTGGGCGATCTTGCCGCCGACCGTCGCTTCGACATCGTAACGGAGCAGCGTGCCGCCCGGCGCATCTGAGAGCGACACCTTTGCGCCGCCTTTGGCGAAGCCCGCGATGCCGCCTTCACCCTCGCCCTTTATGGTGTAGCCTTCGAGCGGGACGATGTCGGAGAGCGCCACTTTGCCTTTAAACGTCGCGGAGACCGGTCCGATCCTTGTTTTGACCACCGCGGCGAACCCGTTCTCGCCTGTCTTCTCCAATGATTGGCATCCGGGAATTGCGGACTTGAGCACCTCGGGGTCGTTCAGCAGGGCCCAGACTTTCGGTCTTTCGGCGGGCAAAGTCACTTCGCCCGTCATCGTCATTGCCATGAATGTTTCCTTCCCGGACAACTCGGCTGATTCAGTGCGCGTTCGAGATCAGCGTCGGTGTATCGCCAGCATTTCGCAACGCGCGAGAAATATCAAGACGGGAGCCTCCTCTCACTCCGAGAATGACGCGGCGGCTTGCTCACCCAATTGTTATTCCAGGCGGCGGTTTTGTGTGCCAATCCGAAATATTCACGCAGATATTACGCAACGCGGCACAACATGATGACGCCCATTGGGGTCCAAAGCTCGCCGGGGGAAAGTCTCAGCCGTTGGGTTGCCGCGCGCCTCGACGCCGGTTACGTTGCCTAAATCTCGGGCGACCGATTTCGCCGGCGTGGGAGCGTCGTCGGGTCGAGCGCGCGGGAACGACAGGGCGGCCGCGCACGAATGGCACGTTTCCTGCGAAGCGGGGAGAAACAAGAGGGTAGGTTGGCGCATGGATAATTTCCTGCAGCAGCTGATCAACGGGCTCACGCTGGGGTCGATCTACGGACTCATCGCCATCGGCTACACGATGGTTTTCGGCATCATCGGCATGGTCAATTTCGCTCACGGCGACGTGTTCATGCTCTCCGCCTTTATCGCTTTGATCGTTTTCATGATTTTGACCCAGATTCTGCATTTGGGATCGCTTCCTATCGCGTTTGTCGTGGTGCTGGTCGCCGCGATGGCGCTGACCGCCTTGTGGAACTGGGCGATCGAACGACTGGCGTACCGACCCTTACGCGGATCCTTTCGCCTTGCCCCGCTCATTTCGGCGATCGGAATGTCGATCTTTCTGTCAAATTTTGTCCAGGTTGTTCAGGGACCGCGCAACAAGCCAGCGCCTCAACTGCCCAATCACGTCTTCAATCTGACCGGCGGCGCGTACGACGTCACGCTGTCAGTGCGACAGATCCTGATTGTGGTAGTGACGGCCGTTCTGCTCGCGGGCTTTTGGTACCTCGTTCAGTTCACCTCGCTCGGGCGGGCGCAGCGCGCCTGCGAACAGGACCGCAAGATGGCGGCGCTGCTCGGCATCGATGTCGACGCGACGATTTCGATCACGTTCGTGATCGGCGCCGCCTTGGCGGCGGTCGCTGGCGTCATGTTTGTGATCTATTACGGCGTGGTGAATTTCGCCGACGGCTTCGTGCCGGGGGTCAAGGCGTTCACCGCGGCCGTGCTTGGAGGCATCGGCTCGTTGCCCGGGGCGGTGCTGGGCGGGCTCCTGATCGGCCTCATCGAAGTGTTCTGGTCGTCCTACTTCACCACGGACTACAAGGATGTGGCCGCGTTCATGATCCTGGCGATCACCTTGATCTTCATGCCTTCGGGCATTCTCGGCAGGCCGGAAGTCGAGAAGGTCTGAGGAATGACCGCGCCCTCGCAGACCTCCGAGATTGCAGCGCCTGTTGCAACCGCGACGCAATTCGTTCCGGCGCTCCGCACCGCCGCGGCTGCGGGCCTCGTCGCCTTCGGCCTGTCGTTTCCCATCATCAGCTACCATGCCGAATCGAACATCAACAACGAACTTGTTCTGACCGGACGCTGGCCGCTTTCATTCGCCATCGCCGGGCTCGCCTTTGCTTTCGTTTTCCTACGCCAGATGGCGCGCGCGGACTGGCGAATTTGGTTCGACCGCGTCGGCTCGGTCGCCGCTGGCGGCATGGGCGGCGCGTTGGTCCAGGCGGCGCGGGAGGGCGAGGGCACGGCACCGCCGTCGGCGGCCCGGCTTGCGTTCGGGCGCTATGTCGGCCCGTTCATGCTGGGCCTCGTCATATTGTTCCCACTCATCTCTCTTGGCCTCCTTGGGCCTCAAGGATCCCTCAAGTGGATCAACAATTACGGCGTCCAGATTCTCATCTATGTGATGCTGGGCTGGGGGTTAAACATCGTCGTCGGCTTAGCTGGCCTGTTAGACCTGGGCTATGTCGCCTTCTATGCCGTGGGTGCTTATTCCTACGCGCTGCTCTCGACCATCTTAGGCCTTTCGTTTTGGATCTGCCTGCCCCTTGCCGGAATCCTCGCCGCTATGTGGGGCGTCATTCTCGGCTTCCCGGTGCTAAGGCTCCGCGGCGACTACCTCGCGATCGTGACGCTCGCCTTCGGCGAGATCATCCGCATGGTGCTGATCAACTGGGTCGACTTGACCAACGGCTACGCGGGCATCAGCGGCATTCCGCACGTGTCGTTCTTCGGCATACCGTTCACTGACGACGACGACGGGTTCGCAGCGATCTTCCACCTTCCATACACTCCGATCTACCGCACGATCTTTCTTTTCTATCTGATCCTTGCACTCGCGCTCCTGACCAATTTCGTGACGGTTCGCCTGCGTCGGCTGCCGATCGGCCGGGCCTGGGAGGCGCTTCGCGAGGACGAAATCGCCTGCCGCTCCCTCGGCATAAACACTACCAACACCAAGCTTACGGCATTCGCCCTCGGCGCGATGTTCGGGGGCTTCGCCGGCTCGTTCTTCGCCGTACGTCAGGGGTTTGTCAGCCCGGAAAGCTTCACCTTCATCGAATCGGCGACAATCCTCGCCATCGTTGTGCTCGGCGGAATGGGGTCGCAGCTCGGCGTCGCCATCGCTGCGGCGGTCATGATCGGCGTCCCCGAGCTCATGCGCGAACTCGACTGGATGAAGAAGATATTCGGCGAGAACTTCGATCCGACCCAGTACCGTATGCTCCTGTTCGGCGCTGCGATGGTCATTATGATGATCTGGAAGCCGCGGGGCCTCGTTTCGACCCGCCTACCGTCCGTCTTTCTCAAAGAGCGAAAGGCCGTGTCCGGCGATCTCGTCAAAGAGGGACACGGTTAAGATGAACTGGCTGACCGGCCCTCTGCTCGCCGTCGAAAACCTTACGATGCGATTCGGCGGCCTCGTCGCAGTGAACGCTTTCAGCTTCTCGGTCGGACGCGGAGACATTACCGCCCTCATTGGCCCGAACGGCGCAGGCAAGACGACGGTCTTCAATTGCGTCACCGGCTTCTACAAGCCGACCGAGGGTCGGCTTGCGCTTGCCCGCGACGGCGTCGCGACGCCCGACGACATAGCCGCGGTCACCCGTTCGAGCGGCCGACATGCGACGACGGCGAATGGCGAACTGTTTCTGCTCGAGCGGATGCCCGACCATGAGATCGCCCGTAAAGCGCGCGTCGCCCGCACCTTCCAGAACATCCGGCTTTTCCAGGGCATGACCACGCTCGAGAACCTGCTCGTCGCGCATCATAATCAACTCATGCTCGCGAGCGGTCTAACCCTGCTCGGACTGGTCGGAGCGCCGAGTTATCGTCGCAAGGAAGCCGAGTGCATCGAACGAGCAAAATACTGGCTCGAGAAGATTGGGCTGACTGACCGGGCCGACGACCCGGCGGGCGAGTTGCCCTATGGCGCCCAGCGCCGCCTCGAAATCGCGCGCGCGATGTGCACAGATCCCGTGCTTCTCTGCCTGGATGAGCCGGCGGCCGGGCTCAACCCGCGCGAATTGGCGGAGCTCAATGCGCTCCTACGATCGATCCGCGCCGACCACCAGACCTCAGTGCTCCTGATCGAGCATGACATGTCGGTCGTCATGCAGATCTCCGATCACGTCGTGGTGCTCGACTACGGAGTGAAGATCGCTGATGGCACGCCGGAGCAAGTGCGGGCCGATCCGAAGGTGATCGCAGCCTATCTGGGCGTCGAAGACGAGGAGGAAGTTGAGCAGATCGAAAAGGAGCTGGAGCAATGAGCGTTGTGGGCGCTGCCGCGCTCACGCCGCTCCTGCAACTGCGTGGGATCGAGACCTTCTATGGGAAGATCCAGGCGCTTCGGGGCATCGATATCGACGTCAACAAGGGTGAAATTGTCACGTTGATCGGGGCCAATGGGGCCGGCAAGTCGACCACGATGATGACGATTTTCGGCGCGCCGCGAGCGCGCCGCGGCCGGATCACGTTCGACGGCCACGACATCACCAACTTGCCGACACACATGATTTCGCGCCTCTCGATCGCCCAGTCGCCGGAAGGGCGACGCATCTTCCCGCGCATGACGGTGTTCGAGAACCTGCAGATGGGCGCGTCGATCAACAACTTCGCCCATTTCGACGAGGATCTTCAACGCATGTTCGCGCTTTTTCCGCGCTTGAAAGAGCGCGCGCCGCAGCGCGGAGGAACACTATCGGGCGGTGAGCAGCAGATGCTGGCGATTGCGCGCGCGCTGATGAGCCGGCCTCGGTTGCTGCTCCTGGACGAGCCCTCGCTTGGCCTCGCGCCGCTCGTGGTCAAACAGATCTTCGAAGTGATCGCCGAACTCAACAAGAGCGAGGGCCTGACTGTTTTCCTGGTCGAGCAGAATGCTTTTCATGCGCTCAAGCTCGCCCATCGCGGCTACGTGATGGTGAATGGCGCAATCACGATGCAAGGCAGGGGCGCCGAATTGCTTGCGCGCCCCGAGGTGCGCGCGGCCTATCTCGAGGGGGGGCATTGATGGGCGAGGTCCTGTGGTCCGATTCGCCTTACGGTCTGTTCACCTTCATCCTCATCACCCTGGTCTTGGGCGGGGCGGGCGCCTGGGCGACTGGAAGGGCCGTCGCCAAGACTTGGAGGCCGCTGGCGACGCTTGCGCCCTATATGATCTTTCTCGCCGCAGGCGTGCGCTTTCTTCACTACGCGCTTTATGGCGAGCCGCTGCTGTCGCTCGCTCTCTTCATCAGCGCCTTCGTCTGGACGACAGTGGTAGCGGCGCTCGGCTATAGGGCCATGCGCGCGAGACAGATGGCTACTCAATATTCTTGGGCTTACGAAAGTTCAGGACTGAACTGGCGCGCGAAATAAAATGGCTGAATGTGCGCTCCTTGGCCGATCAAACCTTTGTGTTTTTTAAGGTGACTCTTGACCAAAAAAAGGGAAAGTATCAGCGCACAAGGTGGAATTGCTTTCTACCAAGGGGCGTCGGGGAGGGCCAGGCGCCCGCAACTTATGGGAGAAAAGAATGACTAAACATTGGTTGTCTGCGGTCGCGCTGCTTGCGGCCTTAGCGTTCTCAGGCGCCGCCAGCGCCCAGATCAAAATGGGCGTTGCCGGACCGATCACCGGACCAAACGCCGCCTTCGGCGCACAACTTGTGCAGGGCACCACTCAGGCGATTGAGGACATCAACAAGGCCGGCGGCATTCTCGGGCAGCAGATCACCCTCGAGCAGGGCGACGACGTCTCCGATCCGAAGCAGGGCGTGTCGGTCGCCAACAAGTTTGTCGGCGACGGCGTCAAGTTCGTCGTCGGCCACTTCAACTCCGGCGTGACGATCCCGGCCTCCGACGTCTATTCGGAGAACGGCATCCTGTTCATCACGCCCTCGGCCACCAATCCGAAGGTTACCGACCGCAAGCTGTGGGACGCGTTCCGCACATGCGGCCGCGACGACCAGCAGGGCATGCTGTGGGCCGAGCTCGCGCGCGACAAGCTCAAGGGCAAGAAGATCGCGGTCGTGCATGACAAGACGACCTACGGCAAAGGTCTTGCCGACGCCGCGCTCGACAATATGCACAAGTTCGGCATCAAAGAAGTCCTCTATGAAGGCGTGAACACTGGAGAGAAGGACTATTCGGCCATCGTCTCCAAGATCAAGGAATCCGGCGCCGACTATCTGATGTGGGGCGGCCTGCACACCGAAGGCGGCCTCATCATTCGCCAGATGCGCGACCAGGGCATGAAGACCGTCATGATTTCTGGCGACGGCATCACCGACAACGAGTTCTCGCAGATCGGCGGACCGGGCGTCGAAGGCACCCTTATGTCGTTTGGTCCTGACCCTCGAAACAACCCGGCGGCCAAAGCCATCGTCGCGGAGTTCAAGGCGAAGAACTTCGATCCGGAGGCCTATACGCTGTATGCCTACGCCGCAGTCCAGATCATGAAGCAGGCGGCAGAGAAAGCGAAGTCGCTCGATCCGAAGAAGGTCGCGGAAGTCATGCATTCGGGCATGACCTTCAACACCGTCATCGGCCCGATCGCCTATGACAAGAAGGGCGACCGCACCAGCGTCGACTACGTCTGGTACACCTGGGAGAAGGCTCCCGACGGCAAGATCACCTACGTGCAGAACAAGTCTTAAACTCCCTGCGGGCCCGGGATCAGCGCCTAGCAGCTAAAGCATTACCCCTGAATGAGAAACCCGCCGTCCCCGGCGGGTTTCTTTTTTCACCGTCTTATCCGAGCTGACTGAACTGCGGGAATGTCTCGATCAGCCAAAGTGAAACGCTCTGAAACCCGCCGGTCAAAAATGCGACGCCCGTGACCACGAGGAGCACGCCAACGGTCTTTTCGATCCGGCCGAATTGCTTGCGCATATGGCGGGATGCGCGGATGAACGGGCCAATCGCGGCGGCGGCGAGGATGAAGGGCAGCCCTAAGCCGAGGCTGTAAACGGCGAGCAGCGCTGCGCCGCTGGCGACCGTACTCCGACTGCCGGCGACCGCAAGAATGGTGGCCAGGATTGGACCGATGCATGGGGTCCAGCCGAGCGCGAAGGCAAACCCCATCGGATAGGCGCTCCATAGGCCTGCCGGCTTTTCGATCTCGACACGCTTCTCGCGCAACATCGCGCCGATTCGGAAGACCCCAAGAAAATGCAGGCCCATCAAGATCACGCCGATCCCGGCCGCGATGGATAAAGCATGGCTCCATTGCCTGAGCAGCTCCCCCAACGCCGATGCGGTCGCGCCCAGGCCGACGAATACGGTGGAGAATCCGGCCACGAACAAGACTGCCGTGACGAGAATATCGCGCCTCGCCTTGGTCTCGCTCTCGTCGGCCAGAGCTTCAACGCTCGCGCCGGCCAGATAGCAAAGATACGGCGCCGCGAGCGGCAGCACGCAAGGCGAAATGAACGATAGGAGACCCGCGCCAAACGCGGCGGGAAAGGAGACGTCGGCCATGGCGGGACAAATGGCCCCTCGACGGGCGCGCGTCAAATCGCGGAGAAGCTTACCCCCGGCCTGCGGGCGTCCGAATCCACGTTCTAGAGCATTTTTCTGTCTGATTGAATTGTATGGGATTCCCGAATCGGCTTGGTTCTGATTCATGCTTGTGGCCGGCGAAGGAGGCTGGCGTGCATGGCCAGATCCTTGTCTGTTGACCTTCGTCAGCGTGTCGTTGGCGCGATTGAGGGGGGATTGTCGTGTCGAGCGGCGGCGCAGCGATTTGGCGTCAGTGCGTCGAGCGCGATCCGATGGCGGGCACAGGAACGGCGCGAGGGCGATGTCAGGCCCAAGCGCCAGGGCGGGACCGCCATTCGCAACGGATCGAGGCGCATGCCGAACTGATCCTTTCGGCCGTGGCCGCCAAGAGCGACATTACGCTTTCAGAACTGCGAGAGCGGCTGAAGGAGCGCGGCATCGCCGTCGCCATCGGCACACTCTGGCGGTTCTTCAAACGCCGCAAGATCACGCGCAAAAAAAGACAGCGCACGCCGCCGAACAGCGCCGCAGCGCGGTGAACGCGGCGCGGGAGGCATGGTTTGAGGGACAACTCGACCTCGATCCGACGCGGATCGTCTTCATCGACGAGACCGGCGCGAACACCAAGATGGCGCGCCTTTACGGGCGTGCGCCCAGGGGCGAGCGATGCCGCGCTCCCGTGCCCCATGGCCATTGGAAAACCACCACCTTCACCGCCGGGCTGCGTTACGACGGCATCGCTGCGCCGATGGTCCTCGACGGCCCGATGAACGGCGAGGCCTTTCTCGCCTATGTCGAACAAGCGCTCGTTCCGGAGTTGCGGCTAGGCGACATCGTCATCATGGACAATCTGCCGGCTCACAAGGTTCATGGCGTCAGACAGGCGATCGAGGCCGCGGGCGCGACCCTGCGCTACCTGCCGCCTTACAGCCCCGACTTCAATCCCATCGAAATGGCCTTCGCAAAGCTCAAGGCCCTGTTGCGCGCCGCCGCCGCCAGAACAATCCCAGACCTCTGGCAAGCCATCGCCGACGCCCTTCGCCGCTTCACCCCGCAAGAATGCGCAAACTATCTCGCCGCCGCAGGATACGATGCAACATGATCGGAAAATGCTCTAGCCAAGCAATTCCGAAGGCTAGCGAAATCGTCATGAAAGTCGCGACCTTCCATGATAACGTCTAGCGTCGCTTACCTCCTGTGTACGGAGTGTCACGGCCTCGGCACGCGGGGGCGAAGGCTGGGCGTAATGAGCGGGGAGCAATGAGCATGGATCCCCTTGTCTTATCCCGGATCCAGTTCGCCTGGGTCATCGCTTGGCATTTCCTGCTTCCGGCCTTCACCATCGGTCTCGCCGCCTTCATTGCGCTCCTCGAGGGGCTCAATCTTTTCACCGGGCGCGAAATCTATCTTCGCA
The DNA here is from genome assembly GCA_963730555.1 of uncultured Alphaproteobacteria bacterium. Classification (GTDB taxonomy): domain Bacteria; phylum Pseudomonadota; class Alphaproteobacteria; order Rhizobiales; family Beijerinckiaceae; genus Roseiarcus. The sequence goes on along the minus strand of CAVSSS010000001.1, from coordinate 75,889 downwards.
TCTCGACTTTTTGGATCAAGATTTTTGCCGTGTCGTTCGGCATGGGCGTCGTTTCGGGGATCGTCATGCCGTTCCAGATCGGCACGAACTGGAGCCGTTACTCCGACGCCACCGCCAACGTTGTCGGGCCGCTGCTGGCCTACGAGGGGCTGACCGCTTTCTTCCTGGAGGCGGCTTTCCTCGGCGTGCTGCTGTTCGGACGCAAGCTGGTGCCTCCCTGGGCCCATTTCATCGCGGCGTTGATGGTTGCCTTGGGCACGCTCTTTTCGACCTTCTGGATCATCGCCACCAACAGCTGGATGCAGACGCCCGCCGGTTATGAAATCGTCGACGGCCGTTTCCTGCCGAAGGACTGGCTGCAGATCATCTTCAGCCCGTCCTTCCCTTACCGGCTCGCTCATGTTGTGGACGCGGTCTACATCACCACCGGTTTTGTCGTTATCGGCGTCTCGGCCTCCTACCTGCGGCAAGGACGCTTCGTCGAAGAAGCGCGCACCATGCTGTCGATGACCTTGTGGCTGCTCACCGTGCTCGTGCCCCTTCAGTTTCTGCTCGGCGACGCCCATGGCCTCAACACGCTCGAACATCAGCCGGCGAAGCTCGCGGCGATCGAGGCGATCTGGAACACGCACAGCGACGTCGCGCTCAACCTGTTCGCCATCCCAGACGAGAAGGCCGAGACGGACCGATACGCCATTGCCATCCCTGAACTGGGGAGCCTCATTCTGACCCATACTCTCCATGGAACCGTGCATGGCCTCAAGGACTTCCCCGCCGACCAGCGCCCCTCGCCGATCATCGTCCCCTTCTTCGGCTTCCGGATCATGGTGGGAATTGCGGTCATCATGCTGGCGGTAGTGGTGACGAGCCTATGGCTACGCTGGCGGGGCGAGCTCTTCCACACCAACTGGTTCCTCTGGTGCTGCACGTTGGCGTCTCCCCTCGGCTTTATAGCGGTGACGGCCGGCTGGGCGACGACCGAGGTTGGCCGTCAGCCTTGGACGGTCTACGGGCTCCTGCGTACGCGCAATTCCGTCTCTCCCTCGCTCACGGGATTGGACGTCAGCATTTCACTGCTCGGCTATTGTCTCGTGTACCTAGTTATGTTTTCAGCCGGATTCGCGCTGATGCTGAGACTGGTGCGGCTCGGCCCCACCGAGGCTGCTGGTGAGCCCGACGCGATTGAAGGCGGGCGCCCGGCGCGGCCGGTTCAGGCGCTCCCAGCGACAGAAGCAGGGCGGCGGCTATGACCCAACCCTTTCTCGATCTCGTGCCCGTCTGGACGCTCGTGCTCGGCGTTGGCGTCTTTATGTATGTGCTCCTGGACGGCTTCGATTTGGGCGTGGGCATCCTTTACGGCTTCGCGCCCGATCGGGATTCGCGCAACCTGGTCATGAACTCGATCGCGCCCATCTGGGATGGCAACGAAACCTGGCTCGTGCTCGGCGGACTTGCGCTTATGGCCGCTTTTCCGCTCGCTTTTGCGATCATCATCCCGGCGGTTTATTTCCCGATCGCCATCATGCTGCTGGCGCTCATTTTCCGTGGCGTTGCGTTCGAGTTCCGCTACCGCGACGCCGAGCATCGGACCTTCTGGGATCGCGCCTTCAACTACGGCTCCGTCCTTGGCGCTTTCGCGCAGGGCGTTGTCCTCGGCGCATTCATTCAGGGCTTTCAGACGGAAGGTCGCCGCTTCGCGGGCGGCTCATTCGACTGCTTTACACCGTTTTCGCTGCTCACCGGTGTCGCCCTGGTCTTCGGCTACAGCCTGCTCGGAGCGGGCTGGCTGATCTTGAAGACCGAAGGCGCGCTTCAGGATTGGGCGCGGGCGCTGGGCCGCCGCGCGTTGATCGGCGTTCTCATCGGCATCGCGCTCGTGAGCCTGTGGACGCCTTGGGCGAAGCCGGAGATCGCCGAGCGATGGTTCTCCTGGCCTCATATCGTGATTCTGGCGCCCGTGCCGATCGTCACAGGATTGATCGCCTACTGGGAGTGGTCGTCGCTCAACAATCGCTCAGAGGCCGCGCCGTTCATCGGCGCGATCCTGCTGTTCGTGATGTCCTATCTCGGCCTCGCGATCAGCCTCTTCCCGCTGATCGTGCCATATAAGTTTACGCTATGGGAGGCGGCGTCCTCGCCATCGACGCAGGCCTTTTTGCTTGTAGGCACCGTGTTCCTCCTGCCGGTCATCCTCATGTATTCCGGCTGGTCCTATTGGGTATTTCGCGGCAAGGTCCGCGGCGACCTGGGGTATCACTGACTGCGCCGCCGGCTCAGAAATCTTGTCCTTGTGAAAGGGGGCGCCAGCGGCGCCGTCTACTGGTGCGGCCGGCGGGTCCCCAAGGTCTCGGCTCTTACGGAACGACCTCGACTATCCTGCGCGTCGCTGGATCGACCAGCACCGGCGTATTGTCGACGACCGTGTATTGGTAGTTCGTCACACCGTATTCAGGCGGAACAGGATGAAGCACCACGCCTTCGGCCGGCAGAACGTCGCCAACGACGACGCGCGGATGCTCCGCCCAAGTGTAAGACGGGACGTTCTCCTCGACGACGTAATGGTGGAACCGCGGAGCCTCCGTTCCGGTCAGGCCGCCGATGATGCCGGCCGCAGCCTCACCCGGTGCCCGTACGATGGCGCCGATGGCGCCGCCGCTCTCATCGGCGTAGGCCACCGCCGGCAACCCAGCGAAAAGAAGGGAAAACATCAAGGCCTTAGTCATTACAGCCTCCTGCAATTGAGAGCCGGCGCAAGGCCGGAATCCGAATCTAACGAGTGAGGACGGCATTGGTTCCCAGAGGCCATGGATGTTCACCACGCGGCGGCTCCCTACCTTCAGGGCGCATTGGGCCTTGCGTTCGACGAGTCGGAATTGGCGCGGCAACGCCTTGAAAAGATGGAATCCGGACTCCGAAATAGCGCCGGGGGCCAAGACCCGATATGGGACTTCCGATCCGTCCCCGCGCTGGGGCGGAAAGAGGCGTGCGCCCGTGACCACAACCGCTCCCATCTTCGATGTCGTGATCGCCGGCGGAGGCGCGAACGGATTGGCGCTCGCGGCCGCGATCAAGCAGGCGATGAGGCAAGGAGCCTCCATCGCCGTCGTCGATCCCGGGGCGCCGGCCGCGGGGAGCCCACCACCGTTGCGCACCGTCGCGATCGCCAAAGGCCCGCGCCGCTTGCTCGAGCACGTCGGCGCCTGGGAGACGATCGCGCCAAACGCGCAACCGATCCTATCTATGGCGATCATGGACGGGGACGTGCGTGACGCCATGCGCTTGCCCCATCTTCATATCGCAGCGAAAGAGCCAGGGCCGCTTGCGCATATGGCGTTCAACGACGATGTCGTCGGCGCGCTCTCTGTGCTTTGCGATCGGCTTCAAGTTCAGCGCGTGACAGCGTCCGTTGCGCATTGGGCGTCGGGCAAACGCGTCGCTGAAGTTGGTCTTTGCGATGGTCGCGTGTTGCGCGCGAGGCTGGCCGTCGCCGCCGACGGCGCTCGCTCGAAACTGAGCCGGCTTGCCGACATCCAAACCATTGGCTGGGACTATGACCAGACCGGCATGGTCGCGACGGTCGCGCACGGGCGCGATCACGAGGGTCGGGCGGAGCAGCATTTCCTGCCTGCCGGGCCGTTCGCGATTCTTCCGCTTCCAGGCCGGCAGTCGAGCATCGTCTGGAACGAGCGTCGCGCCGACGCGCACGCGTTGCTGGCCCTCGACCCCGAGGATCTCACGCGTCAGCTTGAATATCGGTTCACCCCGAAATTAGGCGAGATCAAGCTCGCCTCGCGCGTCGAAGCCTTTCCGTTCCGCTTTCAGATCGCTCGGAGCTTTGTCGCCGAGCGGCTTGCGCTCGTCGGCGACGCGGCCCATGTAGTCCATCCCGTGGCAGGGCAGGGTTTGAACCTGGGCTTACGCGACGTCGCCGCGCTCGCCGAGGCGATTGTCGGCGAGATGCGCCTCGGCCTTGATCCTGGCGCGCTTAGCTCCCTTGCGGCCTACCAGCGTCGGCGCCGCTTCGACGTCGCGGCGAGCGGCCTCGGCCTCGATGCCCTCAATCGCCTCTTTTCCAACGATCTTGCGCCGCTGCGCTTTGTGCGCGACCTCGGGCTTCGCGTCGTCGATCGCGCGCCTATGTTCAAGGACATGTTGATAGCGGAAGCTGGGGGCGCAGGCAGCAGGGCGCCGAAGCTTCTTCAGGGTCTAGCGCTATGAGCCAGCCGCCGCCACTCAGTCCGCGCACGCTCGCCGCTCAGGCTTTGGGGGCCATCGACGAACGCACCCGCGCCATTGTGCCGCCGATCCATCTCGCCACGACTTTCGAGCGCGATCCCGACAATCTCTACCGCAGCGGCAATGTTTACGGCCGCCCCGACAACGGCACCGTGCGCGAGGCGGAAGCTTTGATCGGAGCGCTCGAAGGCGCGTCGACCACCTTCGTCTTCGGCTCAGGGATGTCGGCGGCGATCGCGCTCATGCTGAGCTTGGGACCGGGGGCGCACATGGTCGCGCCAAAGGGCATGTATTGGGCGCTTCGCGCTTGGCTGGTCAACGAGGCGCCGGGCTTTGGAATCAGCGTCGACTTCGTCGATGCTGAGAATTTGCAGGCGTTGGCGCAAGCGCTGAAGCCGGGCGTCACGAAGCTCGTCTGGCTCGAGACGCCGAGCAATCCGCTATGGGGCGTGAGCGACATCGAAGGCGTAAGCCGCGCCGCTCATGCAGCGGGCGCGGCGCTAGCGGTTGATTCGACTTGCGCGACGCCCGTTTTCACGCGCCCGATCACTCTCGGCGCCGACGTGGTGATGCACTCGGCGACCAAATACCTCAACGGACACTCCGACGTTATAGCGGGAGCGCTTTGCTTCGCGCGGGACGATGCGCTTACCGCGCGCGCCCGAACAATCCGCCAGTCGCACGGGATGATCCTGCACCCGTTCGAGGCGTTCCTCCTGATCCGGGGATTGCGCACTCTAGACGTGCGGGTGCGGGCCGCCGCGGCGAATGCGATGGAGCTCGCTAACCGCCTTTCCAATCACGCGGCTGTTTCCGCCGTGCTCTATCCGGGTCTCCCGCACCACCCCGGCCACGATGTTGCGCGCCGCCAGATGAAGGGCGGCTTTGGGGGGATGCTGTCGATCCGCGTTCGCGCCGGCGCCGAGGCTGCGATCGCGACCGCGGCCCGGGTGCGCTTATGGAAACGAGCGACCTCGCTCGGCGGCGTCGAGTCACTCATCGAGCATCGGGCTTCGATCGAGGGCCCGAGCTCGCCCTGCCCGCCGGACCTTCTGCGCCTGTCGGCCGGAATCGAAGACGTCGACGACCTGTGGCGCGATATCGATCAGGCGCTTAGCGGATAGACCTCTGTCGCCCCATTGCCTCGGCCGCGGCCACACAATCGGCCAATTGAAGCCAGCTAATATTCAAGGAACATTCAGCCGATTCGTGACGTTTTGAATGCCGTCGGAAAGGAAGGGCGCGGCAATCACCCATTGAAGCTCGTATGTATTCTGGACGTGCGATGGCGGCGAGGCGTTCGATGTATTTGCCTTTTACTTTCGCTCTGATCCGGCAAACGGGAAAGGGATCTTAACGATGCGTACCTTGCGACCTGCGGTGATGGCGATGTTCGTGGCAGCATGTCCGCTGACTGTGCTTGTTACGCCGAGTTTCGGCCAGACATGCGCCTGCCCGCCGGGCGGCGCCGGCCAAGCATCTTACCTCATTCAGGCGGACGAGCCGCCGCCGCCATTGCCGGAATATGAACAGCCGCCGATTCCGGCGCCGGGCTACTATTGGACGCCGGGCTATTGGGCCTGGAACAATGACGACTATTACTGGGTTCCGGGCGCCTGGGTTGAACCGCCTCAGCCCGGGTTGCTGTGGACGCCGGGCTACTGGGCCTTTGTCGGCGGTCTCTATGCCTTCAGGCCCGGCTATTGGGGGCATGAGGTCGGATTTTATGGCGGCGTCGATTACGGATACGGCTATGGTGGCTCGGGCTATCAGGGCGGTCGATGGGACAACGGCCGCTTCTTCTACAACACGAGCGTGAACAATATCGGCGGCGTCCACATCGCCAACGTCTACAGTCAGCCGGTGGTCCGCAACGCGACGGTCACTCGCGCGAGCTTCAACGGAGGGCCCGGCGGCGTAGTCGCGGCGGCGACGGCGGCGCAGTCCGTTGTCGACAAGGGGCAGCACGTTCCTCCGACCGCCGCCCAAAGAAACCAGGCGCGCTTGGCGAGCGTGGAGAAAACCCAGTTCGTCTCCGCCAACCAGGGGAAGCCCGCGGTCGCGGCGACGGCGCGGCCCGGAGAGTTCAGGGGCAAGGGCGCGGTCCCGGCGAGAGCCGCCGGCAAGGCCGCCTTGGCCACGCCGGCGCAGACGCCCCCGCCGGCGCCAGCCGGGAATGCGCTGCCTCAGGGGACTCCACCGGCCGCCGAGAAGCCAATAAGGCCCGAAGCGGCGCCAGCTGCACCGAATGCAGCGAAGAGAGAAGAGAAAGCGCCTGCCGAGAGGCCGCCAGCCGCCGCGGTTAGGCCGCCAGCCGCAGCCGAGAGGACCCCAGCCACGGAGAGACCGCCAGTCGCTGCGAAACCGCCGGTTGCGGCCGAAAGGCCGCCAGTGGCAGAGAGGCCGCCAGCGGTGGTCAGACCTCCAGTGGCACCCATTGAGAGGCCAGCCGCGGCCGAGAAGCCCCCGCGGCCAGAGCCGAACGCCGCCGCTCAGCGAATGATCGAGAGGCCGCCGGCCGTCGCACCAAAGCCGGCTCAGCCGGAACGTCGGCCGCCAAGCGAGTGCGGACGGCCCGGCCTGCCGGCCTGCCCGAAGTGACGCGTGAGGGGAGGGCCTTTGAGCCCTCCCTTCGTTTAACTGCGGATACACCCAAAGCGGGAATTCCTTCGAAATAGGTGCGAGTAAAGCGCGGCCAAATGAGCCTAAACGCTAGTAAATTTGCTAGAGTTTACTAGCGTTTATTTTTTCTAATTGAGCCTTTTCAATGGGTTGCAGGCGATATAAGTAAGAAAATCGCTTCCTCGCCCCGACTCGCGCGGCAGGTTGTGGGCCAATGTTTCAAACAGCCACGGCTTCTCGTCTTCCCGGCCGTGTCTCGCCGAACGGGAGATAAATTCCGTAGGGAAGAACACATAGCGAATATTTCTGATTTTGTCAAGGAAATTCGCCCTCGACGGGAAATTCCCAGAGAACTCGAGGCTCTCGTGGCGTTGGCTTTGGGTCAGCCTCCGCGTTGCCCTTAGCGCTATGTCGGAATGGCCGTCCCCGGACTCGATCCTGGCCAAGACCCAGGGGTTATCGCGATGACAATTCCGCGTAAATCTGACATGCTCCAAGTCAAAACCCAATCACGGTGGACCGGCTTCGACCCAAAGGAGGCGTTCTTCGCCAACAACGGAACCTCGCAAGTCGACGTAGAGCGGACATAGCAGGCTGCGGCCTTGGACGCCTCACTTGGGCGGGAAGTGAGCTTTGGCCGAATGGTAGGTCTGGCGACCATTGCACGCGTTTACGCCCGAGCCGGTACACGCAGAGTCCGCTCGGAGCAATCATCCCCAGCAATTCAGGTCGCTTTCCGCCTATGAGGCATGAGTTGGAAAACCACTGTGAGGACAGGTGCCTCCCAACGCGGGCGAGTTTCGAAAATGAGCGGCGCGTACAATTCCATCCGGCCAAAGACGAAAGCGGCGCTCACACCGAAGCGCATCATCCCATCGGCCCGCTCCTATGCGCCCATCATTCCGAGGCCCTTTCCCGCATAGCCACTGAAGCACCTCGCGAGGCGGTCGAAGCACACAGTTAAAGCAGCGCCTCCTTTGGTAGGGGGAGCGACACGGCGTGTGGATTGAGACCGTGATCGATTACCGGAAGCAGCCGGTAGACGTCGGACTCACTCTGACGCCTTAAGAGCAGTCGTTTTTATTTCCTTTGGGCCCGCGGACGCCACAAAATGATGAAGGCGATCTTTCAGGTCGAAAAGTTCTGCTAAAGGCATGTTTAGAAAACAGTAAAACTCGCCTAACATCTGCTCTGTCCGCTTCCGAAGGGAAACTCCGTTCGGCGTTAGATCGACAAGAACGCGGCGTTCATCGGTGGCCTGCCGTCGTCGAGAAAGGAGCCCCTTGGTTTCGAGCCGCTTCAGCATCGGCGAAAGCGTGCCAAAGTCCATTCGTAGCAATGCAGCTAGGTCTCCAACGCCTTGCGGACCGCGCTCCCAAAGCACGACGAGCACCAAATATTGAGGATAGGTTACATCGAGCTTTTGGAGGAAAGGTACGAACAGACGTGTCATGTGGTTGCTGGCGGCGTAGAGCGCGAAGCAAAGATGGCTGTCGAGGCCTGGCATTTCCACCGGCGCAACGAGGTCTTGAACGTCTTGGGCTTTTTTTCTGACTTCGCGTTGCATATCGCAGATTTCCGGAATCGCTACCGACAGCCAATTTAGATCACATGGATAGTTGTCTTTGAACTAACCTCCCGCCGCTTCGCGGAAGAACCGTAAATTTCGCCGCTGTTAGGCCAACTCTTATCGTCGGCAGCCAGGACTGTGCAAGTCGGACACAAGCGCTGCCGGATCACGCGATCATTCAACATGTATGTCCAGTCTATTGTCCACAGGAGCGGGCGCGTCGTTCGCTCTGTTGAACCCCGGCACAGCCAGAGAGCGGAGGAGCTGTGGGCGTTTGGGGGTTCAGGTACATCGTGTCATATATTATTGACTCTTATTATATAGTGTGCAATCTAATTGTGTCATCTGCATCTGTCAAAAAACGGTGGGAGAGGCAGAGCCAGGACCGCCCGTTCGGCTGATGGTCCTAACGCGAAAAGAAGTTGGAGGGAGAGAAAACATCATGTCAGACATGGATCGCCGTGCGTTCGTTGGCGCCGCCGCCGCTCTTGGGGGCGTGGCGGCTGCCGCGCTCACCGCTTCATCCGCTGTCGCGGCGGGTCAGAGCGGCTACTTCGTCATTGCCGAGATCGTCTCCAAGAAGGACAAGGCGGACGACCTTCGCGCGCTGCTCGTGCCGTTCGCCGAGAGTTCGGCCAAGGAACCCGGCTGCTTGGTCTACACGCTGATGGAAGTCAGAGACGAGCCAGGCCGATTTCTGACTTTCGAACGCTGGACGGACAAGGCTGCCCTCGATGCTCACATGGTCACGCCGGAGATCAAGGCGATCGTACCAAAGCTGCAGCCTGTTCTCGCCAAGCCGTTCACCCAGCTTTTCCTCGACGCGTGTACTGGCGGCTGAGCAGAAGGTCGGCTGAATGTAATCCAACGGCCGGGCACTGCTTCCGCAGTGGCCCGCAACAACACTCGATCGATCATTCAAAGCAAATATGGCAACAAGGAGGGAAGAATGCGCCGTCTAATCTATGGTTTGGGTGTGGTGGTGGCACTCGCAATTGCTGCTCCGGCGGTTGCCGGCGATCTGACGAGCATTGAACTCGATCCCAGCGGCAAGGCGATTGCGGTCAAGAAGGAGCCTGGAAAGCTCGCTCTGATTCCGGACATTGTCGGCAAGCCGAACAAGGGGTTCGTGTATGGGGCAATCTATCAAGTGCCACCGGACAGCATTGATATCAGCAAAGGCATCAATGTGATGCGCGGGCATGTCGACGCCAACGGCTCGATCGCGCTTCACGAGGGACCTCAGGAACAGGGATACGTTCTTTACGTCATCAGCGGCACTGGCAAAATGACCCTGAACGACAAGGATGGCAAAGAGTACGGCGAAGTCAGCTACAAGCCCGATGACATTCTTCTGTTCCACCCGCATACGTGGCACGGCTGGATCAACGGCGATACGCCGTTCGAATTCCTCGGCTTCGACATGCAGGAAAAGAATTAACGCCAGCGTATCGGCGCGAGCAAAAGATCCATCATGGCAACTCATTTCGCGGCCGGATCAATGGCGAGCGTTTGAATTCCTCGGCTTTGATATGCCGGTGCTGGGAAAGTAGGTCGTCGCCAAATTGCCGATCCTCAGACTTCGAGGATGGCGGTCTCTGAACTCGCGCGGCTAACGGCAGGGACTTAGTGCAGCCAGGGGATCGGGTCATCCCGGGCCCGCTCTCGCGAAGCGTCCGCGTAACTAGCCTTAATAAGGGGGGCAAACCTAGACGTCGAACAAAGAAATAAACGCACGGAGGAAACGCATGTCACAGGTCATCCTGCACCACTACCCGCTTTCGCCCTACTCGGAAAAGATACGCCTCGCCCTGGGTCTCAAGGATGTAACCTGGTGTTCCGTCGATATCCCTATATGGACGCCCCGCCCCAAGCTCACCCCGATGACAGGAGGCTATCGGCGAACACCGATCCTTCAAGTCGGAGCGGAGTTCTACTGCGATACACTGCACATTCTTCGCGTGATAGAGGTGCTGGGCGCTTCGGGCTCGCTCTATCCGAAAGGTCTAGAAGGTCTCGCTAAGGCCCTGGGCTGGTGGATCGAGAAGAGCTCTTTCATGAATGCGGTCTGTCTCACGATCGGTAACATGCCAGGACTCCCCCAAGAGCTGATCGACGAACGGCGTCCGCTCTTCCGGGTCAACTTGGATCCCAAGGCGTTGCGTCCCAAGCGGGCAATGTACCTGCAAAGGGTCAATGCGCACATCGCATGGCTCGCCGAGGTTTTGGCCGACGGTCGCAAGTTCGTACTCGGACCAGATCCTTCCGCGGCCGACTTGTCCGCTTATCATCCAGTCTGGTTTGCGCGGCAGAATGGCGGCAGCGAGGTGAATGAACTGATCTCTTTCGCAAGCGTAATCGACCCGTGGTATAAGAGAGTCACCGCCATCGGGCACGGCAGTTTCTCGGAAATGACGCCCGACCAGGCCATCGGGGTCGCCAAGGCGAATGAACCGAGCGATCCTGACGAGTGGTCTTCCGAGGCGCAAAACATCGGCCTCCGTCGCGGCGACTGGGTTAGCGTCACTCCCGACGACTATGGCAATCCGGTATATGGAAGGGTTCTCGCTTGGACGCCGGACGAGCTTGTTCTCCGACACGAAGATCCTTCAGTGGGCAAGGTAAACCTGCGCTTCCCGCGGGTCGGCTTTGACGTCGCTCCTGCCGAAAGGCAGGCCGCCTAAGGAGCGTTCGAAAGAGAAAGCCGAGCGGCGGCGCCTCTTGACTTGGCCTCCGCGTGGCCAGCCCAATCGCCGTTCAGACCAAATGTCGATCACCCCGGTACTGGACGAACGCCGCACCTGAGGGACGTTTTCCCTTCCGCGAACGCTCAGTCTTCGCGTCAACGGCGCGCCCCGAGCCGATCATGAAAGGCAGAGCCGGGTCGGTTTACGCGTTTGCCACGTCTTCCAGGAATGACCGCTCTTTGCGCATCCTTGCCATTGCATCGCGATCGCTGAAGGACCGGAATCCGCCCAAAGTGGTCGACCTCGTTTCGCGCTCTTTCGCGAAGTTTCCCTCTGTTTTGCCGTCGCGCTGCGAATCCGGCTAAAGCCAAGCACGATGTACCGCAATATCTTCCTGGTCGGCGGCTGGACGATCGCCTCTCGACTGACCGGTTTCCTGCGCGACATGGCGCTCGCGGCGCTCCTGGGGGGCGGAGCGCTCAACGATGCCTATGTCGCGGCGATCAAGCTGCCGAACCAATTCCGCCAGATTTTCGGCGAGGGGTCCTTCAACGCCGCCTATCTGCCAACCTACACCCGCATCCTCGAGGCGGGAGGCCAGGAGGACGCCGACAAATTCGCGAGCCAGGTGTTCACGCTGCTCATCCTGTCGCAGATCGCCCTGCTCGGCCTCGTCTATCTCGACATGCCGCTCTTGGTGCGGCTGACTTCGCCGGGCTTCGTCAGCCAGCCCGAGAAGTTCGCCCAAGCGGTCGCGATGTCGCGCATCATGTTCCCCTATATCGCCTTCATCGCCGTTTTCGCGCTTCATCAGGGGACGCTCAACGCCAACAACGCGTGGGGGACGCCGGCTTTTGCGCCCGTCGCGGCCAACATATGCATGATTGCGTTTCTGGCTGTCGCCGCATTTTTTCCGAAGGTCTCGCCGGGCGTCGCCAGCATGGCGAGTTGGGGGTTTCTCGCCTCCGGCGTGACCCAGCTTGTCATCGTGATGGCGGATGCCCGCCGGCGCGGGCTCCTGGAGCGCCTGACCTGGCCGCGCTGGACGCCCGACATCCGCAAGTTCCTTTGGATGCTGGGGCCGGCGATCGGCATTTCCGCGAGCTATCAGATCGGCGCGCTCGCCGACCAGATCGTCGGCTCGCTCCTGCCAACCGGCGGCCTCTCCGCCATCAGCTACGCCGACCGGCTTTATCAGTTGCCCGGCGGAGTGATCGTCATAGCGACCGGCTCGGTGCTCTTGAGAGAAATGTCCGCTCTCGTCGCCCTCGGCGACGAAAAGGGCGCGCTCGCCGCCCAGAACCGCGCCGCTTCGCTGACGCTGGCGCTGGGCGCGCCTTTCGTGGTCGCGTTCCTGCTGATTCCCGACCTCATTGTCGCCGTCGCCTTCGAGCACGGCGCCTTCAAGGCCAATGCGACCCATGAGGCCGCAGGGGTGCTCGCAGCCTATGCGCTTGGCATGCCGGCTCTGTTTGTCGATCGCATCGCGGCGGCGAGCTTCTTGTCGCGTGGCGACACGGCGACGCCGCTCAAGGTAACGCTTATAGGCGTTGTGGTTAACGTGGCGCTCAAGATCGCGCTGTTCCGTCCGCTGGGCGCGCCGGGCTTGGCGCTCGCGACCGCGGTGGGCCTCTGGATCAAGGTGGCCGGCGTTTTCGCGCTCGCCCGCCGGCGTGGTTGGACGGCCCCGGATGACCGCTTGCTCGCCACCGCTGCGGCGACGCTGTTCGCCGCGGCGGCGCTTGCGCTTGCTCTGACGCTGGCCGATGGACCGCTCGTGACGCTCTTGGCGCATCTACCCCGCTTCGCTCGCGAGACGCGACTCATAGGTCTGATCGTCATCGGGGCCTTGGTTTACTTTGCCGCACTGGGCCTTGGGCTCTGGCTCACTGGCGCAATGCCTGCCAGCCTCCTCAGGCGAGCGCAGCGCGCGCTTCGGCTTGCGAGATGAAGTTTGCGTACCCTATTGCGCCGCTGCGACTATTCGCCCACGCCCTGGACAGCCGACCCGTGGCTCAAACTACTTGCGCCAGAAAGGCTTGCTTATTTCCGCCCAGCGATCCGATGGCGAGAGGCGGATATCGCGAAGCTCAGAGCGCGACATTCGCGCAAGCTCCACTCGGTCCCGCTCTCGTTGGCGCAAAGCCTGGAAAGCGCAAGTCAGTCGGGGGATCAGGGACAGCGCGTACGGCGCAATCAAAAGTGCCGTTCGCTTGGCGTAGGTTGAAAAAGCAAAGGGCCGCGAACCTTGAGCGCGTTCGACGACGCTTGGGCCAGTGTTGAAATGTGCCATGTGTCCACTCCCACGAAGGCTGGGCGTCTTGTGGTCGACGGCTAGAAATCATTTTGTTCGTCGGACTGCCGTGACGCGCGTCACAGAACGGGCCGTCTGAGTAGGGGCTGAGGGAGCGTCAATCTGTTTTCACCAGATGAGACGGATAAAATCACGGTCGTTGCGAGATCGGAGGAGCTTGCTTGACGCAGACGGCGCCGCGGCTTCCACTTCGCCTATGGGAGGAATTTTGATGAGCGTTCAGGCGCGCGACCTTGCGGTCGAGTTCGCCTATCGGTTCGGTCGCGCGCCTACGGTCAGTCGCGCGCCTGGCCGCGTCAATCTGATCGGTGAGCATACTGACTATAATGACGGCTTTGTCATGCCGGCGGCGCTCGAATTCGCCACTCTGACCGCAGCCTCGCCACGGCCCGACCGGCGCCTCGCGGTCTATTCCATGATCATGGACGAGACGCTTGAGTTCGATCTCGATGCGCCGCCTGAAGGTCCGAGCGGCGACTGGTCCGACTACGTCATTGGGGTCGCGCTGATGCTCGAGAGGAGCGGACTCACGCTTTCCGGCGCCGACCTCATCGTCTGGAGTGATGTCCCGATCGGCGCGGGCTTAAGCTCCTCGGCGGCGCTCGAAGTCTCGGTCGCGCATGCCTTGCTCACTCAAAGCGACCTGCCGTTCGATCCGATCAAGATCGCCAGGATCTGCCAGCGGGCGGAAAATGATTTTGTCGGCATGCGCTGCGGAGTGATGGATCAATATATCGCCTGCTGCGGCGTCGCCGGGCATGCGCTCTTGATCGATTGCCGCAGTCTTAGCTCCCGCCATGTCGCCATCGCGCCAAACTTGCGGCTCCTCATCGCCAACAGCGGGGTCCGCCATCAGCATGCCGGCGGCGAGTACAATTTGCGGCGCGAGGCTTGCGAGGAGGGGGTGAGGCTGCTCAGCCGCTACCTGGGGCCGATCCAGGCGTTGCGCGACGTGACGCCGCAGCAGCTCGAAGCCAAACGACGCAAGCTGCCGGACCTCGTCTACCGCCGTTGTCGCCACATCGTCACCGAGAACGCGCGCGTTTTGGAAGCCGAGCGCGCGCTCGAGGCCGGCGATTTTGTCGCCTGCGGACGCGCCATGAACGATTCCCACATCTCCATGCGGGATGACTTTGAGATCACCTGTCCTGAGGTCGACATGCTGGCGGGCCTCGCCCAGACGGTCAAGGGCGTCTACGGTTCGCGCATGACGGGCGGCGGCTTTGGCGGTTGCACGGTCAGCCTGCTCGAAGCGTCCGCGGTCGACAAGGCGTCGCAAATTCTGACCGACGGCTATCGAATTGCAACTGGGCTGGATACGGATATCTTCGTCTGTGCGCCCTCCGATGGCGCTGGCCTGATCCCGGTGTGAGGAGCGGATGAGTGGCGAGCTTTGATGAGCTCCGGGGCGCCTCGCACCGCCGCCTCAATCCGCTGACCGGCGAATGGGTTTTGGTGTCGCCGCATCGCGCGCAGCGCCCGTGGCAGGGCAAGCGCGAGGCGACCGCAGCGCCGGCTGCGCTGACCCACGACCCCAACTGCTATCTTTGCCCAGGCAACGCGCGCGCGAACGGCGCCCGCAATCCCGGCTACCGGCACACCTTCGTGTTCGACAATGATTTTCCGGCGTTGCAACCCGACGCGCCGACCCATGAGGAAAGGGATGGGTTGCTCGTCGCGGAAGGGGAATTGGGACGCTGCCGAGTGCTCTGCTTTTCCCCGCGTCACGATCTGACCCTATCTGGCATGACGGTCGCCGACATCGAGCGCGTGGTCGATGTCTGGGTCGAGGAGACGATCGCGCTAGGCAGTCTGCCCGACATCAACTCTGTGCAGATTTTCGAGAATCGAGGCGAGATGATGGGCGCCTCGAATCCGCATCCTCATGGCCAGATCTGGGCCACCCGCCACCTGCCGAACGAGCTGGAGAAAGAGACCCATCGCCAAAGCGAATATCTCCTTAAGCATCGCCGGCCGCTGCTCCTCGACTATCTCGCGCAGGAGCTTCAGCACGTCGAGCGCGTCGTTCTCGGCAATGACGATTTTTGCGTTGTCGTGCCGTTCTGGGCGAACTGGCCGTTCGAGACCCTGATCCTGCCGCGGCGCCGGATCGGCGGATTTGACGAGATGAGCGCTGGCGAAAGAACTTCGCTGGCACAGGCTTTATCTCGACTGACCAAGCTTTATGACAGCTTGTTCGATGCGCCATTCCCCTATTCAATGGGCTTCCACCAGAAGCCGACCGATGGCGCCGTGCACGCCGAATGGCAGATGCACGCGCATTTCTACCCGCCGCTGCTGCGCTCCGCGACGATCCGGAAATTCATGGTCGGCTTCGAAATGCTGGGCTCCCCCCAACGGGACATTACCCCCGAGGCGGCAGCGGCCAAGTTGAGGGAGGCGGCGGGATAGGCGTCGCGGCGAGATTGGCGCAGCGACACGGAACTGACCCTCCTGCCCGGTCCCGTCGAGTACGCGGATTTATCAGTGCAGTGTGAGTTCCGTCACTGCGACCTGCACGAGACGGCGATAGTCGCGAGGAAAAAGGCTTCTCTGCCACGCTCAGCGGATAAGCGCATGTCGTCGCTGCGCCTCGTTTGATCCCGATGACTGGTCCATTACGCGGGAGCAATGATGGTCAACGTCAAGGTCCCTGACAATCCGGCGCAGAAGCGCGGGCTATGGCCGCTCAAGGGTGGTCGAGAAATTCCGGTGCTGGACTCTGATGACTGGTCGACGATCGCGGCGCGCGAACATTTGGATGTTGGGGCGTTGAGGGACTTCAATTTCCACACGCACGTTCCCGTTCCGCGCCGACGTCGCCCACGTGGGGGGGCTGAAGATCACTTGCGCCCTCACCCTCATCGGAAGGGTCAGCGAAACGATGCGGCCGTGGCTGCCTAACAAGGCGTGTCGCCAGCACGCACAGCGTGCCGCGGTGGTACGAAGCTCTTGACCGCCTAGTCGCTCTTGGCCAACTGGCAGAAGGCGATCTCGGCGATACCCAGTTGCGTGGAAGCCAAGCGGCCATCCTCGAGCAAGGGATCGCTGGGATTGACGTGATCACAGGCGGTGAAATGCATCGCCGGCGCCATAACCGGCACTCGCCGCCGAATGCGATGCTGAACCATTTCTGGCAGAAAATTCCGTCCTTCCAAGGTGACACCAAACCGAAGCCGGTAACCCGGTACGAACCGAACGTTTTTCACCCGACAGCGATCTGTTGAGGGCCGATAACCGATAACATCGACCTCGGTCTAGTCGATGAGTTCAAAACCGTCTCCACTTTTGCTCGCAAAGCCAGTCAAGGTGACGATGACGGGACCCCATCTCCTCGCGGCAGTGGCAGTCGGACCTGAATATGATGGGCAAATCGGGCATCGGTGCTTCGATCACGGAGGCGTAGCGACCGAGCTCATTGGCTTCCTTCGCTCCGAATGCAACAAATCGGCTTGCACAGGCATTCGATTTCGCTGCCTGGAGCCTGACCTTTGGGCCGACCGATTGACGCGCGAAGCGACTGAGCGGACCGATGAGAGCCTGTTCCTACCGGCCGGGGTGAGCGTCGCCGAGATGGCAAAGGCGGTCGGCGCGCACCCGATCTCAGTCGCCGCGGCTATCGATCAACTCTGCCGGTAAACACATATCCGACCCCGCGCACCGATTTGACGGTCGTCGGATTTTGGGGGTCCAACTCGATCTTTTTTCTCAGCCGGGCGATTTGAGCATCGATCGTTCGGTCGAACGCTTCCCAACTGCGCCCTCGAGTGAGCTCCATTAAAACTTCTCGGCCGCAGACTCGCCCAGGATGTCTTGCGAGTGCGGCAAGGAGATCGAATTCGCCAGTGGTGAGCACGATATTTTCACCGATTGGCGAAATAAGCTGCCTGCGGCCAATGTCGAGAGTCCACCCATCGTATCGAATGACCTTTTCTGCACCCTCTTCGTTTCGGATGGCCCGGTCCGCAGGCCTTCGCCGCCGCTGAAGGCTCTTGACGCGCGCCAACACCTCGCGCAGGTGAAAGGGCTTGGCGATGTAATCGTCTGCACCGACTTCAAGGCCGACGACGCGGTCGAGCACATCGTCTCGACCGGTCAGCATGATTATTCCGACATCGGAATTCGCTCTAACCTCGCGAGCCAGTGTCAGTCCGTCCTCGCCCGGCATAATGATATCGAGCAAAATAACGTCAATCTGCAAGGCGTTGAGTTGTGCGCGCATGGCTGTGCCGTTCGCGGCCAAACTGACCCGATATCCCTCCTGCTCAAAATAGCGGACCAACATCTGGCGGATGCGCGGATCGTCGTCGACGACGAGAATATGCGCAGCCTGATTTGCTCGGTCACTCATGGGCAAAATCGTCCCCGCTTCCTGCAATCGCCAGGCCGGCGTCCGAGGAGGCCAGTAAGGACGGCGAGGGACGGCGGCGGAACGTCCCACCCCAGCCTTCGTCCACGCTTGCGATTGAAACCGGCGGCGACATAGGCCTGATCGGCTTTACGCCACTGATAGATTAGCTGCGACGCAACCTCTGCTCCGCGCGACAGCCCGGCGCCCATCTCCCTGGCTCGAACCTGTAACCGCGAGCCAACCTTGAAATCTACGGAAAGCTTCCGCGGCGATGCTTGCGACATGTGCCCCCCTTGGAAGCCATATCACCCATCTACCTGGGTCTCACTTTCGCGGTCCACTCCACTGATTTGGGGATTGGGCAAGGATTAATGTCACACACTGTCACAGATTGGCGCCAACTTTCACGGGCGAGAGATACGGCGGCGACGTAGCGCCGTTTAAATGGCCCTATCAAAAAGGATAGAGGTTGTGATGTACCATCAAACCGCAGCATCGCTGGCCCGCAACGCGTTTCCTCCTCCGATCACTCCACTCGATAAGGCGCCAACGCTGAAGGACCTGTTCCAGGGCGTGCCGGCCGAGACGCTTTCGGCAGGGGAAGCGATTTTCTGGGAAGGCGATGAAGCCCGCCAAATATGCGATGTCCTTGAAGGCGTCCTGCGGGTCTACAGAGTCATGGCGGACGGTCGACGTGCAATCATGGGTTTTGTTTATCCTGGGGACGTTCTCGGCGTGTCTTTTCAAGATCGCTATCTCTTCACGGCAGAGGCAGTCACCAATGTCAAGGTTCGACGCATTTCCCGCGGCCGCTTCTTTTTGTTGGTGAACGAATTGCCAGCTCTGCGGCCGCAACTGTTTGCGCTCCTTTGCGATGAGATGTCAGCTGCTCAGGACCAGATGTTGCTCCTCGGCAGGAAGAGCGCCGAGGAGCGCGTCGTCAGCTTTCTTCTTGGCGTTCATCGCAAGGGCGCGGCCGACAAGGAAATTGAACTTCCGATGAGTCGTCTCGACATGGCGGACTATCTTGGCCTGACGATCGAGACCATTTCGCGGACGATGACAAGTCTTGACCGACTGGGTCTTATTCACGCAACTGGACGTCATAGGGTCGCGCTGAATAAACTGAACATGCTGCGAGAAATCGCCGGCAGCGACGAAGACGGCGCCGATGCGCAGCATGCGCGGCCGACGAGGCGGGCAGTTTGGCCAAATTGACGCGAGACGAGGGATCCCTGCAAAAGCTGCAGCACACGGCCACAGCGATCGCCGCGGTTGATTTTGCTGAAATGGCCCAAGTGTTAGACTTGACGAACATCGTCATCCACGACGAGCAGGGAAAGGTCCTGTACTGGACGACGGGATGCGAGAACGTTTACGGTTGGCGCCGCGATGAAGCGCTTGGAAGAGTTCTCCATGAGCTTCTAAAGACTCGCTATCCGCTGCCTCGCGACGAAATCATCGCGCGGCTGCGCGAACGCGGCAGCTGGCAGGGCCAGCTTGAACAGCAGAAGAGGGACGGCTCTCTCGTCTCGGTTGCAAGCCTGTGGGTTGCGCGGCCGATCGACGACAAAATCCCGTCCGTCCTTCAGATCAACATCGACATCACTGAACTGAAGCGGATCCAGGCCGAGCTGATGGGCCGCGAGGCGCATCTGCGCTCGATCCTCGACACCGTCCCCGAGGCGATGATCGTCATCGACGAAAGCGGCGTCGTGACCTCGTTCAGCACGGCGGCGGCACGGTTGTTCGGCTACCAAGCCGAAGAGGTCATCGGCCGCAATGTCAAGATGCTGATGCCCGCTCCCTACCGGGAAGAACACGACGGCTACATCGGCCGGTACTTGGAAACCGGCGAGGCCCGAAATCATCGGGTATGGCCGGGCGGTCAAGGGCCTCACAAAAGGCGGCGAAATCTTTCCGATGGAACTGGCCGTTGGCGAGGCGCTGACCAACGGCCAACGCATCTTTACCGGATTCATTCGCGATTTGACAACTCGTAAGAAGATGGAGGAAGAACTCAGACAATCGCAGAAGATGGAGGCTATTGGTCAGTTGACCGGAGGCGTTGCTCACGACTTCAATAATTTGCTGACGGTCATTACCGGAAATCTCGAAATGCTCGAGATCGGTCTTAACGACCCGGGTCAACGCGAGATTTTGAAAGAAGCGCAGGACGCCGCACAGGACGGAGCCAAACTGACCGCGCAACTGCTCGCATTTGGCCGCCGCCAGCCGCTTAACCCCAAACCTACCGACGTTGGCCCTCTGGTTTCCAATTTCGCCGAGCTATTGCGTCGAACCTTGGGTGAGTCAATTGAGCTGAGTATCGTAACGACCGGATCGACCCATCTGGCGGTCGTGGATCAGACGCAGTTGCAGAACGCGCTGCTCAACTTGGTGATAAATGCGCGAGACGCAATGCCGAGGGGGGGACGTCTGACGATCGAAATCTCCCATGCGCGTCTCGATGCGGATTACGCCCAGATGTACCCGGAGGTTCGCACTGGACACTATGTATTGATCTCTGTCACCGACACCGGAGAGGGCATGTCCGAGGAAGTGCGCCAGCGGGCCTTTGAGCCGTTTTTTTCCACCAAGCCGACTGGGGCCGGCACAGGTCTCGGGCTTAGCATGGTCTACGGTTTCGTCAAACAATCCAGAGGGCACGTCCAGCTTTATAGTGAGTTGGGCCAAGGCACCAGCGCGCGCGTCTATCTGCCCTTGGCGAAGGCCGTTCCGAAGGCTGCGGAGCCCGTGGCAAGCAGCGTCGACATGGATGCCGTGCCGGGTGGATCCGAGACGATTTTGGTTGTCGAAGACGATCACCGTGTGCGTAGCGTCGTCTGCCGGCGTCTGAGAAGGCTGGGGTATCAGGTCATCGAGGCGGACAACGCGGCGAACGCCCTGGCCTCGCTCGCAAGTCATAAAGAAATCGCGATGGTCTTTACCGACGTCGTGATGCCTGGCGGCATGAACGGCAATGAGCTGGCGGAGGCCGCCCTCGCCATGAGGCCAGACGTCAAGTTTTTGTTCACGTCTGGCTATGCCGAGCCGACGATCGCCCGGCGGAAGCTTCGAGCCGGCACCTGGCTCAAGAAGCCCTATACGGCGGCTATGCTCGCCGAGAAAATCCGCGAGATCCTCGACCAATAGGGCCGAAATGATTAAGAGTGCTCGCCGCAGCGTCGCTGGATTTTAGGTCGAAGAACGACAAAAACGAAGCTCAGCGGGCCGAAACTCCACAGCCTGCCATGCTCCCAAATCACCACCTCGCCGAAGGTTCGGTGGATGTCGATCCCGATCACTCTTCTCATCTCACGTCTCCGTTCCCCTTGATGCGAGAGCGGCGGGCGACACGACACCTACCGATTCGCGCTCACAGCGCAGGCCGTCTGGGCTCTTCGAAAATCGCTCGTTGACGGCGGCGATCGCAGGCTTAGCTTCCTCAGGGAATCGGCGACTTCGACATCACCAGCCTGCCATGACCGCCCCTCACCTTACTGCAGGGGCGCGAACGTGGCGCTTCGCGCCCGGATTTCGTATCGCGCAACGCCTCATGCAACCTTCGCTGTTTTATTCCAGCGCTTCTTTCTTCAACGGCGCCGGCCCACCATTCCGACGAGCTTGAAATTAGGGTCTTACAACCCGCCGCCTGCTTTGATCTGGATCAATGCAGACCGCGCGTGGAAGTGATGCGATGGTGAACATTGCCGGTCGCGGGAGTAAGCTGGCTGACCAGCACGGAAGCCAGCCAACTCCTTCCACGCATGAACCTGGTCGCGCGGGTCGGCGGGAACGACTTCCTGGCCCAGCCCCTCCGGGACGATGAGTTGGCTCGGGCATTCGCAAGTGCCTGCCATGGAGGTCCCGACCGCGCGAAGCGTCGTGCGCCCATTAGCTTCGATTTGATCCGGAGCGATCCAATGTATGGAAGTTATAGCCTCCCGCTGGTTGGGTTGTCCTTTCTCATCGCAACCGTGGCCTCTTACGCCGCCCTCGATGTCGCAGCCCGGATCACCACGACGCGCGGGTGGATGTCTGTCTACTGGCTAGCTGCAGGTGCGGGCGCGATGGGGATCGGCATCTGGTCGATGCACTTCATCGGAATGCTTGCGTTCCGCCTGCCAATCCCGATGGCCTATGATCCTACGGTGACCATCGCGTCGCTCTTCATCGCGATCGGAGTCTCCGCTTTCGCGCTCTTTGTGGTGAGCCGAAATACACTGAGCGCGCCACGACTCGGGCTCGCCGGGTCAGTGATGGGTGTGGGAATTGCAGCCATGCATTACCTCGGTATGGCCGCCCTAGAGATCGCCCCGGGGATTAGCTACAAGGTTTCTGCCGTGCTGGTGTCGCTAGCCATTGCGGTTACGGGGTCTTGTGTGGCGTTGTGGCTTGCGTTCGCGTTGCGCTCGGAAACCGTGTCTAGCGTCCTCCTCAAGAGGATCGGCAGCGCGATGGTGATGGGGCTTGCCATCGCCGGCATGCATTACAGTGGCATGGCGGCGGCACATTTCGCGCCCGATACGATCTGCACGAACATCGAGGGCGGCCTTAACAGCCAGTGGCTGGCCGTGGCGATCGGTTTGGTTTCCCTCTTCCTACTCGGCGCGATGATGGTCAACTCGGCCATTGACGGGAGCCTGACCCGCACTCTTGTCGCCGCCAATGCAACAATCCGCCAACTTGCCGAGACTGACCCGCTAACGGGACTTGCCAATCGCCGCGTCTTTCTTAATCGCCTGTCGGGCGCCTGCCTCGCGAGTAAGCGCACGCGCGAGCACCTTGCGGTCCTGCTGCTCGATTTCGACAAGTTCAAGGACATTAATGACACCCTTGGGCATCCGGCCGGCGACGAGCTATTACGCGAAGTGGCGCGCCGACTTTCGGCAGCGGTGCGCAATTCCGATCTCGTTGCTCGGCTTGGCGGAGACGAATTCGCCGTTTTGCAGTTCGGGATCACCGACCCGACGGATGCGGGCACGCTTGCAACGCGGATTGCTCAGAGTCTCGGCGCAAAGTGCACGATATCCGGCAGCAATCTTGATCTGACGGTCAGCGTAGGCATCGCGACCTTACTGTCTCAGGCCGAGCCTTCCTCCCCCGACGCCTTGATGATGCAGGCCGATCTCGCGCTCTACCGTGCGAAGGACGATGGCAGGAACTGCTTCCGGTTTCACACCGCCGAGCTGGACGAGCAGGTCCACGAGCGTGTCGTGGTCGCCGAGGAATTGCGGGCGGGGATTGATCGCGGCGAACTGGTGCTCCACTACCAGCCGCAGGTCGACTTGCGCACCAGTAAGGTCATCAGTCTCGAAGCCCTGGTGCGGTGGAACCATCCGACGCGCGGCATAATGACGCCGGATGCGTTCATCCCGATCGCTGAGCGGACGGGTAGTATTCTGGCGCTCGGGCGTTGGGTGATCGACCAGGCCTGTCGCCAGCTTCGCGCCTGGGCCGACGAAGGTATCGACGCACCCCGGGTTGCGGTCAATGTTTCCGCGCTGCAGCTCCGGCGCGGCTGTCGTCTCGTCGAGGAGGTGACGGGAAGCCTGTCTAAATGGGTCGTTTCCACCCGCGATATCGAGCTTGAGCTGACGGAATCGGTCCTGGTGGAGACGGAGCGAGGTCACGGCGAGATCCTTGACCGGCTGGGCGAAATAGGTGTCCGCATCGCCATCGATGATTTCGGCACCGGCTATTCGTCGCTCGCCTATTTGACCAAACACTCGGTAAACCGGCTGAAGATCGCTCAAACTCTCATTTTCTCGATCCCATCGGATTCGCGGAGCGCGGCGGTTGTTCGGGCGGCGATCAATCTCGGCCATTCGCTCGGCATCGAGGTCATTGCCGAAGGGGTCGAAACCAAGGCGCAGGTCGATTTTCTGGTCGCCTCGGGGTGTGAACAGGCGCAGGGCTATTACTTCAATCGGCCATTAACAGCTGCGGGCATCACCGACCTCTTGCGAGCCGATGATGAGATCGCGGCCGGTTACGCGCTTGCGCCTGCCGCTCCTCGCCTGCTGGCCGTCCCTTGACGCGTAAAATCACGCGCCAATCGCCCCCGCGTCCCAATTCCGCGCCGGAGCAAACGGGAATTTGGCTTTGTCCTTCGAGTAGCTTACTCATCGCCGTCACTGTTGCCGACCACGGTGACGGCGCCGGCCCCGCAACGGGATAATGCCGCCTGGCCCGACTGGCTCCTTGGCGCGCGCTAAGCGCTCCAGAGCGCGTCGCAGATCGGGATGCATGGGAATTGCGGCGGGACAGGGGAAGGGGTTCGTCGATGGGTTCGTTCCGCCAAAAATGACGTAGTATCCAAATTATACTACTGTAATCTGTTATTTTAGCCTCATTTGATTCAATCTCAACGACACGAGCACGTGGGTAGGTCGCGCTAAGCTCGCTGGGCGCTGCGTGATGCGAGCGTTCGAACCGCGTCGAAATTGCGGATCGCCGCTTTGCGTTTCGACAAAGCGCGCCGCTCGTACCGATCGAGCGTGGCAAGCTCCGAAGTCTTTTCCCTCAAGATGGTCGCAAGCTTTTCTTCGCTCTCGGGAGGGACGGGGGTAAATAGCTCCTTGAGCTTATGGACTTCGATCTTATTGACTTCAACAGGCAGGACGCGGAAACGAGCGCCGAGAGCCAGATGACAAGCCCAAAGCTGTAGTCTGCGGATGTGCCGCGGCACGAAGTAGGGGTCGACCAAGAACTGTGTAATCAAAAATCTACGACGGTTCCGCACCCGGTTGAGGTCAAATTGGGCTTCGGCGATCCGCCGCGCCCCTTCGACGGTTCTGGCGTCTGCGTAGGGGCCGGCGATCCTGCGCGCCATCGCCTCGATCTCCGGCGCGAGCATGGGGTCCGAGCGAACTGGAACATTCAAGCCATGTCGAAACGCATTTTGCGCCGCGCGAGCCTTTCCCGTCGCAGTCTTGGGTCCAGTGCTCGATTTCGCGTTGGCAATATTGGCGCGTTGTTGGCGGTCGCTGGTCAAGGCGGCGCTGTTCCGCCGACTTCTCCGGTGTCGACGTCACGGAATTCCGCGTCCTGAACTTCATCGATCGCTTGTCGCACCGCGGCCCCAAGAGCTGCTCGGTGGCGCTCGATCTCTCGCAGAGCGTTGTTGCGGCGGGCTTCCGAACTTGCAAGCATTCGGTCGAAGCGCTCAAATGGGTCGATCCTGTCCTCGAGCGTCTTGGCTATCACGTCTTCCATCGTCAGTTGCGCCTTCTTGAGCGCCGCAGCGACTTCATTCTTGGCGGTTTTTTCTCCGGCAGCCCACCTGGTGGCAATTTCTACGGCAGAAACGGCGTTGTAGCCGAGGCTGCTCATTACTCGCCTGATGCCGCTCCCCATCGAGGCCCTCAGAAGTCCCACCTTCATTCGACGAAGCCGAAGAATTTCCCAGGTCAGGTCGATGGCGTCGCGCGTAAGAATCTCTTCGATCGCGTCCCTCGGCTTAGCCACCGCGACAAACCGCGCGACATGGGTAACGTATTCTACTTCCTGCTCGCCGGGCAGCAGCGGCGCAGGTGCGATAGCAACTACACGGTTAATAACGGCGCTGACCGGCGAAAGGTGATCGCTGACGGATGGGAGGTCACTAGGTTTAACGTTCTGCATGGGTTCCCCGGAATTGCAAGAGCCCGTGAGAACAACATAGGAACGAACCAGATTTAGCCAAGACCGATCCGCACATTTCCACCAAAAATGAGCATGCGGGGTAGTGCGCGATCGGTGCTGTAGCAGATGCCGAGTCGGGCGAATTCCACCTTTTAATCTACGGATCGAAGGCCGGACCGATGGGCGCGCTTCTCATCCGCAGGCCACCGAAATTGGCAGGTCACGCGTGGTCGGCCATGATGGGACGCGCGTGGTCATCGCATTACCATCTCCTGGCCCGAGACCGCCGTTCACGAAGCACTCAGCATGGCGAAATCGCGGCAAATCTTGCACAAGTCGCTGGCGACAAACGATGCGGCGCGCTTAGCTGATGCAAGTCGGGCGAAGCGCAATGTGCCTCGGACAAATGGTCCCCCGGGGTCAGTCGAAATTATGATTGGTGGACGGATTAGCCGAGCGGGGGGACCCATCGGGCCGCGCGATCTCGTACTGGCAAATCGCGCTTAGCGGGATGCCGTATCGCCCGGCAAAGCCTCCCTGAGTGAGCCCGAGGCAGTTCCGCAGACCGCAGGACTGTTGCCCGTAAAGCCTGGAAATGCGCAAAGCCCAGCCTCGAAAGCGCACCCGGAGGCTAAATTCGAGCTAGCGGATCCGAGCAATGCGCAGCGAGGGTCCCTTCTCGCGGAACTCGCCACCCGACGGACCTCGCGACCGGCTGCCAACCTCGTGGGCGCGGCAAACGGCAACGGCAGGCAAGGAGAGATCGGGGCGCTCCAAAATTCTCCTGGCCTTGGAACCGTCGGCGGACCTGCGGAATCGGTTGATCGCTGAGATCGAACTTTTGATGTCGAGTGACGAGGCCGCCGACTGGGCCCACAAAAGCCTGCCGGCGAAGAACGGCCTCATCACTGAGCACGCTGACCTTGTCGAGGCCGCGTTCCGCGACAAGCTCGCAAAGATTGAGGCCTCAACTGGGATAGAGCCAACCGGTGAGCCGAGCCATAGTTGGGAAGCGGCGACTGGCGAAGTGGCCTTGACTGGAAACGAGCTCTTCCTTTCTGCAGTGGAGAACCCGTCCGTTGACCCACGGCTCTCCAAGCCGAATGCAGGCCGCCGCCACGTCGCGGCCAAAGCAATTCGCCTGCGCGACAAGGAGCACTGCACGTACGTCGCTATGCAGCCCTGCGTGATCTGCGGCCGAACGCCTGCTGAAGCCCATCACCTTCGGTTCGCTCAGCCTCGCGCGTTGGGGCGCAAGGTCAGCGACGAATACACGGTCCCTGTCTGCCGGCTCCATCACCGCGAACTGCATCGCTATGGTGACGAGGCCTCATGGTGGGCAAGTACCAGTATCGACCCTTTGCCGATCGCGCTCGAACTTTGGACGCGATCGCGGTCAGGCCATGGCTGACCACAGGGCCGACCTTCGGCCGTAGATCATGCGCAAAATGGCTTGCTTTTCGAACCGTTCCTGGTCTTTGGGGGTGGCCGGCGGCCGCCAAAAACCGACCGCTAATACGGCCGTGTCCATCGGCTCAGACGGGTCGGAGGCTGCGGCGTAACGCCTCAATTCGCGGCTTCGCGCGTCCCACATTGCCGATGGAGCCCAAGAACGGACCGGGCGCCGCATATTCAAGATCGACTGGAAAGCGAACCCGCCGATCGGCCGCCTCGGTGAGGAGCGCTAGGATCAGACCGAGCGCGAGGCCGGCGGCAATCCCGACTGGCATCACGACAAATGGTTTTGGAAACGCCGCCGAGATGGGCGGAAACGCCTTGTCGAGGACGGTCATGTCCGAAAAAGTCAGCTTGCTTTTCAACTTAGCCTGTTCCGCCGCCCTTTCCCGAGCATTCAGCTGCTCGGCGCGGAACTCGACGTCATGCTCCAATTGGCCGAGGCGGTCGCGCCGCGCTTGAATGTCAATCAGCGCCTTCTGCGCTTGATCTTGCTCTCGCTCAAGGGATGCAATCTAAGTCTGGACCGTGGCGATGCGTTCCTTCAGATGAGTGCGCATTCGCTCGGTCGCGTCGCTCATCTGCTTGTGAAGCGTCGCCATATTCGCCTGTTGGGCCAACATCTTGGGATTGTTGGAGCCAAGCGTGCCTTTGGCGGCCGCAACGTCGGCTTCAGCAGACGCCAGTTTCTCTTTCAAACCCGAGAGAATTTGCAGATCGGGATCCGACGGGTCATTCGACAGGTCCGTGGAGCCGCTGGTCAGGCGGCTCTGAAGCGCTGTCAGCCCGGATTGGGCGTTCGTCAACTCCTGGGCGATCGCCATATATTGGTTGGTCTCCTTGTCGCCGCCTGTGGCCGAAGGCGCAACCATATTCGCCTTGGCTTGGAAGTCTCTAAGCGCCGAGCGAGCGGCGTCCAATTCATTACGCAATTGGTCGAGCTGGGGAGCAAACCAACGCGCGGTCTGGTCGGCCTCCGCCGCCTTCATGGCCACGGAGCCATCGATCGTCGCCGCGAGAAACGCATTGGCGATCAAAGCCGCCTGATTCGGGTCGCCTGACTTATATTTGATGGACAGGACATTCGTCCCGATAAGGAACTTCGGATCGACGTTCTTGACCAGCCCAGCAGCCATCCAGTCTTCGATGCTTTCGCGTCCGAAGGAAGCGGACTTTCGGAAATTCTCCTGCACTGCTGAATTGTCGGTCAAGTTCAAGCGCTTGACGACGTCGACCGCCACCCGCTGGCTGGTGACGAGCGAGAGAATGTTGCCCTGCATCAACCCAATCGCGCCGAGGCCGCTCGACATTTCCGAAATCGGGTCGACGTTGCCAGGGTCGATGCTCGCGGTCGCGACGGCATCGTAGCGGCCCGGCACAAACAGCAACACTCCGCTCGCCACGATCACGGTGGTGAGGAGCGCCAGCAGGACGATCCACACCCGGCGCAAGAGAATTACCAGAATTTGGCTTACCGACACCACCCAACTCCTGCGTTCGACGGCAACTCAGGACGAGGCATAGCAGAACTTAGTGACTAGAATATGCGCTCGCTCACAATGATCGTATCGCCTGCTTCCACTTGATCGTCAAGTGAAGCTGGAACCTCGTAGGTTTGCCCGTTGCCGGACATGCGCTTGATCCGGACCCGCCATTCCGACCCGAGGAGCGCGAAACTTCATCGCGTTTCCCTCGCGAAGAACGCCGCTGCCTTTTTTAAGATGTCGCGCTCCGAGCCAACAGCGACGCTGCGGGACTCGACCTCGTCGCCGGGGCGTGAGAGGTGGTTAACGCGGATACGGATATAGACCGTAAATTGGACAATACGAGGCGACGAACGCAGCCTCGGGACCGTTCGGGAGTTCGACACAGAGATGATAACTCGAATCGGGAATCGTTTCCCGCTATCCCGAGTCGCCTCCACGGCTCTCGGAGAAACGAGACTCGCGGTGCGCGCCGCGCCCAACCTCATTCGTTACCTTGCGCCAATCGTTGCGTGGGCGGTTGCGTCCATCGCTTTGGGCTTCGTTCTTGGCATATCCGCGGTCGTTCTGCCGCCGATGGGCGCATTTGCAATCGTCGCGGCCGCCGGACTGGTGCTGCTCTGGGTTATGCCAGATCTGCCCCTGGTGTCGCCGCGACTCATTCGCATGGCGTTCTTCGTCATGCTAGTCACCGATCTTATCGTTCCCTTTTATTACGCACTCCAGTTCTCCGGTCTGCCTTGGATTTCAGCCCGCCGCCTCGCGACATTTTGCCTCATCGTGCCGTTCCTTGTCGCGATTGCGGCGTCGTCTGACGTCCGACGACAAATCGTGGAACGTGTTCGCGCCTCGTTGCTCCTTTTCATATGCGCGGCCGGCTTCCTTGCTACAGCAGCGTTATCAATTTTCACCTCGGTCAGTCCTTCTGAATCATTCTCGGCTCTCGCGGACGCAATCCTATCGTGGTACGTGCCTTTCTTTGCCATGATCTATATTGCTAGAGATAGGAACCAGGTCGTATTTCTATTAAAGATCATCTGCTTCTGCGCAATATTCAATACGGCAGCCGGGGTTGCTGAGTTTTTGCTCAAGCATCGGTTCTTCATCGATATCTTTCCAAAAGGTATGTTGGCGACGATGATTGAGAATAACCCGACGCTCGCAAATCTTCTGCCCAACCCTCAAGATTTTAGAAATGGCCTATTTAGAGCGTCGTCGACCTTTGTCACTCCGCTTTCTTTTGGAGAATTTCAAATCATCGTCATCCCGATCGGCCTGTTTTTCTTTTTTCACCGAGAGAAGCTTTTTGAGAGGGTCCTCGGTGGGATCGTTGCCTTCGGCGGAATCGTTGGAATTTTCTGCTCGGGGTCGCGAGGCGGATTCGTCGGCGTCATCGCGTCTGTTGCCACGTTTGTCGCTTTCTATTCGATCCGCAAAGCGGCGGGCAGTAAGACAAGTCTAGCCCCAGCAATTGCTGCGGTCCTCGGCGTTATCGGCTTCGGCTGTGTCATTGCCGCACTCATGTTCTCCCACCGCGTGCACGACATGGTGCTAGGAGGCGCCGCTCAGGCGGGTAGCACGGATGCGCGATACGAGCAGTGGATGGCCGGAGCGCAGTTTATCAAGTCAAATCCGATTACCGGGCATGGTTTCGGGCTGGGAGGTCTCATCATCGGGATGCCGTCGATCGACAGCTATATGCTATCGCTGATTGTCGAGACTGGGGTGCTAGGACTTGTATTTTTCCTTGCCTGCTCGCGCTTCCTGTCTGGTATGGCCTACGAAATTATCTCTCTGACATGTCGGAATCTGGCGCGTTGGCAGGCGCATTGGCTTGCAGTTTCATAGGACCACCATGAACAAACTCGTTCTGTCGCAGAAAGAAAATCATATGATGATCTTTTCGCTGATGGCGCTCGTGATTGCTCTGAATTACGAACGCGCTCGTCAGCGAGCTCCACAGCGACTAGCCGATAAATCACGTCGGAACACATATTACCGCGCACGGAAGATTTCGCAGGAAATCGCGTAAGCCGGGTAATTATCCTCCTCGTGCGCAGGCTTCGCGATCTCCTGGCCGATATCAGTCGGCCGTTATCCCTTTTGCTTGGCTTGGGCGAATCAATCGTGGTCCGGCGTCTGGCACGGCATGCCGAAACATGTCCTGATCGAACAAACGTACCCCGGCCCAGCCGATTTCGAAGCTCACTTTCGCGCGGTCTTGCCCGCGTTCAGGGATCCGCGCTATCTGACGGTTGGCGGAAAGCCGATTTTCATTGTCTACATGCCCCTCGACCTACCCGACACCAAGGAGTTCACGGATCTTTGGAATGAGTTGGCTCTGAAAGCTGGCCTACCAGGCGTCTACTTTGTTGGCATGTCCAACAAACATGACGAGGAGGCCTTGCGGCCCTTTGACATGCTTGCCGAATTCGGGCCCATGAGCCTCCTCGACAAATTGCCGCGCGACTTCAGAAGTCGCGCGGTCCGGCTCTGGAGGCGTCGAGATTTTGGTCGATTACTAAGTATGATTGTCCCTGCGTACAATCCGGGTCCGCCTAGATTCGAGTATCGCGAGATAATCGAGGCTGAGATGAGAACCCCAGCGGCGACGCAAGGAGACGTTCCCGATCACGATTGAGACGCCCCGCGGAAGACCCCCGAACCCTTGCCCGCGACAGTCCCCAAGCCCCGACGGACTGGAGACCTGGACGGGCAGTTTCTGCTGAGGGCGACGAGCACCAACTGAGAGAAAGAGAATGATTACGGAAGCTTCCACGACTATTCCGCTGTCACCGGTTGACATTCCGCCTCGCGTTGTATTGGAGACTATTAAGCAACGACGGGGCACTAAACTTAATCCGCCTCAAGGTGCCCTGCATTCGTCAATTAATGTTGCTCTTGCAATTGACGGCGCTTATATTGCACACGCCGCTGCCGCGATGTCGTCGATGCTCGATATGATAGACAGCGCAGCGACCATAAGGTTCTTTTTGCTAACTAACCAAACCCTTTCTCGGCAAGACAGGGTGACATTGCCCGCTATTTTCCCTGATTGCGATATCCAATTTATCGACGTTGACACAAGCGCTTTCGCATGGGCACCGCTGAACCGGCCGCATATCAGCGTAGCGGCATACTATCGTCTCAACATGCACAAGTTTCTACCGACCGGTATTGAGCGAGTGATCTACATCGACTCGGATACAATTGTGGTCGATTCACTCCTTAAGTTGTGGAATACTGATCTGGGATCAAAACCAATTGCCGGATGCGCCGACGAGGGAGGGGTCACTCAAAGCAAGCGATTGAACCTTCCATTGTCTCATAAATATTTCAATTCTGGAGTTCTGATCTTCAATCTGAACGAAATTAGGAAAAGCAAAGTCTTGGACGATGTTTCGCAATTTTATCACACTCACGAGAGGGCTATTGTTTTGCAGGATCAGGATCTATTGAATATGGTGTTTTGTGATCGCACATATATTTTGCCACTTAAATGGAATATCAACAATATTATTTTCGCTTACTCATCCATACTCCCATCATACAGCGTCGAGGACGCGCGCGAAGCCGTGACCGATCCCGGCATCATTCATTTCACGGGACCACATAAACCTTGGGACGGTAGTTGTGTAAACCCGCTTTCTGGCCTGTATTGGTATTATCGTAACACGACGCCCTGGAGAGAAAGTCCAGCGCAGCGGGTTGCGAGGACTATCCGCGAGCGCGTCAGGGCGAGACTCAGCCCGACGCAGTGGCGGCTGAATAAATGGTATCTAAAGGTGGAAGCCGGATACGCGGCTCAGGTTGCAAAGTAACTTCCCGACACAGATGGAACTCCCAATTGCCCATTTTTATGAAGGGAGCTGGAGCCTCCCCGAAGCCGTCGCCCTTATGAGCGAGCGGGGCTTCGAGATCAGTAACATCCTGCCTATCAATCATGATTCGAAGGGACACAGTGTCGCCTGTGGAGGTCACTGCGTTTTTTGCAAAAGGTCGACTAAGGCATGAGTTTTTCTGTCATCATACCCGCGTACAACGTCTCAGGTACTGTCGAGCGCGCCATCCGCAGCGCCGCGGCGCAGACGTTGCCGCCCTTCGAGATCCTCGTCATCGACGACTGCTCGACCGACAATACGGTCGAGGTTGTGCAGGCGTTAGCGCGGGAAATCCCCTCCCTCCGCCTTTACTCCACGCCGGTCAATGGCGGCCCGTCGGTCGCGCGCAATGTAGGTTTGCGCGCGGCAAAAGCGGACTGGATCGGTTTGCTCGACGCCGACGATGCCTGGAAGCCCGGCCGGCTGCAGCGTCTGTTGGAGGTTGCCGTCGCCACATCAGCCGACTTCGTCGCCGACAATCTGGTGATGTGGGATGCTGTCGCAGGAGCGGAATCCAAGCCGAACTATTATAACCTTCCAGAAACGCAGAAGCAGATCACGCTCCTTGAGATGTTTCGCGCTGAAGACGATTTTAATTTTTCAAAAGTTACCTACGGGCTCATGAAGCCGATCTGTCGCCGCGCGTTTCTTGTCGACCATAAGCTTAAATACGATGAAAACCTGGATTTTGCCGAGGATCTGGCACTTTATGCCGACAGCCTGTTCAATGGTGCGAAGATAATCCTGATCAACGAAGCTTATTACATCTACTCGGTCCCCTTTGGGCGTTCCCCTCACTCCCGCACGCTACTAGACTTCCGCAAGCTTAAGAGGATACCAGACTTGATAAGCAACAAGTATGTAGATCGCATTGACGCTGATCTTCAGCGCTCCATTGACAATTTTCGGAAAACCATGGTTCTTCTTCTAGAATCTAACGTTGCCCGATCCTATAAGCGGTCCGGCCAATACGGCCGATATATCGCTTATCTTGCCGCCAGGCCCGAGCTGGCGTGGCGGCTTGTCGCGCGCGCTGCCACGAGCATCGGAAAGCGAATGAATTGAATAGGCGCGGTTCTGCGGTTAGGAGCAGTCCCCTGGAGTTGGCCCGGTTTGGTGGACACCCTTGAAGTTGATTTTTGAGGTGTCTGATGCCCCGCTACCGAACCGCTTATCCGCCGGAGTTCCAGCGACAGATGGTCGATCTGGTGCGTTGTCGACCGGAGGAGCGGCCACGAGCATCGGAAAGCGAATAAATTGAATAGGCGCGGTTCTGCGGTTAGGAGCAGTCCCCTGGAGTTGGCCCGGTTTGGTGGACACCCTTGAAGTTGATTTTTGAGGTGTCTGATGCCCCGCTACCGAACCGCTTATCCGCCGGAGTTCCAGCGACAGATGGTCGATCTGGTGCGTTGTCGACCGGAGGAGCGGCCATTTTTGAGTTGCGGCGGAATAAATGCCGGCGGCGCCAAGTCGACGGCCCCCACCCCCTAAGCCGCCGTTGTCACCGCCGTCCGAACCCCCAGCGAGAAAGCTCAGCCCCCGGTCCCGCCAGCAAAGCCGCCGTCAGCGCCGTCACCAAAGAACCCTCCACCGCCCCCGCCGCCGAAGTTACGGCCCCCCTCCTCCGAGACCATTACTGCCACCGGCTCCAGCGCCAAACCGGCTCCTGAACGAGTGCCTGAGTTCTGACGCGAAGTGCAACACCCCCCGCCGATTTGATATCGGCAAGGTTGTTCAAGACCTTAAGGAGTGTTGCCATGCGATCCTATTCGCATCTGTCGGAGGACGAAAGAGACCAGATCGGCGTTTTGCGGGCTGCGGGGCGGTCGATGGGCGCCATTGCCCGGGCGCTCGGTCGGGCGAAAGCCACCATCTCCCGGGAGCTGCAGCGGAACGCACTCCCTTTGGGCGGGTACTCGCCGCTTCACGCCGCCGGAGCCTATCAATTGCGCAGGCGGCGTGAAGCG
Source organism: uncultured Alphaproteobacteria bacterium (assembly GCA_963730555.1). Lineage (GTDB taxonomy): Bacteria > Pseudomonadota > Alphaproteobacteria > Rhizobiales > Beijerinckiaceae > Roseiarcus. The sequence continues at coordinate 41,693 of CAVSSS010000001.1, read as the reverse complement.
ATCCTCGAACGAGAGGCCGCCTTACGTCTGTTCGTGGGGGACCGGCTCGCCGAGGGATGGACGCCCGAACAGATCTCCGGTTGGTTGAAATCCGGGAATGAACCGCGGCTGCGGGCCATCGGCTGCGAGACAATCTACGCCTTCATCTATCGGACCGCACAGAAGGCCGCGGCCTTGTGGCGTTATCTGACGCGTCGCCACAAACGCCGTCGCCCGCGTCGCGCCAGAGCCTCGCGCGACACCATCAAGGATCGAGCGTCGATCCATGATCGTCCGAAGACCATTGAAAGCCGCGGCGAGGCCGGCCATTGGGAGGGCGACCTCATCATCTGCAAATGCGCACGGCCTGTGCTCGTCTTGCATGAGCGAAAGTCGCGGGTCACGCTCGCCGCGCGGCTCACAGGGAAAACCGCCGCAGAAACCATCTCAGCAATGCTCGCGGTGTTCGGCCGCATCGATCCTCACCTGCGAAGATCAATCACCTTCGACAACGACACCGCCTTCGCTCAGCACGCCCTGCTCCGGACCATGCGCGACATGACGACCTGGTTCTGCGACGCTTATGCCTCATGGCAAAAAGGCGGCATCGAAAACGCCAATGGACGCTTACGTCGATGGCTGCCGCGCCACCTGGATATCGACCGGACATCCGACCAAGACATCCAAGAGATCGTCCTCACGACCAACCTCACCCCCCGAAAATGCCTCGGGTTCAAGACGCCATTCCAAGCCTTGATTGCTGAGCTTGGAAAGGACGTTCAAATCCGCTTCTCTTAAACGCGTTGCGCTTCGCGACGGAATCCAGGGTGCGCTTTTCAGGACCAAGCATGGAGGCTCGGCTGGCCGTCCCCGCCGCGCATCAAGGTGAGCGCGCAAGCTGTTCGGTCGCTCGATTGCTTTCTTGCGGATGCTTACGTGGCTTGGCGCAAGGACCACAACGAGGTTCGGCCGCATGGGGCGATCGGCAACAGGCCCCCGGTTTCCCTCATAACTCCCGCCGGCACACCCAGCCCGCCGACGTGACATGACTAGCCGATAAACCGCTTCGGAACGCATATTACCGGGCGGGAAAGGTTTCACAGAAAATCGCGTAAGCCGGGTAACTATCCTCCTCGTGCGCAGGCTTCGTGATCTCCTGGCCGATATCAGTCGGCCGTGCTTTGAGAAGGCATCGCGACATACGCAGCTGTTCCAACACGTAGGACATGCCGCCAGAACGAAGACCTGTGCCGATCAGAAGTCCGTCCGAAGGAATTGCTTATATCACGTGAAGGAAAGCTCGCCGGCTTTCGCATGACTCCTGCGCGGCGTCGCCTACGGCGCCATGCGCAGAACACTTTGCTGTTGTAATTTATAAGTATAATTCAGCAGGTACAAATGCGTCGGATCTCCGGGGCTTCTTTGGCTGTTCCTGTGTCCGCGAGGCAGCTAAAGGAGTTTTGGTCTGCCCCGTCAAGCGTTAGCTACTGGTGTGCTCTTCCTTCGACGGACACGCTTTCGCGCGAGCGGTAGACCGCCTTTTCGACGACCTCGTTTACGTGTCGGCCAAAATTGCCACTTCGTTCGGGGTTAAAAGAGGATGAAGGCAAACTCATCTACGCCGGCCGCGTGAGCACGGGAATGCCTATCAAGGTGCTCGCCGATCTGCGGCACGTCGCCTCTGAGCATCCCGCCGCCGCGCAGCACGCGCTTTGGCTCCCCGCTCGTTCTCTCACGGGTCTATTGGGTCGAGCCGAAGCTTCTCGCGGAGATCACCTATTTGACTTGGACGGCTGACAAGCTCTTGCGGCACAGCGTTTACGCCGGACTGCGCCAGGACAAGCCGGGCGACCAGGTGCTGCGGGGTAAGAGATAGGCGCTCAGCCCCATAGAAGGGCGCGGCCGCGGATCCACACAACCTCGGGCTCGCTCACAATAACTGTTCAACCGTGCTTAATTTTCCTGCTTTTTTAGCGGCCTTGCCGCCTGACGGCGTGACAGCCAGAACGAAGATAGATCTCACCGTGAACGAACAGGATCACGTCGGCTCACTGCGGCGAGAGGCCATACTCTCTGCTGTCAGTAAGCGGCCGCCATGGCCCACGGCTCTGCAATCGGATCGCCGCGATCGTAGAGCTTGACCCATAAGCCGCGAGCGATGTAATATCTTGGTGACGGGGCCGTAAGGCATTCCAGAGGGGATTCTAAAATGAACTTTCTTAAGACCTTATTTTGCACCGCAGTTCTAGCGACGTTAGGCGCGAATGCCAATGCCGCGATAATCCCTGTCGCAGACCCCTATTTCGACATGTTTCCCACCGTTCCTACCAATTTCGACGGGTATACGGTTGGTACGACAGCGGCCACATATTTGTTCTTCAAGTTCTGTGGGACCGGCTGCGCGTTCGCGGACGATAATATCGTCGGCTGGACGTCATCTGGAACATTTTCGCCGGGCGTCGTCTCTGGCCAGTGGCAAACGGGCGTGCCGCAGACTACGAACCAATTCAAAACCGATCCGTTGATCGATGGAACGACACCGGAACCGATCGTCGCCCGCGCGATCAACGCGACGATATCTCAGGTTGTTTCGACTACGGCCGTCGCTGGCGCGACATATACGTTGGATGTCGATTTGGGATTTGCCGAGACTCAGCTTGATAACGCCTCTGTCATCCTTGTCGTTGATGGCCACGAGGTGGTGGCAAATCCGGCTGCGTCCGACGGTCTGACCCGGGCGCAAATGCAGCTTAGTGGGGATTGGTACGACTTCGAGGCTTCCTTTACTGCGACAGCTGCGGACGCAGGGGCTCCAATCGAGATCCTTCTTTCGAGCCTGACAAATGGCATAGGATGGGGGTGGTTTGGCAATGTACGGTTGACGGACTCTTTGACCGGGCCGGTGTTGGATCTGCCGGCGGCGCCGGAGCCCGCGACTTGGGCGATGTTGCTGATCGGCTTCGCTGGTCTCGGCTTTGCGGGCTACCGAGCGAAGGGCCGTCTCAGAATCGTGGCTCGGGAGTTCTAGCGCCAGGATTGCCCCGTGCCCGATCGGAATCGGACCCCGCATGATCACCAAGCCCGATTGCTCGAGGTGCGCGACAAGCTGCTCTGTGCGACGGCAGTTTAGCCTTCCCCTCCGCTACATCCGGTCAATCTGGGGGAAGCTTGGCGAGTGCGGCCAAAAACTGGTTGCACAACTGCTCATATTCGGCCAACATCATTGCGCAATATGAACGTTGGGTGTGATTACGCTCGCCGCGCCGCCTTAATAATCTGTGAAGGTCTTTAGCCAATTCCTGAAGCACGAAGACGGCGCTTCGAATATACGGTGTTGCTCTGTATATTCTTAATCGCCACCATCGCGACGATCGGCCTCGTCGGCACATGGGTTTCGAAACCGTGGCTTGCTCTGGACAAGACGCTGTCGCCCTGATTTCCCACGACGGTAGCTCAGACCCTCGACCCAAGCGATCGAATCCGGGAGGAAGCTCTAGGCCTTAGCCGGCTAGTTCATTATGGCAGGCGGGATGGGAGTTGCAAGGTCATCGCCGACCCCGGCCTAGAGCTAAGCGACGTGTTCTCGCGCCTCGCGATATTTTAGCCTACGTTCCTTGCCCGTTGCCGGGAAGCGTCACCGCCATCACAGCACCATACGGTTGCTCCGGAGATTAGAAGACCAAAAAAAAACGCGAGTCTTTCGCGAAGCAATCATACGCCCTCATGAAGCCAATGCTCAGGCGGAAGTTTCTAACAGACAATAATATCGAGTACAATGAAAACATGAAGCTAGGCGAGACTTCACGCTGTTGGCTGAGAGTCTATTCAACGGGGCGAAGATAATCATGATCGAAGAATCTTATTACATTTATTCAATGCCCCATTCACCTTCTGGCCGCTCCCCACACAGCCGCTCCGTTTACCGAGCGGGCGGCCTGACTGAACTGAGCGGCATGATGGAGAGAAAATATCCCGATCATATTGACACCGTACTCAAACGAGCTATGCGCAATTATGGACAAACCATGATGTTGCTGCATGACTCCGATGTGGCAAGGGAGTATCGCAGGAAGCGCAATTACACGAAATACGTCGCTTATCTAGTTGCAAGGCCCGAACTCACGCGACGTTTATTTTTCCGCGCCGCTATGAATGTCTGGAAGCGATCGTTTTATGGCACTTCGATGCGGTCATGATTAATACCGACACTCGCTGATTAGAACTGGGAGGCCCAATCGCGCATGCCGATGGACCTGATTCGCCAGGGTTGATCGATCAGCTGGACGCTTCTAAGAACCTCGCGCCTTCAGCATTTTCTGATTCACTCCCCGGTGGAGTGGGAGGCGAATTGATGCGCGGCCAGGGGGGACTTTTCGACGTCGAGGAGCGGCTGAGCGATTTCGGCGATCACCCGTCTCCGTCCGGAAAAACGCGTTTATAGAACCGTCCAATTGCGCCCGTCTTCATTTGGTATCAACGGCACGGGTGCCGAACCGTACTCAATGGTCTGCTTAACCAAAGGCGTTGGTGGCGGAACGGGCGAAAGCTCTTGTGAACCGGTGGGAGCAATTGTCGAGGCCTGTATACCCGATTGATTGTTGTGGGCAGCGTCGAGACTCAAGCCTACCAAAAGCGCGGGCAGACAGGCGATCAAACAGAACATTACATAGTGCCATGCTCCCTTAATGTCGGTAGACGGGAGTTACCCCACGTTCGTATTGCAGCGGAGGAACGCCATCGGAGGCTCTTGATTGCCGCGCCAATCACGAAAAGAACGGCAAGGATTATATGGTGGGCATCTGATCGCTCCCGATCCGACCACCTTAAACAAATCTACAGCTAACGCTATAAGAGCCATCTCAGATTTACGAAAGAACAATACGAGAATTTGAAGGATTTCCAAATTTAGGAATGCTCTCGTCTACACAGAGTTGTGTCAATCAACGAGATAACGGCGCCACGATGGATTGCGCTTGGTACTTTGCCAAAGTCGCAGCCATGCAAGGGCTCCGGTTTCAGGCCGTCATACAACAAGACCGCCGTCAACACCTATCACCTGACCTGTTAAATAAGAGGCCAGGTCGGAGACAAGAAATAAAATTACGTTAGCGACGTCTTGTGCGCTTCCAACCCGACCCATTGCGATGTTTGACTCGATCCGCCTCCGTCTATCACCGGAGAAGGGTTTGATCATCGAAGTGTCGATCATACCTGGCGCGACAGCGTTGACCCGAACATTGAATGGTGCAAGCTCCTTAGCTGTTGAATGCGTTGCGCCGATGACGCCAGCCTTCGTCGCCGCATAGACAACTTGCCCAGCGCTGCCCTTGCTCCCAACAATCGACGATACATTGACAATCGATCCGCTTCTGCGTCGCACCATTTCCTCCGCGGCGATTTGGCTGATTTTCATAAGCCCGACGAGGTTCACGTCGAGTAGCTCATCCATTTCCGCATCGGAGATCATGCCGAGGGGGTTCTCGCGAAGGATGCCAGCGTTGTTGACTAAGATGTCGATGCGCTTGTGGCGAGACATGGCGCTCTGGACGATCGCGCTTGCGGTCGCCGCATCGGCGACCGAGCCAAAAACGACAGACACTCGATTGGGATAAGCTCGTTCGAGTTCGGCAAAGCTTGTGGAGGCCTCGTCCGAGGCGCGCGCGTTCAATATGACGCTGCAGCCGGCCTTGAGGAAGCTTTCGGCAGTAACCCTTCCTATGCCCCGCGACGCGCCTGTCACGATGGCTACGCGTCCGCTCAAATCAATGACGGCCGGCGAGCGCGAACGCGCGTCGTTCGAGAGAGCAGGCTCGTTCACTAGGTCGCCTTTTCTTCTTTCGGCGAGGGACTCGTCGGAAACTCCCCTCGAACGACGCGATTGATGATACCCCACCGCCCGGTTTGAATGCCTTTCTCTATTATGCGCGCCGGATTTCCGGAAACGAGGCAATTCGGCGGGACGTCCTTCATAACGACGCTCGCCACCGAGACAACACAATTGTCTCCGATCTTCACCCCCGGCATAACAACGCTGCGCGCACCGATCTGACATTCCTTCCCAATCCAAGTGTCCACGTGTAGACTACGAGTATAGTCATGGGTTAAAATAGTCGCCCCGAAACTAACGGCAGTGCTTTCGCCGATATGGATACCTCTTGGAAAGGTCTTATCCAGCTTCGCAGAAAACGATATCCTGCAATCAGGTCCGATATCCATTCCCCAGATTTTATTGTAATATAACCGACGCATATTTGTAAAGAACGGACGCAGCTCGCGCCGGATAACCGCCAAAGTTCCCGTGGTGCGAAAGTCGGTTATTAGCACGTTCGAACTCCATCATCGAAAGCGGGCTAAGAAGCCACCAGAATTAAGCTGGCAAAGTTACTTCTGACTTCGGACGCGACATTCGTTTCTGCCCAAGACCATTCGAAGACCCATGACCCGTTTTTAAGCTACTTGAAGATACTGCATCATAGCATGATCCGACTGGGCATGCAAAATGCGCATGAATTTACCGAGAGCGTCTCCTCTCGCCCTCCTCGCACAATCGTTTGTTACGGCAGGTTCCTATCCGCCTGCATCGAGGACAGTTTAACGCTAGGGCAACGGCCTCAGCTTCGTCAATTATCTAACCTACAAATGGTGTCGCCAACCTGTCAAAAGACACGGTAGCGGCCTGACGAGGATGGCTGTCGATATGGAATGAACCATGCGATTTGGGTCACTAAGAGGTGTGCAGTACAATTTTGGGGGCGATTTTGAAAGACGCGCCCGCGAGCATCAGCAGAAGGCGTTCGTTCAGCGCAGCGAACAGAGCGCCGGAGCGCGAACACACTGTCGGAGATTGTATACAATTGTCGAGTCTTGACGTGTACAACGACATGAACAAGGAAATTCCAATCCCGCTTCATTAACGGGAGCCGTGGCGCGAACATGGGCCGGGTGCCGAAAGAGCGCTAGAGCTGCAGCTAATTTTGAGTCGCCTTGGGATTCCCGAATTGGGGGTGTTCTGATTCAAGCTGCTGGCTAAGCGGAGGCTAGCAGGGATGGCTTCAGCATATTCGTAAGATTTGCGCGATCCGGTGATCGACGCGGTTATTCGAGAAGGGATGAGCCGACGAGCGGCCGCGGCGCGGGAGCGAATCGTCGGCAATCAAATGGGTGCAGCGCTTCGAGCGGAGCGGTTCGCGCGCGGCGAGCAGAATGAGCGGATACCTCCGTCCGAAACTCGGTCGGCATCGAGAATTTCTCGAAGCGCTGAGGCGCGAGAAATCCGACATCACACTTAGGGCGCTTTGGACGCCGCAGAGCGCTGCGGTCTTCGCTAGGCTCTTGTCTTCGATCATCGCTCTGGTGTGATCGATCGAACGCTCTTTCTTGCGCAAATGCGCCATTGTGGTCTTGGTCAGGGCATTGAACGTGCGACCGCAACTCTCGCAACGAAACCGCAAAGGCCGGTGCGAGCGGCCCCAGCCAAGGACCTGGCGCCCAGCGCAGTGCGGGGAGCCCCTACTCTCGAGGTTGACGCGACCGCGGCGTTCATGTTTTTCAGTGTGTTAGGCCTTTTGAGCCCGCGAAGATTGAGCTTGAGTCCTTGGTCGTTTTGACGCAGTACAATCCCGCGGCGAAAGAGTGTGACGGGGACGGGGAACGCTGGAACAAAATCGCCGGATAGGCCGCAGTACTTTGTTGTTACAAATCATCAATCCTGGCACGAAACAGCCTCAAAACTTCGATCTTATGGCCGGCACGAACGAGTGGCGGGTATGGCGATCGCAGCCTCATGAGCGTTCGGGAGTTCGACAGAGATGACAACTCGCATCCGCAACCGCTTCGCCTCGTCCCAAATCGCTTTGGTTGCGATGGCGGAGATGAGACTCGCTGGGCGGGCCGTGCCCAATGTCCTTCGTTACCTTGCGCCGACCGTCGCCTGGGCGGTCGCGACCATTGCTTTAGGCGTCGTTCTCGGCCTCTCAGCGGTTATCCTGCCGCCGATGGGCACCTTTGGAATAGTCGGAATTGCCGGACTGGTGCTGCTCTGGGTGATGCCAGATCTGCCCCTTGTGGCGCCGGGATTCATTCGCAAGGCGTTTTTCGTCATGTTGACCACCGATCTTATCATTCCCTTTTATTATACAGTCCAGTTCTCCGGTCTGCCTTGGATTTCTGCCCGCCGCCTTGCCACACTTGCCCTCATCGCGCCATTTCTTGTCGCGGCTGCAACATCATCGGAGGTCCGACAACATATCGCGGAGCGCGTTCGCGCCTCTTTGCTAACTTTTATTTGCGCGATCGGCTTTCTTGTTATGGCGACACTATCAATTTTCACGTCGATAAACCCAACGGAATCTGTCTCGGGCGTCGTCGACATAGTCCTATCGTGGTATGTGCCGTTCTTCGCGATGATTTATATAGCCAAAGACAATGATGACGTCATATTCATATTAAAGGTCATATGCGTTTCCGCGCTGTTAATTACAGCGGCGGCGATAGTTGAATTTTATCTCCATCGTAACCTTTTCGTACAAATTTTTCCGAGCAGGATGCTTGATGAGCTTATTACGAATAATCCTTCGCTCGCAAACCTTCTACCGGGTCCTGCACATTTCAGAAATGGGTTATATCGATCAAACTCAACTTTCGTTACTCCGCTCTCTCTCGGAGAATTTGAAATCATCGTCATCCCAATCGGCCTGTTTTTCCTTCTTCACCGAGAGACGCTTTTTGAGAGGGCCCTCGGTGTGGCCGTTGTCTTCGGCGGAATCGTTGGAATTTTCTGCTCGGGGTCGCGAGGCGGATTTGTCGGCGTCATCGCGTCTGTTGCCACGTTTGTCGCTTTCTATTCGATCCGCAAAGCGGCGGGCAGTAAGACAAGTCTAGCGCCAGCAATTGCTGCTGTCCTCGGCGTTATCGGCTTCGGCTGTGTCCTTGGCGCACTCATGTTCTCCCACCGCGTGCACGACATGGTGCTCGGAGGAGCCGCACAGTCGAATAGCACGGATGCGCGATATATGCAGTGGGCGTTGGGGTCGCCGTTCATTAAGTCAAATCCGATTACGGGGCACGGTATGGACCTGGGCGGTATCCTTATCGGTGGCCAAATCGATAGCTACTTCTTGTCGCTCGTCCTCGAGACGGGGGTCCCCGGACTTGTATTTTTCCTTGGTTTGCTCGTGCTTCCGATCTGGTACGGCCTGCGGAGTTATCTCTCCGACATGTCGGAATATGGCGCGCTGGCCGGCGCGTTGGCCTGTAGCTTCGTCGCGTTCACGGTGAACAGACTCGTTCTGTCGCAGAGGGAAAATAACATGCTGATCTTTTCTCTGCTCGCGATCATTATTGTTGTAACCTACGAGCACTCTGGGAAACGGGTTCCACAGCGACCAAACGGTAATTCGCGCGATAACCGAGGCCGCGGACCGGCCAAGTGCATCTCGGCCTAGCCCTGATCAAACGAGGTTTTGAGACGCGCCCCTGAAGCCGGTCCTCGGCAGATCTTGGTCGTACTGAACTATCGGGGGTGTGCTATGCCAGAGACTTTGCAACAGCCGAGTTTTAGTGTCATCGTCGGGTGCTACAATCACAGCGCTTTTATACGGGAAACGGTAAACTCAGTCCTGTCGCAGACCTTCCCTCCCCTCCAGGTCATTGTTGTTGACGATGCCTCCCCGGACTTTTCAGTTGACGTTTTGAAGGAATTTGGTGACGGGATCCTCTTGGTCGCGCTGACGCAAAATGGCGGTGGATCGGCCGCCAGAAATTGTGGCGCGGCCCTCGCCACTGGCGATTACGTCGTTTTTCTTGACGGGGATGATGCACTGGCTCCGTGGGCTCTCGAGGTGTACGCTCGGCTCGTGACACTGAAGCGTCCCGCCATTATACTTGCAAGCATGTTCTTTTTCAACGGCCCCAGTGTGGATACCAGTAGAGTCTACTGGAACGGTCAGGATCGAAGCGTGGATTACGATGCGCGTGCGGCAGATATAACCTTTGTCGACTATGGGACACTCGTAAACAAGGATCGTACATTCAGATCGTCCGGTACATCGATGGTCATGGAGCGCGCGGCCTTCTGGAACGCCGGAGGATGGACGGCAGATATTTTTCCCGGGGAGGATACAGATCTGCAGCTAAAAATGTTATACGACAAACCTGCTTTACATATTCTTTCTCCACCAACGGCTTATTGTAGGTTACATTCGGATAACACGATGAAGCAAGTTAGTCGCTTTATTAATGGACTCAGAATTGTAATGCGGAAGGCAAAAACTGGCGCGTACACTGGCAAGCACGGACGGAAGCGTGAAGTATATTCCCTTTTGGGAGGCGAAGTCTGGTTCTGGGTAAAGCGCGCTCTGAAGAACCGTAACTATAGTTTGGCTGCAAACTTGCTCGTCGAGGGGTTTCCGATAATCACGGTCGCGACAGTGCGCCGCATCGCAGCCCGGTTGTTCGGGGTCCGAATGGCGGACGTTATCCCGTCGCTGGCAAGCGGGGCGCCCGAGCCGGGAAGTCGCGTTAACGCGGATTGAGGATTGACGTTTTCCTGGAGTCTCTTGATTGGGAGGGACGCCATGGATTTAGTCGCCCGGTTGAGTTGGGGAGCAGTCGCGTCTTGCGGTGTTGTAGGATCGCCTTTCGGTTATCGAGGACGAACTCGAATCCCATTGCATCGCCTACCCGCGGGGGGGAGATCCTGTTGCTTTCGGTTTGCGGCACGATCGCCGACTGTGACGACTTTGCCGCCTGGGGGACCTGATGAAGACGAGTGAGATCAGTTTCGTAGGGGCCTCGTCGGTGGGAGAATGGCAATGGATTTATACCACCGGTCATAGCGGCTGACCGAGGTGAGCCCAGTCGCGCATTCTGATGGAGGTGATCGTTTCGGGTTGAGCGATGAGCTTTCGCCAAGCGGCGCATGCGGCGTCGACGATCGCGTCGTAGTTTTCGAAGACGGTGTTTGAGAGCCAGTTCTGGCGGAGGTACTGCCAGACGTTCTCGACCGGGTTCACCTCCGGGGCGCGGGAAGGCAGGAAGATCGGCGTGATGTTGTTGGGCACGTCGAGCTTGTCCGTCGTGTGCCATCCGGCGCGGTCGAGGAGCAGAACAGCGTGGGCGCCCTCGGCGACGTTGCGCGAGATTTCGTCGAGGTGGAGCTGCATCATGTCGGTGTCGGCATTGGGCAGCGCGAGGGCCGCCCCGACGCCGCGGGCCGGGCAGATGGCGCCGAACAGATAGGCGTTGTCGTAGCGCTGGTCGGCGGGCTGCCTTGGCCGCGTTCCGCGCCTGGCCCATTGCCGAACCTGGCCGTTCTTCTGGCCGATGCGGGCCTCTCCTTACATGAGGGTTCGGCTGTCAATTACGTTTCTGCATGCAATCCTCCGAACTGGGTTGAGTGCCAGATACAGTTTCTCGGGTCCCGGGCGATCCTGCGTCGCAGCAGATGCTGCGTAACCTTACATGCGGTCGGGCTCTGCGAGGGCGCCCGCACCATAATGCCTCATACACGAGGCGTTGCCCGGGTGAACGCGACCCACCTCAAACGCGGTAGTTGAAAGCTACCAAAGACGAAGACGGTCGCGGTTCCCGTATCGTCGTAGGGGGTGATGCTGCCGGCGACGATTTGCTGTTTGCTAAGCCGTCGCTTCTTCGTAAGCGTGATCTGACGGCCGCGGGCCACTATGCGGCGATAGCCTGCGAAGCGGCTCCGCTCCATTTCCATGGGAGCAGTTCGTCGATCTTTGTGTTGGGGTGATCGGCTATGCGGCTGATGACGTCGCCAAGCCAAGCCTCGGGGTCGACGTCGTTCAGGCGAGCGGTCTCGATGAGCGTGTATATGATAGCGGCGCGGCGGCCGCCTTCATCCGAGCCGGCGAACAGATAGTTTTTTCTTCCGAGGGCCAGAGGCCTCATTGCGCGCTCGGCAGCGTTGTTGGACATTTCGAGGCGCCCATCACCGACGTAGCGCGTCAGCGCGGTCCAGCGCGATGCTGCGTAGCGGAAGGCGCTGGCGAGACTGCTCTTGCCGCTGATCTTTTCCATCGTCGCGTCGAGGAAGGCGCGCAACTCGGAGAGGATCGGCGTCGCCTTTGCGCGACGCGCGGCGAGGCGCTCGGCCGGCGGTCTGCCCTTGATGTCGGCTTCGATCGCAAACAGCCGCGCGATCATTTCGAGCGCATGCGCCGCCGCGGGCGATTTCGTTTCGACATGGATGTCGTAGATCTTGCGCCGCGCATGCGCCCAACAGGCGACCTCCGTCAGCGGGGCGTGCGCGCCCGTTAGGGGATCGGCTTCATAAAGCCCGGCGAAACCTGCGTAGGCATCGGCATGGAGATGGCCGCGACAGCCCTTGAGCAAGGCGTGGGCGCGCTCGGCCCTGCGATCGGGCGAGTAGAGGTAGAAGGCCGCCGGCGGCGCCGTCGATCCATAGGGGCTTTCGTCTCTCACCGCTGTCCATAGTCGGCCGGTTTTCGTTCGGCCACGGCCGGGATCGAGCACCGGAACCGGCGTATCGTCGGCATGGAGCGCGGCACCGGCGCGCACATGACGCGCGATCCGCTCAGCCAGGGGCTCCAGGAGCGCCGCCATATGACCGACCCAGCCCGCCATGACGGAGCGGTCGATCTCCACCCCGCTGCGCCCGTAAATGTCTGCCTGGCGATGCAGCGGGAGATGATCGCAATATTTGGAGACGAGGACGTGGGCGAGCAGCGCCGGCCCAGGGCGTCCCTTCTCGATCGGCAGCGTCGGCATGGGCGCCTGCACGACCGTCTCGCAGGCGCGGCAGCTCATCTTCGGGCGCACATACAGCACGCGCTTGAAGTGCGAGGGCACATATTCCAGGACCATGCGCTCATCGGCGCCGATCCGGCCGAACTTCGTTGCGCCGCAGGTCGGGCAGACGCAGGGCGCTTCGTGCATGACCGTCTCGAGCGGCAGATGATCGGGCAGAGGCGTGCGGACGGACGGCTTCTTCGACGGCAGCGCGGAAGAAGCTTCGCCGTCGGAAGCCTCGGTTCGCGCCTGCCGCTCGGCGTCGCTCTCCTCGATGTCGCCCAGCAGCAACTCCAGTTGCTCGATCTCGCGGTCGAGCTTTTCCGACGACCGCCCGAAACGCGCGCGCCGCAAGATCGACAGCTGCATTCGCAGCTTCTCGATCAGCAATGTTTTGGAGTGAACTTCCGCCGCCAACGCCGCCGCAAACCGCCGCAGTTCGGCGGGATCTTCAGGCAAATCAGCGGCGAAGCGCGACATGCTTACGGCTATCACAATATGTGCGCCGGCGCATTCGAGAAAGCGCAGAATTACAGGAAAACCGGGCGCTCCGGCGCTTCAGGCGCAACGGTTCTGCGCCAATCGATTCCTTCGATCAGCAGCGCCAGTTGAGCCGACGTCAGGTGCAGCGCGCCCTCAACGATCGGCGGCCAAAAGAACCGGCCTTTCTCCAGACGCTTGGCGAAAAGACACAGGCCGGAGCCGTCCCAGGTCAGAATCTTCACGTAGTCGCCACGCTTGCTGCGAAACACGAACGCCGCGCCCGAATATGGGTCGGCGCGCAGCGTCTGCGCGACATCCGCGGCCAGCCCGTCAAAGCCGCGCCGCATGTCCACGGGCTTGCAAGCCAGATAGACCTTCACGCCCGGCGCGAACTGGAGCATCAAGCGACGCCCAGCGCCAACAGAACGCGACGGAGCGCCTCGGCGTCGACCTCAGCGTCGAGCGACACCTTGGCGCCGTTCGGCAGGCTGATCTCCATCGCGCCGCGCCTCGCAGCTCGGCGCGTCTGACGAGCCGGCTTCGCTGCGACATCGGAAGGCGGCGGCGCTGAGGCCGCGTCCAACTCAAGCAGCTTCACCGGGACAAAGGCCGATCCGCCCCTCTCCGGTAGAGCGGCCACGACAGGCTTCTCCTTCGCAGGCTCGCGCCGCCGATCGCGCCACCCCTCGCGCGAGCGCCGTATCCACTTGAAAATGAGATTGGCGTTCAGACCGTGCCGACGCGCGACCGCCGCAACAGAGATGCCAGGCGCAAGCGCCTCCTCGACGATCCTCTTGCGCTCGTCCAGGCTTCTCGTTCGACGCCCCTCCCCAGCCCCGTCCCGTGCCGCCATCTGGTGTCCACCTCTCATTCAGGTGGACACCTAATCTAATCAAATGCGGGCTCACAGGCGGCCATCAGATCACGCTTACGCTTCTTCCATCGCCCTCAGCTCGACGCCATCTGGCAACACGCCGGTCTCGACATATCGCCAGAGTGCGATCAAAAGCTTTCTTGCCATGGCCACGATGGCGATCCGGCGCGTCCGCCCTTGCAGCGTTCCGACGCGGCCGCGGAACCAGTCGGAAAGCGCGCTGCCAGGCTGATAGCGCAGCCATAGCCAAGCGAGCTGGATGAGTGTCGTTCGCGCCCTTGGGTTGCCCGCGCGGCTAATGCTTCGGTCGCGATCCATTCCACCACTCTGGTAGGGCATGGGCGCTATGCCGACGTAACTGGCAAGTTGACGACGATTGGCGAAGGAGCGGTAAAGCACCTCGCGCGCCAGCACGGTGGAGAAGTTCGCGCCGATGCCGCGGATGCGCTGCAGGTCCGCGATTTTCCGGGTCATCGCGTCGTCCCCCTTGGCGGCCAGCGCCTTGGCGCGCTCGGCTTCCATCTCGTGGATCAGCTCAAAAATCAGCACAAGCCGCCGTCGAAGGCGGTTGAGTTCGGCCTGCATCAGGCAAGGCAGTGCACGGCCATCCCCAGTACGCAGCTTGGCTATGTCGCGGTCCCACGAGCGCAGCGACGGCCTTCCTCGGATGCCCTGAGTAAACAGCAGCGCTTCCATCCTGTTCTCAAGGCGCTGTCTCTCTTGGACCAGATGCTCACGCTCGCGGTGCGGTCGTTTGGCATCTTCGTCCTCAGGCGTCGGCACACTCACGATACTCCATACCTGGCGATCACCGCCGAGCCAGGCTGCCAGTACGCGCAGCATGCCTTCGGCATCGAGCCTATCGGTCTTGGCCCTACGGGCGCGTCGGTTCACGAGGATGCTGGTCGGCTCGAGCACGTAGGCAATGGCGCCATGCGCTGTTAATAATCGGTGCAGCCAAAAGCCATCACGGTCGGCCTCGAAGCAGCATGCGACATCTGCGGCGCGCCGGAATTTGGTCTCAGCGCGCGATCGCAGATCTCTGATGAGCGCTAACAGTGCGGTCGTGTCGCCTCCTGCGACGCGGTGCAGTCGCGACTTCTCGCTACCTGGCAACCGAACCGCGACAAACCACGACGAGACGCTTAGCTCAATGGCGATAAGGACTCTGTTCTCGGACGGCTCCCTGATTCGAGTGCGGATGCCTGCCAGTCTGAACACTTAGCCTGGGCGGTGTCCGCCCTCATAGCATCTCAAACCAGATTTCGACCGGCGTCGTCTCGGGCAGGCCGTCGAGATGGGCCTTCAGCGCGCGTGGGAAGCGTTTTATGGGATGGTCCGCCCTCCTTCCGGTGTCGTAGGGTCGCCGGCGGTTCAGAAGGAGGAGTTGGAAATCGTTTTGACGGCAATCTCTGTTCTTGGCGTCGATTTTGGCAAGAAAGTCTGCAGCGTGGTCGGGCTCGACGGGTCCGGTGCGATCGTGATGCGGGGTAAGGTTAGACGGGAGACGCTGATCGCTCTGGCGGAGAAGCTTCCTCCGTGTGTTGTCGGGATGGAGGCCTGCTGCGGGGCTCATCATCTCGGCCGCGTGTTCGCCGTCCACGGCCACGATGTCCGGCTGATGTCGCCCGAATATGTCCGGCCCTACATCAAGGCGCAGAAAGAACGAAGATCGCGACGCCGAGGGGATCGCGGAGGCGGCGACCCGGCCGACGATGCGCTTTGTCGAACTGAAGAGCCAGGACCAGCTCGACATGCAGACGCTTCATCGATCGCGAGACCGGTGGTCGGGGAGCGGACAGCTGATCAATCAGTTGCGCGCCATTCTGCTGGAGCGAGGAATGGTCGCGCCGCAGGGCAAGCGGAAGCTCGAGCACTTCCTGGCCGTGCTGATGGATGAGCAGGGCGGAGCAGGATTGAGCTCGCGGATGATCGTGCTGGCGCCGACGCTCGGAAGCAATGGGCCGAACTTGATCGACGGATCTCTGCTCTCGACGCCGAGTTCGTCCGCTGGGTGAAGGAGAACGAAGAGGCTCGCTGGTTGACCACGATCCCCGGGATCGGCGCGATCGTCGCCTCCGCCTGGATTCCGCGCGAAGCGCAACGAGGTTAAGAGAAGCGGATTTGGACATCCTTTCCAAGCTCAGCAAGCAAGGCTTGAAATGGCGTCTTGAACCCGAGGCATTTACGGGGCGCGAGGTTGGTCGTGAGGACGATCTCCTGGATTTCCCGGTCGGATGTGCGGTCGATATCGAGGTGGCGCGGCAGCCATCGGCGTAAGCGTCCATTGGCGTTTTCGACGCCGCCTTTTTGCCATGAGGCATAAGCGTCGCAGAACCAGGTCGTCATGTCGCGCATCGTCCTGAGCAGGCCGTGTTGGGCGAAGGCGGTGTCGTTGTCGAAAGTGATTGATCTTCGCAAATGAGGATCGATGCGGCCGAACACCGCGAGCATCGCTGGGATGGTTTCTGCGGCGGTTTTCCCTGTGAGCCGGGCGGCGAGCGTCACCCGTGACTTACGCTCGTGCAAGACGAGCACAGGCCGCGTGCATTTGCAGATGATGAGGTCACCCTCCCAATGGCCGGCCTCGCTGCGGCTTTCAATGGTCTCCGGACGATCATGGATCGACGCTCGATCCTTGATGGCGTCGCGCGAGGGTCTGGCGCGACGCGGACGGAGGCGCTTGTGGCACCGCGTCAGATAACGCCACAAGGCCTCTGCCTTCTGTCCGGTTCGATAGATGAAGGCGTAGATTGTCTCGCAGCCGATGGCCGGCAGCCGCGGTTCATTGCCGGATTTCAACCAACCGGAGATCTGTTCGGGCGTCCATCCTCGGCGAGCCGATCACCCACGAACAGACGTAAAGCGGCTTCTCGTTCGAGGATCGCTTCACGCCGCCTGCGCAATTGATAGGCTCCGGCGGCGTGAAGCGGGGAATACCCGCCCGAGGGGAGTGCGTTCCGGTGCAGCTCCCTGGAGATGGTTGTTTTCGCCCGACCGAGCGCCCGCGCAATGGCTCCCATCGATCGCCCCGCGGCCCGCAAATGGCGATTTGGTCTCTTTCGTCGTCCGAGAGATGCGAATAGAATCGCATGGCAACACTCCTTAAGGTCCTGAACAACCTTGCCGATATCAAATCGGCGGGGGGTGTTGCACTTCGCGTCAGAACTCAGGCCGCCCTTGTCGGCGTAGGGCACAGCACGAGGGCCGGCTCCGACGCCGCGGTCCGGGCAGATCGCGAGGAATGGGTATGGATATTGTGGTCCTTGGCGTCGACCTCGGCAAGAACGTCAGCAGCGTGGTTGGGCTGGATGCGTCCTGCGCGGTTGTGATGCGTCGTAAAAGGTGAGACGGGAGACGCTGATCGCTCTGCCGGAGAAGCTTCTTCCGTGCATTGTCGGGAGAGGCCTGCTGCTGCGCCCACCATCTTGGCCGGGTGTTCGCCGGGGACGTGCGTCTCATGTCGCCCGAATATGTTCGGCCCTATCCCAATGCGCGGAAGAACGACGATTGGACGCCGAGGGGATTGCGAAAGCAGCAACCCGGCCGACGATGCGGTTCGTCGAACTAAGGAGCCAAGACCAGCTCGATATGCAGACGCTTCATCGATCGCGAGACCGGGTCGGCGAGCGGACAGCGTTGGTCAACTAGTTGCGCGCCATTCTGCTGGAGCGCGGATTTCTTGCTGCGCAGGGCAAGCGGAAGGCGAAGAAGCTCGCCGGGTGACGACAAATCCGAGGTGCTGCTCGCATTCAAGGGTAGCGAAGAAACTCTCGCACATCGCATTGTCCTAGGCCTTTGCCAGGATGTCGCGCTCCTGACGCAGAACTGGCGCAACGAGCAGACTTCCAGTATCACTCAGGCAACCTCTTCAGCCGCCTCAGAGCAACCGACCGAACTGCCTCATTCCAGGTCATACCGTAGAGCATTCCAGGTCATACCGTAGAGCGCCTTTGAAATGAACGATATGCGACTGGCTCCGGCAGCAGAAGTCGAATCCTCTCCAACCGGAGCTGGTCAGCATCTGGCCAGATTGATTGCGTTCTACTTACCTCAATTCTATCCTATTCCAGAGAACGATGCATGGTGGGGTCCCGGGTTCACGGAATGGACTAACGTCGCGAAAGCGCGGCCGCTTTACAAAGGCCACAAACAACCCCGGTTGCCGGCCGATCTCGGCTTTTATGACCTCAGACTTGCCGAGACGCGGGAGCGCCAGGCCGACATGGCCAGAGCGGCCGGCATTGAAGGTTTCTGCTATTGGCACTATTGGTTCGGCGGGGGACGCCGAATTCTCGAGCGTGTCTTCGACGAAGTCCTGGCCACTGGAAAGCCCAACTATCCCTTTTGCTTGGCTTGGGCGAATTAATCGTGGTCCGGCGTCTGGCACGGCATGCCGAAACATGTCCTGGTCGAACAAACGTACCCCGGCCCAGCCGATTTCGAAGCTCACTTTCGCGCGGTCTTGCCCGCGTTCAGGGATCCGCGCTATCTGACGGTTGGCGGAAAGCCGATTTTCATTGTCTACATGCCCCTCGACCTACCCGACACCAAGGAGTTCACGGATCTTTGGAATGAGTTGGCTCTGAAAGCTGGCCTACCAGGCGTCTACTTTGTTGGCATGTCCAACAAACATGACGAGGAGGTCTTGCGGCCCTTTGACATGCTTGCCGAATTCGGGCCCATGAGCCTCCTCGACAAATTGCCGCGCGACTTCAGAAGTCGCGCGGTCCGGCTCTGGAGGCGTCGAGATTTTGGTCGATTACTAAGTATGATTGTCCCTGCGTACAATCCGGGTCCGCCTAGATTCGAGTATCGCGAGATAATCGAGGCTGAGATGAGAACCCCATTGCAAGAGAAGTACACTCCCTGCGTACTTCCAAATTGGGATAATACCCCTCGCTCCGGACAGAGGGGCTACGTATTCGCCAATGCGACGCCAGACCTGTTCGAGATATACCTAAAGAACGCAATCGACAAGGTGCTGCATAAGCCTTATCAGGAACGAGTCGTGTTCTTGAAGGCATGGAACGAATGGGCTGAAGGAAACTACGTGGAGCCCGACCGCGAAACGGGCAGGGCGTATCTCGACGCCATTCGCCGGGTGGTCGCCCAACCGATGTTTCGACCTGAATCAAACGCGGCAAGCGTCACAGAAGTTTAGAGAGACGCGCGACCACTGCAAATTGCTGAAGTCGCATCATTTCAAAGAACTTTGGCCCGAGCCAAAACATACTTGGCACGCAGGAGTTCAACAAAGTTGATCCCTTCCAGCCGCTCATTTTCAAGCTTTCCGCATAAGACGCGATTCAACCCTCTTGGCAGCCTCCACGCCGCCGAGGCGGGTGGTTCGACGCCCAGGTTTCGCATTGAGGGTATATCTTCTTGACAGATTCCGCGAAGTAACCCTCGGCGCAGCCTATATAAGCAACGTAGAGGTGCTTTGCGAGATAAGCGGCAGCATTTCGCGTTTTTCGAGTTAATAATACCATTCAACTGGCACAGAAGTAGGGCTCCGCGTTTAGGGGCGTTTTCGGCACTAGCGTCAGGCCGGACTCGTGCGCGCATATTGAACAAGTTTCTCCTCAAGTCGATCGATCGCCGCGCTCATGTTCCACTTTTCCTTGACCGCCAGACGTGCATTGGCCCCCAGTTTACGCGCCAAGGACGGGTCAGCGGAAAGCCGCTCAATGGCTTCTGCCATCGCAGCCGGGCTATTCTCCACCAACAAACCGGTCACCTGATTGACCATCGTTTCGCGAATCCCCCCTTCCGCAACAGCGATAACGGGAAGGCCGCAAGCGTTTGCTTCCAGGGGCGCGAGGCCAAACGGCTCCAGCCTCGGCGCATATAGCAAAGCCATGGCGTAATTGAGGATGTCGATTAGCTCGGTATCGGAAACGCCGACTTTTACTTCGAATACAACGTCTCGCGAGTGCGCCAAGGCTTTCATCTCGTTGAGATAGCCCGTGTCCGCAATGTTGCCGACCCAAATAAGCGTTGGACGTGGCGCGGACACCTTTCCGACTGCCTCGATGCAGAGCCGAATATTTTTCGCAGGTGTTATCGAGCCGAGGCCAACGAGAGTATGCGTTCGATTTAGATTCTTGTCGACGAACAAGTCGCTATTGATCCCAAGGTAGCATACGTCAGCGTCCAACCCGTAGGATCGCAACAGGCTCTCTCGGCTGAAGTAGGAATTGACTAAAATGCCACTGAAGCCAGCGGCGTTTTCGAATTCCTCGCGGGCCTGCAAACGCAAATTGCGTATGAGTCTCCAGTCGACGATTGCGGCCTTCAGGGTCGAAGGTTTAAGGAAAGACGCGCTGCGGTCTGGAGGCGCCAACCACGGCAGACGCGGGAGGGCTTCGTAGAGCCAACGATAAGGCTCTCCCAAATAGATCACCGAGGGAATGCTTACGAAGCGACCGATCGGCGTCGTTCTGAAAAAAACGCATGCGTTCGCGAAAAGTATATCAAACCCGCCGCGGCCGATCTCCTCGGCGCAGGTTCGGCAATGCGCGTCCATCGCCGCCAGCTGTCGCGCCGTTAAAAACGTAATGCCGAACTTGTCAGTGAAGCGGCAGGTCGGCCACGCAAGATCGACCACATGCTCGGGAATTAGGGGGCTGAGCGGCAAATATTCGCGATCGGCTGTCGGCGGGCACCAAGCTTCCAAAGTATGACCGCGCGCGAGAAGTCCAACCACGTGGTCGTACAGGGCCCGCTTGCCGCCGCCGCTGCGGAGATTGTGCCAAACCGCAATTTTCATGCCTCATGTTCCACGTAGTTGTTTGTTAGATTAGCGGAAGCAGGTGGAAGACTCATCTGGCTCAAGAATTAGGACGGCAAGTGGTGACAATCAGGACGGAAACTTACGACTATTGCAGATTAAATATTGTCGCTGCTCAACAGGATTGCAAGCGACCTTTTTCTGGCACGCTTTGTGCTGATGTCGGTCCCAGCGATCATAATTCGTCAACCCTTGACGCCGCCGGCTCTTGCATACGCGCCGAAAAGCGTGCTTAATTGATGCTTGGCGGTCCCCGGCGTGGACGCCACGGGCTTGTGCGGCCCAGCGGGTCGGGCGACCAGAAGCCCGAAAAGACGACCAGAAGCCCGAAAATTGGATAAGCAACGTGCGCGGGGCCAAAGGAGCAATGCAATTTTTTGTTAGATGGGGGATGCAATCGTGTGTGGTTGAAAGGCGCAACGTCGAACAAGGGCTCACGCTGGAAAAGTGAACGAGATTGCATGGTCAAAGTTAGCTCGGTGCGGCGATTGGTAAGGCGTGCACGTCAAATGTGGGCTACACGCTCCAATGCAGTTATTTTCGGGAATATCTACAAGAATAGACTCTGGGGAGTTGGGTCTGACCCAGAAACTCCTTTCTATTCTGGAATAGGATCTTATGATCCGTCAGTTACACAATATGTTTCTCTCGTGGTTGACGTCATTATCAGGTATGATGTCAGGACTGTTGTTGAGATTGGCTGCGGGGATTTTACAGTCGCCTCACAATACGTTGGCAAATGTCAGACCTATTTAGGAATAGACGTTGTAAGGGCTCTGGTAGAGCACAACCAAAGAACATATGGAACGAAAGCAGTACAATTCTCGTTTGCGGACGCCAGCAGAACCAAGTTGCCCTCATGTGATCTGTGTATCATCAGGCAGGTTCTTCAACATCTGAGTAATAGAGATATTATGAGTATATTTCACAATATTACCGCAAAATATCTTCTTGTGACCGAGCATCTTCCGGCCGCCCATAAGGTTACCTCCTTTAATCTAGACAAAAAACCAGGCGCGGATATACGGGTGCCTCGGGGATCCGGAGTGTTCATCGACAAGCCGCCCTTCAATTTAAAGGCTCAGGTTCTTATGGAGGCAAACGTCACTAGCGACGTTCACGAAGCCGACGAGAGGCTTGTGACTTGGCTCGTATCCAGATGAAGGCGAGATCCTTCACTGGGGCCCGGATGCCGCTTCGGGCTGAGCAGTCCTTCCGAGCAGGACCGCGCCATTGAATATCAATTCGGCGCTTCGATCTGCCATGGGCAGGATCGAGGAGGAAGATCATACAGGTCGGCGTCGTAGAGGCATAGTCCAAGGGTTTGTCACAGGGCTAGGCAGTCGCGGCGTGGGCTTCCTGGTTAGCTTTTTATCGGTGCCGCTCACCATCGGGTATCTCGGCAAAGAGCGTTACGGTGTCTGGATTTTGCTCTACTCGCTATTGGCGTGGGTGCGCTTGGCGGACCTTGGCGTCGGCAATGGCCTCAGGACTGCCATTGCGAGCGCATTGGCTTCCGGACGCCCCGACCTCGTGCGCAGCCTCCTTAGCACAGCTTTCGCTCTGCTCTGCACAATTGCCGCTGTGCTCGGACTTGTCGCCGTTGTAGCTTGGCCATGGATCAATTGGGTGCCGCTTTTTGGCATAACGAGCGAAGAGGCTCGGGCCGAAGTCGGCCCGGCAATAGCAACGTCGTTCGCATTCTTTTTGCTGGCCTTCCCCCTGTCCATAACCGCCGTCACCTACGACGCCCTGCAGGAGGGCAAGCTCCAGAACTATTGGGGCATGGCCGGCAATATCGCCAGTCTAGTGGCCCTAATTGCCGTCACACGCAGCCATGGCGGCTTGGTTCGGCTGGTTATGGCCATATCTGGCACAAGTTTAATCGTGAACATTCTCAGTGGCCTCTGGCTGTTCGGGCGCTACAAGCCCCTCTTTGCGCCTCGGCCTCAATCCGTTCAAATATCTTCTGTTCGAAGGCTCCTGCAGTCCGGTGGCACATTCTTTCTGATCCAAATAGTAGCTCTGGTCATCTTCCAAACCGACAATTTCATTGTTGCAAAATTTGCCGGTTCCGCTAGCGTCCCATCGTACAGCCTGACATATACGCTGTTCTCATATAGTTATTTGCCCCAGACGATCTTATTCAATTACATCTGGGTGGCCTACGCCGATGCAATAGCGCGCCGTGACATTGCGTGGGTCGCCCGCATGTTAAAGCGGGTTTTGTCATTGTCGCTCGGGTTCACTCTAGCCGCCGTTGTTCCGCTGATCTTCATCGCCCGACCGTTCATCCTGTTTTGGACGCGAGACGCTGTTGTGCCGCCCGTCGACCTCGTCTACTGGATGGCGGCCTGGAGCATGATCTCCGCCTTTTGCAGCCCGATCGCCTGCCTTCTCGCCGCCGCAGACCACATGAAGGCGCAACTTGTGTACAGTGCGGTATCCGCGGCCGTGAACATCGTCTTGTCGATTGTGCTAATTAAGTCGTGGGGAGTTACTGGGGTCATCGCCGGAACTGTCATTTCGTACATAATATTTATCTGTTTCGCCAGCGCAATTGATACGCTTCTCCTGTTGAGGAAGCTCAGAAATGCGTTGTAAAATATGCGACTCCCAAACAGCGCTGGTATTCAATGCGGACATTCTGGAAAAGTACTCAGCCGGATACTTTCGTTGCAAATCATGCGGCTTTATGCAGACCGAAGACCCGTATTGGCTTTCAGAATCCGTATGCCTCGGCCATCAACGAGATCGATCTTGGACCCGTTAACAGAGCGTTGAGCGGCTCCAAGATTGTTGAGGGTGTAATTCTTAGTATGTTTGACAAGGAAGGAAAATTTATTGACTATGGCGCTGGCTATGGGGTGCTGGTGCGCATGATGCGTGACCTCGGATTTGATTTCTATTGGCACGATAAATACTGTGATAATATCTTTGCCAAGCATTTCGTTGCCAATCGAGAAACGCGATTCGAATTATTGACTGCCTTCGAAGTCTTCGAACATCTCGTGGACCCGCTCTCTGAGATAAAGGCTATGTTGGCCTTTTCTAACAATCTCCTTTTTTCGACTCTACTTGTTTCAAATGAAGTGCAGAGAGCGAGCGATTGGTGGTATTTTGCCCCCGAGCATGGCCAACACGTTTCCTTCTATACTGCAGAAGCGCTTCGGGTGGTATCCAAGGTCTTCAACCTCCATCTGTCCACTGACGGTGTCGGGACGCATCTTCTCTCGGAAAAACCGGTTTCGAATTGGCTCTTTCGGTTTTTCGCGCGCGAAACTATGCAGTCCAGGCTGGCGCGCCGGCTCCTGCGCACCCGGATGCGGAAAAGGTCGCTGCTGTTGGACGATTTCCACGCAGTCTCCGGCTATCGCATTTGAGCGTGTGCTGGATTCGGATTGGCTGATGTGCCCGTGCGGGGCGCAAAACCCGCCGCTTAAACGACCCCTCGAGTTCTAGTGGATAGAATCTGACGTTTGGTACCCTTGATCCGCCCCGTAAATCGCTGAAGTGTTTGACCTTGCGCCGGACTTTTTCGTTTGAGTTTAACCACTAGATGGAGGAACGTCGCGATTTCAATGAACAAAGCTACGGGAGGAAGGCGATCGGCTGGACCTTCCACTCGCACTTGACTAATACGGCCAAGTAGAACGGCGGCATCTGCCCAGGACATTGACAGCCTAATCTCTGCTGCTGGATTGGTCTTTACCAATACTAAGGAAGGAAGACTAATGCTTGGAGGAATAAAGAATTGTGTCCGTGACCTTCTCGGTCTAGAGGCTCGGCAGAGAGCTAGGTTGTTCGGTGATCTTGCGCCGATGGTCCCGCCCGTCCGGATGATGTTCGATGGTCCGCGGAACCTCGAAGTATTTAAGGAGAACGGCGAAGAGTTTCTGAAGATTTATCGCGACGTAGGCGGCCTCCGTCCCAATGACAGGATGCTAGACGTAGGCTTCGGCATCGGTCGAAAGACGATCCCGCTGGCGCGCTATCTTGATGAGCGGAGCGTGTATGAGGGATTAGAGATAACAAAGGCCGGCGTCGACTGGTGCTCCAAGCACATTACACCACGCCGACCCAATTTTAGATTCCGGCAAATCGATGTCTATAACGAACTGTACAACAAGGAAGGTCGATATCGGGCGTCGGAATACCGTTTCCCTTTCCCTGATGATAGCTTTGATTTTGTCATGCTCGGGTCG
Organism: uncultured Alphaproteobacteria bacterium; assembly: GCA_963730555.1. Taxonomy (GTDB): domain Bacteria; phylum Pseudomonadota; class Alphaproteobacteria; order Rhizobiales; family Beijerinckiaceae; genus Roseiarcus. The sequence goes on along the minus strand of CAVSSS010000001.1, from coordinate 16,585 downwards.
GTATTCACACACATGCTGCCTGAGGATGTAGCCAATTACCTTTCGGAGATTTATCGCGTCATGGCTCGGGGGAGCCGCTGCATGATCTCCTACTTCCTCCTGAATGAGGAAACCCAGAGGCTTAAGGCCGAAGGCGCAAAAAGCGTTTCCGATCTAGCCAGGAACATCATACCGCTCAATTTCCAATTCGGTGACGGAGTGTATCGCGTCACGGATCAACAGGTTCCGGAGCTGGCGGTCGCGTATGATGAGGAATGGGTGAGAAAACTCTACGCGGAGGTTGGCCTGACCATCGAGCGGATTGATTACGGTTTGTGGTGTGGTCGGCTGGAGCATCTGAGTTACCAAGATTTGGTTTTAGCCAATAGGGGGCCATAGCGTCGGCTGTTCGATAAACAACGCTCGAAGCTGGAACCAGACGAGAATGGACCGCCTCGCTTCGGAGGGTGGGATGGCTGGCGGAGACCCGCAAAGGTCTTCTCTATCAGACCGGCGGCGCCTCGCCAACAACGAGATGGACAGCGTCTTAAAAATCCCTTCCGGCTTGCGGTCGTGGCCTGAGGATTTTTCGGCAGAAACTGCGACTGTCGAGCGGGGAGCGGTCCCACTCGCTGGCCTCAGGCAGCGTCTTGTGCAGGCCGGGCCAGCAAGATGAAGCCTTCCGGCTCAGCGATCGGATGGCGCGGGGCGTGGGTCGGCGGCGAGAACCTAGCCTTTGACCCGCACGTCAATCCGAGAAGGAAAAAGCGCCGCGCAGAGCGACCTAGAGCGAGCTGTTTGTGGATCGAGGCGTCTAAAGGAAACTGCTAGGACAACAATCTCTTGTGGAAAATCAGAAACAAGATTAAGCGCCCATGAGCAATCCAACGGGTTTTCGACAACATCCCTTAGGGGCGTTCCGGAGTCCTTTGCCATGCTACCAATCAGTTGATGCTGTCTCACAAAACAATTTCGCCTTCGTTAGGCCGATCTTTTGCGCAAGCTCTGAATAAAACTCCTTTTGCATTGATCTTTTATTGTTGGAGAAATATTCCAGTGCATCAGCTGCTATTTCCTCATTGTCGACGAACTTGAAGCCTCTTTGATTGGAAGACCGTTTGATTTCTCTTCCTTGGAAGTGGATCGCATCGAGAAAACGCTCCATGAAGGCTGCAGACACGGTATATTGCGGAAGGTTTGCCGTTTCAACAATGGGAGCAGATCATCCCGTTCTTCGCCTTCGCTCCGGCCGTGCGCAAAATCGTCTACATCACGAATGCCATCGAGGCTCTTGAACGCCAAGCTGCGACGGGCCGCGCGGGCGAGAGGCCATTTCCCCAGCGACGAGGCGGCGACCAAGCTCATTTTCCTGGTCTTGCGCCAGGTCGCTCAGCAATGGAAAATGCCGCCCCGCGAATGGGCCGAGGCTAAGACCCAGTTCGCCATCATGTTCGGCGATCGCTTCGTCAGAACCTGATGGAAACCCGGCCCCACGCACAAGATTTCCGACAGTCCCACCCACCCCAAAGCGATGCCGGTGATCCTGACCGCAACTGAGCAGCTCGACCTCTGACTGGAGGGCGAATCCGGACGGGCTCGCCAGGCCCCGGACGCGGGTTTGCTAGCGTATTCGGAGGGCGGTGTCGCCTGAAGCCTTGGGCAGATGGAGCCTGAATGAGGGAGCGGATCCGATTCGACTCAGGCCGCCTTTCTCTTGGTCTATTGTTCCCGGTAGAAAGCGCACCGACCCTCTTTGACTTTCCTCACTTCGGCGATCGTAGGAGATCGGCCATGATTTTGGACAAGAGACCGCGTGCGCTAGTCGCAGCAGGCTTTTTTTGCCTTGCCTCGGCGCTCGGCGGCGGCGCCCGGGCGGCTGAGGTTTACCCGGGTTGCGCTCAGCCCGGCACGACCGGGAAGGTCTGGTATGTCGACCCGGTCAATGGCAAGACGCCGGCTGACGGGGGGAATGGATCGAAAACTGCGCCCTGGAACTCGTTGCAAGGTCTTTTTTCCATCAAACCCCAGCCCGGCTACACCCGTCCGCTGCTGTCGAGCGTCCCCTACCTCCACGTCGTCGATGGCAAACGCGCTTGGGTTGCAGACCAGCTTGGGAGCCCGCCCGTGCAGCCCGGCGACACGATCAAGCTGATGAGCGGCAATTACGGTGACATCGTCATCGGCGATTACTTGCAGCAGGTCGCCAACCCAAGTTTCGTTACAGTCGAGGCCGCGCCGGGTCAGGCGCCGGTGTTCTCGATCCTGTACATCCGCTCGACCACCAAGTGGATGTTCAAAGGCCTCAAGGTGCAGAGCCAGCTCGGCACGAATAACAATAGGCTGCCGCTGGTGACCGTCACGGACCAGGGAGCCGCGCGCCCGACTTCGGACATCATCCTGGAGAGCATGCAGGTCAGCTCGGCTGACAACACGGATGGATGGACCCAGCCGGACTGGTTGGCGCGGGTCCGGGTGGTCGGCATTTCCGCCAAGGGGCAACGACCACGGAGCCGACACAACTTGCGTTTCGGTGACGAACTCTCACATTTCTAAGGTCATATTCGGTTCGGAAGTCATGGCGAACAATATGCTGTTCTCCGGCAACGAGATCGACCGTTTCGGCGACGACGGGATCGACTACGTTGCGAGCAATATATTGATAGCGAAGAACTACATTCACGACGCCCTCGACCTGGGGAACGGCGCTCATATGGACGGCATGCAAGGATATCCTGGCGCGTCCAGCAACGTCGTTATCGACAGCAACCGGGTCATCCGGCAGACCGATCCGAAGCTGCCAATCCCAAACAATCTGCAAGGGATCGACGCCTTCGATGGAGATTGGACGAACCTCACGGTGACGAACAACGTGGTCGTGACCAGCTCCTGTTGGGGCATTTTCTATGGGAGCGTGCATGGCGGCAAGATCATCAACAACACGGTTGTCGCGGACGGCTTGCTGCCCATGCCCGGGAATTGCACGCCCGCCGTGGCCGTCGGCGACAAAACACATCAAGGCTCCTCGTCCAACGATGTGATCATCCGAAACAATATCGCCCCCGGCCTCACCATTTATAACGTCGACCCCAATATGACGATGGATCACAACATCTGTCTTGGCATCAACGGGAGATGCCAGATCCTCACCTGGTCGGACGGCAAGCCGAAATGGGGTGTCTTCAAGCCAGGCGAATACGCAGGCCACAATATTATCGAACGCCGCGGCGCCGAAGGCATGTTTGTTGGTTTCGATCCCGCCAAGCTCGTCTACGACCTCCAACTGAAATCCGGGGCGATAGCAATCGGAGCCGGCAATTCTGCGGAAGCGCCGCCTGTCGACATTACGGGAGCGCCGCGCAGGAGTCCGGTGGATGTCGGCGCCTACCAACATAGCCGCTGAAATAGGCACATGTCTCCCCGCGCCTCGCGGCGCAGAGAGTTGCGCTCGATGAGGCCTCGCGCAACACACCGCAAGCCGCCGCTGCGAACCTCGTTGAGGCTGCCGCCGGCGGTGCGGTCGACTCGCAATCATCCCGCGCTCTTCGACCTGACCCAGAGCGGACCTTGGTCGGGAGCGATCGAATGGCGCGGATCGACGCAAACCTGCCGTTGCAGATCGTGGCCTTGGACGCCTCAATTGGGCCGACTCCAGACCTCCAGCAGTCGCCCAGGAACGGCAGAAGTCCGCCCCAAAGTGCGCGTTGATCGAGGCCCCAACAGAACATTTCAACTGCGGGAGGTGGGCAATCGGATTCAACCGTTCGATCTGGTTTCATACCTAGGAGTCTCGGCGGGCTCGCATTTATGCCGTTTCTGTGACCGCGGGTTGCCACGGTGGCGAGGGGTTGATAGTTTCCCATGGAACTGGAGTGGCGGATGTCTATCTCGACCGTCAAAACGGCGCAGCCGCGGGGAGTCGCGATCCGCGAGGTAGTCGAATGTCGGAATGGCGATGTCGACCGGAGGAACCGTCCCATCCGGCCTGGCCTTGGCCTTGCTGAACTTGACCGTCCAGCGCGCATCGCGGTCATTCTGCCGGAGCTTGGCTGGCTTGGCTTTCCAGGCCTCCGGAATGCGCCCCTCCTTGACCGCCTTCTTCTCCTCCTCGGTGTTGCGCTGCTTGGGGGCGCGGCGATCAGCGAGGCGTCGACGATCTGGCCGCCCATAGCGACGTAGCCAGCCTCGCGCAGCCCCGCGTCGAACCGGTCGAACAGTGGCTTGATCGCCTCGGCCCTGGTCAGCTTCTCCCGGAACAGCCAGATCGTGCGAGCCTCGGGAACCGGGTCGGATAGGCTCAACCCGAGAAACCGCATGAACGACGGGCGGTCGTTGATCAGAAACTCGGTACGCTCGTCGGAGAGGGTGTTGGCCGCCTGGATCACCAGGATCTTGAACATCATCACAAGAGTCGAACGGCGGTCGGCCGCCCTGCGAGCCGTCCGAGTAGGCCAGCGCCCGCGTCAGCTCGGACCGGAAAATCTCGAAACCGACCGCCGCTGCGAAAGCCAGCAACTGATCGCCGAGATCGCTCAGCCGCTTCAGGCGCTCCTCGACGTCGAAAAGTCCCCTCTGGCCGCGCATCGATTCGCCTCCCACTCCACCGGGGAGTGAATCAGAAAATGCTGGAAGGCGCGAGGTTCTTAGAAGCGTCCAGCTGATCGATCAACCCTGGCGAATCATGTCGATTGGCATGCGCGATTGGGCCTACCAGTTCTAATCAGCGAGTGTCGGTATTAATCATGACCGCATCGAAGTGCCATAAAACGATCGCTTCCAGACATTCATAGCGGCGCGGAAAAATAAACGTCGCGTGAGTTCGGGCCTTGCAACTAGATAAGCGACATATTTCGTGTATTTGCGCTTCCAGCGATACTCCCTTGCAACATCGGAGTCATGCAGCAACATCATGGTCTGTCCGTAATTGCGCATAGCTCGTTTGAGTACGGTGTCAATACGATCGGGATATTTTCTCTCCATCATGCCGCTCAGTTCAGTCAGGCCGCCCGCTCGGTAAACGGAGCGGCTGTGTGGGGAGCGGCCAGAAGGTGAATGGGGCATTGAATAAATATAATAGGATTCTTCGATCATGATTATCTTCGCCCCATTGAATAGACTCTCAGCCAACAGCGTGAAGTCCTCGCCGAGCTTCATGTTTTCATTGTACTCGATATTATTGTCTGTTAGAAACTCCCGCCTGAGTATTGGCTTCATGAGGGCGTATGATTTCTTCGAGAAATTGAAATTGTCATCGGCTATGAACATATCGAGGAGCGTAATCTGCTTCTGAGGCTCCGGAAGTTCGTAATAGAACGGTTTGACTTGGGCATCCGCGACAGCGTCCCACATCACCAGGTTGTCGGCGACAAAGTCGGCCGATGTCGCGCTGGCGACTTCCGCCAAGCGCTTGAGGCGACCCGGCTTCCAGGCGTCGTCGAAATCGAGCAAAGCGATCCAGTCCGCTTTCGCGGCGCGCAATCCGACATTGCGGGCGGCGGACGGGCCGGCGTTGGCGGGGGTTGAGAGAAGGCGAAGGGAAGGAATTTCCCGCCCCAGCGCCTTCACGATCTCGACAGTGTTGTCGGTCGAGCAGTCGTCGATCACGAGGATCTCGAGCGGCGGCAATGTCTGCGCCGCAGCGCTTCGGATCGCGCGTCCGATGATGCCTGAAACGTTATAGGCTGGAATGATGACGGAAAAGTCCATCATTGGACGGCCTCAATCCGCGCGATATCTTCCGGTGGATCGACCTGCTCGCAATCCTAGAGGAAGTCCGCGAGCGCAGTAAACTCAATCGCGGATCGGTAGCTGCATGTGGCGACGTTCGGCTTTGGCTGTTGGGAGAGAGCGGACATGCGCGCTCGCCGAACTGCCTTTGACCGAATCGTGGCCATCACGAAGCCGTGGGGCGGCACACTTTTAAGAATCTTTACGGCGCGGGTGCTAGAAATCATTTGCCGGCTCCGCTTTTCAGAAGGACCGCGCACCGATCGCGCTCGGTCCCATAATCGTGTTTAGCGCCTACCGCTATCACGTTTCGGTGAAAGCAATAAGGCTCTTGACGCCCACTTCCGTGATTGCAGTTGATCAGGCCGACTTTCGGCCAAGGCGCATCCTCGATGAATGAGCACGACGCCATCTTCCCGACTATAGAGGGTAGACATTATTGATGGTTGAAAGCACTGAGGGGGCATGATATTGCTCACAGAAAATAATTATACACACTATGACTGCCAACGTAATGGGAGGCTTCATGAAGACACTTTCCTGCGTTGTGGTTATGCTGGCCGCTTTCGCTATTCCTGTAGGGGCGGCCCGTGGCTGTAATGTCCCATCGGCGACTTCCAGGAATTTCTGGTACATTGATCCGGTGAACGGCAAGTCGCCGGCCGCCGGCGGCAATGGTTCTCAAGTCAGTCCATGGAACAGCCTAACCGGCGTTATCGGCGGCGCCTGGGGAGCCGCTGGCTTTTCGGTTCCGGGCTATACGCGTCCCCTCCTGTCGAGCATTCCCTACTCCCACGTCGTCAATGGCGCGTTCATCGACGTCGCAGACCAGCTCGGCAATCCTCCGGTTCAACCCGGAGACACGATCTATCTCATGAGCGGCAATTATGGCGACATCGTCCTCGGCAATTTTGACCGCTCGACCACCAACTCGGACTTTGTGACGGTCGAAGCTGGCCCCACTCCGGGTCAGGTTCCGGTGTTTACGACCCTGTGGATCTGGTCGACCAACAAGTGGGTGTTCAACGGCATCAAGGTGCAGAGCCTGTTCGGCGCGAACAACAACTTCAACGCGCTCGTGACGCTCACCGATCAAGGTCCATCGTATCCGACCACCGACATCGTTCTGGAGAATCTGCTGATCAGTTCCGCCGACAGCACCGCCGGCTGGACCCAGGCGCAGTGGGTGGCGCAGGCCCGCCAAGGCTATTGGGAGGAAGGTACGGCCGGCAACGGCGCTAACGGGGTGCCCTATACAACCTGCATCACGTTGGCGGGATCGCACATCCACAACGTGCGCAACGGGGCGATCCTCGCTGGGAACAGCTCGCTGTTCACGAACAACGTGATCGACCACTTTGGCGATGACGCCATTGACTATGCCGCGAACAACCTGGCGATCACCCACAACACCATCCACGACAACCTAAATATCGGCGATGGCAATCACGAGGACGCGATGCAGGGGCAGAACGGCCCGCTCCCCGCGGGCGTCGCTTACAACGCCTTTTCGAACATCCTGATCGACAGCAACCTTATCCTCCGCCAGACGGACCCAACGCTTCCATTCCCGACTTATCTGCAGGGAATCGACGCGTTCGACGAGGACTGGACGAATGTTACGGTGACCAACAACGTCATCGTGACGAGCGCCTGTGCGGGGATTTCCTTTTCAAGCATCCATAACAGCCTGATCGCCAATAATACGGTGGTTGAGGACGGTCTCGTGTCGGTGCCGGGTTGCACGGCCGCCATTGACGTTGGCGGCGCAACGCATGAAGGGCCATTGAGCACCAACACCGCCGTACGGAACAATCTTACGACCGAGCTCAATGTCGACACTCGCGATGCCGGCGTTACGATGGATCACAACGTTGTCATGTGTTGCACGGGCCCGTACATCACTTGGTATGTGAACGGCGTCGTACAATTTGTTACCCAGCCGGGAACCTATGGCAATGGCAACATCATTGAGACCGAGGGGACGAAGGGCGAATTTATCAACTTCAATCCTGCGGCGTTGACTTATACTCTCATGCTCAAGTCGGGGGCGACGGCAATTGGCGCAGGAATCGCCGGAACGCCGACCATAGATATTCTTGGCGTCACGCGCACGACGCCTACGACTACCGCGGGAGCCTATTCCTACCCGTATTGAAAGGAAATCATCGCGCTAATCGTGCAGCGTACGCCGCTTGACTTTGAGAGGACACACAACCCGGGAGCCCTCGTCGATCGGATCGTCAGGGGTTCTGTGTTTCAATTCCGCCCGCGGTTCGTGAGAACTGCTGGCCACTTATCCCGGCGCGCACGGCCATGACGACGGCGTTCGTCGTGATGCTAGGCCGTGATTCTTTTTCTCATTTCGAGAGTCTGCTAACAACCGATCCGAACCATAACTCTTCCACTCTGAGGCCGGTCTCGGCGAGCGATAGCAATCGACCAGGAGGGCCGATGGATTTTTCTGTCGTCATTCCAGCTTACAATGTCTCAGGCATTATCGGACGCGCGATCCGAAGCGCTGCGGCGCAAACGCTTCCGCCGCTCGAGATTCTCGTCATCGACGACTGCTCGACCGACGATACAGTCGAGGTCGCTAGGGCGCTGGGGCGGGAAATTCCCTCGCTTCGCCTGCTCTCAACCCCCATCAATGGCGGCCCTTCGGCTGCGCGCAATGTCGGTCTCCGCGCGGCAAAAGCTGATTGGATCGCCCTGCTTGATGCCGACGACGCCTGGAAGCCGGGCCGGCTTGAGCGCCTGTCGGAGGTCGCCCGTGCGACATCAGCCGACTTCGTCGCCGATGATCTGGAGATGTGGGACATCGTCGCAGATGTGGAATTCAAACCGCCCTACTACAAACTTCCCGAGCCCCAGAAGCAGATTGGGCTTCTCGACATGTTTCGCGCGGAAGACGATTTTAATATCTCAGATGCTTCCTTTGGGCTCATGAAGCCAATCATGCGCCGCAAGTTTCTTGCCGACCATAAGCTTGAATATGATGAAAGCATAAATTTCTCCGAAGATCTGGTGCTTTATGTCGAAAGTCTGTTCAACGGAGCCAAGATCATCATGATCAATGAACCTTATTACATCTACTCAGTTCCAAACGCGCCGTCTGGGCGTTCCCCTCACTCCCGGTCGGTAAAAGATTACCGTAAGATTCAGAGCGTAGGTGACATGTTAAGCCAAAAATATGAAGATCGTCTCGACCCGACGCTCAAGCAAGCCATAGATGATTTCCGGAAGACTATGACTCTTCTTCTTCAGTCTAACGTTGCTCGAAGCTACCGGCATTCCGGCCAATACGCCAAATATCTCGCTTATCTTGCTGCCAGACCTGAGCTGACGCGGCGGCTCGTGTCCCGCACCGCCACCAGCATCGGAAGGCGAATGAGTGGGCGCGGCTCCGCGGTTTAGGAGCAGCCCGGAGATAGGTTCAAAGGACGCGATGCAACCCGCATATGTGTCCTGCCTCAGGCGTTTCGCGTGTTGGCAAAGTTCGCAAGGCGCCGACGGATCACATACCGGATAATGGAATTGTTGAGCGGTTCCACAAGACCGTGCTCGACGAGTTCTACCGTGTCGCCTTCCGCAAGAAGATCTACGGCTCGATCGGCGAGCTGCAGAGCGATCTCGATGATTGGGCCAAGAACTACAACGAGGAAAGGCCGCACCAGGGACGATGGTGCCTCGGCAAAACGCCGATGCAAACGTTCCTTGACGCGACACCGCTAGCGAAGGAGAAAATGATCGCCGCCTGAGCAGACCCGACACGCGGACCCGACCACACTCCAGACGCCGTCCGTCAGATCAAGTTCCAGCTACTACACATCAGACTTGTCACAATGGGCTGACCCACTCTTTGCGCGCCGTCGCCAGCCAGTCTTCAATCGCCTCCCGGCTGGCGAGCCCGTCGACCGTCTGTCGCAGCGCCTCGACACCATCGCCGTCGAACTCTGGCGCGAAGACCCACACCCTTAAGTAGGTGCGCATGGCGGCGATGTCTTTCGCTGTCATCGGCTTGCCTTTGAGATAGGCCCTGACCGCAGGGCGCAGGACGCCGCTCGTCTCGTACATCCAGAAATCGGGGTCGGAGCGAGAGTGGCTCATGGCGCCGCAACTGGGTGAAGGTCAAAAATCCCGCTTTTAAGCGGCGATGATTGCCCTCCGTGGGAGGGCGCGCGGCTGCGTCGCTTCGAAAGGGGCTTCAAAATGTTTCGCTCCGATTGACTTTAAGACGATAAAAAACGTAAGAAATTTGTTGATGGCATGACCCAATGGACCCCACCGCGTACCGCTTGCGCTTTGGCGACGATCGGAAGCCTTTGGAGGATCGGGTGCGTAAGGCGGAGTTTGATCCGGATCAGCTGGAGAGCTTTATGGGGGCGGCGTTTGAGCTGCTGGGAAAGCCGCAGGCTGAAGCTCAAGAACTTGCGAGAGCCATTCTGAAAGCTGCCGAGCGGCCTCAATCCGGCGATCCAGGGCCTCCCGATCGAGACCCTCCCCGACACCTCGTGTGATTTCTAATTCGAATATATGCGCCTTGACCGCTTGATAGAGCTGGCGTTGCGTCTCCCGTGTCATCCCAGTCCTCCTCTGTGATAGCTTATTTCTACTCTCGGCATCTGTAGCGAAACTACGCCGAACTGTTGGTTATGCGCAATTCAACCAATTTGTTGAGGACGCGATAGGGCTCACGTTCGCTTAGCGAGTTCCCTTCGCGCCCGCGCTATCGCCTTGCGGCCTCTTGGCGCGGTTCGTGACCTACGCCGACGATCTCGTGATCCTGTGGCGGCATTGCAAAGCTTGCGCGAGATCATAGGCAAGCTGAAGCTGGCGGTGAACGAGGAGAAGACACGCACCTGCAAAGTGCCGGAAGGCGAGTTCGACTTCATGGGATACACGTTCGGGCGAATGTTTTCGGCGAGGGCCGGCCGAGCTCGTATTGGCTACCGGCCGTCAAAGGAAAGCATTCAGCGCGTGGTCGGGAAAGTCCACGCGCTGACCGACCGATCGGGAACATGGCAAGCGGCCACCACGCTAGTGGGGAAAGTGAACCGCACGCGGATAGGCGAACTACTTTTCGGTAGGCGCCGAGGGATATCTCGTATTTAATGGGAGTTAGACTGCAAGTCGGCGAACCGCGGGTCGGTTGAGATCCCAGTCGGGCCCAGTCCAATCGCCAGGATGCCGTTTACCGCGAGGGCAGCGTGTCGTTTCCCAAACACTGCCGCCGGACGTTTTCGCATCACGGTGGCGTGGAATACCGGAGGTGAAGTTCTCGGGTCGGCAACATACCGCCTGCAGTTCCTCGGCCCTCCAACCGAGCGGGGCGCACTCGGCCTTGCTGAAACGACCGTCCGTGCCGCAAACATCGAAGGGGCGATAAGACACGTGGGCGACGCTGAATGGCCGCCCGGCGCACATGCGTTGCGCCTGGTCGATTTGGACGGACAAGAGGTCTACGAACGGCTCAAGGCCGGTCGCGGCTGACCTAGTCGCTGCAGCGTTGGACACGCGAGCGGAGCCTGAAGCATGGACGATCGCAATAATGTCTCGCGTCCATAGACTGAGCGAAGGCGAGCCGCCCCGGCGATATGTGGCCTACTATCGTGTCTCGACGGGCCAACAAGGGCGGTTCGGTTTCAGCATCGAAGCCCAACGAGCAGCGGTGGAAGATTACGTCGCCGCCAATCCCGGCGTCATCGTCGCCGAATTCTCCGAGGTCATGAGCGGGCGGAAAGATAGCAGGCCGGAGCTTAGCAACGCGCTGAGCCTCTGTCGCGTCGCCCGCGCCGTGCTTGTTATCGCGCGGCTTGACCGGCTTTCCCGTAATGTCGAGATGGTCGCGCGGCTTATGGAGAGCGGACTTGAATTTGTCGCGGCAGACTTTCCCGAGGCCAATCGGTTCACGATCCACATTCTCGCTGCGGTCGCCGAGTACGAGTCGCGCCTTGCGTCAGAGCGGATGACGCAGGTTATTGCCGTGAGACGGGAACGTGGAGCGAAGATCGGATCTTCGGCTGGCGGTACCCCCCGACGCTTTCCGCCTGGCTGTCACGAGGCAAGCGCTTTTGTGAGGCAAGGCCACTCGAAGGCCCGAGCCCAAGACTTAGCGCCGCTCATCTGGAAAGCCATCGCTGAGGGCAATTCCTATCGCATCATCGCCGATCAGTTCAACGAGAGCGGCATTGCGCCGCCACGACGAGCGCCCTGGACAAAGAACTCGATATGGCGGATCGCGGGACAGACTGCCGCCGCGTTCAGGCAAGGGTCGCCGGGCAAGAGGATCGGGACGGCGCAAAACAAGGTCCGAAAGCGCCTCGGTGAAATAGGCTCGCTTCTCTTGACGTGGCGGGGTGAAGGCAAAACCTATCGTGAGATCGCCACTGAGTTCGGACGGCGCGGCGTCGAGTCGCCTTGGGGTGGCGATTGGGGACCGGCGTCGATCCGACGCTATTTGATGCGTGCACTCAACGTCTCTGTGCTTAGGGTGGGAACGGGAAGGCCTCACACCCGTGAGCGCTAAACCTATTGTAGCGTATTACAGGGTCTCGACGCGCCAGCAAGAGCGTTCAGGGCTCGGCCTTCTGGCCCAGCAAGACGCCGTTCGGCGCTACGTCGCTGCAAACGGAGGCAAAATACTCGCTGAGTTGACCGAGATCGAGAGCGGCCGGAACAGTGGCCGACCAAAACTTGCGGAAGCGCTTTGGTTCTGCCGGGTCTATGACGCCAAGCTCGTGATCGCACGGCTTGACCGGCTCGCCCGCAGTACTGCGATGATCGCGGGCCTGATGAAGAGCGGCGTCGATTTTGTCGCAGCCGATATGCCGCTAGCGAATCGCTTCACGATCCACATTCTCGCCGCCGTGGCCGAATACGAGGCGCGCCTGATTTCGGAGCGCACGAAGGCCGCATTTGCTGCAGCGAGGGCTCGCGGCCGAAAATTCGGTAACCCCGACCCAAGCACGCATCGATTTTCGGACGCTGCGCGGAAGGCTCAAGTTCGTGCGATCCGTGAGAAGGCGAAGAGCCGTGCGCTCGACTATCTCCCATTGCTTTGTGAACTACGCGACCGGGGAGAAACTATCCATGGGATCGCGCTTGAGCTGACAGCAATGGGTATCGAGACACCGCGCAGACGAATAATTTGGCGGGACCGAATGGTCTCTAGGGTCTTTGAATATGCGGGGGAGAGAAAGCCAAAACCATGGGCTAGTCGGCGGACAAGAGAAGTCCGGCTCTCAAATCATTTGGAGCGCCCGACGTTGTTGCTGAGATAGGTTTGCGGCTCACTTCTCTGCGTTGCGCCAAGGGTGGAACGAAATGAGGTCTTGATCTCATGAATTTTGAATGTTGATCGAGCAGACGATGCGACTTGTCTTCATGGGCACGCCGGAATTTGCGGTTCCAACGTTGTTGGAAATATCCAAAAGCGGCAGTGAACCGGTCGCGGTCTACACGCGAGCGCCTGCGCAGAGTGGCCGCCGAGGGCTTGAAATAAGGAAAACACCGGTTCACTCAACGGCCGATTCCCTTGGAATCCCGGTGTTCACGCCGGCTTCGTTGCGCGACGTCGAAACTCAGAAACAGTTCAAGAATCAGGCTGCGGATCTCGCCCTTGTGATCGCCTATGGCCTCTTGCTGCCGATTCCTATTCTCGAAATGCCTAGATTGGGATGCCTCAATCTCCACGCCTCGCTGTTACCACGATGGCGGGCGCCGCCCCGATCCAGCGGGCGATTATGGCGGGCGACAAGAGTACCGGGGTTGACGTTATGCGTATAGATGCTGGCCTAGATACGGGGCCAGTAGCCATGCGTGAAAGCACCACCATAAGTCCAGATGACACGGCCGGAGATCTTACAAATCGTCTTGCGTCGGTTGCTGCCCAATTGGCGGTGAGAGCCTTACGGACAATGGAAACCGGTCGACTGGAGTTTCGAGAGCAATCGAGCGAAGGCATATCTTACGCGCACAAGATCAAGAAGAGCGAAGCAGATATTGATTGGACACAAACCGCAGAAACTGTGCGCAACCAGATTCACGGACTGTCGCCGTGGCCGGGCGCCTTTTCAAGGATGTCGGTCGACGGCCGGGACGAACAGGTCAAATTTCTCCGCGCTAAGGTCACGACTGGGATCGGATTCCCCGGCACTCTTCTTACCGAGGACATGCGGATCGCTTGTGGTGACGGCGCAGTAGAAATTCTCCAAGTGCAGCGCCCCAGTCGATCAATAGTGAACGGCCGCGAACTCGTGCGTGGTGCTAGGCTTACCCCGGGAGTGATCTTCGAGCGGTCCCATGGTCCATCATTCAGCGCCCCCTTATCGAAGGACGCAGTCTAATTTTTCGTCAGAATTGGGGCCTCATCGTTCCGCCCAGCTTTGAGGTATGACTGGCGGAAAGGGGCCCGATCCCGGAGGTTTTGATGCGGAAAACAATTCGGGCGGCATGGCCACAGCGATCGTGCTCGGAACGGCTGTCGCCGCGAATGCGCAAAGCGTCATGAAGCAGTGCGGCGAGCAATGGCAAGCCGCGAAAACGGCAGGAACGACGAATGGCGAGACGTGGCCTCAGTTTCTGGCCCAATGCAGGGCGCAGCTCGGTTCTGGAACTGCGACAGCCGCTCCCGCCCGGCCTCAGACTGGCCCCCTCTTTCCGTGGCAGCAGCCAGCGTCTCCTGTCTCAGCTCCGACCACCTCGACGGCCGCTGGAAAACAAGGCGTGATGAAACAGTGTGGCGGGGCAGTGGCAAGCCGCAAAAGCGGGTGAAACAACCGGCGGCGCGACTTGGCCGCAGTTCCTGAAAGCCTGCCGGGCGCAGATCGCCTCAACGACAAGCGCTCCGCGGCAAGGAGGATTTGCACCAGCAATACCAGGGCCGGCTCCCTCGCCTTCGCCCAGCGCCGACACAATCGGGTTCCTTGTTTCCGTGGCAGCGGCCAGCAGCTCCACCTGCTGGGACCGCCATGTCGACCGGAGGCGGAACTGCGTCAGCGCAAGAAGCTCAGTATTGTTGTCCCGGATCAACTGTCGTTTGGGTCAATGAGCATTCGCACATCTATCATTTCCCCGGCACGAGGGATTACGGCAACACGAAAAGCGGCGCTTACATGTGTGAGGCGGAAGCGCAGACGGCAGGCAATCGCGCGGCGAAGAACGAGCGTCAATCCCCATAACCGTCAAACGCGGGAGCGAAGCGTCGCCACGACGAGGCGCCGCGCTGACGCGAGCCTTGCAAGGCAAATGCGCCTTTCAGGAGGCGCCGGCTTCGAAATCGCCGCCGCACGCGCCTCGCATTCACTCAACGGCCAAAAATTCGCGCTTCTTATGGCGTAGTTGCGCGTCATGCTTGACAAGGTGGACGGCGACATGGTTCATCTTCGCCATGATCTTAGGTGGTCGAAAGAAAATACGACCTCTGGGACAATAATTTCAAACCGTACATAGTTTAAGGACATGCGCTCATGATAAGTGTAGCGGCAGTCGTCGTAACACGGAACCGTCCGGCGCTTCTTAAACGGTGTCTCGAGGCGATTGACTCGCAGACTTACCCAGTCCGCCAGCTTGTGGTCGTCGATAATGCTTCCGATGCGCCGACGCTAGAGTTTCTCGCTGGCGAAGTTGCGCGCCGCGGCGCCGATTTCCACTTAGTTCGCCTGGAAGAGAACACGGGCGGCGCCGGCGGCTTTCATGAGGGAATGCGCGCGGCTCTGCCCCTTGCCTGCACCCATATGTGGCTAATGGACGATGATTGCGAGCCCGAGCCGGAGGCCATGGCTGAACTGGTGGCGGCGGCGGCGATTGTCGGCGAAGACGCTGTTCTTGGCAGCAATGTTTTCGACCTGAACGGGGAATGCATCAACGTCCAGCCTATTAGCCAGCGGCCCGGCGCGAACAATATGCCGCAATATGCCCGCTATCTGGCGGACGGCCTCTTGGAAATGAAGACGCTGACCTTCGTTTCGTTCCTCGTCTCGACGGACCTGGTGCGAAAGGTCGGGCTGCCTTTGAAAGAGTTCTTCATCTGGGCCGACGATACCGAATATTGCCTTCGGCTCGCCCGCTTCGCAAAACTTTATCAAGTCGGGAAAAGCAAGACGAAGCATCTGAAATCCGGAGACGCGTCACAACGCGTGTTTGTGGAACAGGATCCTCGCAAGATAGCGCAATATCATTGGCTTTACCGGAATAGGCTGTTTGTCAATTTGAAATACGATGGCCTGTCATCAACGGATACAATTCAATTCATCTATAGGTCGTTTAGAGACATGATCATGTCTATCAAGAGCCGCAACTTTGCGCTGGCGAAGTGCCGAACGATACTTTACGGGCTATGGTCAGGAATCGCATTTGCGCGCTCGATGCCGAAGAAAGAGAAGCTCGGCCTTTTGGACTGACCGCCGACCCGTCGTTCTTTCCCGCCCTCTAATGCCCCTTGAGCGGCGGCGTAAAGAACGCCGGAATATCGGCGCCTCCAGCGATGCATTTGAGCATGGCGTCGGCGGCGGCGAGCGCCTCGCCGATCGTCACATCCATATCCAGATAGCGGTAGGATCCAAGCCGGCCAACGAATGTCACCCCGCGCGTCGCCATCGCGCGATCGACGTATTTGTTCAGCATCGCTTCTTCGTCAGTCTGACGGATTGGATAATAGGGAATGTCGTTCGGACCACAGGACCGGCTGAACTCGCGGTACAAGATCGTGCCGTCAAATTGATCCTTCTCCCACGGAGCGAAGTGCTTGTGCTCGGTTATGCGGGTGAAGGGGATCGCCTCGTCGCAATAATTGATGACAGCTGCGCCCTGATAGTCGCCCTTCGCCCGGAACACCTCGAAGTCCAGTGTGCGGTAGCCTAGCCTGCCCGAGCCGTAGCCG